>JAPOTD010000102.1:1114-91305 GCA_026709365.1 Gammaproteobacteria bacterium
GCCCAGCACGGCCGTGACCACGTTCGGTATGTCCATGAGATCGCGGGTCTGCTCCAGGTACCAAGGCGAGACGTGCGTTTGCACCGGTGCGTCGGGCGCGCCGAAACGGGGCTTGTCGAAGGTGGCGTAGATGATCACCAGCGCTGCGGCGGTCACCACGGCCAAGGACGGCAGCGCCCTGGAGGACGGCGCGCTTTCCTGGTCCGAGGTCAAGGCCAGTGCGCTCAGGAACAGCACTGTGGACACGCCGGCGCCGATCGCCGCCTCGGTCAATGCCACGTCGGCGGCGTCGAGCAGGAAGAAGTTGGCGGCGATCAGGAGGCTTGCGATGCCCATCAACATGACGGCGACGAACAGGCTGCGAGTGCGCACGATCGCGACCGCCGTGATCAGCAGCAGCGTCAGCAGGAAGATGCCGAACAGGGCGTTCATCCGCCTTCAGGGCCGTCGCTGTTGATGCCCGGCTTGTTTCCGGCGACCAAGGCCGCAGCGGCGAGCGCGTGGCTGGCCGTCGGGCTCGAGAGCAGCAGAAACAGCAGGATGACGCCAAGCTTGATGGTCGCCAGCGAGAGCCCGGCTTGCAGCATGACCCCGACGATCACGAGGATTGCGCCCATGCTGTCGGTCACGCTGGCCGCGTGCAGCCGGGTGTACAGGTCCGGCATGCGCAGTGCGCCGATGCCGCCGATGAGCACGGCCAAGCCCCCCAGGGCGAGCAGCAGCCAGCTGGCGATGTCCAGCAGCGCGTCCGTCACTGGCCCGCCCCATCGGCTTCCGCCTGCCCGGTGTTGCGGATGCGGAAGAAGTTCAGCACGGCGAACACGCCGATGAAGTTGATCAGCGCATAGGCCAGCACCAGGTCGAGGAAGTCGGGACGACCGAAGAGGAAGGCGACCACGGCCAGCAGCAGCACGGTCTTGGTGCCGAACATGTTCACGGCCAGCACGCGATCATAGACGCTGGGGCCCTTCACGGCGCGCAGGAGGGCCAAGGCCATCGTGACCAGGGTGGCAATGGTTGCTGCGTAGTACATGCCTGAGGATGTCGCCGTTGCTAACGGGGCAGGCGCCGCACCGCTCGCCTCCCCCGTTAAGCGGTGCGGCGCCTGCCTTGCGCTCAAGCGGCCTTGGCCCTGCGCAAGGCGATGACGCGGCGCTTCATCTCCCCATCGCGCAGCGACTGCGCGCCGGCGGCGGTCAGCGCGTGGACCACCAGCCGATCCTCCCGGGTGTCCACGGTGAGCGTGCCGGGCGTCAGCGTGATCGAGTTGCCGAGCAAAGCCTGGTCCACGGCGTCCAAGTCACCGACCGGCACCTCCACCACCTCGGTGCTCAACCGCAATGGCATGGAGAGAACGACGCGAGCCACCTCGATGCTCGACCGAACGATCTCGCGAAGCAGCCAAAGCCAAAATCCGATCAGCCGGAAGTTGTAGCGCAGCGCATGGATGCGCGTGTCGAAGTAGCCCATGCGCTTGACAATGTAAACCACGAGCAGTGAGGAGAGTGCGCCGAGCACCAGCAACAAGGGAACGAATTGGCCGGACCAGAGCAGCCAGAAGGCGATCAGCAGCAAGGCCAAAACGAGCTGGGCGCGCAGCCACCGATCCCCCGCTTTTGGTTGGGAGGCCTCCGGTTCGGCTACTCGTCGGCGCTCGGAGCGCACGGGAACTCACGCCGTAGGGTGGCATAGACGACATCGCGGGCGAGCGGTTGGCTCGCGGTTAGCGCCGGGTCGGCGAGATCCGCAATCACCAGCTCCGCGACCGCCTTCAGCGGCACGGGTTCGCCCAGGCAGAACTCGGCGTAGTACGACGGGAAGCGCTCCGTTTGGCGGTTGAGGCGGGTGCGGATGGCGCGATCGGTGAGCGTCTTCCTGCGGTCGTACTCGTCGGCGACGTTGCTGGCCACCCGCTTGTCGGTGGCAACTGCGCCGTCGATGAAGCCTTGGATGTAGCGCACGCAAAAGATGCCGTCCTCACCGTCGGGATCTTCCTGGTAATAGACGCAATGGGAAGCGAGCTCCTCGGTGCTGAGCGCCTCCACGGCGCTGACGGCTGCAGCCAGCAGCAGCGCTGGGGCCAATGCCGAGAGAAGTGCCAATCGACGATGCATGATTGCCGTTTTCCAGTTGCTGTTTCCTTGGCAGTCCATCAAGCGCTTCTCCAATCTTCAGAACAGTAGGCCGACAGCCAAGGACCGGCTTTGGGGCACCTACGCGATTAGTCTATCCCGACGATTCCCAACGAGGCAAGGCGCCTCTCGCCCAAAGGGCGAGAGGCGGTTGGAGTTTCGCTGGCGCGAAACTCCGCGCTCGTCGCTTAGGCCAGATTCCGATGGGTTTCTGAATCCGCACGGCAGCAGGAGAAGGGTGTCGGCAAGGGGGGACGGGAGAGGGGAGCGTGGGGCCTGAGCTTGAAGCCGCCTTGCAAAGCGGGGAAACTGAGCGCCCCGGAGGGGTGGCTGAGCGGTCGAAAGCGCTGGTCTTGAAAACCAGAGAGGCGCAAGCCTCCCAGGGTTCGAATCCCTGCCCCTCCGCCAGTTGTGATTGGGAAGCGAAAAGACATCAACTGTTGCCGCAGTGGCGCTAGCAGCCCTCAGCGTTTGCGCGCGGTCTAAAGTGTCGCCTTGTACGGCACTTTAGCTTTGGGATAAGGCGGATGGCCCCTCGCGGTTTCGCGCCGCTCGCGCATTTTGGGGTACATTCCCCAACGGGGATTTTCCCAGCAGAGAGAGGAACATGGACTTTAACGCTGACCTCGCAAAAAAAATTTGCGCTGAACGGTCTCCTCGTGACCGTGCGCACTATTTTGAGGGGCGCAGAAAGGAATTGGCGGCCATCCGCAGTGGCTTAGCTGCGGCAACGGAGGTCTCCGCGAGCATCTTCCGCATCATTCAAGGCCCGCCTGGTTGCGGAAAAACATCCCTGGCTTTCCATGCTGGGCAGTCCCTTGGCGAGGACGCAGCTTTCATCCCGGTTCGCCATGCCCACCTCAAAGGAGATGGGCCACTGCTCAATCGCATACAGTCCGTCGCTGAGCGCGTTCCCGGGAAAGCCTATGCAGCCGCAGCAAAGTGGGCGGCTGCCTCTGCTGCAAAGTTCGCGGGCCAGCCACTTTCCGAAAAACTTGGGCTGGCCGCTGAGAAGGCAGCTCTGAAGGGCCTCTCCCTCCTGATCCACGTTGACGAAGCCCACTCGCTTCCCGACCAGGCATTGGAGACGCTCAAGGACCTGCACATTGGCGGGGTCGGCGAGGGGGAGCACGTTCCAACCGTCATCCTCCTCACCGGGCTGCAGCACTCACGCGTCCATCTCGCCAGCCACCCTGGCCTTACTCGCTGCGGCGATGAGGCCACTTACGATTTGGGACCACTCACGGCAGAAGAGTGTTGTGCGTCAACAGGCCGAATGCTTTCCGACCTGCTCCCCGAGTCCTCCCCCAACTCCATTTCCACTGCCCTTGCCGAGGCCAGCTCAAATCTCTCCTTCGGCCACCCAAGGCACCTGCTCTCCGCACAACAGGCCATCTGCGACGAACTCCTGCGCGTCAACGGCAGCCTGTCCGATGTGGCCGACAGCAACATTGAATCTGCCTGCGCCCAAAAGCGCAATCACTACTATAGGTCCCGCCTGACAGAGGTCACGAGGGACCCGCTGCACCTACGGGCAATTCAGCGAGTCTTGGTGCAACTCGCAACTGATTCCATTCCGGGCGGTTTCGGTCACATCCTCCACATGGTCCAAGAGGAGCTCAGTGAAACCGGCCCAATTCCGCCGACAAAAAAGGAAGTTCGCAAAATTGCCCAGAACATTATCGCCAGAGGCATCATTCAGCGGGAAAACGACCTCTGGGCTGTTGCCATCCCCTCAATGGCAAGTTGGGCCGAAGACATGTTGGACCCCGTGAACCCTGCGACCGCTCCGTCCCCGTAACACCCCATTGATGTTGCATCAGCCTCCAGACCACAACTGCCGTTGCGGCCGCTAGGAGCCTGCGCCATAGGAAGTCGCGAAAGCGAAAATTCGATGCCGCCGCCCCTTTGGGCGGGCGATTGAGGGGAACATCGAGCCATATTTGACGAAATCGAACGTTCAAAGGGGCGAGCGGAAGCGGATTTGCAGCCGTGAATTCCAGAGGCAGAGGCTCCTAGGCCGCACTGGCGCGCCCGATAGGATTCGAACCTATGACCTTTGGCTTCGGAGGCCAACGCTCTATCCAGCTGAGCTACGGGCGCTTGGATGGCATTGCGGGTGCTGGCCCGCACGGGGGCGCATTATAGGCTTAGAGGCCGGCTGCGACAGCGCCTGTCGCGGGGCCAGGTTCCGAATTGTTTATGAGCCCGCGCACACACCTGTTTCTACGGGAGGCTAACGGTGGAATACGACGAGGTTGTTCTGGGGCGGCGCAGCATAAGGGGCTACAAGCCGGTGCCGGTGCCCAAGGCGTTGATTCGGGAGGTGATCGGGATCGCGATGCGGGCGCCGTCCTCGCTGAACACCCAGCCTTGGCACTTTCACGTGGTCACTGGGGCGCCCCTGGACCGCATTCGCCAAGGGAACACCGAGCGCAACCTGGCCGGCGTGCCCGATTCCCGGGAGTTCCGCAGCCACGGGGGCTACCGAGGGGTGCATCGGGAGCGGCAGAAGGCAATCGCCGCGCAACTCTTTGCGGCGATGGACATTGCCTGGGAGGACAAGGCCAAGCGCAAGGATTGGGTGCTGAGGGGCTTTCGCCAGTTTGACGCGCCGGTGGCCGTGGTGGTGACCTACGACCGGTCGATTCACGGCGGCGACATCGCGCCGTTCGACTGCGGCGCGGTGACCAACGCCCTGGTCACCGCTGCTTGGTCGCGGGGGCTGGGATGCGTCATCAACAGCCAAGGCATCATGCAGTCGCCGGTGGTGCGTGAACACGCCGCAATCCCGGACGATCAAGTCATCATGATCTGCGTCGCCATGGGCTTTCCCGATGAGTCCTTTCCCGCCAACGCGGTGGTGTCGAAGCGCAAGTCAGTGGATGACGCGGTTCGATTCGTCGGGTTTGAGTGAGGGTTTAGTACAGCGGCTGCTGTGCGTGGGCGATGGCCATGGTGATGTCATAGACGAACTTGCGGATTTGGTCTGACATCGCCTGGCCGATGAGGTCCAGCTTGCGCACCTGCTCAATGCGTTCGCCGGCGTGGCGCAGCTCCCGCTCGCTTAGGATCACCTCGAACACCGAAGCGGAGTCCGCCAGGCAGATCAGCGCCACGTCGTGCGGGTCCGGGATCTTGTCGCTGAGCAGCACGTCCATCAGGCGCAGCTTGGCTTCGCGCTCCTCGCGGTCGTCGATGACCGGGTAGCGGCGACTGCCGAACACCCACAGGAAGCTGGTGTCCTCCACCTTGATGATGTTGCGCCGCTCCAAGCGTTCGATGGCGGCCTCCCTAATCTGCATGCCCTGCTCGGCGATGCGCTGAATCCAGGTCTTGGGCGACAGGGATTCGGCTTCCGTTTCGATTTGCGCCAGGGTTGCATCGAGTATGGCATCGCCGGTGGGCGTTGCATCCACCACGAAGAGCCGCTCAAGATCGCAGTCGATGCGCTTCCTTAAGCCGAGGTCCATCAACACGGCGCCTGCCATCAGCATCTCGGTGACGTTGGCGTGGAGATCCTCCATCTTGCCCGTGTCGTCATCGAGCAGCAGCAGGATGATGTCCTCGGCGAGGGTCAGCTTGGACATGGTTTCAGCGCCTCCCTTCCCATCCTGAAACGCTGGGCATTATAACGGGTCTCGTTGCAAGTTCGCCTCACTTTAGGCGAGCGCCGGTCAGGAGGCCTGTCGGCCCCGGCCGAGCCGGGTGCGCCTGTGCTGCACATAGTCCACCACGATGTACTCGCCGAGCTGCTCCGGGCTGGTGTAGAACACGCGGCCGCCGTTGATGCGGGCGATTTCATCCATGAACGCCTTGAGATAGGGGCTTTGGTCGAGCATGAAGGTGTTGATGGCGATGCCCTTTTGGGTGCAGTGGCGCACCGCCCGCAGGGTGGCGCGGATGGTGGCCGGCGTGGGCGGGTAGGCGAATTGCGCCTGGCCGTCCTCCAAGTGGGCGGTCGGTTCGCCGTCGGAGATCATGATGATCTGCTTGGCGCCCCCAGGCGCCTTGCCGAGCAGCCGGGCTGCCAGCAGCAGGGCGTGCTGCATGTTGGTGCCAAGCAGGTAGTCGTCCCATTGCAGAAAGGGCAGTTCATGGGCCTTCAAGGCCTTCGCGTAAGCCGCGAAGCCAATCACATGGAAGCTGTCCCTTGGGTAGCGCGAACTGATCAGGTTGTGCAGTGCCAAGGCCACTTTCTTGGCCGCCTGAAAGGAGCCGCGCAGCGCCATCGACCAGGACAGGTCCACCAGCATCGCCGTGGACGTGGAGGTGATCATTTCGCTGCGATGCACCTCGAAGTCCTCTGGGCTCAAACGCACGGGCGAGCCCGGGCCGTTGCGGTCGATGGCGTTGCGGATGGTGCGCGGCATGTGCAGCTGGAAGGCGTCGCCGAACGCCAAGGGCCGGGTTTGCTCAAGGTGCTCGCCGAAGCGGCCCTCCTCGGCCAAGGCGTGGTTGCCCAAGGACTGCCGCTTGAGGCGTTGGTAGATCTCGCCCAAGGCCTTCTGGCCGATCATGCGCGAGCCGCGCGGCGTGAGTTCAAAGCGGTTGCCGCCCTTGGCGCGGATGTAGCCCGCCTCCTCAAGGGCCTTGAGAAGCTCGTTCAATCCGTCCAAGCCTTCGGCGGCTTCGGTGCCGGCCATTTGCTCGAGCAGGTCGCGGTCGATGCGGCCGAGGTCGCCGCCGCGCTCGGCGCTTTGCACTTGGCTGATCAGCTCGTCGAGCCGCTGCATGTCGTTCATGAGCTGCATGGCTGCTTCAAGGCTCAGTTCCCCGTCGCCGTCGAAGCGGTATTGCGCCCCTTGCGGGCGCAGGAAGTCCAAGCCCTTCATCAGCCGGGCGAGCTCGCGGTTCAGTTCGGGGTCGTCGAAGCGGTTGTGCAGCAGGCCTTGAAGCTGTGCGCGCTGTTCGGCGGACAGCGAGTTCATCAGCGATTGGGCGGCGGCCATCTGCTGGCGCATCTGCTCAAGCAGCTCATCGAGGGAGGCGGGCGGGTCGTCTCCGAACAGGTCGCCGAACTCGGCCATGAACTCATCGAACTTGGGATCCTCGTCGGCGATTCTCCTGACCAGCATGTCGTTGAGCGCTTCAAGCATGCGCTTCATGCGGTCCATGTCGCCATCGGAGAGCTGGCTGATCAGGTTCTCCATGCCCTTGAGGAAGCTGTTGGCCGCCGCCTGGCGCAGCCGGTTCAGCAGTGCCAGGAACTTGCGCTGCGCATCCGGGTCCAGGAACTCGTACCTTTCGAGTTGGCTGATGCGGCCCGCCAAGTCTTCCGGCAGTTCGTCGAGGGTTTGGCGGCTGCGCTCGGCAACGCTCCTCAGCACGTTGCCGCTGAAGTTGCCGTCGCCTTCATCCGGGTCGCTGCGCCCATCCTTCGCAAGCCATTCATCGATGCGCCGCCGCTCCATGGCGAGAATCTCATCCAGCGCCTTGCGCAGGTCGTCGAACAGGCTGCCGAGGTCGTAGCGATTGAGCTGTTCGCGACGCTTGTGCCGCAACTGCTTGAGCATCTCGTTCAGGCCGGTCAAGTTGGCGCCTTGCAAGCCGCGGCTCATCAGGTTGCGCAGCGCCCAGCGCAGGTCGCCGTGCTCGATGACGTCGTCCGTCAGCGCCGACATGATCTCGGCGGCATCCAAGGCGAGCTGCTGGCTGCCGTCCCAAGCGGAGTAGCGCAGGTTGCCGGGGAATTGACGCACGTTCCTGGCTGCTCCCCTCAAGTCCAATTGGCCGCGCGGGGGGGAGGGCAGGAGTTTTGGACGAGCCGGCTGAGCTTGCCGACGGAGTTGAAGAGGGCGCGCTTGCTGATGCCTGCGTCCTTGCAGCAGGGCGTGCGCAGCACCATGGCGAGTGGGGATTTAGGACTGGGCACGGCTTCAATGCGCATGGACGCTGGTTTTAGGGTGTTTCAATCCACAAATCAACATCTGCCGGCGAAAGTCACTGTGCGCTCTCAGCGCCGACTTCCAATCAGGCTAGGATCTCCCCTGACCAGAGACGTTCCAGAAACCCGGTCCACGGCAAAATCCACAAGCCGTCCTCGGTGCGCTTGGGCGCATCGCAATGGCAGACCAGGATGGCGTGGCGCGGGCGATGCTCGCAGACGTAGGCCCGCAAGCCCTTCAGGTCGGCGGGCCGAATGTTGGCGCCACCCTTGACCTCAATCGCCGCTTCGCCTTCCCTGCCCAAAACGAAGTCGCACTCCAGCCCGCTTTTCGTGCGCCAGAAACGCACGGGAAAATCCAACTCCCGGTACGAGCGGTAGGCCAACACCTCCATCAGCACGAAGTGCTCCAAAGCGCGCCCGAAGTCCGCTCCGGCGGCGCGTTCCAGTTTGCTTCGCCCCGTCACTTGGCCCGCCACGCCCACGTCAAAGAGGTAGAACTTGGGCGCCCTCGAAATCACGGCTCTTGAGCGCCTGTGGTTGAATGGCTCGACGAACACGCCAAGCAGGGTGTCAACCAGAATCTGAAAATACTCGCGGACGGTTTTTGAATCGACGCCGCAGTCGCGGGCCACGTTGCTGTAATTCAGCAACTCGCCGTGGGAGAAGGCCAGTGCGTCAAAGAACCGCGAGAACGCGGCAATGTTTCGAACCAGCCCTTCGGCAAACACTTCCTCCTTCAAGTAGTCGTTGACGTAGCCGGAAAGATCCCGCTTGGGATTCGCGGCATCGTAGTGGCGCGGGATCAAGCCGTGGTTCAACGCCCGCAGGAGGTCGAAGTTGGGCAACTCAAGCCAAGTCAGGGGGCGCAACTCGAACCGCCATGCCCGGCCGCCCAGCAGGTTGGCGCGGCCACGCTTGAGCTTCCTGGCGCTGGAGCCGCAGAGCACGAAACGCATTCCCCCGGCCTCGATCAACCGATGCACCTCATCCAAAATGGCGGGGGCCTTCTGCACCTCGTCCACGATGATCGGGTTTTGGATCACATCCTCATCCAACGCCCTGACCCGATCCGCAAACGCCCACGGCGACCGCGTGAACTCCAGAAACAAGCGGCTGTCGAGCAGGTCAAACCGCGCTGAATTTGGGAAAGTCTCGCCCAGCAAGGTGGATTTGCCCGTCTTGCGCGGCCCCCACAGAAAGGCTGACTGCCCGGGCGGAAGGTCGATTCGCAGTGTGCGCCTGTAGAGAGCCATTTCGAGGTTTATTCCGAATTGGTCAAGCCAAATCGGAATATACTCCGATCTGGACGACACTGCCAAACTGCGTTGGCTTGGGTGGCTTCCGGTAGCGCCTAGGCTGTTGGCGTACAGCGGTGCGTGGAAGCGGAAGCGGCTAAATCACGGGCGCCGTGCTCCGAGGAGGGCGTCCTGCGGTTCCGCCACGTGAGGCCGGGAGCCTTGGTGGTTGGACAGAGCGATTCGGTTCCGGTGCCCGAACCACTTGCCAATGCCTTAAGAGCGCAAGATCTTCGCAGTCAGCCGCGCTTGGATCAGGCTGAGTAAACCGCAGCGCCCGCCTCGGCCCGCTTGTTCAGCCGCTTGTGCAGATGCAGTCCCTCCAGAATGAGCTCGACGGTTGCGGCGTGGACGCCTGGGCTTTCACCCTCCAGATGGGCGGCGAGGGCGGGGATGTCCGTCAGGATGCGGCGGTAGTCCGTGGTTGGCACGGCGGCGCCGACGGTGAAGCTGTAGCCCTCGCCGAAGGCTTGTTCCACGGCCTCGAACTCGCCGGCGCCAAAAGCCCGGTCGAACACCGCCTTAACGGCCGTTTGCACGATGCGGGTGACGACGTGGGCTTCGTCGCCCTCCTCCATGGCCTCGATCTCCAACTTGCCTTGGAAGCTCGGCAGGATGTAGGCGAGGTCGGAGATGCGCGGCGCGACCTCCGGCTCGCCGAGGATCAGCGCCCTGCGGGCGGCGTTGGCGGTCAGCGTCTCGTAGTTGGTGATGGACGCCCGCACGGAGACCCCGGAGCGTTGGTTGACGTCCGGGGAGCGGCGGGCTACGTGGGTGATCTCGGCGATGACTTCGGCCATGAACGGCGCCACGTGCAGGGGCAGCCCGGCGGCTTCCGGCTCGTCGGCGACGGCGAATCCCTGCGCCTCCTGGGCCATGATCTCCATTTCCTGCGCGATGCCGGCCGGGTAGTGGGTGCGGATCTGGGCGCCGTAGCGGTCCTTCAAGGGCGTGATGATGCGGCCCCGGTTGGTGTAGTCCTCCGGGTTGGCGGTGGCGACGATGAAGACGTCGAGCGGCAGGCGCACGCGGTGGCCGCGAATCTGCACGTCGCGCTCCTCCAGCAGGTTCAGCAGGCCGACCTGAATGCGCTCGGCGAGGTCGGGCAGTTCGTTGATGGCGAAGATGCCGCGGTTGGTGCGCGGCACCAAGCCGTAGTGCAGGGTGTGCTCATCGGCCAGGTAGCGGCCTTCCGCCACCTTGATGGGGTCCACCTCGCCGATCAGGTCGGCAATGGTGATGTCGGGGGTGGCGAGCTTTTCGCTGTAGCGCTCGTCGCGGCCAAGCCAGCGTATGGGCGCGCTGCCGCCATGCTCCGCCACGAGGGCACGGCCTTGGGGGCTGACGGGCTGGTAGGGGTTTTCCGGTATCTCGGCGCCATCGAGCACCGGAATCCACTCGTCGAGCAGATTGGCGAGGCCGCGCACCAGGCGCGACTTGGCCTGGCCGCGTTCGCCGAGAAAGATGATGTCCTGGCCGCACAGCAGGGCGTTCACGACCTGCGGAACCACTGATTCTTCGTATCCCTTGATGCCGGGAAACAAGGGTTCCTGGTTCGCTTGCGCGCTTCGCAGCCGACGGATCAGATTGCGGCGAATTTCCGCCTTCACCGTCACCGGCTGGTATCCGGATGCCTTGAGCTCGCTTAGGGTAGCGGGCCGGTCCGCCATGTTGCCGCCTTGGTCGTGGCCATTAAGGCTAGTCTCTCAGGGCCGGGCCGGGTTGGCAACGATGAGCACCCGCTGGCGGTGCGAGTCTGCGGCTGCTGTTGACGCATTTGAGGCAAACGAAGCAGACAAAGCAAGAAAAATCCGCAAGTTTCTTGATTGTATGGTGTGTTACATGGCAGGCTTGCGCTCCCCAATGATCATTTGAGGAATGGAAGTGAACGAGAAATTCAGCAAAGTGCGCTTGTCGCTGGCTTTACTGGCGGCGATCTTCATGTTGCCCGTGGGCGCCGCCATCGCGGAGGACGAGGGCAGCTCTTCGGGGCAGCCGTCGCAGGAGGAGATTGATCAGGCAGTGCAGGATTGCACGCAAAGGTGGATGTCGTCGAAAGCCGCCAACACTTGCCTGCCCACCTCATTGACGGCGGACTTGGGTGGAAGCGTTGCGCAGTGTGACCTCACCCTGCACTGCGTGATCAACATGGACTGCACGCTGGCCAATCCCTGCACGTCGAGCTCTGGCGCGATCACGCAGCAAGGCATCACTTGGAAGGGTCCGGTCGATGAAGTTGCCGGTCTGCTCAACTGCAGCGGGCGCATTCAGTCCGAGCCTTGCGGCTGAGACGCCCTTAGCAGCTCCGCTGTCGTGGGTGTCGGGTTCAGGCCACCCGCGGCGGCAGGGGCTACTCGATCATCTTGTTGATCGGGTATTCGATGATGCCCATGGCACCGGCCTTCTTTAGCGCCGGGATGATGGTGCGCACGGTGGCTTCCTCGATGATGGTGTTGAGCGCCAGCCAGTCGGGGTCCGTCAGGTGGGAGATGGTGGGGTTGCGCAGCGCCGGGAGCAGCGCGGTGACTGACTTAAGGTCGGCTTTGCGCACGTTCATCATCAAGCCGACGCGGCCCTCCGCAGCCAGGCAGGACTTCAGCATCAGCGCGATGTTGTCGAGCTTGGCGCGAACCCACGGATCTTCGAGCGCCTTCTTGTTGGCGATGAGCCGCGGCGTGCTGCGCAGCACTTCGTCAACGATGCGCAGGTTATTGGCGCGCAGCGACGAGCCCGTCTCGGTGATTTCGACGATGGCGTCCGCCAGCCGCGGCGGCTTCACTTCGGTGGCCCCCCAGGAGAACTCGACCACGGCGTTGACGCCGTGGCCCTCAAAGTAGCGTCGGGTCATGTTGACCGCCTCGGTGGCGATGCGCTTGCCTTCCAGGTCCGCCACCGAGCGCACGGGTGAGTCATCCGGCACGCAGAGCACCCAGCGGGTGGGGCGGCGGCTCACCTTGGCGAACAGGAAGTCCTCAAGCTCCAATACGTCCGCGCCGGTCTCGACCACCCAATCGTGGCCGGTGATGCCCGCATCGAGCACCCCCTGCTCCACGTAGCAGGCCATCTCCTGGGCGCGCACCAGCAGGCAGTCGATTTCCGGGTCGTCCACTTGCGGATAGTAGGAGCGGCCGGTGAAGCGGATGACGTAGCCGGCTTGGCGAAACAAATCCGTGGTGGCGTCCTGCAGGCTGCCCTTGGGAATGCCGAGGTTGAGCGTCTGCTTGGCCTGTTCAGCCATTGCCGTAAACCTCCTCGGGGTCGAACACCCGCTCCGCGATGATCGACGCCTCGCCGGTGCTGGTGTCGATTTCGCGGTAGAAGCAGCTGGCGTAGCCCTCGTGGCAGGCGGCGCCGCCCACCTGCTCCACCTGAACGAGAATCGTGTCCCGGTCGCAATCGTAGTAGATGCGCTTGAGCCGCTGCACGTTGCCGCTCTGCTCGCCCTTGCGCCACAGCTTGCGGCGGCTGCGGCTGAAGTAGCACACCTGCCGGGTGCGCAGGGTCTCGTCGTAGGCTTCAGCGTTCATGTAGGCGAGCATCAGCACCAGCCCGGTTTCAGCGTCCTGGGCAATGGCGGGAATGAGCTCGGCCTTGGCAAAGTCTGGGCGGTCCATAGTTGTTGCGCGCTTACCTTGAAGCAGGTGCGCATGTTAATCGTTGCCGCAGGCAGCGGGAAGACTTCCGGGGGGCAACAGCCCACGGGGACGACAGTTGGGCAATGGTGGCTTGGGCAACAAGCCATCAGCGTCGTGATTGATTGGAACTCTAGTAAAATAGCTGTAACGGGGGTGCTTTCTAAATGTTTTGCGTTGACATAAGTTTCAATTAGGTCGCATAATCGAGCCGTGTTGGCGTATGCAGAGGAGGGTTCAATGACTTACGACCTAATCATCCGAGGCGGAACCGTCGTTGACGGCACCCGCCTGCCCAGGCTGCGCGCCGATGTCGGCATCCGCGCCGGCAAGGTGGCGAAAATTGGCCGCATCGCCTCCGGTGCGGCTGCCCGGGAACTTGACGCCACGGGCCTCATCGTGGCGCCCGGGTTCGTGGACCTGCACACGCACTACGATGCGCAAATTCACTGGGATCCCTACTGCACCGTTTCGAGTTGGCACGGCGTCACCTCGGTGGTGCTCGGCAACTGCGGGTTCGGCTTCGCGCCCGTGAAGCCGGCGGAACGCGACCGCGCGCTGCTTATGATGACGCGCACCGAGCAGATTCCGTTCGCCACCATGAAGGCGGGCATGCCCTGGAATTGGGAGACCTTCCCGGAGTGGCTCGACAACCTGGCCCGCATCCCCAAGGGCGTCAACTGCGTGAGCTACGTGCCGGTCTCGCCGCTCTTGGCCTACGTCATGGGCATGGAGGCGGCGAAGTCGCGCCCGGCCACAGCCGCCGAACGCTGCGAGATGCAGCGCCTGCTGCACGAGGCAATGGATGCGGGCGCCTGCGGCTTCTCGGTCCAGCGCCTCGGCGAGCATTCCCTGCAGGCGGACCACGACGGCACCCCGATGCCCACCGACTGCATGGCCGATGAGGACGTCCTAGCGCTGGCCGACGTGCTCCGCGAACGTGACGAGGGCTTCATCCAGATCACCCAGGCCCAGGCTGGCAATCCGGTCACTGCGTCCCCGGAAGCGATTGCCCGTGATCTCAAATTTCTTGAGACCTTGGCGGAACGCGCCCAAAGGCCGGTTTTGCACAACGCCATCGCGGTGGTGGATGAGTATCCGGACGCGCACCGCAAGGCTGTGGCGTGGATCCATGGCTGCAACGCCCGGGGCCTGCGCATCTTCGGCCAGGCCGGCATCGGCCGCATCTGGTTCGAGTACACCTTTGAGGACTGGAACCTCTATGACTTCAGCCCGCCCTGGAACCAAGCCACCCAAGGCACACACGCGGAAAAGCTGAAAAAGCTTGCCGATCCGGCCATCCGCCAAGCCATGAAGGACGACTACCCGAATTTCATGACGGTAGGCACCGGCGGCTGGATCGAAAACATCACGGTGAAGGCCGCCGAGGGCAACTTGGCCAGCTATGTGGGGCGCAGGATCGGCGAGATCGCCGCAACCGAGGGCAAGCACGTCATCGACGCAATCCTGGACATCGCGGTGGCCGGCGATCTCAAGCCGCTGTTCAAGACCGACTCCGCCGGGCCGAGCCTGACCAATCCGCAGGCCGTTGCGGAACTGGCATCGGACCCGTTCGTCATTCCCGGCGTGTCCGACGGCGGCGCCCACACCAAGTTCTTCAGTGCCGGCAGCTACCCGACTGACCTGCTGATGTGGCTGGTGCGCGACACGAAGACCCTGTCGCTTGAGGAGGCGCACTACCATTTGTCGTACCTGCCCGCCCAGGCGGCCGGCTTCCTGGACCGGGGCTATCTGCGTGCGGGGGCGCCGGCGGACATCGTGGTTTACGACCTTGGGAAGCTCCGCATCACGCCCGAAGGCGGCCACGACGTGGTGTACGACTACCCGGCCAACGAGTGGCGGCGGGTGCAGCGCGCGGAAGGCTACCGCTGGATCCTGGTCAACGGCACAGTGACCTTTGAGGATGGCGAAGCCACTGGCGCAACCCCCGGACAGTTGCTGCGCAACCGGGAAGTGGCGCAAACGAGCTTTGGCATGGCAGCGGGTTGAAGGCCAGCGCCAATGCCCGAACGTCGGGGCCTGCGTCCTGTCAGGGAGCGGCGCTGCGTCCTCGATTGGGCCGCTGGAACACGCCTTCCGCGGGCATTGGCGCAACCGGCCCATAACAGGCCAGCCTCACTTTCGTGGGGGAATCCGTTCTTTGGCCTCGAAGTGGCTTAAGTAGTATCCGTGCTTGATGTTGGCGACCAGAATCTGCGCATCGACCTCACGCACGCCGGACATCGACATGAGTTCATTGTCCGTCAAGTCTCCTAGGGACTGGTTGTCCGAGGTGCTGAGCAGGGCGAAGACGTTTGCAGTGCCCGCCACTTCGGCGACGAACCTTGCTGGTTCGAGGGCCACGACCCGCTTAAGGACCCCGCCGGTTTCCTTCGCTGCGGTGGCTATGCGCATGATGGCCGTCGTGCGCAGGCCTAGGGCCAGCGGGTTGCACACCACCTGAAACTGCATCTCCCCGGACTGCTGCAGCGCCTTCAGCCGCTGGCGTATCGCGCCTTCGGATATGTCAAGCTGTCGCGAGACCTCTCGGTTGCTCTGCCGACCGTCCTCGTAAAACGCATGGAAGATGCGATCGTTCCGGGACTCCGAGTTCAACTTCGGCGGGCGGCTCGGATGCGCCAAGTCACCGAAGGTTGAAACCATTTTGTGGATGCGGAAGCAGGGGATGGTCTCCACCGTCGCCACGCTCCCGATGTGCGCGATCTGTTCCGAGATGCGCTGCGCGTCATCCATTGAAGTTGCCCTAGCGGCGATGAAGAGGTCGGGGTTGCCGATGCCTTGGGACACACCGAACACGCCGTCGATCCTGGAGACATCCGCCCCCACGCGCTGAACGGTTCGCCCCGCCGTGTTCACGAACAGGAACACGACGTGCGCGTAGCCGTCGGAGAACACGTGCTTCTGGGCAACCACGCGCATGACGTTGCGCTCGGCCATGCCCCGGATTCGCTGCGCCACCGTCGATTCAGCGATATCCAGGCGCGCGGCGATGTCCTTGTTGGTGATCCGGGGATTGGTTCGCAGGACGCCGACGATGTTGGCGTCCGTGCCGTCGAGCGTCATGTTCACGGTTCGCTGGCTCCAAGGTTTGCGGCGCTCATGGAGAGGCGCAGCCGTTGTTGTTCCCGATGTTCCGGACAGGTCGGGTTCGAGGGGGTGGACAGCCAACCAATTTACTGGGGCGCGCTCCGGGGGTCTTTCTCGGCGGCGCCCGTCGGGTCGCCGCTGTAGCTGTGGTCCGAGATGATCAGGCCGGCCTCGTTGAAGGTGAGCAGGACGCATCCCTTGGCGATCGTGTTGCCGCCGTCCCAGGAAGCGTCCACTTCCACGGCCACCGTGTCGCCGCTGGCGACCATGCGGGTGATGGTCATTTTCCGGGACGCATCCAAAGCCACCATCTGCTTTTCGATCAGCCGCAGCTCCTCCCGTCCGTTGAACGTCCTGTCGCGGACCATGTCGCTGACCTCGCAGTCCTCAGCGTAGCACTCATCGACCATGCGCATGACGTCATTGTTCCAGGTCCACGCCCAATGGCGCACCCGCTCCATGTTTCGTTCCTCGATCGATCCCATTGCCCGCGCCTCCCTAACCAAATCACAGTCTGCCGCGAATCAGCCGTCCTGGCCGCACACCGGTGTATTCATCGCGCTCGCGGGTCACTTCGCCTTGCACCAGCGTTGCGATGTAGCCGCTTGCCGGCTGCAGGAACCGCAGGCCGCCAGCCGGCAGGTCGTTGACGGCATGGGGCAGGCCCAGTTCCAGGTTGTCGAAGTCGATCACGTTGATGTCGGCGCGTTTGCCAGGCGCGAGCAGTGATGTGCACCTGCACAGCAGTGATTACGCCGCCGTCGATGGCAATGTCGGCTAGGCGGGGAGCCGCGCCGGTACCGTCAACGATGCGGCCGGACTTGATCAGCAGATCGTGCATGTTTCGACCCCTTCCCACTTCGTGCAGGACTCAATCTTCAAGATTATGCGCTTAGTGTTGATTTCGGTCAATTACAAGGCTTTATGCGTTGATAGTATACTGAATTTTCATGTATAAATACAGCCATTCGCCATCCGCGTTGCGGCGAACGGAGCGCGGTGGCTGCCATCTTTAGGGAGGAGAGGGCGATGAACGAGTTCAAGGTGCTGGTGCCGCTGGCTGGCTTGCTGCTGGCCGGATTGGCTCACGGGGCGGAAATCGAGGAGATCGTGGTCACCGCCGAGAAGCGGGAGGCGACACTTCAGGAGACGCCGATTGCGGTTACGGCAGTGACCCGGGACGACATCGAGCAGCGCAACCTCGACGACTTCGCCCAGATTCAATTCGTCGCCCCAGGCTTGGTCTTCAGCGAGATCGCCGACATGGCCCAGATGACCATGCGCGGGATTGGCGTGGACATCTCGGACGTCACGGCCGAGCCCGGCGTGGCCCTGTACTCGGATTCGGCCTACCGGGGCACCTTGGTCTCCGCTGCCAACCTGCTCTTCGACCTGGAGCGGGTGGAGGTGCTGCGCGGCCCCCAAGGCACCTTGTTCGGGCGCAACTCAACCGGCGGCGCGCTTAACGTCATTACCCGCCTGCCTAGCGAGGAGGCGGCGATGGAGGCGAACTTCATCTACGGCAGCTATGACCGCACCCGGGTCGAGGTTTCCGGCGACGCGCCGATCGTGCCGGGAACCCTGGCCCTGCGCGGCGCCGTGGCCCGCGACGCCCGTGACGGCTATACGGACAACAACTTCACGGGCCGGGAGGAGGACGACGCCTCGGCCACTTTCGCCAAGGCCGCGGCGGTGTTCAGTCCCAGTGATGCGTTGAGCATTGTGCTGCGCGGCGAGTACAGCGAGAGCGAGATCGGTGGGCCGCCCTTCATTCGCACCGACGACCACCCGGTTCCGCCCCTGCTGACGAGCTCCGCCAACCCCGGCGGCGTGCTCACCATTCCCGGCACCTTCTGCGGCCCTGCGGCCTGCGCCGACCTGCTCGGCCTCAGCCTGTCCCCGGGCGGGGTTGGCAGCGACGACCCGCGCGAGACCTACGCCGACGGCGAAACCCAGTTCGACCGTGAGTCATTCGGCGTGAACCTGACCATCGATTACGAGCTGAGCGACGCGGTGTCGGTCAAGTCCATCACGTCCTACTTCGACATCGAGCAGTTGGGCAACCAGGAGGAGAACGACGGCACCGAGATCGCCTACCTCACCGACAATTACCTTCAGCGGAACGAGGAGTGGTCGCAGGAGCTCACCATCTCCGGCGCCGCCGACAAGCTGGACTGGATACTGGGCGGCTACCACTACGAATCGGACATCTTCGCCCACTTCAACTTCACCCTGCCGGCCCTGCAGCCCACATACGAAGCCCTGTTCGGCTTGCTCGGCGGCGGTGGCCCTTTGCCTCCAGGAACCTTGGCCTTCCTCGGCCCGCGGATCGACGGCAGCCTTGATTCGGTGCCCTTTCTGGAGTTCCAAGGCGATGGCGAGACGAAATCCAACGCCGTCTTCGCCCAAGGCACCCTCGACTTCACCGAATGGCTGCGCGGCACCGCCGGCGTGCGCTGGACCGAGGACCGGAAGCGGCTGCTGCTCTCCGTCGCCAACAACCTTGGTGGCGACGGATGCCGGGATCTCCTGATGAAGGACAAGTGGAGCGAGACCACTTGGAAGGCGGGGCTCGACGCCGATCTTGGCGAGAGTACGCTGCTGTTCGGGTCCGTCTCCACGGGGTTCAAGGCCGGCGGCAGCAACGGCGGGACCTGCGGCAACACCTACGATCCGGAAACCCTGCTGGCCTACGAAGTCGGCACCAAGTCGCGCCTGCTCGACAACCGCCTGCAGTTGAACCTTTCCGCCTTCTACTACGACTACCAAGATCTGCAGGCGCGCCTGTTCGTGAACAACGCCTCAATCGTCGAGAACGCGACCGACGCGGAGACCTATGGCGTGGAAGTGGAGTGGCTGTGGCTGGCCGGCGAAGCGGTGCGCATCGACGGCTCGGTGTCCTACCTGCACACCGAGTTCAAGGATTTCCTCTCCACCGATCCGCTGAATCCCCATATCGGCACGGGCTGCGACGCGATGGGCCTCGCCTGCAAGCAGGATCTGTCCGGCAACGAACTGCTGCGGGCGCCGAAGTGGAAGGCGAACGCCAGCATCGAGTACGACATCCCCCTAGGCGGCGATGCGGGCTTGGTCACGCTGCGCGGCGAGTACTCCTACACCGACGGCATGTACCACACGGTGTTCAACAACGACTTTGCCCGCCAAGGCGGCTACAACTTGGTCAACGCCCGAATCATCTGGTCGCCCCGGGGCGGCATGGAGGGCGTGCGCGTCATTGGCTTCGTGGAGAACATAGCCGACGACGAGTACGTGATGATCCATGCGCCCAACGCCACCACCGGCGGCACGTTGACCCAGTATGGCCCGCCGCGCACTTGGGGGCTTCAGGTCCGCTTGCGACGATAGGGGTGGGGGCCGCGTTGAACCCGGCCCCCACTGAGGCTCCGGGCGTGGCTCAGCCGACGGTCAGGAACCGCCCATCCGGTCGCGGATCGCCCGAACCGCAATGCGCGCCATCGCCACCAGAAACAGCCCCAACCCCAGAATCTGGTAAACGGGACCGATCCAACCCTTGAAGATGGTGAACGCTGACGCCCAAGCCACTTGCGTCACGCCGACGTCGGGGTACTGGAGCAGCATGGTGGTGATCTGCGCGTTCTCCCCCAAATCCCCGAGCCCGGCGATCACGGGTATGAACGCGAGAACCCAAGTCCCCTCGGTCAGCCGGAAGCGGTAGATCAGCCCGGCAAACAACGTGACGTAGCAGATCGGGAAGAGCGTATCCAGCACCGCGCTTCCCCAAGCGTAGGTCGTCCTTCCTTCCGGCCCGTACTCCTCCATCGAAGCCATGGCCTCCTCGTGCGAGTAGCCGGGCTTCATGTCGAGGCTCTCGCCGCCGATGGGAAGGTTCGGAAACACCAGAACCAGAAACACCAACGTGGCGACGAAGGTCACGGCCAGCGTGGGGGTCCGGCTGGCGAATTCAAAGTAGGATCGCATGGCAAAACCTCCTGTCTCGTGGACGGTCAACTGTATTAAGAAAGTGTGCCCCAAGGCAAGAAGAAGCCGCGAGGCGCCGCGGCAATTTTCATTCATGCCTATAAACTTGCTTCAGCCGATACCTAAGTGGGTGTGCAATTCCGCCGCGTTGTCCCGGTGGGCTTCCAATCGAGGGCGGGACGCCCTTATCCGGGAGTCCGCTGGGTTCGGGCGACAACCTACGGAGCGTCCCGCCCTCGAAATGAACCGGGGAACTCCGCCCAACTTCGTTGGCTGAAGCTGGTTTGGAGGCATGTTTTCATTTGGCCAGTGAACGTTTGACTACAAGGACGCCCTGACGCCGAAACCGCCCTGCGGAGCGGGAATTCGAGGCCGGGACACCCCCCAGAGATCCGCCGCCGGAGCGGGCACCCTGCTCTCGATTGGGTGACAGAGGGCGGATTTGATCCAAAGTGAGAATTGCTGGCCCGGGAGCAGGTGCCTTGCGCAACGCTCTTTGGGTGTTAGCATCCATAACTTCATCAGGTTCAACTAAAGGGGGAGAGAGAATGAACCGATCTTGTAGCCTTCCATTCGCTTCACGGCGCATCACTGGCGCCTTGATGGCGGTCCTTGCAGCCCTGCTGGCCTTGGCCGGGCCGTCGGCGGCCATGGCCGAAGAGGCGCAGGGCGGGGTGCTGGAGGAGATCATCGTCACCGGCACCAAACGGGATGCCTCGCAGCAGGATACGCCCATCGCCATTTCAACTCTTACGGCCAACGACATTGCCAGAACCTACGGCAACGACATTCGGGCCGTGGGTGACCTGTCGCCGAACGTGAACCTCACCTTGCAAACCGGCTTTAATGCCTTGGCGGGGGGAATTCGCGGCACGGGCACCATCTCCATTCTGACCACCCAAGACCCAAGCGTCGGCCTGCTCATCGATGAATTCGCGCTGAACCACGTGCAAACGCAATTCGTGGAGTTGTTTGACCTTCAGCAGGTCGAGATCTACCGAGGCCCGCAGGGCACGCTTTTCGGCAAGAACAGCACCGGCGGCACCATCGCCATCACCTCCAAGCGGCCCGATCTTGACCGGTTGGGCGGAACCGCCAAGGTGTCCTTCGGAGGCTACGACGGCGGTTCGAACAACTACAAGGCGCAAGTCGGCTTGGACATTCCCATCATCGAGGGTGAGCTCGGCTTCCGTTTCGCCGGCTCGCTGACCGACGAGCAGGGCTTCTACACCAACGACAAGGACACGGCGACCTTCCCAAACTCCCCTCTGAACGCCCTGGCCGGCGTCACCCCCGACTTGCTGCCGCCGGAATTGAGCCAGGTCACTACAGGGGCGGGCGAGCGCTTGGGCGGCAAGGACGTTCTGGCCGCCAAGTCAAAACTTCTATGGCAGCCCAATGACCGGTACGAGGCCTACTTCATTTGGGAGATTGTGCGCGATGATTCCGACTCGCCGGCCAATGTCAACGAAACCCCGGCGGGGGAGGGCTTCCTGTTTGAGCTGCTGGGCTTCCCCGGCATCCATGCGGCTGGGCATGACGACCCCTTCAGCACCGGGATAACCCAGCAGGGCGGCGGCATCAACATTCGTGACGGGCACCGCGTGGACGTCGATGGCTACTACCTCACCCAGACCTTGGGATTCGACCGGCTTTCCGTCAAGTCCATCACCGGCCTGCGGGAGCAGGAGGAGACGTTGCCGAGCACCTACACCGGAGAGGCCTTTCTGTCGCTGTTCGACGCCACCCGCAACCTGGAGCGCGAGCAGCTTCAACAGGAAGTGCGCCTGATTACCGAACTTGACGGTCCGCTGAACTTTGTGGCCGGCGGCATCTACATCAGCGACGAACTCGACTTCAGGGCCTATTCCACGGTTGGCCTCTCCTCGATTCTCCAACCGCCGTTGAATGCGTTCCTCGGCGTCGCGCCGTTGCCGTTTGACAGCCGGGGCTACGTTGACTTCGACCTGCGGGGGATCACGGGCAATCCGAACCACGGCATCGTCAAGCAGGACCGCAAGTCCTGGGCGGTTTACACCGATGGCACCTTCATCATCAACGACCAGTTCAGCCTCACCGCGGGCGTGCGCTACACCAAGGACAAGAAGGACTTCTACAAGCCCACGGGCGGCGGCGGCCCCTGCAACCAATACACGGACTTGCGCGATGCCCAGCCAGCGGATCCCACCAAGCCCCTCGATCTCCAGACCAACTGCATCGACGAGCTCTCCGCCACCGTGAGCCGGGCGGGGTTGCAGGGCTCGCAGATCGATCAGCGCGATCAAGTGCTGCCGGATTCGGCCTATCGATTCATTGCGGACAGCACCGAGAAGTGGTCGGAGACCACTTGGCGCTTGGTGCTCGACTACCAGCCGGTTGACAACCAGCTTTGGTACGCCAGCGTTGCAACGGGCTTCCTGGCGGGCGGCTTTAGCGAGACCTGTTCCCAGATACCGACCTGCATCGCCTACAACCCCGAAAAGAACATCAATTACGAGGTGGGCTTCAAGGCGGACCTGCTCGACAGCCGGTTGCGGTTCAATGCGGCGGCGTTCTACACCGACTTCGAGGATCTGCAGCGCAATCAGGTGTTTCGCTTCATCGACCCGGTCAGTGGCATGGAGGGGCAGGAGACCATTACCCTCAACGCCGGCGAGTCCAATGCCAAAGGCGTGGAAATCGAAACGACTTGGTTGGTCACTGAACAGTTCCAACTCAAGGGATCGATCGGTTTTCTCGACGCGAGCTACGACGAATTCGAGTTTGAGGGCCTGGACCTGACCAGCTTGGACATTCCCTTCGCCTCCAAGTGGCAGCTCGGCGGCGAAGCCACCTACGATCAGCCCTTGGCGGGCGGGGCCGGCCTCACTTTCAACCTGAGCGTCCACTATCAGAGCGAGGCTGAAATGAGCCCCTTCGACCCCAACGCGGCTGAGGGCACCAATCCCAAGTTCGGCACAGCGCCAACACCTCGTCACCCGACCTACACGCAACTGGAGGCACGAACGCTGCTCGACGCCAACGTCACCTACAACAACCCGACCGGTCGTTGGTATGTGTCCCTGTTCGGCAAGAATCTGCTTAACGAGGAGTATCGGGTGTCGGCCAATTCGGTGGGTGGCTTGTGGAACTTCAGCCAATACGGCGAACCGCTGCAGTGGGGCGTGGAATTGGGCATGAGCTTCGAGTAGCGCTTGCAGCGGCCACGGACCTGCAAACTTACGCCAGGGCTTGAATCTTGAGCGCGCTCATCGGCAAGGTGGCCGTCGTCACCGGCTCTGCGGTCGGCATCGGCCGCGGGGTCTCGGTGCGGCTGGCGGAGGAGGGGGCTGACATCGTCGCCTTGGACGTTGACAGCCTGGGGAACCGAGCCACTGCGGAAGCGGTGCGCGCCACGGGCCGGGATTGCCTGCCCATTGCCTGCGATCTGGCCGACCGGGTGCAGGTGCGCAGCGCCATCGACGCAGGGCTGCAAGCCTTCGGGCGCATTGACGTGCTGGTCAACAACGCCGCGGTTTGGGATGACTCCTCGCTCCTGAACGGCACCTATGAAACCCAGACCGCCGCCTTCGAGGCCGCCATGGGCGCGTGCGCGCTGGGCAGCTACTACTGCGCCCGGGCCTGCGTGCCCGCCATGGTCCAAGCGGGCGGCGGGCACATCATCAACAACATCACCGAGCATGTGAAGGAAGGCCACCACATCACCGGCCTGCCGGCGCTCGGCTACGACTGCGCCAAGTTCTCGCAGTGGCGGCAGACCGAAACCTGGGCGATGGAGTTGGCGGACTCAAACATCCGGGTCAACGGGCTGTGCTTTGGCGCCACCGACAGTCCCATGCTGCGGGGCGCAGCACCCGAGTTGGCGGATTCGGCCATGAAGCCGCAGGACATTGGCCAAGCCATCATCAACCTGATCGCCCACGGTGACGGCGGGCCGAGCGGGGAGACCTATCTGTTCGGCACCTCGGGCACCCCGAGGGAGGAGAGCTTGGCCGCCATCGCGGCACTGGCGCCGACTGGCTAGGAGCCCGCGCATTCAGCAGGTCTTGTAGGGGAGGAAGCCATGACGGGCCCAACAACTACATTTGGCTCTGCACCATGCGCGCCCGCATGCAGGGCTTCTTGATCTTCGACTACGCCGCCCGCGATGTTCGAGAAAACGGCGTGCCGCTTGAGACTTACCGAATCAAGAGCGAGAGGACCGGACGGCAAATTGGCGCATACCGGTGTTCGCGCAACCCCTTGCGCCTGAACCAGTCGGCCATTATCGTTCGCGCCTGATCGATGCCTCCTTTCGCCATGCCGTGCATTCGCCGCCGCGGGCGTTTCGACGGCACACCGCAAGCGCGGCCCTAGCAACACCAATGAGGACAGCATGAGTTCGGAAGCCGATGTCGCCAGCGCTGCCGTCCAAAGCCAGAATTTGTGGCCGGTGGTTCTGTACGCCCTGGGCGTTGGCGTGGTGGTCGTTGCGTCCATCGGCGGTTCCTGGCTGCTTGGCGCCCGGACCCGCAAGCGCAAGGCCACCGACATGCCCTTTGAGTCCGGCATCGTGCCGGTCGGCGCCGCTGAGCAGACGCGGCTGTCCATCGAGTTCTACCTGATCGCCATGTTCTTCGTCATCTTCGACTTGGAGACCATCTTCATCTTCGCTTGGGCGGTGGCGTTCTTCGAACTCGGTTGGCGCGGTTACTTGGGTGCGTCGGCGTTCATCGTCATTCTCTTGGTGGCCTTGGTCTATGAGTGGCGCACTGGGGCGCTGGACTGGGGCCTGAAGCATCGGCAAAAGCGTGGCCGCTACGCGGTTGGAGCGCCCACGGGCGCGGCGCAAGGAGGGGCTGCCTGAAATGCAGTGGCGTTTGGTCAAGGCCGAGGCTGATGCGCCCATGGCGTCGGCGGATGAGGTGTATCAGGAGCAGGTGGCCAAGGGCTTCCTCACCGCCAAGCTAGACGATCTGGTTGCTTGGGGGCGGGCGCATTCGCTGTGGCCGTTCAACTTCGGCCTTTCCTGCTGCTATGTGGAGATGGCCACCGCGCTGACCTCCCGCCACGACATGTCCCGCTTCGGCGCGGAAGTGATTCGGGCGACGCCTCGGCAAGCGGACCTCATCGTCATCGCCGGCACGGTGTTCCGCAAGATGGCGCCGGTGGTGCAGCATCTCTACGATCAGCTGCTGGAGCCGAAGTGGGTTATCTCCATGGGCTCATGCGCCAATTCCGGCGGCATGTTCGACATCTACAGCGTGGTGCAGGGGGTGGACAAGTTTCTGCCCGTGGACGTTTACGTGCCCGGCTGCCCGCCGCGTCCGGAAGCGCTGATGCAGGGCCTGACGCTGCTGCAGGAAGCGGTCAAGGCGCGGCCCCGGCCCTACAGCTGGATCGTGGGCGAGGACGGCGAGGTCAGCAAGTACCAGCCGAGCCAGCGCGATGCCCGCACGCCGGTCCGAATGCGCGTCACTGAATTGGAGGAGCCGGGCAACGTGGGCGATGCGCCGCTGTCGAAGGATTTGCTGCGGCAAAAGAGCCCGTCGCCCGCGACGCCGGGGCGGGACGGCACCGGCAGGCGGCGCTGATGTCGGAAGTTCTTGAGCCGCCACTGGCTCACGCAGCCACTGGAGAATCCCCGAATCAGGTGGAGACGCTGCGGCAGCGCTTGGGCGGGGACATCCAGCTCCAGGAGACCGCTGACGGCATCCCCAACCTGTGGGTGCCCCGCAATCGCTTGCTGGAGGTCATGCGGGGCCTGAAGGACGACTACCCCCTGCTGTTCGACCTGTCCGCCGTGGACGAGCGCGTCCGCAACAACCGCCACGGCCTGCCGGATGCCGACTTCACGGTGTTCTACCACCTGATTTCCTTGGCGAGGAACTCAGATCTGCGCATCAAGGTGGCGCTGCCGGAGGGTGACAGCAGCCTGCCGAGCCTGACCTCCGTTTGGCCAGCCGCCAATTGGTACGAGCGCGAGGCCTATGACATGTTCGGGGTCAACTTTGAAGGCCATCCGAACCTTTACCGCATTCTCACCCCGGCCCTCTGGGAGGGGCATCCGCTGCGCAAGGAGCATCCGGCCCGCGCCACCGAGATGGATCCCTTCCGCATGAGCGACGAGCTGCTCGACGCCCAGCAGGAGAGCCTGCGCTTCAAGCCCGAGGAGTGGGGCATGTCCCGCGGCGCCAAGCACACGGACTTCATGTTCCTGAACCTAGGCCCCAACCACCCCAGCGTCCACGGCGTGTTCCGCATCGCCTTGCAGCTCGATGGCGAGGTGGTGGTTGATGCGGTGCCGGACATCGGCTACCACCATCGGGGTGCCGAGAAGATGGGCGAGCGGCAGTCCTGGCACACCTACATCCCCTACACCGACCGGGTGGACTATTTGGGCGGGGTGATGAACAACCTGCCCTACGTGATGGCGGTCGAGAAGATGGCCGGCATCGAGGTGCCGGATCGGGCCAAGGTGATCCGCATCATGATGTCCGAGTTCTTCCGCATCGCCAGCCACCTGCTGTTCTTCGGCACCTTCGCCCAGGACGTCGGCCAGATGTCGCCGGTGTTCTACATGTTCGCCGACCGGGAGCGCCTGTTCAGCATCGTCGAGGCCATCACCGGCGGACGCATGCACCCGTCCTGGTTCCGCATCGGCGGCGTCGGCCAGGACCTGCCGGAAGGCTGGGACACCATGGTGCGCGACTTCGTGGACTACATGCCCGCCCGCGTGGACCACTACGACAAGATGGCCACCAAGAACGGCATCCTCAAGCGGCGCACCATCGGCGTCGGCCAGTACAACAACGCCGAGGCAGTGGAGTGGGGCATCACCGGGCCGGGCATGCGCGCCACGGGCCTGGACTGGGACCTGCGCAAGCAGCGTCCCTACGGCGGCTACGACCAATTCGACTTTGAAGTGCCCCTGGCCGCCAACGGCGACTGCTACGACCGCTGCGTCGTGCGGGTTGAGGAAATCCGCCAAAGCCTGCGCATCATCCGCCAGTGCTTGAACAACATGCCCGCCGGTCCCTACAAGGCCGAACACCCGCAGACCACGCCGCCGCCCAAGGAGCGGACCATGCAGGACATCGAAACCCTCATCCAGCACTTCCTCAACGTCAGCTGGGGGCCGGTGATCCCGCCTTCGGAATGCAGCGTGATGATCGAAGCCACCAAGGGTTGGAACTCCTACTACCTGACCTCGGACGGCGGCACCATGTCCTACCGCACCCGCATCAGAACCCCCTCGTTTGCGCACCTGCAGATGATTCCGCTCATTTCCCGCGGCTTCATGATCGCCGACCTGATCGCCATCATCGCCAGCATCGACTTCGTCATGGCGGACGTGGACCGATGAGCGAGCCGGCTCTCATTCCCGTTCTCTCCGACGAGGAGGTGCGGGAGATCGAAGAGGAGTGTGCCCACCTGCCGGATCGCAAGTCCGCGGCCATTGATGCGATGATGATCGTCCAGCGCCATCGGGGCTGGGTGTCCGACGAGAGCTTAGGCGCCATCGCCCACGTGCTGGGCATGTCGGTGGAGAACCTCGACAGCATCGCCACCTTCTACAACCTGATCTTCCGCAAGCCGGTGGGGCGGCACGTGGTGATGGTTTGCGACAGCGTCTCCTGCTACGTCATGGGCGCCGATGCCCTGCGCAAGCGCATCGAGGCGCACCTCGGCATTGGCATGGGGCAAACCACGGCCGATGGCCGCTTCACCCTGCTGCCCATCGTTTGCTTGGGCGCCTGCGACAAGGCGCCGACCATGATGATCGGCGACGAACTCATCGAGAACGTGGATGCCGAGCAGCTCGACGGCATTTTCGGGAGGTTCGAGTAGTGGCCAGCGGTGAGCGCCCCCTGATCGGCATCGTTGATGACGTGGGCGGATTGGTGGACCTGGTGGCCTACGAATCCCATGAGGGCTATGCGGGCGCCCGCCAAGCGGTTTCCGGCATGGCGCCCGCCGAAGTGATTGCGCTGGTCAAGGACGCCAACCTCCGTGGGCGGGGCGGGGCCGGGTTCCCCACTGGCCTGAAGTGGAGCTTCGTGCCCCAGGGCGAGGCTTCGGACGGCGGCCTGAAGTACCTGGTCTGCAACGGCGACGAGATGGAACCGGGCACCTTCAAGGACCGCTACCTCCTGGAGCACAACCCGCACCTGCTGGTGGAGGGCATGATCATCGGCGCCTACGCCATCGGCGCGGCCCAGGGCTACGTCTTTCTGCGCGGCGAGTACCACGAGCCGTACCGCCAACTGCAGAAGGCCATTGACGATGCCAAGGCCCGGGGCTACCTCGGCCAAAACATCTTCGGCAGCGGCTTCGATTTCGACCTGCGCATCCACCGCAGCGCGGGCCGCTACATCTGCGGCGAGGAGACCGCGCTGCTGAACGCCCTGGAGGGCAAGCGGGCGCAGCCGCGCACCAAGCCGCCGTTCCCGCCCGCCAGCGGCGCTTGGGGGCGCCCCACCATCGTCAACAACGTCGAAACCTTCTGCAACGTGCCGGGCATCCTGCGCCAGGGCGCGGACTGGTATCAGGGGCTTGGGTTGGGCGACGATGCGGGCACCAAGCTCTACGGCGTATCCGGCCGCGTCAACAAGCCGGGCCTGTGGGAGCTGCCCATCGGCACCACCATCCGCGAGATCATCGACGTCCACGCCGGCGGCATGCAGGACGGCTACAAGCTGCGCGGCCTGCTGCCGGGCGGCGCATCCACCGACTTCCTGGTCGAACAGCACTTCGACCTCGCCATGGACTACGGCACCATCCAAGCGGCGGGCAGCCGCATGGGCACCGGCACCATGATCCTCATGGATGACTCCATCTGCCCGGTGGACATGTGCCGCAACCTGGAGCATTTCTTCGCCCAGGAATCCTGCGGCTTCTGCACCCCCTGCCGGGAGGGCCTGCCTTGGGTGGAGCAGCTGCTGACCGACATCGAGGAAGGCCGCGGCCAGCCCGGCGACTTGGAATTGCTTGAGCGCAACGCCCAGTTCATCGGCGGCGTCACCAACACCTTCTGCCTGCACGCGCCCGGTGCGATCGAGCCGCTGGCCAGTGCGCTGAAATACTTCCGGGAGGATTTTGAGGAGCACATTCGTATTGGCGAGTGCCCGTATCGACGGGGCGGGTGAGGCCCATTGCATGGAGCCGTCGGAAGCGGAGCAACGCCCAGCAAAGACCGGCATGCGGGCCTTCTGCAACTTCAAGGCAGACAGCGCTGGCCAGTCACTGCATTCTGTGGCTGCTCCCCGCCTGCTACATGCCCCAGACGGTGACGGACACTCCGTCGTGATCCTTGATGCGACGAAACAGCTTCTCGCTCCACGGCTTGCCGTCGGTTCGGTCGAACAGCACCAAGTGCCCCTCTGACGTACCCCACTCGTCCATGTAAGCGGTCGTCTGCGGCAGCCCGGTGCGTAGCGCCGCGGCGAGCCCATCCCGCATCAGCTTGCACTCGATGACCACCCGCTGCTCCGAGCGCGGCGCAGCGCCGCCCTCCGACCGTTCGGCCAAGGGCCAGACCACTGCCAGATCGACCCGGCCGCGGCCGATGCCGTACTCCCGATCAATCCGCCCGCCGCTGTTGACCACCCGCTGCAGGAAGCATTGCAGCAGAAGCTGCGGCCCGGCCTCCTTGTACTGGAAACGCTCGTCCCAATGCGCCGCGTTGGTGCGGAAGTAGTCCTGAAAAGCCTCAAGCAGCGCGTCCATGCGCAGCTTGCCGTCGTCATTCACGTACCACGCGGTCTCTTGGGTCATCGCCTCCTGCTGCGCGTAGGTCAGTTCGCGCGGAATCACCTCTTGGTAGATCGGGTTGGCGATGGCCACCGGCTTTGTCTGGGCCACCAGTCCGAGGTCGCGCACGTACTGAAGATCCTCGTTGCGGAACGGCTGCACCTGCGGTTCGCCGCTCAGGATCGGCTCGATCACGCGCCGCACACGATGTTCCTCGAGCTTGTGTACGAGTTGGTCCAGATGTGTGTCTCGACGCAGGATAAGACGCTCACGGGCCTCGGTCACGGGGGCTAGGCCCACTTCCCGCGAACGGTCGCGCACCCCAGCCTTTTCGAAGCAGGCTTCGTTGGCCAAAGCGTTCACCAACCAAGGCTGCCCTTGGGTAAGATGGAACACCTCCGCAATCGCCGCCTCAGTAAACCGCTGGCCGGTCTCATCGGTGTGCCGGCCGAGCAGTTCGCACACCTCGCGCCTGCTGAAGTCGCCAAGACGCAGGGATTTGGCTTTGACGTTGAATGCGCTCCCCCCCAGAACCGGATCCTTCTCCGACGAAGCGTGAATGCGGTAGTCACGCACATCGCGCACACCGCACAAAATGACGCTTTGCGGGAAGCGCGCCGGACGCTCAGCGTATCCCGCGCGCAGCTGGCGCAGCACGGACACCAGCGTGTCGCCGATGAGGGAATCGATCTCGTCAATGAACAGGACAACGGGCTTGGAGTCCGATCCGGCCCAACGCTGCAGCGTCGCCTGCAGGGCGGCGTAGGGACCCCTCGTGGAAAGCAGTTCCGGCCAGACCTCCTGAACCGATGTGTCGCCCAAGGTATCGACGCACTGGTCCGACAGCATGCCGAGGATGGTTTGAATGCCCGCGCCGACATCCTCCCGCGCCATCTGGGCCGGCTCCACGTTCACATAGACGCAGCGGTGGTGGCCCGCCTCGTTGAGCCGATCGCGAAGGGCCAGCAGCGCCGTCGTCTTGCCGGTCTGGCGCGGCGCGTGCAGCACGAAGTAGCGCCAGTCATCGATCAAGCGATGGAGCTCTTCAAGATCGAGCCGCGAGAGCGGCGGAACCTGATAGTGACGCGCTGCGACCATCGGGCCCGCTGTGTTGAAGAATCGCATGGCGCAATGCTGTCACGCGGGCTGTTCGAGGGCAAGGCGCACCCGCTTTGCGGGTGCGTATGGAGTTTCGCTGGCGCGAAACTCCGCGCTGGTCGCTTAGGCCGGATTCCGATATGTCTCTGAGCCGGCAAGCACACTGGGGAACCTCTGATCAAGTCCCGTTCGTTCAGCGCTTCACTGCTTGAGGGCCGAAACGGCCCCGCCGGGAGCAGCTCCCTGTCCGCAGGCGGAGCGGAACTCGGGCCCAAGCGCCGTGAAGCGCCCTTCGGGAGCGCCTGTGGGCTGCGCTGGCGGCGTTGCGGCTCATTGTGTGGGGGCCTGCCACACGGCTTCGCCGCGCCTTGCCAGCGCACCCCACAGGCCGCTCTGAACTTCCGGGACTTGATCAGAGGCTCCTTGGGGCTTTCAGCCTCGGCAACTTCTGTTGTTGATTAAGTATGGGCAAGTCTGGCTCAGGTTTTCCGCGTCGAGAGCAAGATGCCCCTCAGAGCGGAAATCCCGCCCTCTTGTTCGCCATTGATTGAGGATGGTTCCAGCCCAGCCCAGCGCTGTCGGAGGCGATAGAGGGAATCGCCGTTTCAAATCTAAACTACGACCGTATTTGACGCACTCAGTGGCTACGCTTGCCCTCCATTCAAAGCCAAGGAGGGCCTAACCATGACCAAGGCGAACACCCTATGCGAAGTGGCGCAGTTCAACGACATTTTGCGAACCAGCGGGCTTGATCCACGCTGCATCAATCAGGCTGCCGGGAATGTCCCCAAGCTGATCGACGCCTTTGAAGCCCAACCGGAAAACCGGGCTGGCCAGCGGGTGCGAAAGTCGGCTCGGCAGGCGGTGCGGCGGACGCTGGCGCACTTGGCCAGCGCCGCCCGCCACGTCAGCGACGGCAGTGCCAGCCGTGGCGAGTCCCGCAAGCTGATTCGCTTCGCGGGCTGCTGCGAAGACTTCATCGAGCTTGAGCGCCGCGCCTCGCGGTACCGCGGCCTCCACAACAAGATCGTGCAAGGCATCAACGACCGCAAGTCTCGCGAGCAGGCGCGGAAAATCCGCCTGGACGATGAGCACAGCCTGCTGGAGGTCAAGACCGTCAGCCAACTGCGGTCCGTGGGCAAGCAGTTGCGCAATTGCATCTCAGGCCATTTGGGAGGGGACTATCGTGACGCGCTGCGGCAGGGTGAGTCTGAGTTCTGGGCGCTGCGCCGGCAAGGGGAGTGCGTGGGTTTGCTCAGCATTGATGTCGCAACCCGGAAAATCGAGGAGTGCGCCGGCGCGGACAATGAACCCGTTGGCTGGCAACGGCGCGGGCTTCTCGCATTGCAGCGAGCGCTGAACGCGGCCGGTGACGAGATCAAGGAGTTTGTTGAGTCCGGCGCCTTCAGCCTGTTCGCGCATCAGCCGAATCTGCGCCCGGTGCCCTTGCAAGTTGGCAAGCGAACCCACCAAGTTTGGAGCACAAGGGAGGAGCTCATCATCCGCGACGACCGCAAGCGTTGGTCGCGGTTCAGGCTTTGCCTTCGGCGGCGGCGCGACTTCCCGTCCTGCGAGGCCACCTACGGCTCGGCGCTGGATTCGGACGAGTTGCTTTGCATGGTTGCCGTTTCCTGCGAGCTTGCTGCGGTGATCGCCAACAGCCTGCCCGCAAGAGATACGGGGGACTCTGACGCTTCGCGGCACCGGCGGGGCCGTCGCCCCCGGCCGCCACGCGGAAGGCGGCGCGTTTGAGTCGCAAGCGCCCTGCGGGCATCCTTGGCGGGTTCGACCCAAAACGCGTGGCGTCGGGACAGGGGAGGTGCGGGCTTTGGCGGAAGTGATGATGAATTTGACGACCGGGCGGCGAAACCCATGCGATACGAGCGGCTAAACAACATCATCCAACTCGCCACCTTGCTCCAAGTCCGGCGCGGCGGACTGACCTTGGATGACGTGATGCGGGAGTTCAACGTCAGCCGCCGAACGGCGGAGCGCCTGCGCGATGTCGTGGAAGCGGCCTTCGGGCCGCTGATGACCTTGGATGCCGAGGATCGGCGAGTCCACTGGCGCCTGGACTCCCGCAACTTGGGTGGGTTGATCCGCGTCTCCGACGAGGAGCTGGCCAACTTGGCCACGGCGGCGGCCAGCTTGGATCGCTCCGGCCTTGCGGAACAGGCGGCTTCGCTGCAAGCGCTGGCTGACAAGCTGAAGGCCAAGGCACGGTCCGGCTCGCCGCAGGATGCCGGTGCGGGAACCGAGGAGTTGCTGCGGGCCGAAGGATTGGCCATGCGTCCCGGTCCCCGCCAACAGCTTGAGGACGGGTTGCTCTCCACGGTGCGGGAAGCCATCCGGCGAAGGCGCGTCCTGACCTTCGACTATGCGGCGCGAGGGCCGGGGGCGCCGAACAAGCGCCGCCGGGTGCGTCCCTACGGCGTGCTTTACGGCAACCGCGCCCTGCTGGTGGCCCCTACCGAGCGCCATGACGATGTGCTGCTTTGGCGGCTGTCCAGCGTCCGTGGCGCAAAGGTCACGGATGCCGCCTTCATGCCGGACGCAGGCTTCGACTTGACCGCGTTCGCCAAGCGCGCCTTTGGCGTGTTTCAGGAACGCCCGTTCAACGTGACGCTACGGTTCACGCCGAACGCCGCACCGGATGCGGCCGCCTTCCTGTTTCACCCGGACCAGCAGGTCGAGCGTCACGACGACGGGTCTTTGCGCGTCCGCTTTAGGGCTGGCGGTGCCCTGGAGATGTGCTGGCACCTGTGTACTTGGGGCGAAGAGGTCGCCATAGAGCGACCTGACCGCTTGCGAAAGCAAATGACGGACCTCTGCGCTGCGCTGGCAGCGCATCACGCTCGCTGATGGGAGCGTCTGATTGCGTGGAAATGGCAGCAAATTAGCTACTTTTTTGGAGCAGGCAGGAGTTGAGCCGTCAGCAAACTGGAGCATTGGGGTTATACCGCCCGCGTTGATTTTGATGAGGTTGATCGTGTCTTCGTCGGCCACCTCGTGGGAATCAAGGACATTGTCGGCTTTCACGACAAGACAGTGGATGAGCTTGAAGCCGCTTTTGAGGAATCTGTTGAGGAATACATCGCCATCAACTAAGTTTCCGAGCCAGCACTGCACGAGCAACTGGCGTGCGCCGCGGCTAAGTCAAACAGGCTGCCGGTAGCGTCGCCAAGCTAATTGAGGCGCAGTCGGAAAGCGGGCGGGGCGACGGGTGCGGAAGCCGGTTCGACAAGCGATGCGGCAGGTGGCCCGCTGCCAGTCAGGCGGGGTGAGTCATTTCTCCGCGAGGTTTGGAGCGCTCAGTTCATGTCCCCTGAAGCTTGGAAAGCAGGGGTGCCAAGAACGGCTTGTGCGTTCGGAGCTCGTTGTGGCTCAGGCCGTTCAGCTCGTAGGGGAGCACCAGCCAGCGGTCGGTCTCGTGCAGGTGGTAGTCCGGCATCCGGCCGGTGCGATTGCGGGCGGGCTTGCACCAAGGCACTGCGATGCGGATGTCGTGCGGCAGGTTCAGCCTCATGCGCGACGCAAGCCGGTCGATCACCGCCTTCACGTTGAGGCCGGTGCTGTAAACGTCATCGACAATGAGCAGCCCGTCCTCGGCATTCATGGTTTCCAGCAGGTACTGGGTGCCGTGTACCCGGATCTCCGAAGAGGCCTCGTCCACCATGCGCTGGTAGCGCTCCATGCCGCGATAGGAGGTGCGCAGCGAGATGTGGTCGGTCTCCACCCCGAGATGCTGCAGGCACTCCTGCACAGCGATGCCCACCGAACTGCCGCCGCGCCACAGGCCGACGATGAAGCTTGGCCGGAAGCCGCTGTTAAAGATCTGCACGCCGAGACGGTAGGCGTCGAGCAGGAGCTCCTCTTCGGTGACGAATATTCTGTCCACGGAATGGGGCACGCTTGCTTGTATTGAGAGGGAGGCAGCATACTTTACTGCGCCCGGCGCTTGAAGCACGCCCGCGAAGCGGGCGCGTTGGAGTTTCGCCGCGCGAAACTCGGCTGCCGTAGGGTGGGTCAGGTTCCGACGTTTTCTGAACGCGCGCGACCTGGCGGTCACGGCGAACCTTTAGTTCGTCGGAGTTTCGCGGGCGGCGATGGAGCGCGGTCAGTCGCAAGGAGGCGCGATGCTCTACATTGATGCGCAGGAGCTGCTGGAGGACGCCTTCGAGCTCGGGGCGAGGGTCCTGGAGAGCGGGTTTCGGCCCAGCTTCATCCTGGCCATCTGGCGAGGCGGGGCGCCCATCGGCATGGCGGTGCAGGAACTGCTCGACTACTTCGGCGTGGAGTCCGACCACATTGCCATCCGCACCTCCTCGTACAGCGGCATCGACGGGCGCTCGTCCGAGGTGCGCATACACGGCCTCAACTACCTGTTAAAGAACATCGATCGCGGGGACCGCCTGCTCGTCGTCGACGACGTCTTCGACACCGGCCGCACCATCGAGGCGCTGATTGAGACGCTGCGCGAGAAGGCTCGGCGGAACGCACCGCAAGAAATCCGGGTCGCGGTGCCGTTTTACAAGCCTTCGCGCAACCTGACCGACCGAGTCCCCGATTACTACCTGCGCGAGACCGAGGAATGGATCAAGTTCCCCCACTCGCTGGAGGGGTTGACGAACGAGCAGATCAAGCACCACCGCCCGGCACTCCATGCGGTGTTGCGCGAAGCGCGAGGCGCGACTTGAAGCTAGGGGGCGAACCGCTTGCGCTGCCAAAGGCTTCAAACGATTGACGCGCACCAGTGCCATCGTGTAAACCGCCCCCTTTGCCAAGCCGTTGGGGGAACAACGCCATGCCGGACACGCTGACCGAGTTGGCTGCCAATTTGGGCGACAAGCCCGCGCTCATTGATGACCGGCCCGACGGCACGGTTCTCCAGTGGAGCTTTGCCGAGCTGGAGGCCAACGCCAACCGGCTGGCGCGCGTGTTCATGGCGCATGGCGTGGAGCCGGGGGACAAGGTGCTTTGGTGCGGCCAGAACTCCATGTGGCCCTTGGCCTGCGGGCATGCGGCGCGCAAGGCCGGGGCCATATCGGTGCCGTTGAACTACCGCCTCACCGACGAGGAGGCGACCTACGTCACCCACAACTCGGACGCCAAGATCGTGTTCACCGATGCGCAGTTCGCGCCGCTCTTTGAGCGCATCCGGCCGAACACGCCGCAGGTCGCCCAAGTCATGGTGTTCGACGGTGCGCCCGGAAGCGGCCAGTTGGACGCCGCGGCCCTGTTGGCCGGCATGGCGTCCGGCCCAGTGGAATTGGGCGTGGATCCGGCCAAGAGCGGCACCATGATCTACACCTCCGGAACCACCGGCAATCCCAAGGGCGCGGTGCGCACCGGCGCCGGGGACCCCGATCAGGGGGCCAGGATGGTCGAGACCTACCGATGGCGACCGGACGACGTTTACCTGACCACCGGGCCGCTCTACCACTCCGGCCCCAGCGGCTTTCTGGCAGTGGGCCAGATGCTGGGCAACACTGCCATTGTGCAGCGCGTCTTTGATGCGGAGGACTGGCTGCGCCTGCTCGACAAATACGCCGTCACCGCCACCTTTGCCGCGCCGACCCCGGTGCGACGCATCTGCCAGTTGCCGGAAGACGTGCTGGCAAAGTACGACCGCAGCAGCCTGCGCATCATGGTGGCCAACGCAGCGCCTTGGTCCTACGCGCTCAAGCTCCAGTACTTGGAGCATTTCCCGGAACGCTCCCTGTTCGAGGTTTACGGCTCCACGGAACTCGGCGTCAACACCATACTCACCCCGGAGTTCCAGCGCAGCAAGCCCGGCTCCTGCGGACAGCCGGCGCCGGGCGTGGAGATCCGCCTGTACGCCGAGGACGGCAGCGTGGTGTCGGAGCCGCGCCAGCCCGGCGAGCTGTTCGTCCGCTCGGCCGCGATGTTCAACACGTACTACAAGGCCCGCGACAAGTTTCTCGCGGACCGGCGCGACGGCTGGCAGACGGTGGGCGACATTGCCTACTTCGACGAGGACGGCTTCTACTACATCTGCGACCGCAAGAAGGACATGATCATCTCCGGCGGCGTCAACATCTATCCCGCCGAGATCGAACACGCCCTGGAACTGCACGGCGACGTGCAGGAGGCCGCCGTGTTCGGCATCCCCAGCGAGGAGTGGGGCGAAAGCGTCCATGCGGTGGTGGTGCCCCGGCCGGGGGCAGGGCTCGACGACGAGGGCGTGACCGCCTACGCCAGGGAGCATCTGGCGGGCTACAAGGTGCCGCGGTCGGTGTCCTTCGTCGATGAAATCCCGAAAACCGGGTCGGGCAAAATCCTCAAGCGCGAGTTGCGGGCGCCGTTCTGGAAGGATCACGAATCGAGCTTGCTTTAAAGCTCTCTTGCCCCAAGGCGCGATGGCCTGTATGGTGGCGGCGTTTTTTGTACACCTCCCGCCACCCTTCCATAGACCCAATGGAAACCGCCTTCCTCGGGGGGTTGTTGGGCTGTGTTGGTGGACCAAGGAAATGAGTGCTGAGGACTAACGCCCACATGGCCCGCGTCAACATAGACGGCAAGGACTACGAGCTTACGCCCGGCCAAAACCTGTTGCAGGCGGTGCTGTCCGAGCACTTGGACCTCCCTTACTTCTGCTGGCATCCCGCCATGGGTTCGGTGGGTTCCTGCCGGCTGTGCGCCGTCATTCAGTTTGCCGATGCCGACGATGAGCGCGGCCGCCTGCAGATGGCCTGCATGGTGAACGTGCAGGACGGCATGCGGGTGTCCATCGACGCGGACTTCGCCCGCGACTTCCGCAAGCAGGTCATCGAGTGGCTGATGGAGAACCATCCCCACGACTGTCCGGTGTGCGAAGAGGGCGGCGAATGCCACCTGCAGGACATGACGGTGATGACCGGGCATACCAGCCGCCGCTACGCAGGCTCCAAGCGCACCTTCCGCAACCAATACCTAGGCCCCTTCATCGGCCATGAGATGAACCGCTGCATCACCTGCTACCGCTGCGTTCGCTACTATCAGGACTATGCCGGCGGACGCGACTTGCAGGCCTTCGGCTCCCGGTCGCGCATGTTTTTTGGCCGCGAATCCGACGGCGTCATGGAAAGCGAGTTTGCCGGCAACCTGGTCGAGGTCTGCCCGACCGGCGTCTTCACCGACAAGCCGTTCAGCGCCACCTACACCCGCAAGTGGGACCTGCAGTCCGCCCCCTCGGTCTGCCCCGGCTGCGCGGTCGGCTGCAACACGCTGCCCGGCGAACGCTACGGGTCGCTCAAGCGGGTACACAACCGCTACCACCCCGACGTCAACGGCTATTTCCTCTGCGACCGGGGCCGGTTCGGCGGCCATTTCGTCAACAGTCCCGCCCGCCTGCGCCAAGCCGGCGTCAAGGCCGAGGACGGCGTGTTCGAGGGGTTGGATGCGGCATCCGCCGCTGAACGAGTCGCGGACGTTCTCAGCCGAGGCCAAGTGTTGGGCATTGGCTCGCCCCGCGCCTCCTTGGAAAGCAACTTCGCCCTCAAGGCGCTGGTGGGGGATGAGAACTTCAGCACCGGCGTCGCCGATGGCGAGGCGGCGCTCGATCAGCTGATGCTGTCCATCTACCAAGCCGGCGGCGCGCGCATCGCCACCACCATCGAAGCGGAGTCCGCCGACGCCGTGCTGGTGCTTGGCGAGGACGTGGCCAACACCGCGCCCCGCATCGCCTTGGCCCTGCGCCAGAGCGTGCGCAGCAAGCCCTTGGACATGGCCGCCGACGCCGGCATTCCGCTGTGGCAGGACGCCGGTGTGCGCAGCCATGCGCAGCAGGCGCAGAGCCCCTTCCTCATCGCCACGCCGGCGCCCACCCGCATCGATGACTTGGCGGCGCGGGCGCTAAGGGCATCGCCCCAGGCCGTCGCTGCGGCCGGCTTCGCCATCGCCCACGGCATCGACGACCGCTTCGCCCAAGCCGAGGGCGCGGACCCAGGCTTCGTGGCGCAAGCGGTGGCGGCGCTCAGCCAGGCCGAGCGGCCGTTGGTCGTTTCGGGCACCGCCTGCGGGTCGGCGGCCGTGCTGCAGGCCGCAGCCAACGTCGCTTGGGCATTGCAAGGGCAGGGCAAGGACGCCGGCCTGCTGCTGGCGGGGCGGGAGGCCAACAGCCTCGGCGCGGCCCTGCTGGGCGGCGAACTGGGCTTGGCGGATGCGCTGCGGCGACTGACCGAGGGCAAGGCCGACAGCGTCATCATCCTGGAAAACGACCTGCACCGGCGGTTGGAGCGCGAGGCCGTCGATCAAGCCTTGGCCAAGGTCGCCGACGTGGTGGTGCTCGACGTGCTCGAGACCGCCACCGCGGAGGCTGCGACCCTGGTGCTGCCCGCCGCCAGCACGGCGGAGAGCACCGGCACCTTCGTCAATCACGAAGGACGCGCCCAGCGCTTCTACCAAGTCTTTGAGCCGCAGCAGGACGTGGCCCCGGCTTGGCAGTGGCTGACGGACGCGGCCATCGCGGCGGGCCGCAACGACTTGCGCTGGCGCCACATCGATGACGTGGCCCGGGCTTGCGTCGATGGCAACGCGCACTTGGAGGGCGTCGCGCGGACCACGCCGGATGCTGGCCACCGCAACGGCGCGGGCCAACGCATTCCGCGCATGACCCATCGAGCCAGCGGCCGGACCGCCAAGGACGCGCACATCAGCGTCCATGAGCCGAAGCCCACCGTGGATGAGCAGACGCCCTTCTCCTATTCCATGGAAGGCCGCAACGGCGGCGAGGTGGCCGCGCTGATCCCTTATGTGTGGTCGCCCGGGTGGAACTCCAATCAATCGGTGTTCAAGTTCCAGCAGGAAGTGGCCGGGCCGCTGCGGGGCGGCGACGTGGGCGTTCGGCTGATTGAGCCCGAGACCGGTTCCCTTGAGGCTCTGGCCGCCAAGCACCGGCAGCCGCCCGCCATCGAATCCGCTGGACTGCAGTGGGTGCCGCTGCACCATGTCTTCGGCTCCGATGAGCTTTCCGCCCACTCGCCGCCCATCGCTGAGCGCAGTGCCGGCGCTGCGCTGCTGCTGCACCCCGAGGATGCCGAGGCGCTGGGCTTGGCGGATGGCCAGGGCGTTCGAATCGCCGGCACGGGTTCCATGGCCTTGCGCTTGGCGCCCGACATGGCGAGAGGTTGCGCCGGAATCGTGCTCGGCATGCCCGACGCCGCCCAAGTGCTGCCTGCGGCCGGCGCGGCGCTGTCGTCCGACCCGGACTTCAAGCCGCGGCCGGCGCCGCAAGTCATCGCGAGGGGTTAGGTCAGAGGCCGTGGAACCCAACACCTTCCTGGGCTTGGAAATGGGCTTCATCATGATCTTGCCGGTGCTCGGCGGGGCGTTGGTGGCCTCCGGGCTGCTGGTCTGGTGGGAGCGGCGGCTGCTGGGCTTCTGGCAGGACCGGCTGGGGCCCAATCGGCTGGGGCCCTTCGGCATACTGCAAATCGTCGCCGACGTCATCAAGCTGTTCACCAAGCACGACTGGGTGCCGCCGTTCGCCGACCGGGTGGTGTTCACGCTGGCACCGGCCGCCATCGCCGCAGGCATGTTGATGGGCTTCGTGGTGGTCCCCTTCGGCCCGGGGCTGGCGGTGATCGACCTGAACATCGGCGTGCTGTTCTTCCTGGCCATGACCGCGGTGACCGTCTATGGGGTGCTGCTCGGCGGGCTGGCCAGCAACAACAAGTACTCCCTGCTCGGCGGCCTGCGCACCGGGGCGCAGATGGTCACTTACGAAGTGTTCATGGGGCTGTCGATCATGGGCGTGGTGCTGCTCAGCGGCTCCTTCAGCCTGAGCGAGATCGTCGAGGCCCAGGAGGGGATGTGGTTCGTCGTTCCCCAGGCGCTCGGCTTCGTCGTCTTCTTCATCGCCGGGCTGGCGGAGACCCATCGCCTGCCGTTCGACCTGCCGGAGGCGGAGCATGAGCTCGCCGCCGGCTTCCACACCGAGTACTCGTCAATGAAGTTCGGCTTGATCATGGTGGGGGAGTACATCGGCGTGATTCTCTCCTCCGCCATGATCGTGACGCTGTTCTTCGGCGGCTGGCTGGGGCCGGACTTCCTGCCGCCCATCGTCTGGTTCACGCTCAAGACGGCCTTCTTCGTCTGCAGCTTCATCCTGCTGCGGGCGGCCATTCCGCGGCCGCGCTACGACCAGCTCATGTCCTTGGGCTGGAAGGTGCTGCTGCCCATCACCTTGGTCAACCTGCTGGCCACCGGCGCCATCGCGCTGCTGCAAAGGGGGGCGTAACGCGCTATGTGGAGCCATCTGAGAACCCTGTGGACGGTGCTGCAGCACACCTTTTCACGTAACGAGACCGTGCAGTACCCGGAGGAGATGCCGTACTTGGCGCCGCGCTACCGGGGCCGCATCGTGCTCACGAGGGATCCGAACGGTGAGGAGCGCTGCGTCGCCTGCAACCTGTGCGCCGTGGCCTGTCCGGTGGACTGCATCGCGCTGCAGAAGACGCAGGGCGAGGACGGCCGCTGGTATCCCGACTTCTTCCGCATCAACTTCTCGCGCTGCATCATGTGCGGCATGTGCGAGGAGGCCTGCCCGACCTACGCCATCCAGCTCACGCCGGACTTCGAGCTGGCTGAGTACAACCGCGACAACATGGTCTATGAAAAGGAGCACCTGCTGATCGACGGCGTGGGCAAGTATCCGGACTACTCCTTCTGGCAGGTGGCCGGCAAGACCATCCACGGCAAGGACAAGGGCGAGGCGCAGAAGGAGTCGCCGCCGCTGGACGTGCGCGAGCTGCTGCCGTGAGCCTTGAACTCGCCCTGTTCTACCTGGCGGCGCTGGTGTCGCTGTCGGCGACGGTGCTGACCGTGACCCGCACCAACGCCTCCCATGCGCTGATCTACCTCATCGTCTCGCTGCTGGCGGTGGCGCTCATCTTCTTCCTGCTCGGCGCGCCCTTCGCCGCCGCCTTGGAGATCGTCATCTACGCCGGCGCCATCATGGTGCTGTTCCTGTTCGTGGTGATGATGCTGAACCTGGGGCGGGAGACCGTGGCGCAGGAGCGGCGCTGGCTGGCGCCTAGGATGTGGATTGGGCCGGGCATCCTCGCTGCGGTGCTGCTGCTGGAGTTGCTCTACCTGATCGTCGGCACCGAGGTCACGACCTCCGGCACCGGCGTATCGCCCAAGGCGGTCGGCATCGAGTTGTTCGGGCCCTACCTGCTCGCCGTGGAGTTGGCGTCCATTCTGCTGCTCGCCGCGTTGGTGGGGGCCTTCCATCTTGGCCGGCGCTACATGCGGGCCCGACGGGAGGAGATCGAATGACCGCGGTCAGCGTGCCGATCGAGCACGTGCTGGTGCTGGCTGCGGCGCTGTTCGCCATCGGCTTGGTGGGCGTGCTGGTGCGGCGCAACGTCATTTTCCTGCTCATGTCGCTGGAAATCATGATGAACGCCTGCGGGCTCGCCTTCATCGCCGCCGGCGCCCGCTGGGCACAAGCCGACGGGCAGATCATGTACATGCTTATACTGGCCGTGGCCGCCGCCGAAGTGGCCGTCGGTCTCGGCCTCGTGCTGCAACTGCAGCGCCGCTTCAACAACTTGGACATCGATGCCGCCAGCGAGCTGGCAGGGTAGAGGTCAGGTCGGGCAATGGAAGGTCTGTGGTTGATCCCGGCGCTGCCTTTGGCGGGGTTCCTGATTCTGTTCGTCACCGAGGGCCGGCTGCCCAACCGGGCGGTGGCGTTCATCGGCGCCGGTTCCGTGGGGCTGTCCGCCGTGGCGGCGCTGTTTGCCGGCATCGACTTCCTGGAGCAGGGCGGCGCGCCCCGAGCGGAACACCTCTGGACTTGGATGGCAGCGGGGCCGTTCGAGGTGGCGGTCGGCCTGTATCTGGATGGCCTGTCGCTGGTCATGGTCGGCGTCATCACCGGCGTCGGCTTTCTGATCCACCTTTACGCCACCGGCTACATGGCCGGCGAGGACGGCTACAGCCGTTTCTTCGCCTACATGAACCTGTTCGTCTTCGCCATGCTGATGCTGGTGCTGGGCGACAACCTGCTGCTGCTGTTCCTCGGTGGGGAGGGGGTGGGGCTTTGCAGCTACTTGCTGATCGGCTTCTTCCATCAAGACTCGGCCAACGGCTACGCGGCCCGCAAGGCCTTCGTGGTGACCCGGGTGGGCGACACCTTCATGGCCGTGGGCCTGTTCCTGCTGTTCCGCGAGCTGGGCACCTTGGACATCCAGGCTGCGATGGCGGCGGCGGGCGAAGCCTGGCCTGATGGCTCGAACCTCGCCACCGCCATCGCCCTGCTGCTGCTCGGCGGCGCGGTGGGCAAGTCCGCCCAGGTGCCGCTGCAAACCTGGCTGCCCGACGCCATGGCCGGTCCCACCCCGGTGAGCGCCCTGATCCATGCCGCCACCATGGTCACCGCCGGCGTTTACCTGATCGCCCGCACCCATGATCTTTTCCTGCTCTCCCCGGATGCCCAGTTCGCCGTCGCCCTGGTCGGCTTGGTCACCCTGTTCATCGCCTCCTTCACGGCGCTGACCCAGCGCGACATCAAGCGCATTCTGGCCTATTCGACCATGAGCCAAATCGGCTACATGTTCCTTGCCCTGGGGGTTGGCGCCTGGTCGGCGGCGATCTTCCATCTGATGACCCACGCCTTCTTCAAGGCCCTGCTCTTCCTGTCCGCCGGCTCGGTCATCCTGGCCCTGCACCACGAGCAGGACATCTTCAGGATGGGCGGCCTCTGGCGGCGCCTGCCGGTGCCGTTTTGGTGCATGGTGATCGGTTCCGCGGCCTTGGCGGCGCTGCCGCTCACCTCCGGCTTCTACAGCAAGGACATCATCCTGCTGACCAGCTTCGATTACGGAAGCGGCGGCGCTTGGTTTTGGGGCTTGGCGGCGCTGGCGGCCTTTATGACTTCGCTTTACACGTCGCGGATGATGTTCATCGCCTTCTTTGGCGAAATGCGCACGGAGCCGCATGATCGTTCCGGCGTCAACATGTGGCTGCCGCTGGTGGTTCTGGCGGCGCTGGCCATCGGCGGCGGCTGGTTTGGGCTGGCGCCGTTGGCCGGGGTGCTGCCTGACGGCGGCGTTGATGCGGCCCATCATGAGGGCGCCATCGTCTGGGTGACGGCGCTGATCCCCATTCTCGGGGTTTTGCTGGGCTACCTGATCTTCGGCGGCAAGCAGCTATCCGTCCGGGCGCTGGTGGAATCCAAGGCGGCTCAGGGCGTTGCCCGCTTCTGGGACGGAGGCTGGGGATTCGACGCCCTCTATGACCGCTTGGTCGTGCGCCCGTTCGGATTTTTGGCGCGGATCAACAAAGCCGATGCAGTGGACTTGATCTACGCCTTCATCGCCGCTTTCGCCCGCCGTCTCAACGCCGTTGCCGTGCGCTCCCAGACCGGCAAGCTGCGCTGGTATGCCGCCAACATGGCGCTTGGCTTGATTTTGGCGCTGCTTCTCGTCCTTCTGGTGCCGGGGACTTAACGGATGCAGTTGCTAGGGCTCATTCTTCTGTTGTTGGGTGGCGGCGCACTGGCGGCACTGTCGCAGCGCCTGCACCGCAACGCCCCGCGCTGGCTGGCGCTGGGCGTCATTGCCGCCGCCGCCCTGTACCTGCTGGCCATTCCGGTGGGCGCTGCGGAGCAGGCCGCCTGGATACCGCGCTTCGGCATCAGCCTCATCCTGGCGATGGACGGGCTCAGCTATGCCATGGTGGCCCTGACCCTGTTTCTGGGCCTGATCGCCATCGTCTCCTCCTGGTCCGAAGTCAACGAAAGCCCGGGCTTTTTCCAGTTCAACCTGCTTTGGACCCTCGCCGGGGTGGTGGGCGTGTTCACCGCGCTGGACCTGTTCCTGTTCTTCGTGTTTTGGGAAGTCATGCTGGTGCCCATGTACTTCCTCATCGCCATCTGGGGCCATGAGGCGCGCGCCTATGCGGCGATGAAGTTCTTCCTGTTCACCCAGATCAGCGGGCTGCTGATGCTGTTCGCCATGCTGACGCTGGTCTATCTGAACTACCAGGCCAGCGGCGTCATCACCTTTGCCTATGCTGACCTGCTGCACGCTGAGATTGACCCCGGCTACGCCTTCCTGCTCATGCTGGGCTTTTTCGTCGCCTTCGTCGTCAAGCTGCCGGGGGTGCCTTTCCATACTTGGCTGCCGGATGCGCACACGCAAGCGCCGACGGCCGGCAGCGTGATCCTGGCCGGCATCCTGCTCAAGACCGGCGCCTACGGCCTGCTGCGCTTCGTGGTGCCGCTGTTTCCCGAGGCGGCGTTGGACTTCCGCTGGCCAGCCATGCTGCTGGGCGCGGTCAGCGTCATCTACGGCGGCTATCTGGCCTTCAGCCAAAGCGACTTCAAGCGGCTGGTGGCCTACAGCAGCATCAGCCACATGGGCTTCGTGCTGCTCGGCGTCTTCGCCTGGAACACGGTCGCGGTGCAGGGCGCGGTCGTGCAGATGGTGGCCCACGGCTTCTCCACCGCCGCCCTGTTCATGATGGCGGGCGCCCTGCAGCAGCGCCTGCACACTCGGGAGATGGGCCAGATGGGGGGGCTTTGGCTCAAGGCGCCGCGCATGGGCGCGGTGGCGCTGTTTTTCGTCGCCGCCTCATTGGGGATGCCGGGCCTCGGCAATTTCGTCGGCGAGTTCATGGTGCTGGTGGGCGCCTTTCAGGTGGACGTGCCGCTGACCATCGCCGCCGCCATCGGCATCATCATCGCCGCGGTCTATGCGCTGTCCTTGATGCAGCGCTCCTTTCAGGGCGAGCCCAATCCGGCGGTGGCGGCGATGCCTGACTTCGGCTTTCGGGAGCTGAGCGTCATGATCCTGATGATGGTGGCGCTGGTTTGGCTGGGCGTCTATCCCGAAACCCTGCTGAACCTGTCCGCGCCAGTGGTCGCCCAGCTTGGGTTCACCCCGTGACGGCCTTGGACTTCCAGGCGCTGGCCCCTCACCTGACGCTGACCGGCGGCACTCTGGTGGTGCTGCTCGCCGTTTCGTTTTGGCGCAGCCGCCGCACCACGCTGGCCTTGACCCTGCTGTCCCTGACCGCTGCCTTCATCGCCCTTTGGCCAGGGTTGGATGCCGGCCCCCGCGCCGTCACGCCGCTGTTGATGCTGGATGCCTACGCCGCCTTCTTCAACGGCCTGTTCATTCTCATCGGCGCGGTCACCGCCCTGCTGGTCCACCGCTATCTGCAAGGACGGGCCGGCAGCCAGGAGGAGTTCCACGTGCTCCTGCTGGTGGCCACCCTGGGCGCCATGACCTTGGCCAGCGCCCAGCACTTCGCCGCCCTGCTGTTGGGGCTCGAGATTCTCTCGATCTCGCTGTACGCGATGGTGGCCTATCCCGAAGAGGACAACCCGCCGTTGGAGGCGGCGTTGAAGTACCTGGTGCTGTCCGGCGTCGGCTCCACCGTCATGCTGTTCGGGATGGCGCTCATCTACCACGCAACCGGCGCGCTGGGGTTTGCCGAACTGGCTGCATTCGTCGCCACTGGCGACCGCGCCGACCTCTGGCTGACCGCAGGCCAAGTCCTGTTCATCATCGGCATTGCCTTCAAGCTGTCCCTGATCCCGTTTCACATGTGGACGCCGGACGTTTACCAGGGCGCTCCGGCGCCGGTGACCGGCTATCTGGCCACGGTCTCCAAGGCGGCGGCGTTTGCCGTGCTGCTGCGCTTCGCTGTGGATGCCCGGCTGCTGGACCTCTCCGGGGCAGGCGCGGTGCCGGTTGCCACGCTGTTCGCCGTCATCGCGGTGCTGTCGATGGTGGTCGGCAACGTGCTGGCGCTGCTGCAGGACAGCGTCAAGCGCCTGTTGGCCTACTCGTCCATCGCCCATGTCGGCTATCTGATGATTGCGCTGCTGGTTCTGGGCGTGCTGCCCAACGAGGCCATGGCGGTGGAGACCGCGTTGATGTTCCTCGCCGGCTACTTGGCCATGACGCTGGCGGCCTTTGCGGTGGTCAGCGAACTGAGCGCCGCGGCTGTCGGCGAGCGGGATCGGATCGCCGAGTACCGCGGGCTCTTCTGGCGGCACCCGTTGCTGGCCTCGGTGTTGACTGCGGCGCTGCTGTCCTTGGCCGGCATTCCGCTGACCGCGGGCTTCATCGCCAAGTTCTACCTGTTCGCCGCAGGCGTCGAAGGCGCCCTTTGGGGCCTGCTCTGGGCCATGATCGTCGGCAGTGCCATCTCCATCTATTACTACCTGAAGATCGTCTTCGCCATGACCGTGCGCGGCGCCGACGCCCCGGCCATCCCTGCCTCCTTCGCAGGCTTGGCCACCGCCACCGTGCTTGGCGTTGTGGTGCTGGCGCTAGGCATCTACCCAACCCCTCTGATTGAGTTGGCAAGCGACATCGCCCAAGGCCTTCGCCTGACGCCGTGAACCCGACTCACGCTGGGGTGACGGAGTTTCGCGCCAGCGAAACTCGAGCGCACCCGCAAAGCGGGTGCGCGGGCTAAGAAATACATCGAATCCGACCCAAGCGATGAGCGTGTCGTTTCGCGCGGGATTGCAATGCAAGTTGACTTGCTGGTAGAAAGTTAAGTTCAGCCAAGGGGAGTTGAGGGGTGAACAACTTGATTGGTCAATTGCTGCGCGGCCTGACTTTTGTTTTGTCCTTGATGGCCTTGTCCGCGATCGCTCAGGAAGTCGGCGGCGGTGAAGGTGCGGAGTCAGCGTCGGGGATCATTGAGGAACTCCTGGTCACTGCTCGCCGCCGTGAGGAGAACGTTCAGGAGGTGCCCATTCCAGTGACCGCGCTGTCCGGCCAAGACCTCAAGGATCGGGCGGCTGACGAAATTTCCGACATTACCCGCATCACGCCGAACATGGACTTCAGGCAGGCCCCATCAGCAAAGAACACGTCGCAGGTGTTTTTGCGCGGCATAGGCCAAGTGAACTGGGCGCCCACCCAGGATCCGAAAATCGGCATTTACGTCGATGGGGTGTACGTTGGCCGCTCCCAAGGTGCCGTGTTCGACTTCCTGGACATCGATCGCGTCGAGGTCCTGCGCGGCCCCCAAGGCACGCTCTTTGGCCGCAACACCACGGCTGGCTTGGTCCAAGTCATCAGCAACCGGCCGGAGCGCGAGTTCGACTACGCCGTCAGCACCGGCGTTGGCAATGACGGCATCCTAATGGGGGAGGCCATGTTGAACATGCCCTTGAGCGACTCCTTGGCCGCTCGGCTGGCGGTCCAGCATCGCGAGGCGGACGGCTATGTCAAGAACACGGGCACAGGGGAGGACTGGAACGACGAGAACTCCCAGATGGCGCGCCTGTCGCTGCGCTGGCAGCCGAACGACCGCTTCCTCGGCGACCTCATCGTGGACATGCAGCGCGTCAGGGAGCTTTCGGGTCTTGGAAGCTGCGAATGGGGCGGTCCGGACAACGGGGCCGAAACCGCGTTCCTGAGCTTGCAAGGCGCCGCTTACTGGCTCGGGGTTTACGATGAGATCAAGGACACCTGCAACGCCACCGAACCTTACAAGTCGGGGGACAATGATCCCCGACCTGAAAGCAACGTGGACAGCTTGAACTTCGCCTTGCACTTGGAGATTGACCTTGGCGTCGCCACCTTGTCATCGATTTCGTCCTATCGGGACTTGGAGGACTTCAACGGCTCCTGGGGTTGGGGTTCGGACAACGTCGGCACCGCCTCCTACTTGGAGGTGCTCGGCACCGACGACAACATCACGGAGCAGTGGAGCCAGGAAGTGCGGCTTTCCGGGACGGCGCTCAATGACGCCCTGGATTGGACCGTCGGCGGCTACTTGTTCAATGAGGAAGCAGACCACGGCAACGACGTCCCCCTGTTTCGTGGCGTCGAACTGCCGGACTGCGCCGAGTCGCCCATATCCTGCGCACCCTTTCCGTTGATTCCCGGCACTCCTTTGGCGGCTCTGGCGGGACTGCCGTTCGGGGTTGTCGCCCAGCAACTCTTTCAAATCGGCGGCAGCCGCACGCAGTTTTGGGACGTGGAGAATTCATCCGAAGCGCTTTTCGGCGAAGTCACCTGGCGATTCATGGGTCGCTTCACCCTAACGGCCGGCGTTCGCCACACATGGGACAAGCGCGAGTTTCAGCGCGGGGAGCTACTCTCGATTGGCGTGCCGGATCCGACCTTGTCGTGCCCGCCGGGCTCCCCGCCGCTGGAAAACGGGACCACTTGTTACACCGAAAGGACGTTCAGCGAGACAACGCCGCGGGCAATCCTGAGTTACAACGTTAACGACGACGTGATGCTCTATGGCGGCTGGAGCCGAGGCTATTCCAGCGGCGGGTTCAACCAGGACGTGCGCATGCGGCCCTTCGAACCGGAACTCTCCGGCAACTGGGAGGGCGGCATCAAGTCCGTGCTCATGGATGGTCGGCTGCTCATCAACCTGACCGCATTTCACAATACCTATGAGAACCAGCAGATCACGGTAGCCCGCACGGTGGACGGGCAACCCACTGCCGACCTAATCAACGCCCAGAAGGCGACGCTGTACGGCTTTGAAGGCGAGTTTCGTGCGGAGTTTCCAGGCGGGCTCTATGCGCTCGGCTCATTTGGGGTTCTTGACGGCGAATACGATGAATTCAACGTCCAGGACAATCTGACCGATCCAGTCACCGGCTTGGGAGTCATCGTCACCCGGGATCTTTCGCACACTGAGGTGGTGCGCCAATCGCCGGTAACCTACAGTGTTGCGGTGGGCAACCATCAGGCGCTTGGCAATGGCGGCATGCTGAACGCGCAGCTCGGCTGGGCCTTTCGCACACGCACTTACAACACGCTGGAGACCCAACGCTCCTCCCGACAGGGCAAGTACGGCTTGCTTGACGGCCGCATCGTCTGGAACCTGCCGAACGGCCAAACCTCGATAGCGCTTTGGGGTTCCAACCTGCTTGATCGAGAGTACTACGGTGCCGCCATCGACCTGACCGGCGGCCCCTCGCCGACCGGCACCAACACCAAGTACTGGGGCGAGCCGCGCCGCTTCGGCATCGAGTTCAGGCACAGCTTGGGCGGATAGTTAAATCAGCAAACGGGGCGCCTTTGCATGAGGCGCTCGGCACCGCTTTTGAGAATTGAGGAGCGCAGCATCCATGTTCATCGCAATGAATCGATTTCAGATCGCCAAGGGCTTCGAGGCCGGTTTCGAGAAGGTGTGGCGGGAGCGCGACTCCCACCTGTCCGAAGTGCCCGGCTTCGTGGACTTCCACCTGCTCAAAGGGCCGGAGGGCGACGACCATGTTCTCTACGCATCCCACAGCGTCTGGGAAAGCCGCGAGGCGTTCATCGCCTGGACCGAGTCCGAGCACTTCCGCCTTGCCCACGCGCAAGCCAGCGCGCCCAAGGGAACCTACTTGGGCCACCCCAACTTGGAGACGTTTGAGGCGGTGCTTTAGTTCATCGCCGTGCCTCGCATCGCCGTAGTCGGCTCCGGCAATGCCGGGCTCTGCGCCGCTGTCTCGGCCGCTCAGCAGGGCGCCGAAGTCATCGTGCTGGAGGCGGGCGGCGAGGCGGACTTCGGCGGCAACAGCCGCTACACGGCCGGGGCCATGCGCTTCGCCTATCGGGACCGCGACGATGTGCTGGGGTTGGTCGATGCGCAGGATCCCCGCATTGCGGCCTGCGACTTCGGCGCCTACCCCGAAGCCGAGTTTGAAGCGGACCTGCTTCGCTTCTCCGATGGCGGGCCGCTCAATCCATTGCAGCGCCTGTTGGTTCGCGACAGCCGACCGACGCTTCGGTGGTTGGCGGAATCCGGCGTTTCCTTCGAGCCCATCTACGGTCGGCAGGCGGTGCTTGCGGATGGCCGCTTTCGCTTCTGGGGCGGGCTGACGCTGGCTGCGGTCGGCGAGGGCGAGGGCTTGGTCAATCGCGAAAGGGACTTGGCGAAAGAGGCGGGATGTGAACTCGCGCTCAATGCCCCAGTCACCGCTTTGCGGCGCGCGCACAATCGGGTTGCCGGCGTGCGCACGGCCTGCGGAGCGCAGATCAACGCTGATGCGGTGGTGCTCGCCTGCGGTGGCTTTGAAGCGAATGCGGACGAGCGGGCCGCACGGCTCGGCGCGGCCTGGCGCAATGCCAAGGTGCGCGGCACTGCCTTCAACCAAGGCGCTGGCCTGACCTTGGCCCAGTCCGTCGGCGCTGCCTTGGCCGGTGACTTTGCAGGCTGTCACGCCGTGTGCATGGACACGGCGACGCCGGAGTTCCGCGACAGCGACATGCCCCATGTCGAGCGGCGCCGCTTTCGCCGCATCAGCTATCCCTTCGGGGTCATGCTCAATCGCCGCGGTCAACGCTTTGTCGATGAGGGGGCCGATTTCCGCAACTACACCTACGCCCAGTACGGCGCCGCGGTGCTTGGGCAACCGGGCGCAGTGGCTTGGCAGATTTTCGACGCGGTCGGCGCGAAGCTGCTCTACGATGACTACTTCCAGAAATCGGCCACCCGCTGGCAGGCGCCGCAACTGCCGGAACTGATCGATCAACTGCCGGACATCGACCGTGCCCAGGCGATGCGGACCTTGGACGCCTACAACGCCAGCGCTCCGAGGGAGGGCTTTGATCCCGCCATCAAGGACGGCTGCGGCACCCGCGGGATCGAGCCGCCGAAGAGCAACTGGGCGATGCCTCTCTGTGAACCTCCGTTTCACGCCTTTGCAGTGACCTGCGGCATCACCTTCACCTACGGAGGATTGGCGGTGGACGCGGACGGGCGGGTGCTCGACGAATCCGGCCAGCCCGTGCCCGGCCTGTTCGCTGCCGGCGAACTGGTTGGCGGCTTGTTTCGCGGAGGCTATCCGGGTGGTTCCGGCCTGACCGCCGGGGCGGTCATGGGTCGCCGAGCGGGCCGCAGCGCCGCAAAGCCGCCTTAGCGCCTTGGGAAGAATTGGTCCTTGTTGCCGAAAGTCAGTTGCCGAAAGTCCGTGCCCATGCCGCAAACGGCTCAGGTATATTGGGCGCTTTGGGGCAATGGCTTAGGTTTGGTTCGCGCCAAGCCGGTTTCGCAGCCGGATGCGAACCAATTTGAGCCGCTGCCTGTTTTGACTGGGAGGACCACATGGACTTTGACATTCCACAGGACTTGGCGGACTACCTGAAGGAACTCGACGACTTCATAGAACGCGAGATCAAGCCGCTCGAGGAGCGCGACGACAACATCCGCTTCTTCGACCACCGCCGCGAGGACGCCCGCACTGATTGGGAGCGGGGCGGGCTGCCCAACGAGGGTTGGGAGGCGCTCATGCACGAGGCTCGGCGGCGGGCTGACGCGGCGGGCCACTACCGCTACGCCTGCCCCAAGGCGTATGGCGGGCGCGAGGGCACCAACCTCGACATGGCCATCATCCGCGAGCACTTGGCCGTCAAGGGCCTGGGCCTGCACAACGACCTGCAAACCGAGCACTCCATCGTCGGCAACAACGTCGGCCTGCTGCTGATGATCCTCTACGGCACCGAGGAGCAGAAGGCGGAGTGGATTGACGACTTGGCCGAGGGACGGCGCGGCTTCGCCTTCGGCATCACCGAGCCGGAGCATGGCTCGGACGCCACCCACATGGAAACCAACGCCTACCGGGACGGCGATGAGTGGGTCATCAACGGCGCCAAGACTTGGAACACCGGCATTCACCGGGCCAAGTACGACATGATCATGGCCCGCACCGCAGGCAAGGCCGGGGACGGGGAGGGCATCACCGCCTTCCTGACGCCTACCGACTCCGAAGGCTTCAAGATCGAGGAAATGCTCTGGACGTTCAACATGCCCACCGACCACGGACGCATTTCCTTAACGGACGTGCGGGTACACCAGGGCGCGATCTTCGGCGGCGAGGGCAGGGGGCTGCAGATCGTGCAGCACTTCTTCAACGAGAACCGCATTCGCCAAGCGGCCTCCAGCTTGGGAGCGGCGCAGTTCTGCATCAACGAATCCGTGCGCTACGCCACCGAACGCAAGCCGTTCGGCAAGCCGCTGTCCTCCAACCAAGGCATCCAGTTTCCGCTCGTGGAACTGCAGACCCAATGCGAGATGCTGCGCGCCCTAATCCACAAAACCGCATGGCTGATGGACAAGCACGGGGCCTTCTCCCAGTCGGACAAGGTGTCGATGTGCAACTACTGGTCGAACCGGCTCTGCTGCGAATCGGCGGACCGGGCCATGCAGGTGCATGGCGGCCTCGGCTACTCGCGGCACAAGCCCTTCGAGCACATCTACCGCCACCACCGCCGCTACCGCATCACCGAGGGGGCGGAGGAGATCCAGATGCGCCGCGTGGCGGGCTACATGTTCGGCTACATGAAGCAGCGGGCGCCGAAGGGGGTGCGGGAAGGGTAGGGGTCTTTCGGCATGCGCTTGTCGAGCTGGCAAACTGGATTTACGAGTCCACATTTGGCAAAGCTGCCATGGATGAGTCGCACGATGGTTGAACCGGCATGAAAACCATTCCGTACAACTCGCCCATCGCGCCCGAGGCCTTGTTGAACCTGGCTTCGTTCAGCAAGCGGAAGGATCGATCCGCACCGCCGTTGTTTGCGGGAAGAACCGACATCATCGGGGACGTGGAGGAGTGTTTGCGGAACATGGAAAGCGCAGCTGCCTCCTCATCGTGCGGAGTGGTCGTCAGCGGCGCTCCCGGCTCGGGCAAGACATCGCTGATTCATTACTTGAGCGGGCAATATGACGGCTCGAACGTCGTTCCCGTGCGTCTTTCCGGTGAGGATTTGACGCATCCGCACCTCGTCGCGGCGGAGATTTTGAAGGCTGCATCCGTCCCTGCCAATGAATTGGGCAGGATGGCGCAAACGAAGTGGGGCCTGGGATTGGGCAGGACCATTGCCGTTGAACGAACCAATCAAGTCGATACACCGTCGGCCCGTCTCTCACGCCCGGAGTCGCTTTGGGATGTTGTCTCCGACATGGTGCACATTTCGCCTGAAACAACGTTCCTAGTGCTGGTCGATGAATGCCAACGGGTCGAGCGCGACCCCAATAGCCGATACAACCTGATCGCGGCGCAGATGAATGATGCGAAGACCGGCGACTTGAAGGTGCTTCCCGTCTTCGCGGGGTTGTCGGACACCAAAGTGCAGCTGGCGGCTGTCGGCGTGTCGCGAACGGCTGCGCCGTCGCATGCGTTGGGACCGTTGTCTGAAGGGGAGGCCAGAGAGGTGATCGCCGCCTTCTTCAGCAAAGACCTGTTTGGCCTTGGCGACGCTGTCGCACCTTCATATCAAGCGGGCATCGCCAACACACTGGTCAAGGCCAGCGAGTGCTACCCGCGTCATCTCCACTGCTACCTTCGGGGATTGGCGGCGGAACTCGCAAAGGGATCCGGTGACTTGGACATGGACGCTGTGCTCGACCAAGGCCACCAGGCGCGGCTCGACTACAACTTCGACCGCGTGGAGTCGGCGAAACTTGGGCCTTTCGCCAAGACGCTGACCGATGCGGCGGCGACCATGCTGACCCCGTTCGGTGAACTCGAAGCGGATGAACTCGTCGGCTTTGCCGCCCGGCGGCAACCGAGGCTTGAAGAGGACCAAGCCCGAGCGGCCATTGATCGGGCGATTCACTCCGGCATCCTTGAAGTGTCCCCCCATCGCCCGGACAGCCTGCGGGCGCCGATTCCCTCCATGCTGACCTATCTCGCCGTGAACCGAAACGCGGAGGCGGCGCTGCAACAAATGCGCGAGGTCTGTGGGCAAGAACCAGCCCTAAAACCCGGATCAAGTTCCAGCCAAACCTTACCTTGACTTCAAAGGGCTTTTCTCTCGGACGCCGGCGACTGGCTAAAGATTCGGAATCACCCGCTTCAGGTACTCGTCGAACAACGGCACGGTGAAGCCAGTGTTGCCATGAGCGGGGCTGTAGATCATGCCCTTGTTGATGAGCTTGGCCCGGGTTGGTGCGACGGCACCCACGCCTTTAGCCAGGGTCCTGCTGATTTCGCCGGAACGATGCGGGCCCGGGCCAAGTTCCGCCATCGCCCGCAAGTAGCGCCTTTCGGATGGCGTAAGCCGGTCGAAGCGGGCGCGGAAGAAACTGGCGTCGAGTTCCGCAGTGGCCTGCGCGGTGGCCGCGACGACATCTTGGGCCTTGATTGGGGAAGTCTCAGCGCAATCCCAACTGTGCTTGCCCCACTCCTGGAGGAAGTAGGGATAGCACTGCGTTTGCCGCACGATCGCGGCAAGGGCATCGCGACTGAACGCCACGTCCCGTGCCTTGGCTGGCGCTTCGAGGGCGTGGCGGGCAGCGTCTTCGTCCAGCGGCCCGATTTCGGGAAAGCTGAAAAGCCGTTCAGCATAGGACTTGGCCGCTGCTGCGTGGGCCACCAGTTGCGGCAATCCTGCGCCAACAAGCGTAACGGGGAGCTGCCGCTGGGCGGTTCGGTGAAGGGCCAGAATCAAGGCGGCAAGCTGTTTCCTCTCAACGTACTGCAGCTCATCAATGAACAGCGCGACCGCAGTGCCTTGGGACTTCGCGGCTTCGCCCACCGCAGTGAGCAGCTCGCTGAGATCGAAGTCCAAGTGACCGCTGTCCGCGACGCCCGGTTCAGATTCCACATCGATGCCGATGCTGATGTCGCCGAAACTGACTTTCATCGCTCCGACGAACCCGGCCAGTACACTGAGCGCTCGCTTTGCGGCATCCCCGGCGGCGACCCGGCGGCTCATCTTCACGAGGGCGCTGTGCAGTGGCGGGGCCAACAGGCTGGGCAACGAACGGTCTTCGGGGGCTTCGAGCTGGAGAGTGATGAAACCGCTGCACTCCGCGTCCCGGCAGATGCGGTTGAGGAGCACGGTTTTGCCGACCCCGCGCAGCCCGACCATGAGCAAGCTCTTGGTCGCCAAGCCGTTGCGAATGCGATCCAAGGCAATGGCGGCAGCATTGATCAGGTCATCGCGTCCGGCCAGTTCAGGCGGTGGCGTCCCGGCACCGGGCGCATAGGGGTTGGTTCGGGCGTCCATTTATACCGAAGTTAACCTAAGTTATCCAAAACCTCAAAACTTTAATGAATGCGAAAATTAGTGATCGGGTCCGTTAATAGGCCAATTTGATCGAAGTTATCCAAGGTTATCTAGATCCGCTAACTTTTCCGTTGCCTGCTCACGGACTGTTTCCGAAGGCGGTCCGGGCCGGCAGTGAGGCGTCATGGGGGAACTCGCTGCGCGCCAGTTTGAACCTTGTGCCCATGCCGTGTTGAATAGAGCCTTCATTTGGTTTTGCCAAGGAGACTCAACATGACCGCATTTGGATTGGTTATTTTCCCGACCGACTACGCCATCGCCCCGGCGCAACTCGCCCAAGAGGCGGAAGCCCGGGGGTTCGAGGCGTTGTTCTTCCCGGAGCACACCCACATACCGGCCAGCCGCCTCTCGCCTTGGCCCGGCGGCGGCGATCTGCCCAAGGAGTATTCGCACACCCATGATCCGTTCGTTGCGTTGGGCATGGCGGCATCGGTGACCAAGACGCTGCGCCTAGGCACTGGCATCAGCCTGGTCACCGAGCGCGATCCCATCCTGATGGCCAAGCAGGTGGCCACCTTGGACCATCTTTCCGGCGGCCGTGTGCTGCTCGGCGTCGGAGCGGGCTGGAACGCCGAGGAAATGGCCAATCATGGCGTCGAATTCGCCAGCCGTTGGAAGGTGTTGCGCGAGCGGGTGTTGGCCATGCGGCGCATCTGGTCGGATGAGGAGGCGGAGTTTCACGGCGAGTTCGTGGACTTCGATCCCATTTGGGCCTACCCCAAGCCGGCGCAGCCGGGCGGGCCGAAGGTGCTGCTGGGCGCCTCCTCCCGCTGGACTTGGCCCAGAATCGCCGAATACGGGGATGGCTGGTTTCCCATCTACCAGAACCCCGAGCGAGCGGCCGAATCCGGCGGCGTTGACTATGCGACCGGCATCCAAGCCACCCGAGACGCTTGGGCGCAGGCCGGGCGCACTGGCGAGCCCGACTTCACCGTCTTCGGCGTAGGCCCAAAACAGGGTGTGGCCGAATCCCTGTTCGAGATCGGCTTCAACCGTGTGGTCTTCAGCTTGCCGCCTGCGCCAGCCGATGTGGTGCTGCCGATGCTCGACCGCTACGCGGCTATTGCTTCGTCGATCAAGGGTGGATAGGCGGCGCTCAGTAGCCGGCCTGACCCGATTTGATCCGGTCGGCAAAGCCTGCATCGAGCCGCTCGTAGGCGGTTGAACCCGGCTTCATCACATACAAAGGCTCGGCGACTCGGCTGAGGTCGTAGCCCTCCTGCTTGAGATCGCCCTTGAGCATCTTGAAGGTGCCGGTGACGTCGATGTCCGACTGCACCCGCAGGAAAAGGGGGCGGGCGTAGGGCGGGAGTTCGCCGGCGACGTGGCGGGAGAAGGCCTCCGCGTCGAGCGCCTCCAGGCCGGCCTCAAGCACCAGGGCCGCCATGCCGGCCCGGCCGTCGGCGCCGGGCACCTCCACGCCATAGACGTTGCAGAATTGGACACCCTCGAAGCCGTTGATGATCTCGCCCACTTCGTTGGTGGAGACGTTCTCCGACTTCCAGCGGAAGGTGTCGCCCACCCGGTCCACGAATTGGTAGTGCGGATAGCCCAGCGTGAAGCCGGCATCCACCTCCCGGAGCAGATCGCCCGTATTGAACCAAGCGTCACCATCCTCGAAGGCGTTGCGCAGAATCTTGCTCTCCGTGGCGTCAGGATTGGTGTAGCCCTCAAACGCCGCCTCCTCATTGATTTGGCCCAGCAGCAGTCCCGGCTCGCCGGGCTTCACCCGGACGCAACGGCCGGCCTCGTCCTTGACGATCGTATCGGCGTCCACGTCGTAGGCGACCAATGCGACCTCGGAGGCCGTCATGCCCACGGTCTCATCCTTGTTGAGCAGGTTGGCAAACGCCACGTTGCCCTCGCTGGACCCGTAGAACTCGGTGATTCGCTTGATGCCGAAGCGCTTCTTGAACGGCATCCAGACGTCCGGGCGCAGGCCGTTGCCGATCATGTGCAGCAAGGGGTTGTCGTGGTCGTCGGGCGCCTCCGGGGTGTTCAGCAGGTAGCGGCAAAGCTCGCCGATGTAAACGAAGCAGGTGGTTTGGTGCTCGCGCACGTCGCTGAGGAAGCTGCTGGCCGAGAACTTGCGCCGGATGAACATGCTGGCGCCCGAATGGAAGGCAGCGCCGCAGCCGATCAATATGCCGGTGCCGTGGTAGAGCGGCAGGCACATGTAGAGCCGGTCCTTCTCCGTGCATTTCAACCCCGCCTTGTGCGACATGGCGGCGCTGGCGAGAAAACGGCGGTTGGACAGCACCGCCGCCTTCGGCATGCCGGTGGTGCCGGAAGTGAACAGATACATGGCCGTGTCGCCCAAGGCGTTGTTGATCGTGGTTGGGGGATTTTCAGGGCTTGCGGCAGCGCTGTCCTCGGCCAGGTCCGACGCCCAGTTGGGCGCCGCCTGTCCCGCATCCGGCACGAACAGGTAGTCTTCGCCCTCAGTCAAGGACAGGTCGGCCTTGACTTCGGCCAGAGCGGGCGCGAGCTCCTCGCCGAAGACGCACTTCCTGGACTCGGTGACGGCGATGCAGTGAGTCAGCGGCTTGCCGCGCAGGTTGGTGTTGATGAAGCCCGCCGTGGCGCCGAGCTTGTTCAGCGCCACGGTCACGGCCAGAAATTCGATGCGGTTCTCCATGACCAGGCTCACCACGTCGCCGCGGGCGACGCCCAAGCCCGCCAAGTGGTTGGCGTAGCGATTGGCCAGCGCGTTGAACTGCGCCCAAGTGACCGAGCGGCCTTCAAAGACAATCGCGATGCGCTCGCCAAAACGGATGGCGTTGGCCTCCACCTGCAGGCCGAAGCAGTCCTTGTCGGTGTAGGGGCGCGGTTTGAGCGTCTTCTTCACCATCAGCAGGGCAGGTACCTGAGCCAGTGTCGATGCGATGTCGCGGAGTCCCATGGCCAATTGCTTCCTCGGGTCATGTTGGGGCGGGCATTGAACCTTTGCATGAACGCCCGCAACAGGCAAGGCGCGAACTGACGTTCGCGTGTGGAGTTTCGCTGCGCGAAACTCCGCGCTCGTCGCTTAGGTCAGGTTGCGAAATGTTTCTGAGTCCGCGCGCCCGCGGAGCGGGCGCGTTGAAGTTTCGCTGCGCGAAACTCCGCACCGGTTGCGTGGGTCAGGTTGCGAAATGTTTCTGAGTCCAGAAAATGGTGATTCACCTTTCCAACTTTAGGAGATGCGCCCGATGAACCAGTGGCAAATTGGGGACGTCAAGATCACCCGCATCATCGAGATGGAGATCACGGGCGGCAGCCGCTTCATTCTGCCGGACGCCACGCGGGAGGCCTGCCTGCCCATCGACTGGCTGGCCCCGCACTTCATGGACGAGGCGGGCAACCTCATCATGAGCGTCCATGCGTTGATCGTCGATGCCGGGGAGCGGCGCATCGTCGTGGACACCTGCATCGGCAACGACAAGGAGCGCAGCATTCCCAACTGGAGCCATCTGCAAACCGCCTTTCTGGACGACATCGCCGAAGCCGGCTATCCCCGCGAATCCATCGACACCGTGCTCTGCACCCATCTGCACGTGGACCATGTGGGCTGGAACACCATGCTGGTGGACGGCGAGTGGCTGCCCACCTTTCCCAACGCCCGCTACCTGGTGGCTGAGCGCGAGTGGGCCTATTGGGATGCCCATGAGGATGAATCAACCTATGGCCCGGTGCTGGCGGACTCCGTGCGGCCCGTCGTCGCCGCCGGGCTGATGGACTTCGTGGCTTGCGATCACGTGCTGTGCGAAGAGGTGCGGCTGCAGCCAACCCCAGGCCACACGCCGGGGCACGTCAGCGTCGAGATCTCATCCAAGGGGCAGCGTGCCCTGATCACCGGTGACTGCATCCACCACCCCTGCCAGATGACCCGCACGGACTGGTGCAGCAGCGCCGATGCCGACCAAGCCCAAGGCCGGACCACCCGGGAAGCCCTGCTTGAGCGCCACGCTGGCGACGACACCCTCATCATCGGCACCCACTTCGCCACCCCAACGGCAGGCCATGTGCGGCGGCTGGACAGCGGCGGCTATTGGCTGGACGTGGGTTCCTGACTGACCCGCATCACTTGCCCAATGGCTTATCTGAAATTGAAAGGCTTTTCAATTTCAATGCTTTGCTTGGTTTTTTGGAAGTTGTTTAGCAAAATCTGCAGCCCTTCCGCGAAGCATCCGGGCTAGCCGCCGGCAGCAACGCGCTGCAGGCGAACCATCCGCGCCTCCAGCCAACGGCGGGCGGGCGGGAAGTCCAGGGCCGCAAAGGCCATGCCCAGCGGGAACATCCAGAAACCGAGGATCGGCAGGAAGCCCAGGACGCCGCCCACCATCAGCAGCGCACCGATCAGCGTGCGCACCCCCGGCGGCACATGGTCCCGCCCCCACTTCAGCGTGTTGAATGCGATTCGGGCGACCTTGCGCTTGAAGGCCGGGTCGGGGGCGCCTGCCATCAGACCATCATCGGGCCGTCGTCGGGCGCATCGTGGGCGTCCGGGTGGGCGCGGCGGGGGAGGTCGGGGTCGATGGAGGTGAAGCGGTACTGGCCGTCCTCGTGCAAGGTGCGCTCAATGCGGTTGCGGTGCATCAGCAGGTGCAGATGGGCAATGGCCTCCCCCAAGGCCATCATCATCTGGCGCGGGTCGAGCTTGCGGGCGAAGAGCACCGGCAGCAGGTCCCGCGCCAGGGCGGGCTCCACGCAGTGCTCCTCGATGGCCAGCATGCGGTCCTCGTGATGGCCGATGAGGTCGCGCAGGCGCTTGCGAATGCCGAAAAACGGAAGGTTGTGCGCCGGCAGCACCAAGGTGTCATCCGGGGTGCTGAGAAAGCGGTCGTGGGATTCCATCCAAGCCTTGAGCGGATTGGCGTCCGGCTCGGTCGGGTGGACGCTGACGTTGGAGGTGATGATCGGCAGTATCTGGTCCCCTGAAATCATCACCTTGAGGGCGGCGCAGTACAGGCAGGCGTGCTCCGGGGAATGGCCGGAGCCGACCACCACGCGCCAGTCGTGATGGCCGATGGTGAGCACGTCGCCGTCCTGCAGCCGGTAGTAGCCGCTGGGCATTTCCGGCATGGACATGCCGTCCTTGCCACGCTGCCCCCAGGCGCGGGCCAGCTCCTCCAAGTAGGAGCGGGGCATGCCGGCGCGCGCATAGAAGTCCTGGCCCAGCCAGGACGTGTGGTGGCCTGGGCCGGTGTTGGCGAAGGCCCGCGCTTGGTAGTACTCCGCCCGGGTCATGTGCAGGGGGCATCGGTACTCGTCGGTGATCATCTTCGACTGGCCAATGTGATCAGGGTGCATGTGGGTGCAGATCACGCCCTTCACTGGCCGCCCGCCCAGTTCGTGCCTGAACACCTCCCGCCACCACTGGCCGGTCTCCTCAATGCCCAGCCCCGTATCGACCACCCACCAGCCGCCCCGGTCCTCCAGCAGGTACAGGTTGATGCGCGACAGCGAACCCGGCATGGGCATGGTCAGCCAGCGCACGCCGTCGGCCACTTCCTGCGTGGTGCCGGGCGCCGGATGGTCAGCGTAGGGATAGCTCAGTTCGCTCATGTGGGCTTTGGCTTGGCAAATGGGCGAGTATAGACCAGCCCATTTGTGCGGGTTCAGAAAATTTCGGAACCTGACCCACGCAACGGGAGCGGAGTTTCGCACCGGCGAAACTCGAACGAACCGAAGATTCGCCGAGACGGCCACGTCGCGCAGTCCCCAAGCGCGCAGTTTCGCTTCGGCGAAACGGCACACGCGACCGAGAGGTCGGGCATTTTGCGTCTGCCGCGTTTTGCCCGGATAATCGGCCTCTTTCGACGAAAGCAGGGAGAGGCCGCTATGGCGGAGCGCGTGGCGGGAAAGGTGGCGTTGGTTACCGGGGGAGCCAAGGGCCTCGGCGAGGCCGACGCCCGCGCCCTCGCTGCGGAAGGGGCGCAGGTGGTGCTGACCGATGTGGACTTGGCCGCTGGCCAGGCGGTCGCCGACGATATCGGTGCCGTCTTCAAGCCGCAGGACGTCACTGACGAAGCGCGCTGGCAGGCCATCATCGGCGAGATCAGGAGCGACTTCGGCGCCTTGCACGTCTTGGTCAACAACGCCGGCATCGTGCTGCCCGGCAACATCGAGAGCCAGACTTACGCCCAATACCGGGCGCAACTGGCCGTGAGCGCCGACGGCGCCTTCCTCGGAGCCAAGCACGCCATCCCCTTGATGGCCACCAGCGGCGGCGGCTCGATCATCAACATGGCGTCGGTGGTCTCCAAGCTCGCCTACAGCGGGGTCGTCAGCTACGCCGCCGCCAAGGGCGCCATTGAGGGCATGTCCCGCTCCATCGCCGCGCACTGCTTGGAGTCCGGTTACCGGATTCGATGCAACTCGATTCATCCGGGGGTCATCAACACGCCGATGGTGCAGAACTTCGGAGCGCAAGTTGGCGAGTCCGCAACGGACGTTGCCCAGCCGCCGGAAGGACCGCTTCCAGCCGAGGCGGGCGTAATGGGCGCGCCACGGAACGTCGCCGATCTGGTGGTGTTCCTGGCGTCGGATGAGTCCGCCTTCATCACCGCCCAGGAGTTCGTCATCGATGGCGGCATGTCCATGCTGCCCGCGCCGCTGGTTCAGGATTCGCGTCCTTAGGAGCCTGTCGAAACTTGACTCAAGCAACGGACGCGGAGTTTCGCGTCAGCGAAACTCCAATCGCCTCTCGCCCTCTGGGCGAGAGGCGCGGGCGCGCGAGTTGGCAAATCAGAAAGCTGCGACTAGAATCCCGCCTCATCGGAGTTGTCCGGGCCGGTCAGGGCGTGATGAGCTAGCCGGGGCCGGTCGCCATAGCAGGTGGCGCGTCGTGTCGCCGTGGGCCTTGGCAGGTTCCCAGCGTTTTTGGATTGACAAAGAACTTGGTTTATGAGGCCCGAACGTCCAATCAGTCTGTCGCTGGCTCGGTTTCGCTGGCCGGTAACCGCCATCGCCTCCATCGCCCACCGCATTTCCGGGATTCTGCTGTTTTTCGGCTTTGCCTATCTGCTGTACCTGCTTGATCTGGCCCTCTCCTCGGAGGCGGGCTTTGCGAGGGCGGGCGGCCTGCTGGCAATGACCCTCCCCAAACTGGCGCTTTGGGGCGTTTTGGCCCTGCTGGCCTACCATCTGCTGGCAGGCGTCAAGCACCTGCTGCTCGATCTGCATGTTGGGGACGGCTTCGCCGCCGCCAGGCGCGCCTCCTGGCTGGTTTTCGCCGCAACCGGGGCGGTCGCCGTCATGCTGGGGGCTTGGCTGTGGTAACCCAGGTCACCTCCCTGGCGCGCAGCGGCTTGGCGGACTTTCTGATCCAACGCTTGAGCGCCGTGGTGCTGGCGCTCTACACCCTGTGCCTGCTGAGCTTCTTCGCCGCCAATGACGGCCTCGATCATGTTCAGTTGGCTGCGTTCTTCGGTTCCGCATCAATGCGCGCCTTCAGCGTTCTGGCGGTTCTCTCCACCGCCGCCCATGGCTGGATCGGCCTGTGGACGGTCGGCACGGACTACCTCAGGCCGCACTACTTCGGGGCCCAGGCGGCAGTCTTCCGAATGGTTTTCCAAGTGGGCTGCGGACTGCTGCTGTTCATCTACGTCTGGTGGGGCATTCGCCTCTTCTGGATGCTGCCGGGACCGGCTTAGGACAATGGGCGAAATGCGCAAACTGGCATTCGACGGCCTCATTGTCGGCGGCGGCGGCGCCGGGCTGCGGGCCGCCCTTGAACTCGCGCAGTCCGGGCTCAAGACGGCCGTCATCTCCAAGGTGTTCCCCACCCGCTCCCACACGGTCTCCGCCCAAGGCGGCATCACCTGCGCCATCGCCAGCGAGGATCCGGACGACGACTGGCGGTGGCACATGTACGACACGGTCAAGGGATCGGACTACATCGGCGACCAGGACGCCATCGAGTACATGTGCAGCGAAGGCCCCCAAGCGGTCTTCGAGCTGGAGCACATGGGCCTGCCGTTTTCGCGCACCGAATCAGGCCGCATCTACCAGCGGCCGTTCGGCGGCCAGTCGAAGGACTACGGCAAGGGCGGGCAGGCGGCCCGCACCTGCGCCGCCGCCGACCGCACTGGGCATGCGCTGCTGCACACCCTCTACCAAGCGAACGTCAAGAACGGCGCAACCTTCCTCAACGAATGGTTCGCCGTTGACTTGGTGAAGAACCAGGATGGCGCGGTGACCGGGGTCATCGCCATCGAGATCGAGACCGGCGAGGTGGTCCATGTGGCCTCCCGGGCGACGGTGCTGGCCACTGGCGGCGCAGGACGCATCTACGCCAGCACCACCAACGCGCTGATGAACACCGGCGACGGCGTCGGCATGGCCCTGCGCGCCGGCTTTCCGGTGCAGGACATCGAAATGTGGCAGTTCCATCCCACCGGCATCGCGGGCGCCGGGGTGCTGGTCACCGAAGGCTGCCGGGGGGAGGGCGGCTACCTGATCAACAAGGACGGCGAGCGCTTCATGGAACGCTACGCGCCAACCGCCAAGGATCTGGCGGGCCGCGATGTGGTGGCCCGCTCCATGGTCATTGAAATTCTGGAGGGCCGCGGCTGCGGCGAGGCCGCCGACCACGTGCTGCTCAAGCTCGACCACTTGGGCGAGGCGGTGCTCAACAGCCGCCTGCCGGGCATTCTGGAGCTGTCGCGCACCTTCGCCCATGCCGATCCGGTGCGCCAGCCCATTCCCGTCGTGCCGACCTGCCACTACATGATGGGCGGCATTCCCACCCAAGTGCGCGGCCAAGCGCTGACCCAGGACGAAGCCGGGCAGGACCGCGCCATCGAGGGCCTGTATGCCGCCGGCGAGGCGGCCTGCGTCTCCGTACACGGCGCCAATCGGCTGGGCGGCAACTCGCTGCTCGACCTGATCGTGTTTGGACGGGCCGCCGGGCTGCACATCGAGCAGGCCGTCCGCCATGGCATCAGCCGCCGGGAAGCCAGCGAGTCCGACCTGGAGGCGGCTTACGCGCGGCTCGCCCGTTGGAACGCCTCCACCGCCGGCGAGAGCGTGGCCGCGCTGAAGCGGGAACTGCAGAACTGCATGCAGGCGAGTTTCGGGGTGTTCCGCACCGAAAAGCATATGCGCAAGGGCATCGAAACCCTAAAGGGCTTGCGCGATCGCATCAACAGAGCGCATCTGCCGGACAAAAGCAAAGCCTTCAACACAGCCCGCCTGGAAGCATTGGAACTCGACAACCTGTTCGAGGTGGCCTACGCCACCGCCATCGCCGCCGAGGGGCGTCGGGAGAGCCGAGGCGCCCATGCCCGCGAGGACCATCAGCAGCGCGATGACGAAAACTGGTTGTGCCACTCCCTGTACTTCCCCGATGATGAGCGGGTGGCCAAGCGGGCGGTGAACTTCGAACCCGCCACGGTGCCGGTCTTCGAGCCGATGGAGAGGCGCTATTAGCGCCTCCAAGTTGCTGCGCAACTCGGAGGCGCTGTAGGCTTGGCTCAAGCAGAACGAACTAAGGAAGTGCCTAATGCAGGTTAGTGTTTATCGGTACAACCCGGATGTGGACGACAAGCCGCGGATGCGGGATATGAGCATCGAGTTGCCCGAGGGCCAGGACTTGATGGTCCTCGACCTGCTGGAGCGCCTGAAGGAGCAGGATCCGTCCCTGTCCTACCGCCGGTCCTGCCGCGAGGGCGTGTGCGGCTCCGACGGCATCAACATGAACGGCCTCAACGGTCTCGCCTGCATCACGCCCGTCTCCCAAGTGGCCAAGCGCGGCAAGCTGGCGCTGCGGCCACTGCCCGGGCTGCCGGTGATCCGCGATCTGGTGGTGGACATGGGCCAGTTCTTCGACCAGTTTGAGAAGGTGCGGCCCTACCTCATCAATGAGACGCCGCCGCCTGCCCAGGAGCGCCTGCAATCCCCCGAGCAGCGCGCCGAGCTGGACGGCCTCTACGAGTGCATTCTCTGCGGCTGCTGCTCAACCGCCTGCCCGTCGTTCTGGTGGAACCCCGACAAGTTCGTGGGCCCCGCCGGCCTGCTGCAAGCCTACCGTTTCCTGGCCGACAGCCGCGACACGGCCGGCGACGAGCGCCTGCGCGACTTGGAAGATCCGTTCAGCGTGTTTCGCTGCCGGGGCATCATGAACTGCGTCAACGTCTGTCCCAAGGGCCTGAACCCGACTCGGGCGATCGGCAAGATCCGCGGCCTGCTCGTGAAGCAGGGCACCTAGGCGCCGCAGCCAATGGCGGAGTCCTACCTGGAGCGCATGCGCGCCAGCTCGCATCTGGCCGGCGTCAACGCGGCCTACATGGAAGCCATGTACGAAGCTTGGCTGTCCGCCCCGGACAGCGTGCCGCGGCAATGGCGCGGCTTCTTCGGGGGCCTGCCGACGGCCCAACCGGACACTGAGGACGCCCAGGCCGAGATTCCGCACAGCGGGGTGATCGCGCACTTCGAGCGCATTGGCCGCAACCGCCTGAAGGCGCGCCCGGAAAGGCAAAGCGCCGCCGTCGAAAGCGAACACCTGCGCAAGCAGATGCGCGTTCACGATCTGGTCGCCGCCTACCGGCTGCGCGGCAACAAGAAAGCCAAGCTCGATCCCTTGGACATGATGGAGCGCCCGCTCATGCCGGTGCTCGACCTGGCCTACCACGGCCTGTCCGCCGCCGAGTCGGAGGAGATCTTCAACACCGACGTCCTGCGCTATTGGGACGGTGCGGCCAAGCTGCGGGAAATCGTCGAAACCCTGGAGATGACCTACTGCCGCAGCATCGGCGTCGAGTACATGCACGTCCTGCAGGCCACGGAGCAGCTCTGGATGCGGGAGCGCCTGGAGTCAGTGCGTTCCGAGGCGCCGCTGAACCCGGCGGAGAAACGCTCCATACTCGAGCGGCTGACCGCCGCCGAGGGCTTGGAGAAGTACCTGCACGGCCGCTATCCGGGCATCAAGCGGTTTGGCCTGGAGGGCGGCGAGTCGCTGATCCCCTGCCTGCACGAGCTGCTGCAGCGGCTGGGCGGGCACGGGGTGCTGGAAAGCGTCATCGGCATGGCCCATCGTGGGCGCTTGAACGTGCTGGTCAACATCCTCGGCAAGGATCCTTGGCATCTGTTCGACGAATTCGACGGCAAGGTGTCCGCCGAATCCGGCTCCGGGGACGTCAAGTACCATCAGGGCTTCTCCACCAACGTCATGACCCCCGGCGGGGAAATGCACCTGGCCTTGGCCTTCAACCCCTCCCACCTGGAAATCGTCGGCCCGGTGGTCGAAGGTTCCGTGCGCGCCCGCCAGGATCGGCGGCGCGACTACGCCGGCGACTTCGTGGCGCCCATCCTGATTCACGGTGACGCCGCCTTCGCCGGCCAGGGGGTGGTCATGGAAACCTTCCAAATGTCCCAGACCCGGGGCTTCAAGACCGGCGGCACGGTCCACATCATCATCAACAACCAAATCGGCTTCACCACCAACCGCCGCGATGACGCCCGCTCGGCGGAGTACTGCACCGAGATCGCCAAGATCGTCAAGGCGCCCATCTTCCACGTCAACGGCGACGACCCCGAGGCAGTGGTGTTCGTCACCAAGCTGGCCGCCGACTACCGCATGCGCTTCCGCAAGGACGTGGTCATCGACATCGTCTGCTACCGCCGCCGGGGCCACAACGAGGCTGAGGAGCCGATGAAGACCCAGCCGTTGATGTACGCCCGCATCCGCGCCCTGCCGACCACCCGAGAACGCTACGTCGAAAAGCTGATCGAGGAGGACGTGGTCAGCGCCGCCGAATCCGCCGAAATGCTGGAGCAGTACCGCAACACCTTGGAGAGCGGCGGCCATGTGGCGCTGTCGATCGTGCAGGAGCCGGACCAGAGCCTGTTCGTGGACTGGCGTCCGTTCCTGGGCCATCGCTGGACCGCCGCCGCCGACACCCGAGTGCCCAAGCAGCGGTTCATCGACATCGCCGAACGCCTGACGGCGCTGCCGGACGGCTTCAAGCTGCAGCGCCAAGTGGCCAAGACCATGCGCGAGCGCGACGAGATGGCGCGGGGCGAGCGCCCCGTGAACTGGGGTTACGCGGAGGTCATGGCCTACGGCACCCTGGTTGACGCCGGCCACGGCGTGCGCCTTACCGGACAGGATGTGGGGGTTGGCACCTTCTCCCACCGCCATGCCTGCCTGTACAACCAAAGTGACGGCAAGCGCTACATTCCGCTCAACCACCTTTCGGAAACGACCAACTTTGACATTTACGACTCGCTGCTTTCGGAAGAGGCGGTGCTGGCCTTCGAGTACGGCTACGCCACCACCACCCCTCACGAGCTGATCGTCTGGGAGGCGCAGTTCGGCGATTTCGCCAACGGCGCGCAGGTGGTGATCGACCAGTTCATCTCATCGGGCGAAATCAAGTGGGGGCGCCTGTGCGGGCTGACCATGCTGCTGCCCCACGGCTATGAAGGGGCGGGGCCTGAGCACTCATCGGCGCGGCTGGAGCGCTACCTGCAGCTTTGCGCGGAGCACAACATGCAGGTTTGCGTGCCCACCACGCCCGCCCAAGTCTTCCACATGCTGCGCCGCCAAGCCATCCGGCCCCTGCGCAAGCCCTTGGTGGCGCTGACGCCGAAAAGCCTGTTGCGGCACAAGCAGGCGGTCTCCTCGCTGGAGGAGCTCCATGACGGCCAGTTCCGCACGGTGCTGCCGGAAGTTGACGATCTCGATCCAGCCAAGGTGACGCGGCTGGTGCTGTGCGCCGGCAAGGTCTTCTACGAGTTGCTGGAGGCGCGTCGCGGCGGCGGGGCGGACCACATCGCCATCGCGCGCATTGAGCAGCTCTATCCCTATCCCGAGGATGACCTTGCCCAAGCGGTGGCCCCCTACCGGAACCTCAAGGAGGTCATTTGGTGCCAGGAGGAGCCGATGAACCAAGGGGCTTGGTACGCCAGCCAGCACCACATCCTGCGGGTGATGCAGCGGCACGATGCGTCGCTCGGCCTTCGGTTCGCGGGCCGGGAGCCTTCGGCGGCCCCGGCGGCCGGCCACCTGCAACTGCACAACGAGCGCCAGCAGCAGCTCATTCACCAGGCGCTGTTTGCGGCCACCGAGTAGCGAACCATGGACATCAAAGCCCCGACATTCCCGGAATCCATCACCGAGGGCACCATCGCCGTCTGGCACAAGGCCGCCGGCGAACCCATCAAGCGCGACGACCTGCTGGTGGACATCGAAACCGACAAGGTGGTGCTCGAAGTGGTGGCGCCGGCGGACGGTCGGCTGGTGCGCGTCCTCAAGCAGGAGGGGGACGTGGTGGAAAGCGAGGAGCGGCTCGCCATGTTCGAGATCGGCGACCTGCCGGCATCCCGTTCCCCTGCCGAGCCGGAACCGCCCGCACCTGCCGCTCCCGCAGCCAGCGCCAGTCCGGCGGCGCGCAAGCTTGCCGAGGAGAAGGGCTTGGACGTCGCCAAGGTCCAGGGCACCGGCAAGGATGGGCGCATCACCAAGGAGGATGTGGCCCAGTACGTCATTGAGGAGCGCCCCACGCCGCCGCCCGCAGCGGCCGCCAAGCAAGTCGAGGACTCCGGCGACGGGGATGGCTCGGCGTTTCCGGACCAAGCGGTGGGCGAGCGGGTGGAGCGCCGGGTTCCCATGACGCGGCTGCGGGCCAGCATCGCCCGGCGCCTGGTGGAGGCGCAGCACAACGCCGCCATGCTGACCACCTTCAATGAGGTGGACATGTCGCCGGTCATGGCGCTGCGCAGCAAGTACCAGGAGGAGTTCCAAGCGCGGCACAACGGCACCCGCTTGGGCTTCATGTCGTTCTTTGTGCGCGCCTGCGTCGAGGCGCTCAAGCGCTTTCCGGCGGTCAACGCATCGATTGACGGCGACGACATCATCTACCACGGCTACTACGACATTGGCGTTGCGGTCAGCACCGACCGGGGCTTGGTGGTTCCCGTGGTGCGCGACGCCGATGCCCTGAGCCTTGCGCAGATCGAGGATCAGATCAACGGCTACGGCGAGCGGGCGCGCAGCGGCAAGCTGGCCATTGAGGAGATTTCCGGGGGCACCTTCACCATTTCCAACGGCGGCATCTTTGGGTCGCTGCTCTCGACGCCGATCCTCAACCCGCCGCAGACCGGCATTCTGGGCATGCACAAGATTCAGGAGCGGCCCATGGTCGTGGGCGGCAAGGTGCAGGTCCGGCCCATGATGTACTTGGCGCTGTCCTACGACCACCGCTTGATCGACGGCCGCGAGGCGGTGCGCTTCCTGGTGGCGGTGAAGCAGTTGCTCGAAGATCCGGCCCGCATACTTCTGGAGCTGTAAGCATGAGCGATCGCTACGACGTCATCGTCATCGGCGCCGGCCCCGCGGGCTACGCCGCAGCCATCCGCTGCGCCCAACTCGGCTTCGCCACCGCCTGCATCGACAAGTCCCTGGACAAGGATGGCGCCCCGGTGCTCGGCGGCACCTGCCTGAATTGGGGCTGCATCCCCTCCAAGGCCCTGCTTGACGCCTCGCACAAGTACCTGGAGGCCAAGGGGCAGCTCGGCGGCATTGGCATCGCGGTGGACGGCGTGTCCGTCAACGTGCCGAGGATGATCGCCCGCAAGGACGAGGTGGTGAGGGGCTTGACCGGCGGCATCGCGGCCTTGTTCAAGGGCAATGGCGTCACCAGCTTGGCCGGCACGGGCCAACTGCTTGCCGGGCTTAAGGTCGCCTATCAGGACCACCAAGGCACGACCTCCACGCTGTCGTCGGAGCACGTCATTCTGGCCGCCGGCTCGGTGCCGGCGTCGATACCGGCCGCGCCGCTGACTGAGGATCTAATCGTTGATTCCGAGGGCGCCCTGGCGTTCCAAGCGGTGCCGGAGCGCTTGGGCGTCATTGGGGCCGGCGTGATTGGCTTGGAGCTCGGCAGCGTCTGGCGGCGCCTGGGTTCCGAAGTGGTCGTGCTGGAGGCGCTCGATGACTTCCTGCCCATGGCCGACCGGCGCATCGCCCGCGACGCCTTGAAGACCCTCAAGGGCCAAGGCTTGGACATCCGTTTGGGTGCCACGGTCACGGCCGCGGAAGCTGCCGACGGCGAGGTTCAGGTGCGCTTCAAGGACGCTGCCGGCGAACAGGCGCTGGCCTTCGACAAGCTCATCGTGGCAGTGGGCCGGCGTCCCTGCACGGACGGCCTGCTGGCCAGCGACGCGGGCGTCGGGCTGGACGGGCGCGGCTTCATTGAAGTGGATGAGCACTGCGCCACGGCGGTGTCGGGGGTTCATGCGGTCGGCGATTGCGTGCGCGGCCCGATGCTGGCGCACAAGGGCGCGGAGGAGGGCGTGATGGTCGCGGAACGCTTGGCCGGCTTCAAGCCAGCGGTGAACTACGGCACCGTGCCCAACGTCATCTACACCCATCCCGAGATCGCCTGGGTCGGCAAAACGGAGGAGGAGTTGGCCGCTGAGGGCGTCGCCGTCAAGACCGGCAGCTTCCCCTTCGCCGCCAGCGGCCGGGCGTTGGCGGCCAACGATGCGGCGGGGCTGGTCAAGGTGGTGGCCGACGCCGAGTCCGATCGCCTGCTGGGCATTCACGTGCTCGGCCCCCAAGCCTCGGAAATCATTGCCCAGGGCGTCATCGCCATGGAGTTCGACGCCAGCGCCGAGGACTTGGGGTTGACGATGTTCGCCCACCCCACGCTGTCCGAGGCGCTGCACGAGGCGGCGCTTGGCGTCGCTGGCCGGGCAATTCACATGGTCAACAGAAAGCGGAAATCATGAATTTGCACGAATACCAAGCCAAGGCGCTGTTTGCAGACTACGGCCTGCCGGTCTCCGAAGGGGTGGCGGTGGATTCCGCCCAGGACGCCCGCGCCGCGGCTTTGCGGCTCGGCGGCTCCCGTTGGGTGGTCAAGGCCCAGGTTCACGCCGGCGGCAGGGGCAAGGCCGGAGGGGTAGCGGTGGTTGACTCCGCGAACGAGGTCGAGGCCTTCGCCGGGCGCTGGCTGGGCCGCAATCTCGTCACGGCCCAAACCGATGCCGCCGGGCAGCCGGTCAACACGATTTACGTCGAGCAATGCACCGACATCGGGCGCGAGCTTTATCTGGGCGCGGTCATTGACCGCAGCGCCCGCCGGGTGGTGGTCATGGCCTCCACCGAGGGCGGCGTGGACATCGAGAAGGTGGCCGAGGAGTCGCCGAAGAAGATCCTGCGCGCCGCCCTCGATCCCTACGTCGGGGCACAGCCCTACCAAGGCCGGGAACTGGCCTTCCAACTGGGCCTCGAAGGCCGGCAAGTGAGGCAGTTCACGGCCCTGTTCATGGGACTGGCGAGGCTCTTCCATGAACTCGACTGCTCGCTGGTCGAAATCAATCCCTTGGTGGTCACCGCTGCCGGCGACGTGCATTGCCTGGACGCCAAGGTCAACATCGACGGCAACGCCCTGCATCGGCAGAAGGCCATCGCCGAACTGCGCGACCCGGCCCAGGAGGACCCCCGGGAGGCCGAGGCGTCGGCCTACGGCCTGAACTACGTGGCCTTGGACGGCAGCATCGGCTGCATGGTCAATGGCGCCGGCCTCGCCATGGGCACCATGGACTTGGTGAAGCTGTACGGCGGCAGCCCGGCCAACTTTCTCGACGTTGGGGGCGCCGCCAACACCGAAGCCGTCTCGGAGGCGTTCAAGATCATCCTGTCCGACGCGCAGGTTCGGGCGGTGCTGATCAACATCTTCGGCGGCATCGTCAGTTGCGCGGTGATTGCCGAGGGGATCATCAGCGCGGTGGAGCAGGTGGGCGTCAAGGTGCCGGTGGTGGTTCGCTTTGAAGGCAACAACGCAGGCACCGGGCGGGAAATCCTGTCCGCCAGCGGGCTGCGCATCGTTGCCGCCGAGTCACTGGTGGACGCCGCCCGAAAGGCTGTGGCCATTGCCGCGGATGGGGGGGAGTCATGAGCATTTTGGCCAGCAAGGACACCCGCCTGCTTTGCCAGGGCTTCACTGGCGCCCAAGGGACGCTGCACAGCCGGCAGGCGCTTGAGTACGGCACCCAATTGGTGGGTGGGGTGACGCCGGGCAAGGGCGGCTCAACGCATCTTGGGCTCCCGGTCTTCAACACCATGGCGGAAGCGGTCGCCGCCACCGGTGCCGACGCCTCGGTCATCTACGTGCCGGCGCCCGCCTGCAAGGACTCGATTCTCGAGGCGCTTGATGCGGGCATCCAGTTGATCGTCTGCATCACGGAGGGCGTTCCGACCTTGGACATGCTGGCCGTCAAGGCCAAGCTCGACACCACCGGCGCGCGGCTGATCGGTCCCAACTGCCCCGGGGTCATCACGCCGGGGGAGTGCAAGATCGGCATCATGCCCGGCGACATCCACATGCCGGGCCGGGTGGGCATCGTGTCCCGCTCAGGCACGCTCACCTACGAAGCGGTGAAGCAGACCACGGACAAGGGCTTCGGCCAAAGCACCTGCGTCGGCATCGGCGGCGACCCTATCCCCGGCAGCCACTTCATGCACATTCTGGCGATGTTCCAGGACGACCCGGACACCGAGGCCATCGTCATGGTCGGCGAGATCGGCGGCACCGCCGAGGAGGAAGCTGCCGGCTTCATCAAGGCCAACGTCACCAAGCCGGTGGTGGCCTACATCGCCGGCGTCACCGCGCCCAAGGGCAAGCGCATGGGCCATGCCGGCGCCATCATCGCCGGTGGCCGCGGCACGGCGGCGGACAAGTTCGCCGCCTTGGAGGCGGCCGGCGTGACGACCGTGCGCAGCCTCGCGGACATCGGCAATGCCTTGAGCGATGCGACTGGCTGGCATTAGCCCAACCCTCGGCCGTATGGGAGTGGTGGTTCACTCGTGCGCCGCCTAGCCTTGCCTTGACGGAAACTCGGTGATCGGCGCCCCTGCGTTTGGCGTGGGGAACACCACTGCTTCCAAGAATCGCTTTGCTTCGATGAGGAGGGTATATATCTTGATATATTGCGGCTGATGGATACCATGGCCCGATGTATCCTAAGGTATGTGACATGAGCAACACAGCCGATTACAGAGGTGTCGCCAAAGTGTTCTGGAGCGGACGCAGCCAAGCAGTGCGGCTGCCGGCGCCCTGCCGATTCAATACGTCGGAAGTCGAGATCATCAAGGAAGGCGATCAATTGACTTTAAGGCCCCGGGGCAAGAACTGGGGCACCTACTTTGACGCCAGATCTCGCGGCCACCTACCTGCCCGTGACCAACCGAGCCTCGATGAGCGCAACGAGATGCTTTGATGTTCATGCTGGATACGGATTTGTGCATCTACATCATCAACGAACGCGATTTGCGCCTTAAGGCAAAGTTCGAGGCAAACGCAGACGACATTTGCCTATCCTCGACAACGTATGCGGAACTGAGTTTCGGGGTTGCGCATTCAACGCGGGTTGAACGCAACGCTAGAGAGCTTGAGGCTTTCTGTCTTGATCTCGACATTCTGCCGTTTGATACCGAAGCTGGTGTCCACTACGGGGACATTCGCCATGTGCTCACGCAATCCGGGCGGCTGATCGGCGCGAACGACCTCCTGATTGCCGGTCACGCCCGAAGCGTCGGGGCAATTCTCGTGACGAACAACGAGGGGGAATTCGGCAGGGTTCCAGACTTGGCAATCGAGAATTGGGCGTCCGGTGCTTGATTTAGGTTCGTCAATCCCCATATTGGCACCTTCGTCGCTGCACTAAGCCCACACCATGAGCACCCAAGCCGAGACTTTTGGCTTCGAGACCGAAGCCAAGCAACTGCTGAATTTGATGATTCACTCCCTGTACTCCAACCGGGAGGTGTTTCTGCGCGAACTGATCTCCAATGCATCGGATGCGATCGACCGGCTGCGGTTCAAGGCGATCAGCGAGCCGGAGTTGGTGGGCGAGGACAACGACTTCGCCATTCGGGTCACCTTCGACAAGGACGCCAAGACCCTCACCGTGGCCGACAACGGCATCGGCATGAGCCGTCAGGAGGTGATCGACAACCTCGGCACCATCGCCCGCTCCGGCACGGCCGAATTCTTAAGCCAACTGAGTGGCGACCAGAAGAAGGACGCCACCCTGATCGGCCAGTTCGGAGTGGGCTTCTACAGCGCCTTCATTGTCGCTGAGGAAGTGGAGGTGCGGACTCAGGCGGCAGGCGCCGAAGCCGGTGTGCGCTGGGTCTCCCGAGGCGAGGATGAGTACAGCGTGGCGGAGGCGCAAGGCGAGCGGGGCACCCAAGTGACCCTTCGCCTGCGCGAGGATGCCTTAGAGTTCGCCGACGGATTCCGCCTGCGCAACCTGGTGCGCAAGTATTCCGACCACATCAGCGTGCCGGTGCGCATGGTCAAGGAGGCGCCGCCAAGTGACGATGACGACGCCAAGGCCGTGGAGGCGCCGGAGTGGGAGGACGTCAATGAGGCGACCGCCCTGTGGACGCGCTCCCGCTCCGAGGTCAGCGACGAGGAGTACCGCGAGTTCTACAAGCACGTCTCCCACGACTTTGAGGATCCCCTGTCCTGGAGCCACAACCGGGTCGAGGGCCGGCTGGAGTACACCAGCCTGCTGTACCTGCCCAAGCGCGCCCCCTTCGATCTCTGGAACCGGGAGTCGCCGCGGGGCTTGAAGCTTTATGTGCAGCGCGTGTTCATCATGGACGACGCCGACCAGTTCCTGCCGCTCTACCTGCGCTTCGTCAAGGGCGTGGTCGATTCCAACGACCTGCCCCTCAACGTCTCCCGCGAAGTGCTGCAGCAGGACGAACAGGTCGCCAGCATCCGCAGCGCCCTGACCAAGCGGGTGCTCACCACCTTGGACGGCATGGCCAAAAAGGAGCCGGAGGACTACCAAGCGTTCTGGGATGAGTTCGGTGAAGTCATCAAGGAGGGCGCCGGTGATGAGTTCGCCAACCGGGAGCTTTACCGCGGACTGTTGCGCTTCGCCTCCACAGCCGGGGAGGATGCCACCAAGAACGTCGGTCTCAAGGACTACCTCGAACGCCTCGTGGAGGATCAGGACCGCATCTACTACCTTGTGGCGGACAGTTACGAAAACGCCCGTTCCAGCCCCCATCTGGAGATCTTCCGGAAGCGCGGCATCGAGGTGCTGCTGCTGTTTGACCGCATCGATGAATGGCTGATGACGAACCTCCCCGAGTTTGACGGCAAGGCCTTCCAGGACATCACCCGCGCTGGCCTAGTGCTGCCGGGGGAGACAGCCGAAAATGCCGCGGAGAGCGAGGAATCGGCTGAGAACGCCGACAAAGACGAGGACAAAACCGACGACGACCCGCTGGCCGAACGCATCAAGACGGCGCTGGCAGAGCGCGTGGAGGTGGTGCGCGCCTCAACCCGCCTCACCGACTCGCCAGCCTGCCTGGTCCAGGGCGAGTTCGCCTTGGGCAGGCAGATGCAGCGCATCATGGAAGCTACTGGCCAAGCGTTCACCCCGCCCAAGCCGAGCTTCGAGTACAACGCCGAGCATCCGCTGCTCAAGCGCTTGGACCAGGAGAGCGATGAGGACCGCTTCGCCGAACTGGTGCTGGTGCTGTTCGATCAAGCGAGCCTAGCGGAAGGCGACGCCCTCCAGGACGCCGGCGCCTACGTCAGCCGAATCAACCGATTGCTGCTGGAGCTGCTGGAGCGCTGAGGGACTTTCAGGCATCTTTGCGCATCAGGATAACCCGCATCGGATATTCGCTGCGTCCTTCAACGACGTTAGGCAAGGTTCTGGAGATTGGATGTTTTTGGACATCGGATTCTCTCAAGGGACAAATACAAGTTGCGGTTTCGCGAGAAAATGCTTTGAACCCGAGCAAGTCAACGTCGCGGATAGGGCGAGGCTCGTGTGCGAAGCGTTGAGTGAGAGAACCCGCCACGCCTATCGCTTCGTGTCTTGCGATTGAAGCCCATTGGAGTACTATAAATCAGTTATTAGTACCTATCTGGTAGCGTCGAAATGTCCAAATCTAAGTATCAAGCTTTGGAAAAGTACTTGAGAATGACCAGCTTCCAGAAGATCCCGATGACATTCAAGGAGTTGGAAGCGATCATCGGTTCCTCCCTGCCCGATTCGGCGCGGAGGCATCGGCCATGGTGGAGCAACAATCCCTCCAACAGCTCCATCACCCCCTTTTGGCTCGCCGCTGGTTACAAGACCGCCGAGGTGGATATTGGGAACGAGCAGTTGGTTTTCGTGCGGGACGAAACGGCAGAGGCTCGCTGCGCTTCAGATCGCGATGCCGCAGGCCGGCAGGACGAACACCCAGTTCTAGGTTGCATGGCGGGGACAGTCACCGTGCCCGACGGCGTGGATTTGACGAAACCGGCCATGCCTGAATGGGCACCTCTCACGCAGGCTTCGGGGTTGGTCGATGACTGATCTCCTGCTTGATACTTGCACCGTCATCTGGACTGGAAACGACGAATTGATCGAGGCCGATGCAAAGACTGCGATCAACGCCACTCGTCGCGAAGGTGGCCGGACCTACGTTTCACCCTTTTCAGCTTGGGAGTTGGGGTTGCTCGTCGCCCGGGCGCGGTTGAGGCTGGAACGGCCGGTTGAGAATTGGTTCGAGGACTACGTCACCAAAGGTCGGATCACGCTGGCGGAGGCATCCCCGAGAATTCTCATCGCTTCATCGTTCCTGCCCGGCGAACCGCCCGCTGATCCCGCGGATCGAATCATCATAGCCACTGCTCGGATGTTGAACCTCTGCATTGTGACCCGGGATCGTCTGATCTTAGACTATGCCCATGCTGGGCATGTCCGGGCATTGCGTTGCTGAGCGGTCGGCATTGCTCCTCGGCGGGAACGGCACTTTGCACCGTCTGAGGATGCCAGCCTTCGGTTCGTTATGCCCTCGAGCCGAAAGTCTTTCAGGTGATTGCAATTCTAGCTGAAGGATCACGACGGCTCGGGGACGCCCCCGCAGCGCAGCGAATCACGCTTCATGGAGGTTCCTGTTAGATGCACTCTAAGCAGGAATGGCGTAACTGCGAATCGGTTTGGAAACTCCCTCGCTGGTGTGGTCATTTTGGCAACCGGCCATTAGCATTGACCCGTGCCTACTGCTATTTCCATCTTGGTTCCCAAACTGAGCCGTTTCGGTCGCTCGCTGCTGCTGGCGCTAACGCCCGGCTTGGCCGCAGCGGCCGCCGACGTGCCGGGCGCCGCTGACCCGCCGGGCCTTGACCGCTTTCCCAGGGCTTGGATCATCGCCCATGAGAGTCAGGATGAGCTTGCGCCCCGGGAGTTTATCGTCAGCGCCGTGGAGAAGATCCGGCGGGAGCTGCACATCGAGCGCAAACTGCGCATTGACGCCACCGCGGTGCGCGTCACCTACCGGATTCCGGCGGGCGTGCCCTTGCGCGAGGTCATCGCCCACTACGAAAAGGCCTTGGGTGCCAACGCCCTGTTCAGTTGCCGAGGCCGCGACTGCGGGCGCAGCAACGGCTGGGCCAACCAAGTGTTCGGCCAGGCCATCCTGTTCGGGCCGGAGGCCAATCAGTTTTACATCGCCGCCGACGTGGACGGTGAACTCGTTTCCACCTACGTCATTGAGCGCGGCAACCGGCGCATCTACGCCCATGTGGAGATTCTGCAGCCCAGCAAGGCGGTCGAGGCGGTGACCAATGCGGAGCTCACCGAGCAATTGGCCGGCAACGGCTTTGTCGCGCTCGCCGGAGTGCGGCCACGCCGTGACGGCAGCATTCCCGATGACGGCCTTGCGAAGTTGCGCAGCCTGTCGGCCCGCCTACGCATTTTTGAACGCCTCACGGTCTATGTGGTCTGCCATCTCCACGGCCCGGAGGACACCGCCCTGATGCTGGAGCGCTCGACGGCCTGCGCCGAGGCCGCCCGCGACGCGCTGGGGGAGGGCATCGACGCAAGCGCAGGCCCGAATCTGATCCCCTTTGGCGCTGGCCCCTTGCTGCCCCGCGCCGGCGGCGCGGTGGCCCGCATCGAGTTGGTGCTGCCCCATCGCCAGCAGCGTGACTGAGCTGCGAACGCTGCTCGCCGAGGTGCATGAGCGGTTTCGCGAAGCGCCGCTCTGCTACGGCCAAGGCACCGAAAACGCTTGGGATGAGGCCACCGCCTTGGTGCTCGGCGTGACTGGGCTGCCCGATGCGCCGCCTTCCCTCGATGCCTGTCTGGATGGGACGACTACAGCCCGGATTCAGCGGCTCGCCCAGCGCCGGGTGGACGAACGCCAGCCCTTGGCTTGGCTGCTCGGCAAGACTCGATATTGCGGGGCTTGGTTCCAAGTCGAGCCCGGCGTTGTGGTGCCGCGCTCTCCCATCGGCCCCATGCTGCAGGACGGCCTTCGGCCTTGGCTGGCCCGCCCGCCGCAGCGCATCTTGGACCTGTGCTGCGGTTGCGGCTGCCTCGGCCTGCTGGCAGCCGCGCAGTTTCCGGATGCACAGGTGGTTTTGGTCGATGCCGATCCCCGCGCCGTCGATCTCGCGCAGCGCAACGCCGCTGCCTTGGGCCTTGCCGGACGCATGGAGGTGGCTTGCGCGAACCTGTTCGACGGCGCGCCGCCCGGCGCCTTTGATCTGATCCTTTGCAATCCGCCCTATGTCGATGCCGCGGATTTGAGTGCGCTGCCGCCGGAGTTCGCGCACGAACCCTCTTTGGGACTGGCTGGCGGGGAAGATGGCCTTGATGTCGTGCGTCGGGTCATCGACCAAGCCCCGGCGCATCTGGAGAAGGGCGGGCTGCTGGTGTGCGAGGTGGGCCTGAACGCCTGGCGCGTCAATCGCGCTTGGCCGAGCCTGCCCTTCATCTGGCCCGATTTGCCGTCCAGCGGCCCGGCTGTGTTCCTGCTGGCTGGGCTTGGCAACAGATCGGAAATTCCACTACGCCAGCGTTCGGGCCTGTAATCTGACCCTCGCATTATCCCGGGCGTGATGTGAGGGACTAGCGGGGACGCGGCGGGCGATGATGCTCTCGCGGGCGTCGATGATGTCCGCTGCCGTAACCGGTTCGTCCCGGCCGGGCGCGTTGCGGAAGCACGCATCGTAGGCCAGCGCGTTCACCAGCTAGGGCTGGCCGCGGGTCTGCTCCCACAGGGTCGCCAGAGCCCGAGGCTCAAACGTCCGCCCCGTCTCGGCCGTGTGCTGGCCGAGCAGGGCCACGGTCTCCTCGCGGGTGAAGTCGCCCAGCCGCATGGACTCAGCGATGTTGAATGGGCTTGAATTGCCCGCTGGGTAGTCGCGTACGTCGCGCATGCCGCACAGCGCCACGCTCAATGGAAACGACTCCGGTCGCGAGGGATGGCCCGCGCGCAACTGGCGCAGCGTCGATGCCAGCAGTCCGTCCGCCAGCGCGTCGGTCTCGTCGATCAGCAGCACCAGCGGGGTGGGATGGGATGCCGACCACAGTCTCAGCACCTTGCCGAGGGCGCCGCTGGGACCGGCTTGTTGCAGCGCCTCCGGCCACGCGCTCTCCGGGAATCGGTCTCCGAGGGTGGCCTTCGCCTGATCAGCCAGCTCATCCAGGATGGCGCGCATGGCCGGATTATCGCAGACGTGCCTATAAACGAGCTTCAGCCGACGGAGTTTGGCGGAGTCCCCGGTTCATTTCGAGGGCGGGACGCCCTTATCTGTGGGTCGTCGCCCGAACCAAGCGGACTTCCGAAGCGAGGGCGTCCCGCCCTCGATTGTAAGTCCGCAGGGACAACGCAGCGGGTCCGCACACCCACTCAGTGTTGGCTGAAGCATGTTTACAGGCATGATCGCAGATTTGATGTCCCTGCCGACTTGATGCCGCAGCCCTCGGTTCCCATACTAGCGCCACCAGCGCCACAGCCAGCTAGGGCGGGCTCATGTCCGGCAACACCTTCGGTCAGCACTTCACCCTCACCACCTTCGGTGAGAGCCACGGTCCGGCGCTGGGCGCCATTGTCGATGGCTGCCCGCCGGGCATCGCACTGTCCGCAGCGGACATCCAGCCGGACCTCGACCGCCGCCGCCCAGGGCAGTCCAAGTACACCACCCAGCGCCGGGAAGGCGACCAAGTGAGCATTCTTTCGGGCGTCTTCAAGGGCCGCACCACAGGCACGCCCATTGGCTTGGCCATCGAGAACGAGGATCCGAAAAGCAAGGACTACGAGGCCATCAAGAACCTGTTCCGGCCCGCCCACGCCGACTTCACTTACCATCACAAGTACGGCCTGCGCGATTACCGGGGCAGCGGCCGGGCCTCCGCCCGGGAGACGGCGATGCGGGTGGCCGCCGGGGCCATAGCCAAGCAGTGCCTTGGCGACTTGGCCGGGATCAAGGTGAGGGGCCATCTGTCCGCCATCGGCGAGCTTCGGCTGCCCTTCAAGTCTTGGGATGCGGTGTCAGGCAATCCCTTCTTTTGCCCTGATCCGGACAGCGTCCGGGCCATCGCCGCGCTGATCGACGAACTGCGCCGGGCGGGGGACTCCATCGGCGCGGAGGTCACCATCGTCGCCAGCGGCGCGCCGGTCGGCTTGGGGGAGCCCGTGTTCGCCAAGCTCGATGCCGAGTTGGCCGGCGCCCTGATGGGCATCAATGCCGTCAAGGCGGTGGCCATCGGCGACGGCTTTGACGTCATCCGCCAGCGCGGCACCCAGCACCGGGACGAGATGTCCAGCCAAGGCTTCCTGAGCAACCACGCCGGCGGCGTGCTCGGCGGCATCTCCTCCGGCCAGGACATCATCGCCCGCATCGCTCTGAAGCCCACCTCCAGCTTGACCACCCCAGGACGCACGGTGGACATCGACGGCAATGAGACGGAGGTGGTCACCAAGGGGCGCCACGATCCCTGCGTCGGCATTCGCGCCACCCCCATAGCCGAAGCGATGGTCGCTCTGGTGCTGATCGACCACCTGCTGCGCCATCGGGGGCAAGTGGGCAGCGGCTGAGCACCGGCCGCTTGGTCCAACCAAACGCCTCATGACATCCGAGGGCCTCAGCTAGTGCCGAGCGCTGCGGTTCGAGGACGTCCGTCCATCGCTTCGAAATCGGATACATGCCTGTAAACGAGCTTCAGCCGACCAAGTTTGGCGGAGTCCCCGGTTCATTCCAGGGCGGGACGCCCCGTGGGCCGTTGTCCAAACCATGCGGTTTTCCGGAGCGAGGGCGGGACGCCCTCGATGCAAGTCCGCAGGGATAACGCAGCGGGTCTGCGCAACCACTCAGTGTTGGCTGAAGCATGTTGATGGGCATGATCGGATATTGGCTCGCTTTGACTTTGGCTGGGCTTGAGCGGCTGGCGCTCTGACGAGCGCCACTGCGAGGTCAAGACGTCCGCTCCGGGGCGAAACGCCCGCTTCAGGCGAGATGCCCGGAGCGGGCGTCCCGCCCGCGACCGAATCACGACGACCTGAGTCGGACTGGGCCGCTACTGCCGTTCTTGGCAGTGGCGCAGTTCGCGAAGTCCAATTGGATTCCCCAATTCAGCCAAACTCCATTAGACTGCGCACCCTCAACCGGCTGGGGACTAGGCCGGACACCCGACGCAACGGGACGGGCGCCATGCCAACGCTGTACGACAAGATTTGGGCGGATCACCTGATCGGCGAGCGGGAGGACGGACAGAGCCTGCTCTACATCGATCTGCAGCTGCTGCATGAGGTCACCTCGCCGCAGGCCTTCGCCGGCTTGGCGCAGGCCGGGCGGATGCTCTGGCGCAGGCAGGCCAATCTGGCCACGCCGGACCACAACGTTCCCACCGAAAACAGGGCTGCGGGCATTGACGGCATCGCCGATTCCGTGGCTCGGGAGCAGGTGGTCGCCTTGGACGACAACTGCCGCCAGCATGGGGTGCGGCAGTTCGACATGCTCGACCCGCGCCAAGGCATCGTTCACGTCATGGGGCCGGAGCAGGGCGCCACGCTGCCGGGCATGACCATCGTCTGCGGCGACTCCCACACCTCCACCCACGGCGCGTTCGGCGCCTTGGCCCAGGGGGTGGGCACCTCCGAGGTGGAGCACGTGATGGCCACCCAATGCCTGGCGCAATCGAAGGCTAGGAACATGGCCGTGCAGATCAATGGAAACCTGCCGGCCGGGGTTTACGCCAAGGATCTGGCGTTGGCGCTGATCGGTCGCATCGGCACCGCAGGTGCCACCGGCCACACCATCGAGTACCAAGGCGAGGCCGTGCGGGCGCTGTCGATGGAAGGCCGCATGACGTTGTGCAACCTGTCCATCGAAGCCGGTGCCCGGGCCGGTCTGGTGGCCGTGGACGACACCACGCTCGAATACTTGGAGGATCGGCCGCTGGCCCCGTCCGGCAGCGAATGGCAAGCGGCGCTGGCCCATTGGCAGGAACTGGTCAGCGACTCCGACGCCGAATTCGACAGCGCCGCCAGCCTCGATGCCGCCGCCTTGATGCCACAGGTCACTTGGGGCACCTCGCCGGAGATGGTGGCCGGCATCGAGGAGGTGACGCCGAACCCGAACCAGGCCGCGGATCCGACCGAGGCCGACGGCATTGAAAGGGCCTTGGCGTACATGGGACTGGCGGCGGAACAGCCGATTGCCGACATTCGCTTGGACCGCATCTTCATCGGCTCCTGCACCAACGCCCGGCTTGAGGATCTGCGCGTCGCCGCCAGCATCGTGTCGGGTCGGCGGGTGGCCTCCAACATCAAGCAGGCTTTGGTGGTGCCCGGCTCCGGATTGGTCAAGCAGGCCGCTGAAGCGGAGGGGCTGGCCGACATCTTCACCGCCGCCGGTTTCGAGTGGCGCGCCCCCGGCTGCTCCATGTGCCTGGCCATGAATCCCGACAAGCTGCTGCCCGGCGAGCACTGCGCCTCCACCTCCAACCGCAATTTCGAGGGCCGTCAAGGCCACGGCGGACGCACCCATCTGGTCAGCCCGGCCATGGCGGCGGCAGCGGCGGTGGCGGGCCGCTTCGTCGATGTGAGGCAATGGCTGTGAAGGCGTTCCGACGGGAGACCGGCTTGGCCGCGCCCTTGGACCGCGCCAACGTGGACACGGATCAGATCATCCCCAAGCAGTTCCTGAAGTCGATCAAGCGCACCGGCTTTGGCGACAACCTGTTCGACGCCTGGCGCTTTCTGGACGAAGGCGACATCGGCCTCACGCCCAACGAGCGGCGCCTGAACCACCGCTTCGTGCTCAACCAACCACGCTACCAAGAGGCGGGCGTGCTGCTCGCCCGGCGCAACTTCGGCTGCGGCTCCAGCCGGGAGCACGCCGTCTGGGCGCTGCTGGAGTACGGCTTCTTCGCCGTCGTCGCGCCCAGCTTCGCCGACATCTTCTTCGAGAACTGCTTCAAGAACGGGCTGCTGCCCATCCGTCTTGATGAGGCGTTGGTGGATGACCTGTTCGGGAGAGCCCAGGGCGATGGCGGCTTGGAGCTGACCATCGATCTGGAAGCGCAGCGAATCGAACTGCCGGATGGCGGCGAGCTGGCGTTCGAGGTGCCGTCGAGCGCCCGCCGCAAGCTGCTTGACGGGCTCGATGACATTGGGCTTACCCTAGCCCAGGCGGACCGCATTCGCGCATTCGAGACCAGCTACCACCAACGGCGTCCTTGGCTTAAGCGCGGCGTCGGAGCATCCGAGGCGGCCGCCCCATGACCCGGGTCATAAAAATTGCGGCCCTGCCGGGTGACGGCATTGGCCCCGAAGTGGTGCCAATTGCCATCGCCGTGCTGCGCGCCGCCTTGGCCCAGGCCGGGATGACGCTCAAGGTGCAGGAAGCCTTGGTGGGCGGCTGCGCCATCGACCAGACCGGCGGACCGCTGCCGCAGGAGACGCTGTCCGCCTGCCGTGCGGCTGATGCGGTGCTGCTGGGCGCGGTGGGCGGTCCCCAGTGGGAGGGCCGGCCCATGGACCAACGCCCGGAAAAAGGGCTTTTGGGCCTGCGCTCCAGTCTTGAGCTGTTCGCCAACCTGCGTCCGGCGCTGCTCTTCCCGCCCTTGGCCGAGGCCTCCTCGCTCAAGCCGGAACTGGTGTCCGGCTTGGACGTCCTTATTGTCCGAGAACTGACGGGCGGCATCTACTTCGGCGAGCCTAGAGGTGTCTTTTTAGAAAATAATAAGCGAGTTGGGGTGAATACCTACAAGTATTCCGAGCATGAAATCGAGCGCATCGCCCGGGTCGCGTTTGACTTGGCGGCCAAGCGCCAAGGCCGGCTGTGCTCGGTGGACAAGGCCAACGTGCTGGAGGCGACCGACTTGTGGCGGGAGGTGGTCAGCGGCTTGGCGGACGAGTATCCCCAAGTGGCCCTTTCCCATATGTACGTCGATAATGCCGGGATGCAGCTGGTGCGAGCCCCTAAGCAGTTCGACGTCATGGTCACCGGCAACCTGTTCGGCGACATCCTTTCCGACGTGGCGGCCATGCTGACAGGCTCCTTGGGCATGCTGCCTTCGGCCTCCCTGGCTGCCGACGGGTTCGGCCTGTACGAGCCGGTCCACGGCTCCGCGCCGGACATCGCCGGCCAAGACGCCGCCAATCCATTGGCGACGGTGCTTTCCGCCGCCATGATGTGCCGTTACAGCTTGGGCCTGCCCGCTGTGGCGGCCCGCATTGAGGGCGCGGTGGATGGGGTTCTTCGGCAGGGCCTGCGCACCGCCGACATCCTTAGCGGTGGCGATGCGGACGGCATCAACCTGATCGGCACGAAGGTCATGGGCGAGGCCCTTTTGGCCGCCGTGGAATCGGGTGCCGAAGAGGCCGGGGCATGAGCGTTGGCAAGGACCATCGAGGGGTCAACGTCGCCATCGCCGGGGCCACCGGTGAGGTGGGCGGCGCATTGATCGAGATTCTCGCGGAACGGGACTTCCCGGTGAACGCGCTGCACCTGCTCGCCAGCGAACGCTCCTGCGGCAAGCGCCTGCAGTTCAGGGGCCGTTCGGTGCCCGTGCAAAGGCTCGATGAGTTCGACTTCAGCCAAGCTGACATTGGCCTGTTCTCGGCGGGCGGCAGCGTATCGGAGGAGTTCGCGCCCAAGGCGGCGGCGGCGGGCTGCGTGGTGATCGACAACACCTCCGCCTTTCGCTACTGCGACGACGTGCCGCTGATCGTGCCGGAGGTCAATGCCCATCGCATCGGCGAGCACGCCAACCGCAACATCATCGCCAATCCCAACTGCTCGACCATACAAATGGTGGTGGCGCTCAAGCCGATTCACGACGCCGTGGGCATCGAGCGAATCAACGTGGCCACCTACCAAGCCGTCTCCGGCGCTGGCGGCGGGGGCCTTCGCGAACTCGCCGGCCAAACCGCCAACCTGCTCAACGGCAGGCCCATTGAAACCGATGTGATGCCGGTGCAGATCGCCTTCAACGCCATTCCGCAGATCGATGCGTTCCAAGGCAACGGCTACACCAGGGAAGAGATGAAGATGGTCTGGGAGACGCGCAAGATCCTTGAGGACGACGCCATCCGAGTCAATCCGACCTGTGTGCGCATCCCTGTCTTCTACGGGCATTCCGAGGCGGTTCACATCGAAACTCGGGAGCCGATCGCCCCGGAGCGGGCCGCCGAACTGCTGGCCGCCGCGCCGGGGGTGGCCGTCCACGATCAACGAGTGCCTGGCGGCTACCCAACCGCGGTCGGCGAAGCCGCCGGCACGGACGCCGTCCATGTCGGGCGCATCCGCCAGGACATCTCCCATCCGCGCGGCCTTAACCTCTGGGTGGTGTCCGACAACGTGCGCAAGGGCGCCGCCCTGAACAGCGTGCAAATTGCGGAGGCGTTGGTTGATAGTTGGTGTCGCGCGGAGGACCGTGCGACGCCAATGGAGCCCTGAGCTTGTCCCTAAACCGAATGGCGCCGACAGCTTCAACAGCGCAATCCAATGCGGGGCAGCGGAAACCTGCGGCTGGCATTGAAGATTGGCTGGCACGAAATGCCCTGCAACTCAGACGGCCCTTCCGGAGCGGGGGCGTAACGAACCGAAGGCTCGCGCGGGACGTGCGGGCCCAGAGACGCATCGCAATCCGGCCTAAACGACGAGCGCGGAGTTTCGCGCAGCGAAACTACAACGCGAACCGAAGGTTCGCGCCCTCGCACAGCGCGCGGCGCCGTTCCCCGAGACCGCAAGGATTCCCCGCCTTCGCTTCGATCGGGGAGCGCCCATGGCTAAGGCGGTGGGTGGCCGCACTTGGCGGCGGATGGCTCATTGTTGCTTTGCTGGCCAGTGCCAACGGCAACGCTGCCAGTCTCGGCGATCTGGTCGTCGTCTCCAGGGCGGGCGAACGGCTCGACGGCCGCATCGCCTTGGTTGGTGCGCAGGGCCTGCAGCCTTACGACATCGCCGTCATCCTGGGTTCCGAGGAGGACTTCGGCAACCTTGGCCTTGAGCGCTTTGCCTATCTGGAGACATTGCGCTTTGCGGTGGAGCCGCCGCATGTGCTGGTGTCGAGCGATGCGCCCATCGCCGATGCCTACCTGAACTTCCTCGTGCGCCTGACTTGGCCGGACGGCACCTTGCTGCGTGAATACGCCGTCCTGCTGGCCGCGCCAGGGCCCGCTCCGGTCAAGCCGCAAGCGCCCGTTGCCGACAGCCGACCCAGGCAACCGCCTGCCGTCCCAGCGGAGCGAACCGTCACCGGGCAGCCCTCCGCGGTCCTCGCGGAGCGGAGCGTCACCGTGCAGCCCAGGGAGACACTGTGGAGCATCGCCGCCGCCCGCCTCCCGGAAGGCATCAGCGTTCAGCAGCAGATGCTGACGATACTGCGGGCCAACCCCCATGCCTTCGTTGCGAACAACATCAACGGCTTGGTGGCGGGCGCCGTCCTGCGCCTGCCAAACGATGTGAACGCCGTCGGCTTGTCGCCCCAGGAGGCCATCAACGAAACCGGACGGCAGAACGATGCTTGGGGTGCCGTTGGCGGTGGCCAGCTCAGAATCATCGACCCCGCCGAACAGGGTCCGGCAACCGAGGCGGTCACGGAGCGGCCAACGGCGGAAGCAGCCGCCGAGTCGCCCCCCCAGGCCGTTGCGGTTGGCGTTCCCCCACCCGAGCCACCGCTGGCCGATCTACTGCGGGAGGCCCGCCGCCAGGCTCGCGAACAAGCCGGCCAACTGCGGCGGCGGGATGCTGAAATCGCCCGCTTGAGCAACGAGTTGGCGGCGTTGCAGGCCGCTCGCGCGCAGGAGCGGCGGAATTGGATGGAAGAGCTTGGACGCTGGCGCATCGCAGCCTTGGCAGGGCTTCTACCGACTGCGGCACTGATCGCGGTCGGGCTGGTGGCCTTGCGCCGCCGCCGAGGCGCTCGCCGCGCCGATGCGCCCGGCCGCGGCTCCGGCAAGCAGGCTGCCCTGAGCGCCGATGCGGCAAAACCCGCTGATGCCGCCGATGCGCCCGATTACGACTTCGGCGCGCCCATCGAGGATGCGCGGGTCAAGCTCAACTTGGCCCAGGCCCACATTGATCGGGGTGATCGAGACAGTGCCCGGGAACTGCTGGAGGAAGTGGTTGGCCGTGGCAGGGACGATGAGCGCAACGAGGCCCAAGCGCTGCTCAAACAGCTGGCAGAAGGGCCGTCGCCGCCGGATCGATCCTGATGGCCGCGCGGATTGCGCTAGGCATCGAGTACGATGGCGGCGCCTTCAACGGTTGGCAGCGCCAAAGCCATCAACCCTCAGTGCAGAGCGAGCTGGAAGCCGCGCTGTCCCAAGTGGCGGACCGCCCAGTGCGCACCGTGGGCGCGGGGCGCACCGACACCGGGGTGCATGCCACCGGCCAAGTGGCCAGCTTCCAAACCGACAGTGTCCGTCCCGTGCGCGCCTGGCGCGACGGGGTGAACGCGCTGACCTCGGCCGGCGTCAAGGTTCGTTGGGCTCGTGAGGTCGATGCGGAGTTCAACGCTCGCTTCTCGGCCATCGCCCGCCGCTACCTCTACCTGTACCGAATCGATGCTGGCCGCTCGCCGCTCACCGACCCCTTCACTTGGCGCAGCCCGCCCTTGGACGCGCCGGCTATGCACCGCGCCGCCCAGGCGCTGCTCGGCGAGCAGGACTTCACCAGCTTCCGCGCCGCCGGCTGCCAATCCAAGTCTCCGTGCCGGGAGGTGCGCCGCATCGAAGTGCGCTGCGTCGCCGACTTGGTGGTGCTCGACATCGAGGCCAACGCCTTTGTGCTGCGCATGGTGCGCAACGTCGCCGGCGCGCTGGCCCAGGTCGGACGCGGCGAGCGGCCGGACAGCTGGGTCGCCGAATGCCTGCAGGCCAAGGACCGTGCGCTGATCGGCAGGACCGCGCCGCCCCAGGGCCTCTTCCTAGTGGAGGTCGCCTATCCGGGATGGGACTTCCCGGCAGGTCTGCCGCCACCGCCGCTCGCCGCCCTCTCAACAGGACTCAGCCCACGCTGACGGCCTGTGCAAGCGCACCCCGTTTGCCCCCACGAAATCCCGTTGCGAGGCCGGTTGGAAATTTGACTGGTTCGAGCGCTTGAATCTCTCTAAACTGCCGCCGCTTTAGAGGTGGCGTTTCGGCGGGACGTTGACTCATGGCCCTCAAAATCAAGATCTGCGGCATCACCCGGGCGGAGGACTTGGAGGTCTTGGCGCGCCTGAAGGTCGATGCTGTCGGGCTGATGTTCGCCGAGGGCAGTCCGCGGCGCTTGGCTCTTGCGGATGCGCGGCGCCTGTCGAAGCAGGCCCAAGGGCGCATGACGCGAGTGGGCGTGTTCGCCGATGCGGAACCTGCCGCGGTGCGGGCCGCCATCGACCAAGTGGGGCTCGATGCGCTCCAGTTCCACGGTCAGGAGGATGCCGCCTACTGCGCGGCGTTCGACCTGCCGTACCTCAAGGCGTTCAGGATCTGCGGCGCCGTGGATGAAGGCGTCCTGAGGCAGCGCTACGCTGACGCCTGCGCGCTGCTTCTGGATGCCGGGGCCGGCGGCGGCGAGCCGTTCGACTGGCGGCATTGGCCGAGCGAGCCTTCCGGTCCCTGCGTTCTGGCAGGGGGGTTGGGTCCTGGCAACGTTGGCCACGCCGTGCGATTGCTCAAGCCTTGGGGCGTGGATGCGAGCAGCGGCTTGGAGGGCGCGCGCAAGGGCGTCAAGGATGCAGGCAAGATGAGGGAATTCGTAGCGGAGGCGCGCCATGCCGCAGCCGGATAGCCCCTACGCGCAGCCGTCGCCGGACGGCCACTTCGGCCAGCACGGCGGGCGCTTTGTGGCGGAGACGCTGATCCATGCCTTAGATGAGCTGGAGGCGCTTTACGCCCAGGCCAAGGCGGATCCCGAGTTTCAGGCCGAGTTGGCCGACGACTTGGCCCGCTTCGTTGGGCGGCCCTCACCGCTGTACTTCGCCCGGCGGCTGACCGATCGCCTGGGCGGGCCGCGGATTTACTTAAAGCGCGAGGATCTCAACCACACCGGGGCGCACAAGAAATTTATATCCAAAATATCCTGGAACTCGTCCAGCAATATCACTGCGTC
>JAPOTD010000102.1:91315-108880 GCA_026709365.1 Gammaproteobacteria bacterium
TTTGGGGTAGGTGGACATCGCCCGCCAAGCGCTCAACGTTTATCGCATGAAGCTGCTCGGCGCCGCCGTGGTGCCGGTTCATTCGGGAACCAAGACCTTGAAGGACGCCTTGAACGAGGCGCTGCGCGACTGGGTGACCCATGTCGACGACACCCATTACATCATCGGCACGGTGGCCGGCCCCCATCCCTTCCCGATGCTGGTGCGGGATTTCCAGTCGGTGATCGGCCAGGAGGCGCGCAGCCAATGCCTGCAGCAGTTGGGACGCCTGCCGGATGCACTGGTCGCCTGCGTCGGCGGCGGCTCCAATGCGCTTGGCCTGTTCCATCCGTTCATCGACGACCGCGCCGTGCGGCTGGTGGGCGTCGAGGCGGCGGGGCTGGGGCTGGAAACGGGACGGCATGCGGCGCCCTTGAACGACGGCCGAGTGGGCGTGCTGCACGGCAACAAGACCTACCTGATGCAGAATGCCGACGGCCAGATCAGCGACACCCACTCGATATCGGCGGGCCTCGACTATCCAGGCGTCGGCCCGGAGCACAGCCATCTCAAGGACATCGGCCGGGCCGAATACGATGCGGCCACCGACGAGGAGGCGCTGGCCGCCTTTCGCCTGCTCAACGAAACCGAGGGCATCATGCCGGCCTTGGAAAGCAGCCACGCGGTGGCTTGGGTCGTGCGCGAAGCGCCGCGGCTGGGCGCCGGGCGGATCGTCGTCATCAACTTGTCGGGGCGCGGCGACAAGGACATCGAGACGGTGGCCAAGCTCGACGGCACGACCTTGTGAGCCGCATCGGCCCAACCCTGGAAGCGTTGCGCAGCCAAGGGCGGACCGCGCTGGTGCCCTTCATTACCGCCGGGGATCCCCGCCTTGAGGCCACCGTGCCGGCGCTGAATGCCTTGGTTCAGGGCGGCGCCGACCTGCTGGAGCTCGGCGTGCCGTTCAGCGATCCCGAGGCGGACGGCCCCGCCATTCAAGCCGCATCGGAACGGGCGCTGGCCAACGGCACGGGATTGCGCGACGCGCTCGACTGCGTGGCCGAGTTCCGCTCCGGCAACGACCGCACGCCCGTCATCCTGATGGGCTACCTGAACAGTGTGCTGGCCATGGGGGAGGGGGCCTTCGCGACCGCCGCCGCCGCCGCCGGGGTGGACGGGGCGATCATCGTCAACCTGCCGCCCGAGGAGTCCGAACCCCTGCGCGGCGCCTTGGCGCAGCAGGGCATCGACCTGATCCTGCTGGCTGCGCCCACCACCAGCGATGAACGGCTCAGCGCCATTGACCGAGCTGCGAGCGGCTTCGTTTATCTGGTGTCGCTCAAGGGCACCACCGGTGCGGACCACATCAGCGTCAGCGAGGTCAACCAAAACCTGACCCGGCTGCGGGCGCGCACCCAGCTGCCTGTTCTGGTTGGCTTCGGCATCAAGGATGGCCCCACCGCACGGGCCTTGGGCGAGCGCGCCGACGGCGTGGTGGTCGGCGCGGCCATCGTCTCGCGCATGGCGGCGCTCAGCGCCGACGCCGGCGCCATTCCCGCAGCCCTGCGGCAGTTCGTCAGCGAAGTCCGTCAAGCCTTGGATGCATGAAGCCGGCCCCGCGCAACTTGACCGCTTGGCTGGGGCACATGGAAGCGCTCAACCCCGCCAGCATCGATCTGGGGCTTGCGCGGGTGTACGAGGTGGCCGAGCGCATGGGCGTGCTGGCGCCGGCGCCCGTCTCCGTGATCGTGGCCGGCACCAACGGCAAGGGCTCCACCTGCGTTTGCCTGGAGCAGATCCTGCTCGCCGGCGGGCGCCGTACCGGCTGTACGCTGTCGCCGCATCTCGAGTCCTTCCGGGAGCGGGTGCGGATTGACGGCGTCGAGGCGGACAACGCCACGCTGTGCGCGGCCTTGGACGCGGTGGAAGCGGCGCGCGGGGACCTCCCCCTGACCTATTTTGAATACTCGTGCCTGGCGACGCTGTTTTGCTTCCAGGCCGCTGCCGTGGACGTGGCGATTCTCGAGGTCGGCCTCGGCGGCCGCCTCGACGCCTTCAACATCGTCGATGCGGATGTGGCCGTCGTCACCAGCATCGGCCTCGACCACATGGCCTACTTGGGCGATTCCCGCGAAGCCATCGGGGCGGAGAAGGCGGGCGTCTTTCGTGCGGGCCAACGCATTGCCCTGGGCGCCGGGATGCCGGACAGCGTTTTGACCGCGGCGGCGCGCGCCACCCAGGCGCCGCTGCTTTGGGGGGAGGGTGTTCGCCTGTTGGCGGGCCACGGGGGCTACGCCCCCGGAGGTTGGCAGGTCGAAGTTGACGGACGGCGCTTCCCCGGACTGCCGGCCAGCGTTTTGCCCGCCGAGAACTGCGCCCTGGCCACCGCCGCGGCTTGCGCCGTGGATGCCGTCACGGGAGAGGATCGAGTTGACGAGCGTTGCGTTCGCCAAGGCTGGTCCGAGGCATGGCTGCCGGGCCGCCTTGAAGCCTTCATCGCCGACGGGCGGCAATGGCTGGTCGATGTGGCCCACAATCCCTTGGGCGCCGCGTTCCTCAAAACGGAGATTCCGCGGCGCTTTCCCGGCTGCCGCGTGGTCGCCGTGTTCGGCAACCTGCACGACAAGGACAGCGGCGCCGTTTGCCAAGCGCTCGACGGCTTGGTTCGCCATTGGGTGCTGGTTGACACGGCCGGGCCCCGCGGGCTTTCCGCCGAGGCGCTGTCCGGTCGGTGCGATGGCGTCGCACGCTCCGTTGTCGGCGATTTGGATGCGGGCTTGGCGCTCGCCCGTTCCCTTGCCGAGCCGTCTGATGTTATTCTGGCGTTCGGTTCGTTTGCAGTGGCCCAAGCAGCGCGATCCAGGCTATCGCACTATTCCATGGGACAACAGGACACACCCGGTGAGTGAGCAAACCCGCTACCGGATCACGGGTGGCCTCTTCCTTCTGGCCATCGCTATCATCTTTGTGCCCATGCTGTTCGACGGCGACGGGGCTGCGTCCGTGGAGCTTGCCGACGTCAAGTCAGACTACCAGCCCCCGGCGATGGAGGCCTTCGAGGCGACGGTGCCCGAAACCGACCTCGCCGCTCAAGTCCAAGCCTTGCGCGAGGAGGTGGATGCGCAAGGCTTCCACCGCAGGACGGGAACCCGCATTGGCGAGCCGGTGCTGTCGCTTCCCGACGACGAAACCGGCGTTTGGGCGATTCAACTGGGCAGCTTCTCCGATTCGGGCAAGGCGACCGCCTTTCGCGACCGGCTGCGCGCGGACGGCCACGAAGCCTTCACCAGCATGTTCAAGGCCGGCGCCGGCCCCATCATGCACCGGGTGGCGGTGGGTCCCTTTCTCTCCGAGGAGCGGGCCGGCAGCTTGGCCATCGACCTTGAGGAGCAGTACGGGGAGACGCCCAAGCTCATGGCGTTCGGCAACTAGGAGCCGGCCGATCGCCGGCCTCGACATCATGGTCCTGGTGCTGGTGGCGGCATCGGCGTTGATCGGCCTGCTGCGCGGCCTGATGCGCGAAGTGCTGTCCCTGGCCATCTGGATTGCGGCCTTGCTCGGCACGATATCGCTGGGCCCGCTGGTTGCGGATTGGCTCGCGCTCGACTCCCCGGCGATGAGCGCCATTAGCGGTTACGCCATGGTCTTCGTGGCGGTCATCCTGCTTGGCGCCCTGACCCAGAAGCTGGTGGCCCGGGCAGTGGACGCCACCGGCCTGTCGGGCGCCGACCGCGTGCTGGGGCTGGCCTTCGGCGGCGCTCGGGGCTTGGCGGTGTGCCTGGTCGCCTTCGTGGTCATGCGGCCCTTCGCCCAGGACGCCGCTTGGTGGCAGGCGGCGCTCGCACCGCCGTTGCTGGCCGAATTTGAGAACGAACTGCTCGACCTTCTGGGCGGCGCCGGGGCCGCGCCATTGAAGCCAACGCCGGAGGCGCCCTGATGTGCGGCATCGTCGCCTTGGTTTGCGCTGATCCGGTCAATCAGCAGATCTACGATGCGCTGACCGTGCTGCAGCATCGCGGCCAGGACGCCGCCGGCATGGTGACCAGCGATGGCGTGCGGCTGCACCTGCGCAAGGACAACGGCTTGGTGCAGGACGTCTTCGAGCAGCATCACATCGACCAACTGGTCGGCAACATCGGCATCGGCCACGTGCGCTATCCCACCGCCGGCTCCTCGAGCTCCGCCGAGGCGCAGCCCATGTACGTCAACTCCCCCTACGGCATCACCCTGGCGCACAACGGCAACCTGACCAACTCGGACGACCTGAAGGCGGACCTGTTCAGCGAGGACCGCCGCCATGTCAACACCGGCAGCGACTCGGAGGTGCTGCTCAACGTCTTCGCCCACGAACTGGACATGATGAACGTCGATCATCCGGGCGCCGACGACATCTTTGCCGCCATTGCCGGCGTGCATCGGCGTTGCCAAGGCGCCTACGCCGCGGTGGCCATGATCACCGGCGCCGGCTTGGTCGGCTTTCGCGACCCCCACGGCATTCGCCCCTTGGTCTATGGTCGCCGCGCCTGCGCCTACGGCTGGGAATACATGATGGCTTCGGAGAGCGTCGCCTTGGACATGCTGGGCTTCGAGTTCGTCGCCGACGTGGCGCCCGGGGAGGCGGTGTACGTGAGCGACCAAGGCGAGATCGCCAAACGCCGCTGCGCCCCGGCCGCGGCCCACACCCCCTGCATCTTCGAGTACGTCTATCTCGCCCGCCCGGATTCCATCATCGACCAGATTTCGGTGTACAAGTCGCGGCTGCGGATGGGCGAGCACTTGGCCGCCCGCATCCTGGACCGCTACCCCAACCATGACCACGACATCGACGTGGTGATTCCGCTGCCGGACACCGGCCGCACCGCAGCGCTGCCGCTGGCCTACGAGTTGAACGTCAAGTACCGGGAGGGCTTCGTCAAGAACCGCTACATCGGCCGCACCTTCATCATGCCCGGGCAGCAGCTGCGCCGCAAATCCGTGCGCCAGAAGCTCAACGCCATCGACCTGGAGTTCCGCGGCAAGAACGTGCTGCTGGTGGATGACTCGATCGTGCGCGGCACCACCAGCAGCCAAATCGTGCAGATGGCCCGGGAGGCGGGCGCCCGGAAGGTCTATCTGGCCTCAGCGGCGCCTCCCATCCGCTTTCCCAACGTCTATGGGATCGACATGCCCGCCGCCGGCGAGTTGGTCGCGTTCGACCGCAGCGAGGAGGAGGTGGGCCGCATCATCAACGCCGACTGGCTGACCTACCAGCGCTTGGAGGACTTGATCGAGAGCGCTCGGGAAGGCAATCCCGCTATCGGCGGCTTCGAATGCTCGGTGTTCGATGGCGACTACATCACCGGCGGCATCGATCAAGGCTATCTGGCGCGTCTTTCCGCCGATCGCAACGACCAGATGAAGCAGCGGCGCGAGCGGCAGCGGGATCGCGCCGTGATTGAGCTGCACAACCATGCCTGACCTGCCGGAAGCGATGAGCAGCCCTTGCGTCGGCGTCTGCTCCACCACCTACGGCGACCTGGTCTGCCGGGGCTGCCACCGCTTCGCCCACGAAGTGGCGCAATGGAACGGCTACGAACCGGCGCAGCAGGTTGTCGTGCTGGAACGGCTGGCCGACCTGCGCGCCGGCGCGGCTTCCCGGCACCTGTCCCCGGAACGCATCGACCAATTGGCGGCAATGGCCGCCTCCGTGAGGCTGCGGCGGATCGAGGGCTGGAGCGCTCCCCGGATCGCCTATGAAGTGCTGCGGCGTCTCAGTGCGTGGCGCCAGGCTCCGCCCTGGCTGGCCGGGGATGAGGACGGGGTAGCCCAGGCGCGCAACCTCTTGGAGCGAGTTGAAAAGGAAATCCGGCAACGTTCCGAAGCCCACTATGAACACAGCTTCCGAATCGCCGCCCACTGAATTGAACGGGCAAGTCGCAGCGGCCGGGCTGCCCCGCATCGGCAGGATCGTCGTGGTGACGCGAATCAAGTTGGCTGGGACATCCTCACCGCAACCCGAGACCTGAAGTTCGTGAATCCGACATCCATTGAAGCGCGGCGCTTTCTGGCGTGCCCGACGCCGGATGCTTGGCTGGACAGCGCCCTGGAGCGCCTGCCGACCTTGCTGATCGATCACGCCAACTGCGAGAAGAAGGCCGCCGGCACCGCGCTTGGGCTGCTGTACCGCTATGTGGACAAGCCACCCCTGCTGCGCAAGCTGTCCCGTTTGGCGCGGGAGGAGCTGCGCCACTTCGAGCAGGTGCTTGAGCTGATGGCCGGGCAGGGTGTCGATTACGTCCACCTGTCACCGGGCCGCTACGCGGCCGAACTGCATCGGCTGATCAGGCGCGAGGAGCCGCATCGGCTGGTGGACTCCCTCTTGGTGGGCGCCATTGTCGAGGCCCGTTCCTGCGAGCGTTTCGAGCGGCTTGCGGAGGTTGCGCCTGCGCCGCTGGACGGCTTCTACGCTCGCCTGCTGGCCTCCGAGGCGCGGCACTTCGGGGACTACCTCAAGTTGGCGGAGCGCTATTCCGATACGCCCCTGACGCCCCGCCTTGAGCGTTTTCTCGCCGCCGAAGCGACGCTGGTCACCGATCCGGACTCAACCTTCCGCTTCCACAGCGGGCCATTGGCCCGGCGCGATGGGGAGCGGTAGTGACTTTCCCTCCGAGGGGGAGAGACAGCGCCGCTTTGATAGAGTGGGTTGCCTTCAAGACGGACCAACTGAGGCCAGAAGTACGCAGCCAGCTCTGCTCATCGCTTCATTTTCTTCGGCGACGCAGAGATATGAGGAAGTAGTTCCCGGACTGTGGCGACATTTCCTTGAGAGCACTACGTTCGGTTGCAGAAATTCCCTTCCTAATTTCCGGAACTAGGTCCTTGACCGGGTACCATTCCTCTTGCGACCGAGTTTGTGCAACGGCCTGCTCATCCATGTTTATATTTGATTTGGTACCCTGTGGCTCTTTGTCGAGCGATGGTCGCCAAGTCACGCGACCCGTGTCGAAGAGGTACTCGAAGGACATCGGTGCTTCTTCATTCACCTTTACCCGAATCTGTTGCTTTCCGTATCCAGGAGACGGTCGAAAGGGATCTGGTGTTTGGCAAAGAATCGGTTTGGCGCGATCCAAAATCTGCCAGTCAGCACGAAGTTCCAAACCGCCACGGTCATCCTCGATACCCATAGTTTGACACTTGAAAGCGTACTCCGCTCTGGCGAGGTCACTAAGCCCCCGTGCCGGAGTGTGCGGAAGCTTACTGAACAAAAACACATGTACCTCTGTACGCAAGTGCTCAACGGGCTCTATTGCCTTTGGTATCTCGAAGTACACGATATCATCTGTGCGGGGAATCCTCTGACTGGTATATTCCGCCATCACTACCATTGTCCTCTGATTTTCTGCGTCTCGAGGCTGGTCTTTAAACTGGGCTCCAAGGCCTTTGATATATTGCGCAGCCCACCAAGCGTAGCCCTCTTTCTTGGAAGTGTCGTAAACTACAGATTGGCGCACCGCTTCAGCAATATGCATTCGTATATCGTCAAACACCTTATGCGAGGATGGTCCTTCAAGTAACATACTCGCCTCGCCATTCAATCCCTGCATAGCAAAGCTGGTCAAGTTATGCGAACCAATCAAGGCACTGGCATCGCCATTCCCCATTTCCATCAGATATATCTTGCTGTGCAGCATCGGATGATACGGAACGAAGCCGGGGTCTTTGTTTTTCCGGCGAGTACTACCGAGATGGACATAAATGTTATCGGGATTGACTCCAGCCCCAAAAAGCTGATCACAGGCTTCAAATGCTTTGTGGTTTCCCGCGCCAATGACGAGGGTTCTCAGCTTGCTTGGGTTTTTGTGCAGCGGTTCTGAAATAGCATTGATACCGGCCAATGTCATGAAGCCCACGACCAGCGACGCTGATGTGCAGCGATCGATCCGTCCGCAGAGCAGCGACGCGATTTCCTGCTGAGGCATATCGTACAATACTTTGGCATTCAAAGACATTTAGTCCTCCAGTTTTCGTTTTTTCTTCAAATCAATTGATGGGTCCAAGGCTTGCCCAAACACCCATGCGGTGCTCAAGCTTGGCAACAACAAGATGGTTAACACTCAGCGCCTCGTCGGAGGTCCGTTTTACCATCCGGAGCCGGGTGACGGTAAGGCTGCTCAAGAGGAAAGCACTCCAGTCGAAAGCGTTGGCCGGTCTGCCGCAGCAGCCAGCCGCAGCGGGCCCAGTCGCCGAGCACGTAGCGCAGGCCCTTGGCGTGGCCGTGGATGGCGGGCCGGTGCGTGTGGCCGTGGATCAGCGTCCGGCCGCCCAAGTCCTCAAGCAAGCGGTCGGCGGCAGCGGGGTCGGCGTCCATGATGGCCGTGGGCTTGGTCGCGTTGCTGGCCCGGCTGGCATCGCGCAGGCCGTTTGCCGCTGCCCGGCGCTCGGCCAGCGGCTTGGCCAGCATCTCCGCCTGCCAAGCCGGCGAGCGCAGCACTTGGCGCATCGCTTGGTAGGCTTCATCGCCGATGCACAGGGCATCGCCATGGGCGAGGATGAGGCCATCGCCGGTGCGGAATGGGTCCGGCAGCAGCCGTGCGCCGGTGCGCTGCGCAAACCGGCCGCCAATCAGAAAGTCCCGATTGCCTGCCATCACCTGCACCGCGGCGCGCTGCGCCGCTTGCGCAAGCACCGCGCAGGCCCGCTCGGCCAGCGCCGAGTCGTCGTCGTCACCGATCCAGGCTTCGAACAGGTCGCCGAGGATGAACACTTCCTCGGCCCAAGACGCTTCCGACTCAAGGCACTCGGCGAATCGAGCGAAGCGCTGGTCCTGAACGTTGTCCAGATGCAGATCGGACAGGAATATCCGTTTCGGCTGGGCTCGATCATCCGTCATCCAACACCTCGTCCGCCGCCTGCAGGGTGTTGAGCAGCAGGGCCACCCGAGTCATGGGACCGACGCCGCCGGGCACCGGCGTGATCCAGGCGGCGGCCTTGGCGGCGGCGTCGAAGTCCACGTCGCCATGCAGCTTGCCGCGTTCATCCCGGGTGATGCCTACGTCGATGACGACGGCGCCGGGCTTGATCCAGTCGCCTTGGACCAAGCCCGGCTTGCCGACTGCGGAAATGAGGATGTCGGCTTGGCGCGCGGCGGCCGCGACGTCGCGGGTGAACCTGTGGGTCACGGTGACCGTGCAGCCCGCTTGCAGCAGTTCCAGGGACATGGGACGGCCGATGTGGTTGGAGGCGCTGATCACCGTGGCTTGGGCGCCGCGACACTCCATGCCAGTGCGATCGAGCAGCAGCATCACGCCCATGGGGGTGCAGGAGCGCAGGGCCGGGCGGCGCAGGGCCAAACGGCCGATGTTGTAGGGGTGAAAGCCGTCCACGTCCTTGGCGGGGTCGATCAGGTCAATGATGCGGTTCGCGTCGATGTGCTCCGGCAGCGGCAGCTGCACGAGAAAGCCGTGGATGCTAGTGTCGGCATTGAGCGCGAGAATCCGCGCTTCCAACGCCTCCTGGGCGACAGTGGCGGCGATGCGCTCCACCACGGAGTGAAAGCCGACCTGCCGGCAATCCCGCGCTTTGGCGTTGACGTACACCTCGGAAGCGGCGTCGTCGCCAACCAGAACCACGGCCAGCCCAGGTGGTCTGAGGCCCGCGCCGAGGCGCCGCTGCACGGCTTGCCGAATGTCGCGTCGGCAGGCGGCGGCGATGGCCTTGCCGTCGAGCACTTGGGCTGTCATTGACGCTCCCCAACCAATTGCGCCGCACCGCAGTTTACAACGAGTCCGCCGCACCAGCGCGCCCGCGAGGCGGGCGCGGTTGGAGTTTCGCTGGCGCGAAACTCCGCGCTGGTCGCTCAGGCCGGCTATTTTGAGCCACGATCAATCCGTATAATCGCCGATCACCCCATCCTCACCACTCCTTTGGGAGCAGCAAGCCCATGGCGCTACCGAACCTTGAAGACTATTTTCCCGATTGGAAGGAGCGCGAGGCTTTGGCCGAAGCCATGATTCCCATCATCGGCCAGCTCTACCGCAAGAACGTGGTCGCCTACTGCTACGGAAGGGCGCTTTACAACCAAAGCGTCATCCAAATCATGAAGACCCATCGCTACGTCCGGCAAGTGGCGCACAACGAGCTGTCGGAGTTCGAGAGCTATCCCATCCTCAAGGCCCTGTCCGAGCTCGACTTGGGGCCGTCCCACATTGACGTGGGCAAGCTGACCACACGCTTCATGGAAGCCTCCGAGAGCGCCGCCGTCGATCCGCTGGCTTTCGTCCGTGACGCCTGCGCCGAGGTGATCGGCCGGCATGTGCCGCCGCTGGAGCAGCCCCAAGACATTGTGCTTTACGGCTTCGGCCGCATCGGTCGCCTGCTCGCCCGGCTGCTCATCGAGAAGACCGGCGGGGGCCACCAGCTGCGGCTGAAGGCCATTGTGGTGCGCAAGGCCAGCAACGGCGATCTGATGAAGCGGGCGGCGCTGCTGCGCCGGGACTCGGTCCATGGCGCCTTTCTGGGCACGTTGCGCATCGATGAGGAGAACAGCTGCCTGATTGCGAACGGCAACGTGATTCAGGTCATCTACGCCGACCAGCCCGACGCCATCGACTACCGGCAGCACGGCATCGACAATGCCATCGTCATCGACAACACCGGCGCCTGGCGGGACGAGGCAGGCTTAAGCCGCCACCTGCTTTGTCCTGGCGCCGCCAAGGTCGTTGTGACGGCGCCGGCCAAGGGCCGCATCAAGAACATCGTTTCCGGCGTCAATTCGGGCTGCGTCCTGCCCGACGACACCATCCTCGGCGCCGCCTCCTGCACCACCAACGCCATCGTGCCGGTGATGAAGGCCGTCAACGACCGCTACCAGCTGCGGCACGGCCACATGGAGACGGTGCATGCCTACACCAACGACCAGAACCTGATTGACAACTACCATCGCAAGAACCGGCGCGGCCGGGGCGCGCCGCTGAACATGGTGATCACCGAGACCGGCGCATCCACTGCCGTGACCGAACTGCTGCCGGAACTTGAGGGCAAGCTGACCGGCAACGCCATTCGCGTGCCGACGCCCAACGTCTCATTGGCGATCCTCAACCTCGCCCTTTCCGAGGCCGTCGGCGTCGAGGACGTCAACGACTTCCTGCGCAACGCCGCCCTGCACTCCGACCTGCAGCGCCAGATCGACTACACCGAGGCGCCCGACGTGGTGTCGTCGGACTTCGTCGGCAACCGACACGCCTGCATCGTCGTGGGGGGGGCGACCTTGGCCAGGGCCCTCCGTGTGGTGCGCTACGTTTGGTACGACAGCGAGTTTGGCGCTGCGTGCCAAGTGGTGCGGGTGGTGCAGAAGTGGGCGGGCATCACCTATCCCCTCGTTCCCCAGGACGTGGAGGAACTGGGGTTCTGACGCACCTGCGCCGGCCCAGAAACACAGCGGAACCCCACCTAAACGCCGAGCGCGCGGAGTTTCGCGCCAGCGAAACTCCATCCGCGCCCGCTTCGCGGGCGCGCCTTGACCCCGCATTGGGCTGCGGCCAAAATACGCCGCCCTGAAACAGGCCGCGCCGGCTTCCATTCGGGAGTTGGCGCAAGCATCCACCCGCGCGGCAAGCGCAATCAATCTTGGGGATTGCATGAAGGTACTGGTACCGGTTAAGCGCGTCGTTGACGCGAATGTGAAGGTTCGGGTCAAGCCCGACAACACGGGCGTCGATCTCAGCAACGTCAAAATGGCGGTCAACCCGTTTTGCGAAATCGCCATTGAGGAGGCGGTGCGTCTCAAGGAGGCGGGGGTGGCCACCGAAGTGGTCGCCGTCGCCGTGGGCGGCGCGGCCTGCCAGGAGCAGCTGCGCACTTGTCTGGCACTTGGCGCCGACCGCGCCCTGTTGATCGAGACCGATGACTCGGTGCAGCCGCTGGGGGTCGCCAAGGCGCTCAAGGCGGTGCAGGACAACGAACAAGCCGAAATCGTGCTGTTCGGCAAGCAGAGCATCGATGGGGACAACAGCCAGACGGGACAGATGTTTGCCGCGTTGGCGGGCTTGCCTCAGGCCACCTTCGCTTCCGAGGTCAAGCCCCAAGCAGGCTCGCTGGAAGTGATTCGGGAGGTGGATGGCGGGCTGCAGACGGTTTCGGTGAAGCTGCCCGCGGTCATCACCACGGACCTGCGGCTCAACGAGCCCCGCTATGCTTCGCTGCCCAACATCATGAAGGCCAAGCGCAAGCCGATGGACCGGACCACCCCCGCCGAACTCGGCATTAATGTTGGTTCCGCCGTCGAGGTGCTCAGCGTCGAGCACCCCGCCGAACGTGCTGCCGGCATCAAGGTCGAAAGCGTTGAGGAACTGGTTGACAAACTCAAAAACGAAGCAAAGGTGATCGCATGACCACGCTGATCGTCGCCGAGCACGACAACAACGCATTGAGGCCGGTCAGCGGCGTGGTGGCCGCCGCGGCCACGGCCATAGGCGGAGGCTACGACGTGCTCGTGGCTGGCGAAGGCTGCGCCTCGGCGGCCGCCGAAGCCGCGGCGCTCGCCGGGGCGGGCAAGGCCCTGCTGGCCGACCACGCCGCCTACGCCCATCAGCTGGCGGAGAACATCGCTCCGTTGGTGGCCGAGGTCGGCGCTGGCTACAGCCACATACTGGCCGCCCACACCACCACTGGCAAGAACTTCCTGCCCAGGGCCGCCGCCTTGCTGAACGTCGGGCAAATCTCCGACATCATGGCGGTGGTCGATGAGGCGACGTTCAAACGGCCCTGGGCAGCAGGCAACGCCATCGCCACGGTTCGGTCCAGCGATGCCATCAAGGTGCTGAGCGTGCGGGGCACCGCCTTCGACCCCGTGGCGGCGGAGGGCGGTTCCGGCGTGGTGGAGGCCGTGGACAGCATCCATGATGCAGGCCTCTCCAACTTCGTGGGCGAAAGCCTGGCGGTTTCGGAACGGCCGGAGCTGACCGCCGCCGGCACCATCATCTCTGGCGGCCGAGGCATGGGCAGCGGCGAGAACTTCGCGCTGCTTGAGGGCATCGCCGACAAGCTCGGCGCCGCCATTGGCGCCTCGCGGGCGGCCGTGGACGCCGGCTTCGTGCCCAACGATATGCAGGTGGGGCAGACCGGCAAGATCGTGGCCCCGGAACTCTACATCGCCGTCGGCATTTCCGGCGCCATCCAGCATCTGGCGGGCATGAAGGACAGCAAGGTCATCGCCGCCATCAACAAGGACGAGGATGCGCCCATCTTCCAAGTGGCGGACTACGGCCTCGTCGCTGACTTGTTCAAGGCGCTGCCGGAACTGGAGGCGTTGCTGTAGCGCCAGTCGCGCCGGCAGTCCGGCACTCGCGCCAAAGCCTTCCGCTTCGTTGCTTCAAGTTTCGCGCCGGCGAAACTCAGCGAACCCAAGGTTCGCCAAGACCGTCAGGTCACGCGGGCGTCCGCTTGGCGGTGTACCAAGTGACCGGTTGCGCGTGGTCGTGGACGGCCCCGGCAACGTCAAGCACCAAGGCGAAGATCGCCATCCGCACGATCACGCCATTGTCGGTTTGCCGGAAGATCGCAAGGTTGGGGTTTTCATTGAGGTCCGCATCGAGTTCCCGGGCGGCGCTGCGCGAGTCACGTGGCAGCGGATGCATGATGACCGTGTTCGGCTGGCAGTGCTCGGTGTAGATGGCTTGGTTCAACCGAAACAGCCCCCGATAGCGATTGGCCTGCGCTTGGGACGCAAAGCGCTCCTCCTGGGTGCGCGTGACGTAGAGAATGTCCACGTCGTGGATGCCCGGCTCCAGGTCATGGTAGGCAGCGGCCCGGTGCCCGCGCCGAAGAAGGCTCTGGACGATTTCCGCTGGCGCGTCAAGATCCGGCGGCGACACCAAGTGGTAGTCGATGCGCTCGTAGAGCGCGAGCAGCTTGCACAGCGAATGGACCGCGCGGCCGTAGCGCAAGTCGCCCACCAGCGCGATGCGCAGGCCGTCAATGCCCTTGCCGCGTCCGGCCATTTCCTGGGCGATGGTGTAGAGATCCAGCAAGGCTTGGCTGGGATGCTCGTTGGGGCCGTCGCCCGCGTTGATGACCGGCACCCGGCTGGCCTGGGCGAACTCCGCCACCGAACCGGCCTCGGGATGGCGCATCACAATCACGTCGCTGTAGCCGGACAGCACCCGGGCGGTGTCCTCAAGCGACTCGCCCTTGGCCAGCGAGGACGCCTTGACCTCAGTGGTTTCGCGCACTTCGCCGCCGAGCAGGTTGAAGGCGGAGCCGAAGGAGATGCGCGTTCGCGTGGAGGGCTCGAAGAACATGTTGGAGAGTATCGCCCCCTGCAGCACCCGCGTGACGCGCATTCGGGCGGCGTAGGCCCGCAGATCGTCGGCAACGGCGAACAGCGCTTCGATGTCGGCCCGGTCGAACTGGTCCACGGACAGAATGTGCGCACCCCTGAACTCCAAGCTGAACCCTCCATGCGTTGTCGGTTGCCATGATAGTTTATGGTCGGGCCAGTCGGGAAGGCGTGCGTGAGTCAGGTTCCGAGGGGATGGCAACGGCGGGTTGGGTCCTTGTAGGCATTCATTCCCGTACATCCCCATCCAACGAGGAAAGCGGTGCGCTCTCCTGTTTCAGGAGCCGTCGATGGGACTGGTATCATGGCGCTCAACAAAGCCCAGCAAACTGGCGAACCGATGAGTGAAGCTGCCGCCGAGCCGGTCGATTCCATTTCCGAGCCCTCCATTGCCGCGTCTTCCGTTTCCGCGCAAGGGGAGGGCGCTACGGCCCGATTGCTTCCCTTTTCGTTCGCCCGCCGTTTTGGGGCGGTGATCACCAACGCCGAAACGGTGGGCGGCACACTCGACGTCGCTTGCCGCGAGGCGCCGGCCTTGGCCACTTTGGCGGAAATCAAGCGTTTTGCCGGGCGTCCGATCAAGCTGCGGCTGGTCAGCGCTGCCGAATTCGACGAAATCCTAAGCTCGGCCTACGCTCGGGACTCCTCCGCCGCAAGGCAGATGGTTGAGGACATGGGCGACGAAATGGACTTGGCGAGCTTGGCCGAGTCCGTGCCGGAAACGGAGGACCTGCTCGAGCAGGAGGATAACGCGCCCATCATCCGGCTGATCAACGCGCTGCTCGCTGAGGCCATTCGCGAAAACGCCTCCGACATCCACGTCGAGACCTTTGAAAAGGACTTGGTGGTCCGCTTTCGGGTGGACGGGGTGATGCGCGAAGTGGTGCGCCCCAAGCGGCAGCTGGCGCCGTTGCTGGTGTCCCGCATCAAGGTGATGGCGCGCCTGGACATCGCCGAGAAGCGCGTTCCCCAGGACGGCCGCATCGGGCTGCGCATTGGCGGACGGGAAGTGGACGTGCGGGTCTCCACGTTGCCGGCCAGCAATGGCGAGCGGGTGGTGATGCGCCTGCTCGACAAGCAGGCAGGCCGGCTGCGGCTGTCGCACCTGGGCATGTCCGAACCGGATCTCGCCCGCATTCGTGACATGGTGCATCGTCCCCATGGCGTCATGCTGGTGACTGGCCCCACCGGCTCCGGCAAGACGACGACCCTCTACGCCTCCCTCTCCGAGCTATCGACCCGCACGATCAACATCCTTACCGTCGAGGATCCCATCGAGTACAACCTGGCCGGCGTCGGCCAGACTCAAGTCAACACCAAGGCGGACATGACCTTTGCCCGGGGCCTGCGCGCCATCCTGCGCCAGGATCCCGATGTGGTGATGGTCGGCGAAATCAGGGATTTGGAAACCGCGCGAATCGCAGTGCAGGCCAGCCTGACTGGGCATTTGGTGCTTTCCACGCTGCACACCAACACAGCGGTAGGGGCCGTCACCCGGCTGATGGACATGGGGATCGAACCCTTCCTGCTGGCCTCAAGCCTGGTCGGCTGCCTGGCGCAGCGATTGGTCAGGGTGCTGTGCGGCGAGTGCCGCGTCCGACGGCCGGCCACGCCTTCGGAACTCGACTTCCTGGAAATGGATTCGGCGTTGGTGTTCGAGGCCCCAGGCTGCGACGCCTGCGGGCAAACCGGTTACCGGGGCCGCACCGGCATCTATGAGTTGATCGCCGTCGATGACGGCCTGAAGCAACTCATTCATGACCGCAGTTCGGAACAGGCATTGACCTGCCATGTTCGACAGGCGGCGCCCAGCATCCGCCAGGACGGCAAGGCCAAGGTGCTCGCGGGGGTGACTTCCGTGCAGGAGGTGCTGCGCGTCACCCGGCAGGACTGATGCGCCGTCCCCGCAACCATCGAATCCGGACCGGGCCCGCCTGACGGGGCGCATCCATGGCGGCATTCGAATACACAGCCCTTGAAGCCGGCGGACGGCGGCGCAAGGGCGTGCTGGAGGCGGACAGCGTCCGCCAAGTCCGTCAACTGCTGCGCGACCAGGGCCTGGCGCCCTTGGCGGTGGAGGCCGCATCCGCAAGCCGTCCCGGCCGGAGCCGGGCGAATCGCGCCTCGACCAGCTCGTTCCGGCGCCGACTGAGCGGCCTCGACCGGGTGCTGGTGACCCGCCAGTTGGCAACCTTGATCGGTGCGGGCATGCCAGTGGAGGAAGCCCTGGACGCAGTGGCCCAGCAGTCCGAGAAGCAACAGGCCGCAGCGCTGGTCATGGGCATTCGCAGCCGTGTCCTGGAGGGCCGCTCGCTGGCTTCCGCCTTGGCTGACTTTCCCAACAGCTTCAACGCCCTGTACCGCTCGACGGTGGCGGCGGGGGAGCAGTCCGGCCATCTCGATCAGGTGCTGGAGAACCTGGCCGACTACACTGAACGGCAGTTCGAGGCTTGGCGCAACGTGGAGATGGCGCTGCTTTATCCCGTGGTTTTGCTCGTTCTGGCCCTGGGCATCGTCGGTGCGTTGATGGTCTTTGTGGTGCCGGACATGGTTCGGGTGCTGGACAACATGGGGCGGGAACTGCCGGCGGTGACCCAGTTCCTGATCGGCGCATCGGCCTTTGTCCAGAATTGGTGGTGGGCGCTGCTGCTCGCCGCTGCGGCAACGGCATTGGGCGCGCAGCGGCTGCTGCGCCTGCCGGCTTTGCGGATGGCTTGGGATCGGCAAAAGCTCAACGCGCCGTTTTTCAAGCGCATCGTTCGAGCCAGCAACGCGGCGCGCTACGCCAACACCTTAAGCATCCTCAACGCCAGCGGCGTTCCCTTGGTGGACGCCATGGGCATCGCCAGCGAGGTGGTGGCCAACACTTGGCTGCGGCGGCGGCTGCAGGGCGCTACCCAGCGGGTGCAGGAGGGCGCCAGCCTGCGCGCCGGGCTGGAGGAGGCCGGGCACTTTCCGCCGATGCTGATGCACATGGTTGCCAGCGGCGAGGCCTCCGGCGAACTCGATGCCATGCTGGAGCGCGTGGCGGCGCACCAGCAAGCGGAAGTGGAGCGCATCGTCGGAGCCTTGGTGGCTTTGTTCCAGCCAGCGATGCTGCTCCTGATGGGCGGCATGGTCATGTTTATCGTCATGGCGATCCTGCTGCCCATCCTCAACATGAACCAGCTTGTGTAAACTCGCCCCATGAAAACCGCCGCAACATCTTTCAGGGATAGAGCCTTCAGCCGGGGAGCGCGAGGGGCCTGCCCCTCGCATGAAGGAGCCTTCAG
>JAPOTD010000067.1 GCA_026709365.1 Gammaproteobacteria bacterium
CAATCTCGTCGTATTGCGCATTGAAGCGCGAGTTGCCATAGTAACGGTAGCCAGACTCCTCGTTGAGGTTCATGGCGTGGAAGTGGATCTGCAAGCGGTCGTTCATGTCGTATTTGAGCGTCAGGTCAATCTGATGATGCCCGTCCTCGTACAGATCGTTGCGGTCGTCCTCGAAGTTGATCTCCGCGAGGCGTTCGCTGATGTAGGCCGATGACAGGCGCAGGCTCCACGGCCCCTTCTCGTAGCCGATCACGAAATTGGCGACCATGTCCGCTTGCAGCGGCAGCGCCGTGTCGCTGTCGCGATCGGCATCGGCGCCGAGGCCAAGGTCGGCCTCGCTGTCCGTGAAGGTGGCGTTGGCCATGAGAATGAGGCCGTCAAACGGGGACGGCAACTCGGAGAAGTGCCGCGTCCATCCCACTTCGAGTCCAAGCAGGTCCGCCGCGTTGCCGTTGCGAGGCTCGAGGATCTCGATGTCGGTCACGGCAATCGGCCCTGCATGGACGGCCGGGTCCACAACCCCGCTGACATCCGCTTGGAAGATGAAGTTGTCGATCTTCTTGTAGAAAAGCCCGGCATTCAAAATGCCGAGCCGCTCAGGATAGTATTCAACGGAGAAGTCGAAGTTCCGCGACTCGAAGGGATCAAGCCGGGGATTGCCGGCCTCGACCTTCAATTCGATCTCGTCGTCGTCCTGCTCAATCTCGATGGCGCCTGCGGTGGGCGATATGTCCCCGAAGGACGGCCTTGCGACTGATTGGGTGTAGGCTGCGCGCAGGATGAGGCTGTCGGTCGCCTTGTAGCGCAGGTTGAGGCTCGGCAGGAGATTTTCGTAGTCGCTCGCAAACGAGACGGGCGCAATCTGGACGTCCTCCTCGCCCTTCACATCCACCTCGCGGACGCTGAAGCCATCCGCTTCGAACTTGGTTCGCTCGTAGCGGACCCCGTAAACAACCCGCAGCTTGCCGAGATTCATGCGGCTCATCAGGTAGAGCGCACCGACATCCTCGCGCATTTCGTAGTCCCGCGCTGAACCCAAGCGGGAGCCGTCCGCATCCATGATGAAGGGACAGGCATCCTCGTCATAGGAGGCGAGATTGCAGGCCGCGTTGCCGCCGATGTTGTCCCAGACAAAGCGTCGCTGCAGGCCTGGGTCGAAAAACGGACCGTAGGCGCCGAGATCGTAGTCGCCGCCCGACCTGATGAACTGCCCCAGATGCGGCGCATCCGCAAAGGCGTCGTCAAAGTCCTCGAATATGCGCAAATTGGCATCGTTGGTCTTTTCCCTCATGCGCAGCTTGGCGCCGAACTTGACGTTGCCCGAGTACTCACCGAAATTCGCCTCTCGGGTGACGTCGAGGCGAAACGCCCGGCCCTCATCCTCAGTTTTGTTGTCCTCGACCACGATCTCCTTCAGCTCATAGTTCTCGGCAACGCCGGCGTCTTCGCTGTGGAACAGGCGTGGAACGCTTCCGGTGCCCCGGTAACCCGCAAACGCCGCCTTGTCGAACTCAAATTCCGAGTCGATGCGGCCGGGCTCCGACTCGCTGGCATCCGAGATGCCGGCACTGTATTCAATGGTCCAGTCGCCGATCAAGTGCTCCCCGCCGAGCATGATCGAGGAGATCTCCTGCTCCTCGTAGCGATCCTTAAGCTCGCGCTGCAGCTCCGTGTCCCTCGCCGTCAGGGTGTTCGCATCAAACTCGACGTCGCCCTTGTCGAGCTTGTACTCGATGCGGTTACGAAATTCCTGGTCAGCGTACTGACTGAAGAGCGAGCGCAGGAAGTAGCTCGAAGTGTCCGTCGCTCGGAAGTCCAGGTTGAGCGCCAGGCCGTCCCGTTCGCGAAGAATCTGGTAGTTGCGCGCTTCCATCTCCTCGTGAAACCGAATCCCGTCATCATCAGACCAGCCGCCGTCGGATTCAACGTTGTCAGTGCCAAAGTGGCGCTCATTGCTGGATATGCTGAGCGCCACGCCGACCTCTCCGCCCAGCAGGTTGAAGGCATTGGTGAACGTGCCTGCGAACTTATGCCCGTCCTCGTCCTCCAGCTCGTTGTAGTAGGCCTGCCCTTGGAGTTTGTAGCTCATGCCCTGCCGATCAAACGCGGACAGGCTCTTGATGTTGATGGTGCCGCCAATGGCATCGCCATCCTGGTCGGGCGTGAAGCTCTTGGTGACCTCGAGGCTCTCGACGAGATCCGATGGAATGACGTCCAAGGCGACGTTGCGGCGGTCGTTCTCCGGCGCGGGCACGCTGAGCCCATTGATGCTCGCGACATTGAGCCGCGGGTCGATGCCGCGAACGCCGACAAAGCGACCCTCCCCCTGATCTCGTTCAATGAACACGCCGCTCACGCGCTGCAGCGCTTCGCTGACGTTTTCATCTGGAAACTGGCCGATGGAATCCGAGGACACCACGGAAATCAAGTTGTCCGCGGAGCGCATTTGGTTGATCGCGTCGAGCCTGCCGGCAAGCTGCCCCACCACGATGATGTTCTCGATCAGGGCGACCTCCTCACCAATTCCGATGGACAGTCCGGTGGTCTCGTCATCGGCCACCGAGAATGCCCGCCTGACGGTCTCCGCGCCCACGTAGGACACTTCAAGCAGGTAGTCCCCGGCAGGGAGCCCGGAGAATCGAAATCTTCCCCCGTCCCGGGTGACGCTTTCCTCGCCGGTCTCAACGATCCGAACGATTGCGCCGTCGAAGTACGCTGCCTCGGTCTGATCGCTGACCCTGCCCTCAACGTCGCCGTCGGCCCACGCGGAGGCGCTCAGCAGCGTCGCCGCAGCGGCCACGAGCGACGTCGGCGATAAGCGTGAAAACTTCGCAAGCACCGCGCACCCTCCCCATCAGGAAAGCGTCAATGCTAAAGAGTGAATGTGACACTTTTGTTTCATGTTTCAGGAAGGTGACAGTCCAGTTGAGTGCCCCTACCCTTTTGCCCATACTGGCGACCCGACTGGATGAGGAGCCACCCATGAAAATCGAAATCGACGTTGAGCCGGAGGAGGTTCGCGAGCTGTTTGGCCTGCCGGACACCAAGGCCGTGCAGAAGCTGTTTCTCGATCGGGTGACGCACTGGGCGAACCAGCAGCAAAATGACGCCGAGGCCACCCAGCAGTGGCTGAACGCCATGATCCAAGGCGGACGGCAGTCCTTTGATGCCTATCAGGCGTTCCTCAGGAGCTTCGCCGGCGCGGGGAGGGCCAAGGCCTCAAGCGGGGACTAGGGCACTGACCATGCCGGCAGGCGGGTCGGTTCAGTGGTCCACGCGCTTTGGCTTCCTGATGGCCTCGGTCGGCTTTGCGGTCGGCCTCGGCAACATCTGGCGCTTCCCGTACGTCACCGGGGAAAACGGCGGCGGCGCCTTCGTCGCGGTTTACTTGATCTGCGTGGCGGCCATCGCCCTGCCCATCCTGATGGCGGAGTTGCTGATCGGCCGCCGGGGGCGGCTGAATCCGGCGGGCGCGATGGCTGCGGTCGCCGCCGCCGAGGGCCGCAGCCAGCGTTGGGGCTGGGTTGGCGGGCTGAACCTCGCGGCTGCCTTCTTGATCGAAGTGGTGTACTGCGTGGTGGCGGGCTGGGTGCTGCACTACCTCTGGCAGGCGCTGGCCACTGGCTTCGTCGGCGTCGGGCCCGCCGAGGCCGAGGCCCAGTTCAGCGGCCTCCTGGCCCATCTTCCCGGCATGCTGCTGTGGACCCTGCTTGCCTTGGCCGCAACCACCTTGATCATCTACGGCGGCGTGCGCAAGGGCATCGAGCGGGCGGTGAACGGGCTCATGCCCTTCCTGTTCGGCCTATTGCTCCTGCTGGCAGCGCACAACCTGTGGGCCGGCGGTTTTGGCCAGGCTGTGGGCTACCTCTTCGCGCCCGATTTCACGAAGGTCAGCGGCCCGATGATTCTGGCTGCGGTGGGGCAGGCGTTCTTCTCCATCGGCGTCGCCATGGCCGGCATGATGGCGTTTGCCGCCTACTTGCCGAGCACCCTGTCCATTGGCCGCAGCGCGGTGGCCATTGTCTGCCTGGACACCTTGGTGGCGTTGGTCGCGGGCCTCGTCATCTTTCCGGCGGTGTTTCGCTTTGGCATGGACCCCGCCGCCGGCGCCGGCCTGATTTTCGAGACCCTGCCGGTGGCCTTTGCGCAAATGGCCGGGGGGCGTTGGGTGGCGGTGCTGTTCTTTCTGCTGCTGTCGGTGGCGGCCGTCACCTCCATGGTGGGTTTGCAGGAACCGCTCACGGCTTGGGTTGAGCAGCGCTTCGGCACCACCCGACGCCGCGGCGCCTTGCTGGTCTCCTTGGCGGTGGGCCTGCTGAGCATCGTCTCGATGCTGTCGCACAGCCATTGGTCGCAGGTCAGGCTGTTTGGCGCCAGTCTCGCGACTGCCTTGGACTACCTGCCCAACCAAGTCATGCTGCCGCTGGGCGGTCTGCTGATTGCGATCTTTGCCGCTTGGTTCATGCGCGCCGATTCCACTCGGGCCGAACTGGCCTTGGCCAAGCCTTGGCAGTTTCGCACATGGCTGGCGCTCACCCGCTTCGTGGCGCCGCCGGCGGTGCTGCTGATCCTGGTGTTCGGATTGACCTAAGCGACGAGCCCGCGCACCCGCAAAGCGGGCGCGCGGGCTCAGAAACACGTCGAACCTAGCCTAAGCGACGGGTGCGGAGTTTCGCGCAGCGAAACTCCAACCGCCTCTCGCCCCGTGGGCGAGAGGCCCGTGTTGCGAATCGCTACTGCGATGGGCATAGTTTGCGCCCGCGGGCGCCGTTTGCGCCCAGAGGGTTGATTCCATGCGGCTTTCAGATCACGACGCGGCCTTCCTGTACGGGGAGACCGCCAGCGGCCCCATGCACGGCGCCAACATCGCGGTGGTGGAGGGAGAGCTGTCCCTGGAGACGGTGCGCTCGCATGTCGCCTGCCGCCTGCACTTGGTGCCGCGGCTGCGGCAGCGGCTGGTTTTCGCGCCCTTCAACCTGGCCCATCCGAAGTGGGTGGACGATCCCAGTTTCGACATTGCCCAGCATGTCAAGGGACATTCGCTGGACACGGGCGCCGCCTTGGATGAGGCCTTGGCGGCAGCGGCCAAGCTGGCTGAGCCCCTGCTGCCTAGGGACCGGCCGTTGTGGCTCACCTACGTCATTGAAGGCGTCAAGGACCGCACGGTGCTGATTCAGATGGGCCATCACGCCATGGCGGACGGCGCTTCCGGGGTGGACATTTCGCTGGCGTTGTTCGAGCTCCAGGCCAAGGCGCCGGACCCTGCGCCGCAGCCGTGGTCCCCCGCGCCCTTGCCCAGCGCTGCCGAACTGGCTGCCGAAGCCCTGCGCGAGCAAGTTGAGTCGGTGCTGGACGGCAACCCGTTTGCCGCGATGCAGGTCGGCGACGGGCGCATGGAGATGCTGCGCCGGGCGGGTGAGTCCGTCACCCGATTCCTGGCCGAGCCGGTGCTGACGGCGCCTTGGAACGCCGGGCTGGTGGGGCCCAAGCGCGAACTGGCCTGGCGGCGCTATGGATTTGGGGAGTTTCGGGAAATTCGGCGTCGCTTCGGCGGCACCATCAACGACGTGGTGCTGTCGGTGGCGGCGGAAGGCGCGGCCCGCTATCTGGCGGACGGCCGCCGCAAGGCTGCGGGCAGCAACCTGCGCATCATGTGCCCGGTCAACGTCAGGCAGGAGGATGAACAGGGCGCCTTGGGCAACCGGGTGTCGGGCATTTTCCCCATGTTCCCGGCGGCCCCGATGAATGTCGTGGAGCGCTTGCGCAAGGTTCGCCATGAAATGGAGCAGATCAAGCAGAATCGGGAGGCCCAAGCCCTCCAGGAGCTGATGGAGGCGATGCCGTCGCCGCCGCCGCTGGCCATGGCGTCCGCCCAACTGGTGGGCGGGCCCCTTGATCCCACCGCGCTCGCCGCCCGCGTCCCGCCGCCGCCGCTCCCTTGGGGCACGTCAATGCCCATGACCGGCTTCAACTTCACCTGCACCAACGTGCCTGGCGTGCAGGTGCCCCAGTACATTGCCGGCCACCCAGTGCTTGACGTGTTGGGGATGCTGATGCTGGGCGGAGTGCTGGGCTATGGGCTGGCCGTGACCAGCTACAACAGGCAGCTTTGCTTCACCTTGGTGTGCGATCCAAGGCTGATGCCGGATGTTGAGCGCATGGCGGACAGCGTGGACGGCGCATTTGGGGAGTTGCTCGCGGCGGCGCGTGGCGAGGATGCGCGAAAGCCGGGGGCGGCGGCGCAACAAACACCAACAAGAACAACGGAAGACACGCAATGAACCACGCAGCAAACCAGTCCGCCAATGCGGTTGCCGAGGTGGCCGACGGCTACCCAAAGACCATCAGCCTGTCCGGCCAGGAAGTGGAAATCCGCGTCCTTGGCGTCGAAGATCGGGCCCAGGTGCTGGCTTTCGCCCAAGCGCTGCCGGAGCAGGACCTGCTCTTCCTGCGGCTCGACATCACCGAGCCGGGCATCGTGGACGCTTGGCTGGCCAACATCAGCAGTGGCGCCACCTGCTCGTTGTGCGCCTATGCGGGGGGCGAGTTGGTCGGTTACGCCACGGTCGAGCGCAACCCGGCCCGCTGGACGCGGCGGGTCGGCGAGATTCGGGTCAACGTGGCGCCGAGCCTGCGCTCGCACGGCTTGGGCCGCAGCTTGACCTCGCAGATCTTCGACATCGCGCGGGCCATGGGCTTGAAGAAGCTGGTGGCGCACATGACCCCCGACCAAGCGGGTGCCCAGGCCGCCTTCAAGCGGCTCGGGTTCGTCCCGGAGGCGCTGCTGGCGGACCATGTGGAGGACCGCCATGGCAACGCCCATGACCTGATCATCATGTCCTACGACATGGACGGCCACTCCGGGCACATGGACGATCCGGTTTAACCGGACAGCGCACTAACCGTAGCTCACGCCCATGCCGGCCCGAACGTCGTTGTTCACGCCGTAGGGCGCGATCGGGTAGCGCAGGCCGTTGCGGGACAGCGCCTCCAAGCCGGCGATGATCTTCGGCAGGAAGCGCGGCGGCAGGGCCATGAGCAGTTCGTCCTCCATGACGCCGCCGTACCGCCGCTCGGCGAAGCAGGGTATCGACAGGCTCGGCTCGCCGGTGGCCAAGGCCCGTCCCCAGGAGTCCGCGCAGGCCGATTCGCCGACGCAACCCCACTCGAGCTTCTTGTAGCCGGTCCACTGCAACCCGTTGATGAACAGGATCATCTGCGCTGGCGTGGCGTAGATCAGGCAAATGTCCGGCGGATTGAGCCGACCGCTGGCCAAGGGCCCCACTGCCATGGCTTGGTAGCTGCCGTAGGGCACCACGTCCATGGCCTCCTGATGGGCCTGGGCGTTCTCCTGGTCGGCGTACCAGACGCCAGCCATGCGATCTCCGGAAAGCCATTCCGGGCTGCGGGGATGCAGGCCGATCACGGTGCTGCACTGGGCGCCGACGAGATCGTCGGCGGTGATGCCGACGGTCCAGCCGTTGCGGCAGGCCTGTCCGACAATCTGGTCGGTGGCATGAATCGCCTTGGGCCGTCGCAGCCGGGGGATGGCCATCATCTCCTCCTCGGTGGCGAACAGCTTCATGCCCACGGGCGTGGCGCGCAGCCGCAGGTAGCGATTCAGGCCGTTGACCAACTCCGGCCAGTCATAGGTGTCGAGATCGGTGGCGATGACTTCGGGCATGAGCGCTCTCCTTAAAGCGACAGGCGTTTGAAGGCCGGCGGCCGGCGCTCAATGAAGGAGCGAACCCCCTCCTTGAAGTCCTCGCGCTCAAGGCTCTCCGCCATCCATTCGTTGGTCTCGGCCATGGCGTCGCCCAAGGGCATGTTGAGGTGCCGGTACACCTGCGCCTTCATCACCTTGAGGCTGGTGGGCGAGGCGGATGCAGCCAGTTCGGCAATGTAGTCCTTGGCGGCCGCCAGGCTTTCCCCGGCTTCCACCAAGCGTTCTGCCAGACCTAGGCGCTCCGCTTCCTCACCGTTGAACTTGCGCGCGCTCCACAGCAGGTCCAGCGCCCTTCCCGGGCCGATCAGGCGCGGCAGCATCCAGCTGACGCCGTGTTCGGCGATCAGCCCGCGCTGGGAGAAGGCCGTGGCGAACTTCGCTTGCCGCTCAACGATGCGCAGGTCCGCCAGCATGGCGAAGACGAAGCCGAGTCCGGCGCAGGCGCCGTTGACGGCGGCGATCAGGGGCTTGCGGATGGACAGCAGGTAGGAGAAGGTCACCTTGAAGTCGGGGCCCAGCTCCGGATCCCCAGGCGAAGCCTCAAGGGCGGACAGGTCCTCCCGCTCGGCGTTGCCTGCGGAGAGGCTGTCGAGGCTGCCCATGTCCATGCCCGCGCAAAACCCGCGTCCGGCGCCGGTCAGCACGATGCCGACCGCCGCCGCATCCTGCTCGGCAGCGGCCAGCGCATGCCGAATCTCCGCCAGCATCCTGTTGGTGAAGGCGTTCAGGCGGTCCGGCCGGTTCATGGTGATGACCGCTACCGGATCCTCCACTGAGTAGGTGATGTCCTTGTACATGTCGCTCCTTGATCTCCTTGAGATGGCTGGGTTGAGGAAGGATTGAGGCAGACTATCGGAAACGGCTGTCCGATTGCCATCGACGTTTGCGCGTTTTGCGCCATCGGAGGCATTGGCTTCCCCGCAGCCCCGCCGCTTCCGGCGGCAGGCGGCAAGCAGGGCCAAGTGGGATTGCCGATCGCCTTCGCCTTTGGCGGATGCAACGGGCGTGGGACCGTGAATGGCCTGCATCCTCGCCACGCGGTCGAAGGCTTCGGCCAAGGAGCGGGGTGGACGGCCGCGCTCAAGCTCGAGGCTCGCGGCAGCGATGCGCTCGAAATAGGCTCTGTCCTGCGGCGATGCCGTGGATGCTGCGGCGCGATCCTCCATCGCGACTCCCGTAGGCGGCCAACAGCCGCATGGTAGCAATCCTTGGCGGCTCTGTGCTCGTCCTTTTGCGGTCTCAGACACACATAGGAACCTTGTCCGAGGAAGAGTGCGGAGTTTCGCGCAGCGAAACCCCAACGCGCCCGCTCCGCGGGCGCTCAGGCTCCGTGCCGTTCAAAAACATGCCGAACCTGTCCCAAGCGACGAGCGCGGAGTTTCGCGCTTGCGAAACTCCAACGCGCCCGCTCCGCGGGCGCGCGGGTGCGCCTCGACAAAACATCGTGAGTCTGGTTTATTCCGCGCTTCGCTTGGATCACGAGGAATGCGCAAATTATGCCGATGATTCTCAACGACGAGCAGACGATGCTCAAGGACAGCGCTCGGGACTTTTGCCAAAGCAGCGCCCCGATCGCCCAGTTGCGCCAGCTGCGCGACGAGAATTCGGCGTTGGGCTATGACGCTGCCACTTGGCAGGCCATGGCGGAGTTGGGCTGGGCGGCGGTGCCGTTCCCGGAAGTCCATGGCGGCCTTGACTTCGGCTACAAGGGGCTCGGCGTCGTCACCGAGGAGACTGGGCGAAACTTGGTGGCCAGTCCGCTGTTCGCCAGCGTTTGGCTGTGCGGCACGGCGATCAACGTCGGCGGCAGCGAAGCGCAAAAGGCGGAGTTGCTGCCGCGCATTGCCTCGGGTGAACTGCTCATGGCCTTGGCGTTGGAGGAATCCCACCGCCACAACCCCCATGGGGCGTCCGCCACCGCGGTAGCCGTGCCTGAAGGCTTCGTCATCAATGGACGCAAGACCTTCGTGCTGGATGGCCATGTGGCCGAGCGGCTGCTGGTGGTGGCGCGCACTTCCGGCGAGGCGGGCGAACGGGATGGCATCAGCCTGTTTCTGGTGGATCGCGAGGCGGCTGGCGTGGCGGTCACCAGGCTGCGCATGGCCGATTCGCGCAATGTGACGAACCTTGATTTGGACGGCGTTCAGGTGGGCGCCGATGCGCTGGTCGGCGAATTGCACCGTGGCGCCGAGGTGCTCGACCCCACCTTGGACATCGGCCGCATCGGCATGGCGGCGGAAATGCTCGGTGGCCTTCAGGAGTGCTTCGAGCGCACCGTCGCCTACTTGAAGGAGCGCGAGCAGTTCGGCGTTCCCATCGGCTCCTTCCAGGCGCTCAAGCATCGGGCGGCCAACATGTTCTGCGAGATCGAGCTGTCCAAGTCCTGCGTCCTGGAGGCGCTCACCGCCTTGGACGAGGGCCGCGATGCCAATGAGGTCGCCAAGCTCGCGAGCCTCGCCAAGGCCAAGGTGGGCGAGACCTACAACCTAGTGTCCCGCGAAGGCATCCAGATGCATGGCGGCATCGGCATGACCGATGAGTTCGACATCGGCTTCTTCATCAAGCGGGCCGCGGTCAGCGAGCAGACCCTGGGCGACGTCAACTTCCATCGCAACCGCTACGGCGAGTTGGAGGGGTATTGAAGCCCGGTCGAACTTCAAGTTAGCCCCAGCGTTCGGTCGATGGTCCAGTAGGCGGACAGGGCGCCGATGGCGTAGATCAGGCCGAGGTCGAGCCAAGTCAGCCCTTGATGCATTGCGCCGACGGGCTGCGCAACCCCGTGCAGCACGGTGGTGGGTGGCCGCAGTCCCGCCCATCGAGCCGCGCCCAAAAGGGCCAGCAAGGCTGCGATGATCATGAGCTGGCCCACTTCGATGCCGACGTTGAAAAGCAGCAGCGCGGGCGCCAGCTGGTCGCGCGGCAGGCCGATCTCGGCCATTGCGCCGGCGAAGCCGAAGCCATGCAGCAGACCGAAAAGCAGGGCCATGATCCAAGGCCGGCGGCTGGTGAGCGGCGAGCGTTGTTCCGGAGGCGACAGCAGTTCACGCGCCAGGAACAGGATCGACAGGGCGATCACGGCCTCCACCGGCCCTTGGGGCGCCTGCACCAGTTCCAGCACCGACAAGGCTAGGGTGATGCTGTGGGCTAGGGTGAAGGCGGTAATGGTCTTCAGCAGCGCCCAGCGGCTGGGAACCAGATAGACCAGACCGATGACGAACAGCACGTGGTCGATGCCAAACAGCAGGTGCTCGATGCCGAGCCACAGGTAGGCGGCCACTTGGGGCGTGGGGTCGTCCAGGTCCAGCGACGGCGAATTGGGGCGCAGCAGCGCCGTCAGCCCCTCGCCGTCCAAGCGCTGAACCTCCACCATGGCATCGGTCAGCGTCCGCGCCAGGCCGCTGATGTGGATGGCGCCTTGGTCGAGCGGGCAGGCCACTTCCCACTGCTGCACCAGCGCCCCGCTGACCACTTCCGGCACCGGGTCGCCCAGCGGCGGGCAGTCGTTGGGCAGCACCGGGTCGATCGCCAAGCGGCGATCCTGCACGATGGGCTGCTTCCACAGCACCCTGAACCGCTCCGGTGCGGTTTCGACGATCTGCAGGTAGGCCGGACGAACCTCATGAGCGGTGGCTGGCGCGCTGGCGACCAGCGCCAGGGCCAGCAGGATTGGTCGCGCCCGCCTCATGGCCGCCGCACCTCGTAGCGGCTGCGCAACGCTTCGTAGTAGGCGGCGTTGGCGTCCTCGCGGCGCTTCGCCGTCAAGTCGGCTGCCACTCGGCTGGCCACCTCGGCAAACGGCGGCTGCGCCTGGGGCAGCGCCTGTTCCAGCTTCACCAAGTGCCAGCCGTAGGCCGAGGGCAAGGGGCCCTGCCAATCCGGGCTGGGCTGGAGTTGCGCAAGCGCCTCGGCGAACTGCCTTCCGAAGAGATCGCCGACCGCGCGTTCGGAGCGTTCGGCGTAGGCCCGCTGCAGCATGAAGGGATCGCCCTTGGCTTGCGGATTCACAAGCGCCGCCTCGGCGTCCGCCTGGGCGTTGGCGCGCCGGTCGGTGGAGAAGTAGCGGTGGCGGAAGCTGTAGCGCGCGGGCAGCCGGTAGCGCTCGGCGTTGGCGTCGTGGAAGGCCCGCAGCTCGGCATCGCTTGGAGGTTGGCTGGCGGCGATGTCCTCGGTCAGGAAATTGAGCTTCTGCACGAGACGGCGGCGGACAATGATGTCGCCTTGGTCCAACGACAGGCGCAAGGCTTCCCGAAAGTAGATTTCCTCCTGAATGAAGCTCTCGATCAGGCCCTCAAGCTCCTCGGCGGTCGGCGAGCGCCCCATTTGGGCGCTCCACTGCTGGGTGAGGCGGTTCACCTCGGCGGCGTTCACGTCGATGGCCCGATCCGCGGCGTCGCCATCCAACAGGCTGGCGGCGGTGAACAGGACGGCGCCGAGGCCCAGGAACACGATGAGCGGGTCCTTTAGCCGGTTTCTCACTTGTCCCAATGTCCGCATGGTTAAGAGCGTCCGCAGTGTTGAGTGGTTTGGCGCATTGTCCTGATCCGGCGAAAGGGGACTTAAGCCGAAGTTTGGCGTTTCACATCCGGTTGGAGTGGTTTATGCTGGCGCCCCAAGCGCGGGCCTTGCCGCAGGTGGGGATTCTAGCGGATCGCCTAGGGCTTGCCGACAGCCTGCGGGCTCGGCGGAAGCGCCAAAACCTCGGCAATGATCCTGTTTGAGCCATACACCGGCAGTGAACGGAGCCGTCCATGAGCTTTGCAACCCTGAACTACGAAGTCGCGAACAATGTGGCGACCATCACCTTCAACCGGCCGGAGGCGGGCAACGCCATGGGGCCGCTGATGGCCAAGGAGTTTGGCGCCGCCGCCATCGACGCGGACGACGACCCGGCGGTTCGAGCTGTGGTGCTCACCGGCGCCGGCAGGATGTTCTGCGCCGGCGGCGATCTCGGCGCGTTCGCCCAGGCCGGGGACGGAACGCGCAAGCTGCTCATGCAGATGACCGGCGACCTGCACCTCGGCCTGTCCCGCCTGGCCCGCAGCAAAGCGCCGGTGATCGGCGCCGTCAACGGCACCGCGGCCGGCGCGGGCTTCAGTCTGGTCATGGCCTGCGATCTCGCCATCGCCGCCGAATCGGCCGTCTTCACCATGGCCTACACCCGGGCGGGGCTCTCGCCGGACGGCAGCTCAACCTACACCATGCCCCGTAAGATCGGCGACCGCCGCACCCGCGAGCTGATGCTCACCAACCGCCTGCTCAGCAGCCAGGAGGCGTTGGACTGGGGCATCGTCAACCAAGTGGTGGCGGATGCCGAGTTGCTTGGGGAGGCCCAAGGGCTGGCGCAGCGGTTGGCCAGCGGCCCCACTGCCGCCTTTGCTGCGGTCAAGACGCTGCTCAACGGCACCTTCGAGCAAACCCTGGAATCGCAGATGGAGCTTGAGGCCAGGGCGATCGCCGGGCTTGCCGCCGGCCATGATGGACAGGAGGGCATCAGCGCCTTTTTCGAGAAGCGCAAACCGCTGTTCAAGGGCGCTTGAACGCAACGCAACTCACAGGAGCCGGAAGATGAATGCAGACGAACTGCCCAAGCAGCGGATCGAGGTGTTGGGCAAGCACATGACCTACGTCGAAATGGGCGAAGGCGATCCGATCGTGTTCCTGCACGGCAATCCGACATCGTCCTATCTTTGGCGCAACATCATGCCGGCGTTGGCTGGCTTCGGGCGCTGCCTGGCACCCGACCTGATCGGCATGGGCGACTCGGACAAGCTGGATGATTCGGGGCCGGGCCGCTACACCTTCGCCGAGCACGCCCGCTACTTGGATGCCTTGCTGGATTCGCTCGGGGTCAAGGAGAACGCGGTGTTCGTCATCCACGATTGGGGATCGGCGCTCGGCTTCCACTGGGCCAACCGGCACCGCAGCGCCGTCAAGGGCATTTGCTACATGGAGGCCATCGTCCGGCCGGTCTCCTGGGATGAGTTTCCGGCGGACGCGCGCGGCGTTTTTCAGGGCTTTCGCTCGCCGGCCGGGGAAGCCATGGTGCTGGAGAGCAACATCTTCGTGGAGCGGGTGCTGCCCGGTTCCGTGCTGCGTCAGCTCACCGACGAGGAAATGGCCGTTTACCGCCGACCGTTCCTGGAAGCCGGTGAATCCCGGCGCCCCACGCTCACTTGGCCGCGCCAGATTCCCATCGAGGGCGAGCCGGAGGACGTGGTGGCCCTCGCCCAGTCCTATTCGGAGTGGCTGTCCGGCGCCGATGTGCCGAAGCTCTTCATCAATGCCGAACCGGGCGCCCTCATCACCGGCGCCACCCGGGAGTTCTGCCGGGCTTGGCCCAACCAAACGGAAGTGACCGTGAAGGGCAGCCATTTCATCCAGGAGGACTCGCCGGCGGAAATTGCCGCAGCGCTCGCCGACTGGCTGCCGACGCTTTAGGGGCGATTCGCCACCGCCAACCCGCCGATGATGACGCCCAAGCCGATGATTGACGCCGGGTGGATGGACTCGCCCAGCACTAGGGCGATGAGGCCCAGGGACAGCAGCGGGGAGAGGTAGATCAGCTGCCCGATGCGGGCGGCGTTGGCGGTGAGCGCTAGGGCGTAGCGCCAAAGCAGGAAGGCCGCGCCCATTTCCACCAGCCCCACCCAGGCGCCGAAAACGAGCGCATCCGCCGACAGCGGCGGCCAGCCCGGCCCTAGGGCGCAGACCGTCGCGGTGGCCGCCAAGCCGAACGGAAAGCTCCAGGCCAGCAGGCCGATGGGATCGATGGCTGAGCGCGCTTGGGCCAGCCAATAGCCCGCCCACAGCAGGGTGCTGCCCAGCGCCATCGCGACGCCTGCCCAATCGACGGCCGAGGACGCCGCCATCCCCCAAGGCCGCAGCACGATCAGAACGCCGCCGTAGCTGAGCAGAATGCCCAGCAGAACGGGCCGCGTTGGCCGTTGCCCCAACATCGGCCAGGCCAGCAGCGCCATGGCGATGGACCAAGTGTAGTTCAGCGGCTGCGCAACTTGGGCCGGCAGCCGGTCGTAGGCGGCGAACAGCACGACGTAGTAGGCAAAGGGATTGATCAGGCCGAACAGCGCTGCTTGGCCAATCGCCTTGACGGGCAGCCGCAGCCGCCCCAGCCAGCTGGCGACGATCCAGAAGAAGAGGGTGGACGCCAAGGCGCCGGCAAACAGCAGCTGCAGCGGCTCAAGCGAGCGCAACCCCAACTTGAACCCGGTGGCCACCGTGGACCACAGCGCCACGGCCAGCAACGCGAACAGCATCGCTTGGCGTTCGGATTTCGCAGTCACGATGCTTGCGTCGGAACCTCCCAACTCGCAAACCCGTTCACCGGACTTCCACGGAACCCAACCCGAGTCCGGGGCGGGAAGCCCGAATCTCGAGCTGACCCTTGCTCGCAGCCGTTCATTCGGCTCCAAGGCATCCTGCCCCCACCCTCGGAGCGTTGGCAATTGGCCTGGAGAACGCCCGAGCCATCCCGATGCGGCCCTTGATGCAACGGTGCCGCGGCAGGCTCAGCCTTCAAGGTGGCGGCGCTGCCGCTCCAGCTCGCGAATGCGGGCTTCGGCGGCCGCAAGGGCGCGGTCCCGCTCCCTAAGCGCTTGGTGCTGCTCCTCGGGAGTCAGCAGGTACTCGCCCCGCTGCGGGTCGAAGAAGCGCAGCCGCTCGTCCTCCAGGCGAAGGTCCAGGCCCAGCGCCGCGGAGAAGCGGCACAGCCCGCCGTCCCGCTGCTCAAGCTCCAATTCGTGATACCGCCCATCCGCCAGCGCGCGGCCCTTGAGGATCGGGTCCAGGTAGTCTCCCGTCGGGTCGAACTGCCAGTACTCCCGCACCCCCAGCCGCTCATAGACATCCTTCTTCCTCCCCTCGTCCTCCCACTTGGTGCTCTTTGAGGTCACCTCCAACACGAAATCCGGCGTCTTGCCCTCGACCCATACCTTCCACACCTCGCGGTCGGTTTCCTTGGGCACCCCGTAGGCCAAGAACACGTTCGGCGACACCACCGCCCTGGGGTTGCCCTCCTCGTAGTACAGGAAGTTGTTGCCTCCCACGCAGACGTCGGCACGGTCGGCACAATGGAGGTTCAGGACCATCTTCGCATCCACCGTAACCTGTGCGTGCTTGAACGTCTCAGACATGGGCTGATCGTCCTCGACGGGATAGTGGACGGGGGCCGGGGCGACCTGAGGGTCGCGTTGGGGCTTTGCGTGATCGAAGCCCTTTGCGCGCCTCGGGCGCACCGGCAGGGGTTCGGCTTGCGGCATGGCGGACTCCTTGGCGGGGCCGTTGGTCAAAGGCGCCACCAAATTTAGCATAGCGCCGGAGTTTCGCGCAGCGAAACTCCGGCGCGACCCTCAGGTCGCGCGGCATCGGCCCGGTCCTTTGGTTTCGGGACGGGTGATGTTGGCAGGGCGGTCCCGAAATTTCTGTAGGACGCAAGCGCCACGTTTTGTGCGAGATTGCCCAATTGCGCGTATGCTTCACCAATGCTCTGCGACGACGAACTCAAAGCCAGCATCACCGCCAACCTCGCGGCCTTCGACGTCATCGAAAACAAGGTGGACGACGCCGATCATGCGGCCGTCGCCATCACCGTGACCGACGCCGCTCATGGTGCGGACCTGCCGGGCCTGGAAACCTCCGAAGCCTGGTGCCCGGAGGCGGCGCTGATCCTCACCCGGCGCTCGGCGAAGCTGCGCAACCATCCTGGCCAGTGGGCCTTTCCCGGCGGGCGGCTCGACGCCGGCGAGGCGCCCGTGCAGACGGCGTTGCGCGAGTTGCGCGAGGAAGTGGACGTACACTTGGATCAAGGGGAGGTGATCGGCGCCTTGGATGACTTCGTCACCCGCTCCGGATTCGTCATGAGCCCGGTGGTCGTTTGGGGCGGGCCGGGCCTCGAAACCAACCACAACCCTGCCGAAGTGGCCTCCGTGCATCGCATCCCCCTGAGCGAGTTCATGCGCGAGGACGCGCCGCTGCTCGATCAGGTCGCCAGCAGCGCGCACCCCGTGCTGCGAATGCCCGTCGGTGACGACTGGATCGCCGCCCCGACTGCCGCGTTGATCTACCAGTTCCGCGAAGTGTGCCTATTGGGCCGCCACACCCGAGTCGCCCACTACGAACAGCCGGCATTCGCGTGGCGGTGAGGCACTTGCGTTGTACGATTCAAAACTCGGCATGAAAACAGGCGTTTGAGCTATGGACGAAATCGTTGATCCGGTGCTTGCCAAGTATTGGGCGGGGCTCGGCGTGCTGGAGCGCATGGTGGAGACGGGATCCGCACTGACCACCGAAGAGCTTTCCGAGATTCTTGGAACCAAGAACGTGCGAGGGGTGGGCGCGGCGCTCTCGTCCACCCGCTTCACCTTGAAGCAGTCCGGCATCCGGTTCGATGAGGCGGTGGCCAAGCGAACCGTTCGTGGGCGTACGCTCTGGAGCCCGGGTCCGCGCATCCGCCAATCCATTCATGTTCTGGAGCAGGCTCGTTACGAATTCGCGCTGAAGGGCACGAAGTACGATGTCACCTTGGCTGATGCCGAGCCCGGCTGCTCGGCTGCGGTGCTGGTCCTTCGCACCTTGGCCTCGAGGTCGGAGACCTTTCGAATCGACGGCGGGCTTGAGGAGCTGGACGCCATCCTCGAAGAGGATTGGAGCGATGTCGATGACTTTGGCCGCGAGATTCTGGGGGAGGTGTTCATTGAGCGGATCGAGCCAGGGGCGGATGGGGTTGGGCATGGCATTCCCGACGGGTGCGGCGAGAACGGCATCTGGGTCAGGGGTGCTTACGACTACGCCGAGACCCGGGTTTCCGGGTCGGTGGGGAGCGGCAGCTCGCCCATGATCGCGAGGCTCGGCCTGGCCGCGTGGGTTGAACGCCGAGTCGTGCTGGGGGATGCCGAGCGTCAGGTCAAGAAGGCCAATGCGGATGCCCGCTGGCGGTTTCTGGACCAGGTTGGGCAGTCTTGGCGGACTGTGGAGCCCGGCCGGCGGTTCCAGTACGTGCAGGGGATCGGCGCTTGGAAAAGCAATTTTCCGGACCAGCCGCCGCCCTTGCGGATGCGGCTGCGCTGCTGGTACGAGGTCGTCATTGAAACCGGCCAAGGCCAGCCCGTGGTGCTGCGTGAGGAAGGCTTGCGCAATGACTTCGAGCGCACCGCAAGCCGCGCCATCGCGCGCTGGCGGCAGGCCAATGCGTCAAGTGCCAGCCCATTGGTGCGGGTGCTCGAAGTCCGCATCGCCAAGCGCCAGCCCCGCCCCGGTCCGGTTGGCTAGCAGCGTCTGCGGACCCAAACACCCGTCGGAACCTGAACCACGCAACGAGCGCGGAGTTTCGCGCAGCGAACTCCAACGCGCCCGCTCCGCGGGCGCGCTGTGCGGGCTCAGAAACAGTTCGGAATCTGGCCTAAGCGACTAGCGCGGAGTTTCGCGCAGCGAAACTCCAACGCGCCCGCTCCGCGGGCGCGCATTGACTAAAACCAAAGCCGTGCGCCAAACTTGGCCCCTTCCCGAAACCGCTTCCGGCGCAGTCGGAACGACACAAACTGAAAAACTGAGGACACAACATGGCGATTAAAGAAGGCGACAGGCTTCCCGATGCGACGATGCACATCATGAGCGACAAAGGTCCGAAGGCGGTGACGACGGACGACCTGTTCGCCGGCAGGAAGGTGGTGGCGTTCGCGGTTCCGGGCGCCTTCACGCCGGTCTGCGCCCAGGTTCACCTGCCCGGCTACGTGGCGAACGCCGACAAGCTCAAGGCCAAGGGCGTGGACAGCATCGTCTGCATCTCGGTCAATGACGCGTTCGTGATGGACAGTTGGGGGAAGGCCCAAAACGCCGATGAACTGGTGATGGCCGCGGATGGCAACGGCGACTTCACCCAGGCGCTTGGCTTGGAGATGGATGGCAGGGGCTTCGGCCTGGGCACCCGTTCGCAGCGTTACGCCATGATCGTCGATGACGGCACGGTCACCGCCTTGGCGGTGGAAGCGCCGGGCAAAATAGAGGTAAGCACCGCTGAAGCCATGCTGGGGAGCCTCTGAAGCTACCGCAGCTCCTCCGCGAGCGCATCGCCCGCCCGGACGGCGTTCTGCAGGGAGCCGACCGACCGAATCCAAAGGTCCATGCCTTTGAGGGGCTCGGGAAGGCTCGCCACGGCCGCCTCGGCAGCGCTCCGGGAGTCGTGAACCTGCAGAACCAGCACATGGAAAAGGCGGTTGTTGCTGGCTAGGCGCACCGAATGGGCGGGCTTGATGCCATATCGCGCAATGTGCTCGCCCAGCGCTTCGCGGTTGGCGAAGGCCCCGGCCTGTATTGCGAAGTGGTGTGGCGGCAGCGCCATCAGCGGGCTCTGCACATTGGTTCGATCAGCGGATGCGCTGGGCTGCGGTGGGGCTGCTGAAGCCGTTTGCGCGCTTGGCGCGACAGTCTGACCGGCCGCTTCCCCAGGCTCCTCGGCCGCCGCAGCGGTTTGCGCGCTTGGCGCGACAGTCTGACTGGCCGCTTGCCCGAGCTCCTCGGCCACCGCAGCGGGAGTGCCGCCACCCTCGTCGGGGGCGGGTTCGAGTGGGGTGCCTGCCGTCTCTTCGGCGCTGGTTGGATCGGGTGCAGGCGCCTTGGCCGGCGCGGGTTGGCCAGCCTGCGCTGACGGTGCGGCGGCTGGCGCGGGGTCGTTGCCCTCCCGCTGGCATTGCCAGCGGTCCTTGTTGTGGGACAGCCCGCAGACCCACGGCGGATAGCTGCTCGGCTCATTGGCCGTGCGGGGCGCATTGCCGGCGCAGCCGCTCAACGCCAAGCCGCAAATCACGGGCCAGCAGGCCAGCCAGGGCAGGCGCCGCGCAGGGTTTGCCTTGCGCAAGCGTTCATCGATCATCTTGAAATCGTCACGAATCCATCCAATTGCGGCGTTGAACCCGGCCGCCGCTTTGTTCATTATACGCGCCCATCGCCAAGCGGGCCGATTTTGCATCAGGCGCCGTCCGCAAGTTGGGAAACCGCCATGACCGCCACCATCGACGCCTATGATCGAGTCCCGCACATCCTGCGGCTCGACATCAGCGGTCGCCCGGTGGATTGGGTCCGCTGGCAGGAAGCGGTTTGCCTCTACGCCCGGGACATCGTCGTCTGGACCTTGGGCGACCCGATCCTGCGTTTGCGCGGCGGCCATTCCCGGCTTGACGGCAGCCAAAGCATCATCGACGTCAACAGCATCATCGCCTGCAACGGCCAAGTCGCCCCGCCCCGGGCAGGCATTCCCCCGCTCACCAATGCAGCGCTGTTCAGCCGCGACCGGCACATCTGCCTGTACTGCGGCGGCGAGTTTCCGGATGGCCTGCTCAGCCGCGACCATGTGGTGCCCACCTCCCGAGGGGGCAAGGACATTTGGGACAACTGCGTGACCGCCTGCAAGCGCTGCAACCACGCCAAGGGCGACCGGCTGGTGCATGAATGGGGGCGTGAGTTGCTGGCGCTGCCCTACGCGCCCAACTTTGCGGAGTACCTGGCGCTGATCAACAGCGGCCGGATTCTCGGTGACCAGATGAGCTTCCTGCGCCGCAGCTTCGGTGCCGGCAGCCGCTTGCTGCGGCATTAGGGCAGCAGCCGGCTGCCGCACTTTCGGGTCAGGGGTTAGCCGTGCAGCCGTCGGGCGCCGTTAAGGTTTGGGATCTCCCCTTAAGAATCTGGCATTGGGCCTTTGCCGCCTGCATGGCGGGCTTGCTCTGCACCGGCCTGTCCGGCGACCTGTCGCTGCTGGGGTGGCACATGCGCTTGGGCGCGGTGATGGTGGGGCTGCTGCTGTTTCGGCTGCTATGGGGGCTGTGGGGGGGCATTCATGCCCGCTGGCGGGGCTACGCGCCCAGCTTGCGGCAATTCTTGGCCCACTTTCGCGGCGGGCGCGTGGACGACCCGCACACCGCCCCCGGCCGGCTGCTGGCCATTGGGTTCATCGCCTTGGCGGCGGTTCAGGCCGCCACTGGGCTGTTTGCCAACGACGACATCTTCACTGAAGGGCCGCTGGCCCGCAGCGTCAGCGATGCGCTGTCCGACCGCATGACTTGGGTACACAACCGCGTCTTCATGGCCCTCATCGCCCTTGTGGCCGTCCACTTGGCCGCCCACGCGGTTTATGCCGCAAAGCGCGACCCAACCCCGCTGGCGATGTTCACCGGCCGCAAGCCTGCGGCGGTGCAGCCAACGGCGAACCACTGGCTGCGGGCGGCGCTCACCGCAGCTGTCGCGGCGACTGCCGTTGTGGCGGGCGGGTTAATGCGTTAAGGGCTATTCGTCCTTGAAGTCGTCGTGGCAGCCCTTGCAGGCTTGGCCCAACGTCTGGAAGGCCGGCCCGATGTCGCCGCCGCCCACGACCGCATCCCGAAACGCGGGAGCGGCGTCCTGAAAGGCCGCCATGCGTTCGGCGAAGGCCTCCGGCTGCTCCCAGATGGCGGCTTTGGCGTTGCCGCCGATGGAGCCTTCCGGAAACAGGGTGTCCGAGATGGCCGCCATCTCCGCAATGGCGTTGGCGTGGGGGGCCAGATGGGCTTGGTGCGCCACCTTGCCCTGGAGGATGTCAACCACCGCTGAAAGGTGGCCGCCGATGGCCTCCATGGTGTGGTAGCGGTAGTCCGCAGCCCCTTCGTCGGCCAAGGCGGCGGATGAGGCCATAACGAACGACAGCCCGAGCAGCGCCTTCCTGCCCATGGGGGCCTTGAGCCTGCCCCAAAGTGACGTATCGCTGGTGCCGAACGAGCGGCCCATGGGTTCCGAGGTCGTTTGTGCTTGTTCCATGGCAGGGGTTCCAACTGGTGCGCTTGGCGCTCATTAAAGCCGCCCGGCGGTGTTCTCGCAAGGCGGGGAATTTTGACAACGAACGCCAGCCCGCGCACACTCTTGATCATGAGCGCCACACCACCTTGGGAAAATCCCTACGTTGACGAAGGTGCCGACAGGCCGCAGGACAACGTGACCCCCAAGAGGTTCGCATCACACTCCGACCGAGCGCCTTTAACTGAGGAAGGCAGCCCATTCTTCTCTGGCCGCGAGTCGGAAATGAGCGCCTTCCGAGGCTCCGCAGAGCGCATGGCCAACGGGTTCCACGCCAACAACACGATAGTGGTGGAAGGCCCGCCGGGATGCGGCAAGAGCGCCCTGCTGGATCAGATTTGCGCCGACCTCAACACCTACCCACCCGACGAGCAGCGACGCGAGTGGCTGCCCGTATTCATTAACGGCAGCAGCGCCACGTCTCCAAGCGCCATCGCCAAAGCCGTTGACAACGCCATTGCGACGAAGCTCGCAAGGAGAGGGGCTTTGGCCCAACTGGAAAACCTCATCGGAGAAGATGGCGCGAAGATCGCTAGAGACCTGGCGGGGAGCATCAAGAACGCCAACGAGCGGGGGTTTTCCGTTGCCGGGATTCGGTTGGGGGCGGCAATCGACCCGACTATCGACACCATCGAGGATGCTGTGGACACGCGACGCAAGGCTTGGGAAGGCTGGAACATCGTGCTGCTCGTTGACGAGGCGCAGCAAATCGAGAAGCCTGCCGACCCGACGAGAAAGGGAACCCTATCCTCCGTCCACCAAGGCAAGCTCGGCATCCCCATCATGTTCGCGGCTTTTGGACTAGTGGGCACGGCAAACGCCTTGGGGGATGTGGGCGTGTCGAGATCGTCGGTCAGCAACGAGTTCTCATTGGGCGGCGTTTCCGAAAAACACGCCCTCATGGCCTGTGAACGCGCCATGCGGCAGTTCCGACCGAAGAATCCCCAAAGCCTAGCCCAGGCCGTTGTGAGGCGCTCGTGCGGCTGGCCTCAACACATAGCCTCCTATCTTTCCGCAGTGGCCGAGAGCCTCGAAGAACAAGACATCGAGGCGATCTTGGAGAACGGCGACCGGAAACGGGCCGCGTACTACGAAAGAAGGATGAGCAGAATCCGCAGCCAAGGGCCAAGGTTCCACCAGTACGCGCGGCACTTAGCCAAAGTGCTGCGGGGAGCCGACCAGCCTATGTTGGACGGCGACATCATTGATTCGTTGCAGGCGGAGTTCGGCATGGGCGACGAAGCGGCATCCAAGCTGCTGACCGCCGCAGAACACGGCGGGCTGACGCGCTTCGTAGGCAGCGAGGGCTACGTTGCGGCCATCCCCTCCTTCCTCACCCACCTTGTCGGGCCGGAGCGCTCACAAGAGCGCAAGCCGCCCGGCATCGAACGGTAGGATCGCCGCCCCACCACATTCTGCAGATGCAGGGCGAACGCTTCCTGGCCCACGGGAGCGTCTGCCCTTAGCCGACGGCGGCGGCGAAGGCGTCCGAGGGGCCTTGGGCTGGGAAACTTGATTTGCGCATGGAAGTAAGGGAGGGGGTGGCGCGTTTCGATGTTTTTTTGAAGCCCGCGCAGTCCGTGGCCTCGCCCTGCTTTCAAGGGGGGATTCGAGTGGCAGGGGCACCGTCGCGTTCAGCTCTCCAATCCACAAGCCGACTGGACGCCTCATCAAAGACTTCAGGCAAATCCGCCCATCCCTCGCGCAGCGCATGATAGGCGGCTATGCGGGAGGGCGGGTCGTCCCGGTCGGGCTGGATTGCGTCCACGCTGGCGCAAGCGGATGAGACGGCCTCGAGGGCCTCTTCCAGGTCGTCGAGGATTGGGGTTCGTCCGGCTTGTTCAAGCATCTTCCACATTGCTCCGGACGCAACCTCCTCGACGAGGAAGGAAGCAAGGTTGCGCAGCCTTGCCGTGGCGTTTCGGCAAACCCAAGCGCTGAGGTCGTGTCCATCGTATTGTCGAGTGTGGTCGGCTTTTGAGATGCCGTTCATGGCCTTGATGGCCTCCCCGACGCCCTCATGCCCTGCTGCCTTTGCTGCGTCGCCGAGTTTTGCGAGGTCATGGGTGAAGTCGTAATCCACGCCCAAGCGGTGCAGCACCGCCTTGGCAGCGTATTCCGATGCGTCGGCGCTTCTCTTGATGAAGCCGTTGCAGGCGTTGATGTGCTTGGAGATTCCGATCCGGTCACCCTTGATGCGATTCAGGCCAAGGCTTGCGAACTGTAGTTCGGTTGCGCAATTCTCCATGAGCACTGCGTACTTCTCGGCTTCCACTATGATTTCCCCTTCAATGGATGGGCGCGACCAATCCCCGGCCAGCAAAATCCCGTCACGGGCGATGGGGCGGGCTACCCTGCCCAGGCACAGTGCGCAGTCGGCAAGGGCTTGGTGGCTTAGCGCGAGGAGTTGGACGTGAAGGCCAGTGGCCGACAGGGCATCCTCGACCTCATTGGGCAGCCCGTACTGAGTGGCGTCCTGGTCGGTGTTGGTGATGAAGGCAATGTCCCAATCGCTGTGCCGGCGGGCCTCCCCTCGGGCGCGCGAGCCAAAGAGCACGGCGGCCCGGGCCTCCGGCCAACGGTCGAGTGCTTCGGCGCATGCTGAGCGGAGACTTTCCGGAATGCCTGAGGCGTTCATGGTGGTTTGCGTGGGGCCGTGTTGCTGTTCGGTTGGGGACGGTGTTGGGTGTTGTTGCCGACTTTTGCTGCTCTCCGCTTCGAGCTTTTGTGCGGTTGGCCGAGAGGAGGGATGGTAGCATGGGGCATTGTCGGCCTGTTGTTTGTCATGGACGGCTTGTCATAGACTCCGACCACTTCAACTCAGGGAGCGAGTGATGGCGGATGATCAGGACATTGGCGCCGATCTCGGCGTAGGCGCCGGCGATGCTGCGGAGCCGGCGCTGGGTGGCCAGTTGATTCAGGATGCCGCGCTCATTCTGGCCGGCCTCGCGCTGTTCGGCGGCGCGGAGGCTTGGGCCGCTGCCAGTGGCTTGCTGCTGGCCCAGGTCGTAGCCGTGGGCAATGCGCTGGTGGCGGGCTGGGTCATCACCAACGTGTTGCATGAGTGGGGCCACTACGCCGGTGCCAAGCTGGCCCGCGCAGCGGCGCCTCGGGTCAAGCCGCCGGGCCTTTCGTTCTTCCGCTATCGCTTCGATCTGGAAGGCAACTCCCTGGCGCAGTTCACCGCCATGAGCCTCGGCGGCAACTTGGCTCATTGGGGAGTCTTCGCCGCCGCCTTTCTGCTGCTGCCCATGGCCACGGCCACGCCGGCGCAATCCGGTTTCGTCGCCGCCACCTTCGCCTTCGCGGTGTTTGCCAGCGTCATCGAGTGGCCCATCATCGTCCGCACCAACTGGGGCGGCCTGCAGCCGTCAAAGGCGTTCGCCCACATCAATCGGACCTTCATCCGCGGACACTACTTGGTTGGCGGCATCGGCGGGGTCGTCTTTCTGGTGGTCGCCTAGCGCTTTCAGCCCAGCCATTCGACTGGAATGTTGTCCTCGACCAGCTGCCGAATGCTGAAGGAGTTGATGTCGTGCTCCGCGCCCACCTGGAGCGCGAGTTGGGAGCTGTCCGTGGTGCGGGAAAAAACCAGGGCGTTGGGGTGCCGGCCCTTGATCCAGAGCGCCGCCCGCAGGTTCTCCTCGACGTTGCCCGTTCCGAGAATGACCGTCGGCGAACCGACGGAGAGGTCCATCACCCCGTCAAGCTGGGCCCAGACTTCGGGATGGGAAATGTTGCCCTCCAGTATCTCCCGGCGGTAGCTGCCGCCGATTCGGCGCTGCTCCTCGGCAACCAGCAGCCGCCGGGCCGCATCGGAGTCGATCAGCGCGACCGAGGAGATTTCCCGCTCGGCGTGGGCTTGCAGCTCCTCCAGGGTGGTCTGGCCGAATCGCCCAAATCCCGCAATGACCACGGCATCGCGCTCGCTCGTTTGATGGAAGTGGTCGATGAGATGATCGCGAACCAATCCGGCGGCGGCCAGTTGGTAGGAATTGAACGTCAGGCACTGTCGGGCGACGGCCGTTTCCTGGAGCGCGCGCATGAAGCGCAGGTTGTGGCAGCGCAGCACGATGCGCCCGGCGAGCTTGGGAAACTTGGCGAGCATGCGGCTGGCCGCCTCGTAGGATTGGAAGTCGCTTTCGCCGAGCAGCACCACCTTGCTGGCGCGATGCAGCCGCAGGGCCCTGATCAGGAACTCGTGGGTGATGTCGCCCGTGACCACGGTGGCGTTGAATGTCTGCTGCAGTTCCTGCCGCCGTATCAGGTCGATGCGCTCATCGACCACCACCACCCGGCGCCGCGGCTCCCGCCGGCGCAGCACCCGCAGGTAGCTGTCGGTCATGGCGCCGGTGCCGACGATCACGACATGATGGCGGATGCGCCGCAATTGCCAAGGGCGGGGCGACAGGATTCTGGCCACCGCTTCGATCACGGCGGAGGCGGCCAGAATCGGTGCGCCGAAGTAGGCGATCCAGATGAGGCAGCGCGCCACCAGCGGCCCGCCGGTCGGCGTGCCGATGTCCAGGCCGCCGACCACGAACAACCCCAGGCTGTAGTACGCCTTGGTCAACCAGCCGGAGTGCGCGACCTCGGGCCGCTCGGTCAGGCTGACGCCGGACAGGAAGCCGCCGAATGCGCACAGAAACAGCGCCAGGGCCGCACCCCAGCGCCAATCGGTGCGGGACCTTCCGAGTTGTTCCCGTGCCGAGCTCGCCAAGGAACCCTGATCGTCGCTGCCCGAGTTGCTCATCCTGAACCGTTGAAGACGATGGGGTGATCTAGTTTACTAGCCCGAACGCCTTCTTTTGCTCTTGGCGGTGATGGACATGCACGGCATCCTGGTTGTTGGGGGCGCCCGGTCGGGCAAGAGCCGGCGAGCGCTGCAGCTGGCCCAGGAAACCGATGGGGAGCGGGTCTTCATCGCCACCGCGCAACGGTCCGATGCGGAGATGACCCGGCGCATCGCCCGGCACCGCGCCGAGCGCGGCGGCGGCTTCAGGACGCTGGAGGTGCCCTTGGACCTGATGGGCGCAATGCGGGCCGAGGTGTCTCCGGCCAGGGTGGTGGTGGTCGATTGCCTGACGCTTTGGCTGTCCAATTGCTTGCGCGAACGCTGGGATGCGGGTGCCCAGGCGCGTTCGCTCGCCGCCTTTCTGGCGGCTGCGTCCGGCCCCGTCATTTTGGTTTCCAACGAGATCGGCATGGGCCTGGTGCCCGATACGCCCTTGGGCCGGGCATTTCGGGACGCCCAAGGCGAACTGAATCGGGAGGTCGCCGCGGTTTGCCGCCGAGTGGAGTTCATGGTCGCGGGATTGCCGCTGACCGTGAAGCCGGCCTAGCACTCCTCAGAACTTGAGCGCAGCCCCCAGCCTGGCTTCGGCTTCGGCGTCCTTCGGCAGTCCGATCCGCAGGTGGGAATCGGTCCACGGGAAGCGCCGCACGTAAATGCCCTGACTGGAAAGCCGATGCCAGGCCGCAGGGGCGTCCGGCACTTCCACATAACCGAACAGGTCGGTTCCACCCGCCACGCGGCACCGCCGTTCAAGCAGCACCCGGTCGAGCCGCCGCCGCGCCTCGGCCAGTCGGCGCCGCGTCACCGCCTGCCAAGCGCGGTCGGCATAGGCCGCAGCGCCGATCGCCAGCGCCGGCGTTGACACGCTCCAGACGCCGAGGTGCGCCGCCAGCCAGCGCAGGAATGCCGGCGGGCCGAGCAGGGCGCCGAGCCGCAGCCCAGGCAATCCGTAGAATTTTCCGGCGGAACGCAGCACCAGAAGGTTGCCGGCCAGAACGTGCGGCGCGGCGCTCAGGTCCGGCTCAAGATCCGCAAAGGCTTCGTCAACGATCAGCCAACCGTCGCGCTTGGCCAACCGTTGTCGCGCTTCCTCGATCCGTTCCGGCGCAAAGCGCCGGCCGTCTGGATTGTTGGGATTGCAGATCACCGCGGCGTCCGCTTCCCCAGCCTCGGCGAGCGGGTCGGGGGTCTCCGTCACGTCGATGCCCGCGGATCGCCATGTCCGCGCATGGTCGTCGTAGGTGGGGGCGAGAATGGCGATGCGCCGCGGATGCAGCAGCGTCGGCAGCAAATGGATCAGCAGTTCGCTGCCCGGCGCCACTAAAACGGCGCGTTCGGGCAGGCCGAAGGCTTCGGCCATGGCGGCGGTGCACAGTACACGATCCGACTGCGTGGGCAGACGCTGGAACCCCTCAGTTTCGCGGCCTGAAGTCGGCCAAGGCCAAGGATTGATGCCGGTGGAGAGGTCGATCCAAGGCTCGGGTGCCTCGGGAAACAGGCGCCGCATGACGTCAAGGGCGCCGCCATGCTCATGGTTCGCGTTCACAACAGCCGCTGCAACCCGACGATGTCGGCGAGCAGCAGCGCGGCGAGACCTGCGGCCCTGAGGTACAGCGCCAGCCCGCGGCGCACATCCGCCGCTGCCGGGTCGCGCCCATCTGCGTTCAGCCAAGGCTCCAAAGCGATCTCGCCGCCGTAGCGGCGCGGCCCCGAAAGCCGCACTCCGAGCGCTCCGGCAGCGGCGCTTTCAGGCCATCCGGCGTTTGGCGAGCGGTGCTTGCGGGCATCGCGGCAACTCACCGTGAAGGCTTGGCGTTGGCAGCTGGCGCTCGCCAACAGCAGCGCCGTCAGCCGCGCCGGCAGCCAGTTTGCCAAGTCGTCGAGGCGGGCGGCGAACGCCCCGAACGCCTCGTGGCGCTGGTTGCGATGGCCGATCATCGAGTCGAGCGTGTTGACCGCCTTGTACGCCGCCAGGCCGGGCAGTCCGAACAGCGCGCCCCACATCAGCGGCGCGATGACGCCATCGGAGGCGTTTTCGGCAAGGCTCTCCAAGGCTGCCCCGGCAACCGCCGTGGCCGGCAGCTCCTTCGTCTCGCGTCCGACGATCTGCGCCACGGCGTTGCGGGCGCCGGCGAGGTCTTCGCACTCCAAGGCGTCCGCGACGGCGGCGACGTGGGCGTACAGGCTGCGGGAGGCGATCAGGCTGGAGGCAATCGCGGCCTGTGCCAGCCAGCCGAGCGGAGACGCCGACAGCGATGCCGCCGCGGCCAGCCCGGCGCCGCCCGCCACTGCCACGGTCACCAAGGTCGTGGCCATGCCCAGCGCATAGCGCGGGCGGCGGCCTAGACGCGGCTGGTTCAGGGCTTGGTCGAGCCGGTCGATCAGTGTGCCCAGCCAGACCACGGGGTGCCGGATGCGTCGATTGAGCCAGCCTGGATAGCCGATCAGGGACTCGGCGATCCACGCGGCCAGCATGAGGCTTGCGCCGCTCACGGGACGGCGGACGGTGCCGCTGCGCAAGCCAGCAGCGAATCGATGTCGAGCGCCTCCTCCACGCCGTCGGCGAGCGCCTCAAGAGCCGCTTCGACGGCGGCGCCGAACTCCAGCGCCGAACCGCCGTCGGCACCGGCCTGCCGCAACCAGGCGCGGCGAAAGTCGTCGTCAGTGAACATCCCATGCAGGTAGCTGCCCTCAATCAGGCCATCGGCGGAGCGGGCGCCGTCCCGGTGGCCTTGGAAGTTGAACAAGGCGCGGGCGCAGTCGGGGCCGGCAGTGCGGCCGACGTGGATCTCGTAGCCCGACACCGGCAGGCCAGTGCGCAGGCAATGGCCTTGGACCGTCCGCACCGTCTTGGCCAGCGACAATTCCGTGTACACGTCCAGCAGGCCAAGGCCCTGCGCCCGTCCGGCCGGGCCATCGGCGCCGGCATCGTCGGCGATGCTGCGGCCAAGCATCTGGAAGCCGCCGCACAGCCCCAGCACCCGGCCTCCCGTCCGGGCATGGGCGAGGATGTCGTGGTCCCAGCCTTGAGCGCGCAGAAAGGCCAGCTCGCCCAGCGTCGATTTGGTGCCGAACAGGATCACCGCATCGGCGTCTCGGGGCAGGGCGCGTCCGGGCGGCATGGG
>JAPOTD010000087.1 GCA_026709365.1 Gammaproteobacteria bacterium
GGTGGAGGCCATACCGCTGGAAACGCTTCGGGCAGGCATGGATGTCAACTGGTCGTCCACAGCGGAGATGTTCGATCGCGTTGATGGCCATGTGGTGCCCAACATTGCGTTTGGCACCGGGCACAGTGCGCTGCGCACACTCGTCATGGGCCAGCGGGCGCACACCGAGAAGGCCACGCCGGAAGACATCGAAAAGATGCAGGCGTTGCTCAGGGAGTCGCTTGAGGCAGGCTCCGTCTCGTTCACCTCCTCGCATGCCGACACCAATAGGGACCACAGGGGCGATCCGGTCCCGTCGCTGGTTGCGGACCGCGAGGAGCTGCTCGCGCTCGCATCCCAGGTGAAGGACTATTAGGGTACGCACTTGGGCTTTGTGTCATCGGTTGGCATCATGACGGATGAAACCAAGGCCTTGGTGGCCGACATGTCCCTTGCCGGCCAGCGCACCGTCAACTGGCCGCTCTTCGTGCCGGGTCAGCTTCCGGACGAGCTTGCGGAAAATCAGCTCAGCACAGCCGATTTCGCCCGGGAAAGGGGTGCTGAGGTCCGGGTTCAGTGCAGCAGCCAACCACAGGACGTGCGGATCAATTTCAAAACGGGACTCGGTTACGACACCTATCCGGGCATCTTCCAGGAGCTCTACCACCTGCCCGTCGAGGCGCGCATGGAGCGCATGAAGGAACCGGAAACACGCGAACAAATGCAGGCGGTCCTGGAGGAGGTGGCCGGGAGCCCCAACCCGGTCGGCATCTTTGCCAAGCTGGACCTGTTCACCGTGGACGCAAGTTCCCATCCGGACAATGCCGCCTTCGTTGGCCGAAAAGTCGTTGATATTGCAAAGGAGCAAGGATGTTCAGTGTTGGACGTGTGTCTTGACATCGCCATTCGCGATGACCTGAAGACCACTTTTCTGGTCGCAAATTTCCCGAAGCACACCAAGGAAGGTTGGGCGCTGATCGCCAAGTCGCTCGCCGATGACCGTACGCTCTGGGCGGCCACCGACGGCGGCGCGCATGTTGACGTGCTGTTCGGAGCGAGTCACGCGACAAGCTTTCTGTCAAACGCCGTTCGCGACCATCAGGTGATGCCGATCGAGCAGGCGATTCACCTGTTCACCCAAGTGCCGGCTGAGTACGTTGGCGTGAAGGACCGGGGCGTCATACGCGAGGGCGCTTGCGCAGACTTGCTGGTGATTGATCTGGACCATTTGGAAACCTGTCCGCTGGAAGTCAGGTCGGACCTGCCGGGCGGCGGCATGCGGCTCTATGCGGATGCCTGCGGATACGACTACGTTCTCGTCAATGGCGTGCCGGTGGTCGATCATGATGCCTACACGGGCGCACAACCGGGCATTGTGCTCCGGCGTGGCCGCGACACCTATACGACTGCGATCCCCGCGGCGCGATAAAGCGCAGCGCCTAAGTGCGCAGTGAAACGCGAAGTGGTTGTCAGCCAGTTGTGCTGGTAGTCTGTCCGCTGTATGAATTGGCCGAAAAGTGAGCAGTGGAGACAATCGACAGCACCGATCAGTTGATCGTAGGGTGTTTGCGGAGCAATCCAAGGGCGACTAACAGGGAAGTCGCGGAACAGCTCGGAGTGGCCGAGCTCACGGTCGCCAATCGTCTCCGTCGGATGGCGGAAAACTCGCAGATGCGCGTCGTGGCGCAGAAAAATCTGCTTGCGGATGGCTACACGACCATTTGCATGTACTTCGTCACCACGTCCGCGAGCACCGTGCAGGAAATCTCCCAAATCATTGCGGGGATCGTGGATGTGTTCAGCGTGTCGCAGGGGATGGGGAACCCTGACATCGTTGTGATCGCCCGTACAGCGAGCAACGCGGAAGTCCACGGCTTGGCCAAGCGGATAGGTGCCATTCGGGGTGTCTCGATGGTTGAATCCGTGGTCGTTTTTGCCATTCACAAAATGCGCGCCGGCTACGGCGATCATGCGATTGAGATGGATTGCCGAGAAGAGGAAAGCGAAGATCTAGACGACCGGATTTTCGCTGCATTTCGGAGGGACGGGCGGCAGAGCAATCGGGAAGTCGGAAGGCAGGTGGGTGTATCGGAAACCAGCATCCGTCACCGCTTGAACAAGATGCTGACTTCGGGGCTGATGCAGTTCGAGGTCGTATGTCACCCAAGTTTCGTCGGCATGGCGGTAATTGCCGTGGGCCGGGTTCAATCCCAGCCGGGATATGCGGGTGCCATCATCGAGAAGCTAGAGGGCTCCGATGTCGTTGGCTGGCTCGCGGAAACGTCCGGGGAACACAACATTCACCTCATACTCACGGCTTCCTCAAACGCTGAACTTGGGGACTTTTGCGACAACGTCATTTTGCCCTTGAAAGGGCTGCAAAAACTGGACATTCAGATTCAGGTTGCGCGCTTCAAGCACGAGTATCACTTGGCCTACTTCGACGCGAGGGAGTCCATCCCGAAGCGGAAGTAGGCCGCTCACCACTCGATTGGCAGTTTCTTAAGGCCCCGCATGAGCGGGGTGTCCCTGAACACGCATCCCTTCTCGACAACGCGCACGGATGGATGCTCGGTGAACAGCGTCGTGAATGCGATCTCGAACTCCTGCCGCGCCAGATTGCGGCCGACGCACAGGTGTGCCCCGCCACCAAAGGTCAGCGGCCTGGCTTTGGTGAAGTCCCGCTGAAAGTCGAGCGCGTCGGGCGTAGCAAAGACATTTGGATCCCGGTTTGCCGCGCCGATGTAGCCCAAAACAACGTTTCCTGGCTCGATCTTGTGATCGCCAAACGACGTTTCCTGCATGATCACTCGAGCCGTCCCCTGTCCAGGGGTGTCGTATCGCAGGAGTTCATCGATGGCGCCCGGAATCGAGGCCGGATGTTGTTTCAGATGGTCGAACTGCTCTGGATTGTTGTGGAGGGAATGCAGCGCGAGTGATGTGCCACCGGCGGTGGTCTCGTGCCCAGCGACATAGAGAAGAATCGCATTGGCGATCAATTCCTCGTTCGACAGCGCATCACCGTCCTCAGTGGCATGGACCAAGGCGGAGAAGAGGTCGTCGGTTGGGTCTCTTCGTCTTTCTTCAGCCAACTTCACGAAGTACTCAGCAAGCACTTCAACCGCACGGTTGGCGGTGGCCAGCACGTCTGGCGGCATGGGCAGGAACTCAAGCACGGGATTCAACGCGGTGGCGTGCCCGCCGATTTCCGCATGGTCGGCATCCGGTATGCCCAACATGCTGCCGATGACCCTCAGCGGAAAGGGTAGTGCGAACTCGGCAACGAAGTCCATGCCGCCATTCCTTGCTCCGACGGTATAGAGCTCAGAGGCAATCCGCTCTGCCTTGTGGCGCAGGTCAGCGAGCTGCCGTGGGGTAAAGGCTTTGGCGACCAGCTTTCGCAGCCGTCGGTGATGTTCACCGTCGGAGACGAAGATCATGCGCCGAAAGTAGTCGAAGTAGGGTTCATCCTCGACGCGCTCGCCACCGCGTTGCTTTTGCTGCGCGACATACTGATGCTGGAACGTGGCGCCGTCGTTCAGCATCCGTCTCACGTCCTCATAGTGGGCAAGAACGTGGGCGCCTATGGCAGATGGGTTTACGCGGCCGCGTTCGCGCAGTTCGGCGTAAGCGGGATAGGGGTTTTTTGCCAGGGCCGGGTCCAATGGGTTGAAAGGTTCCACTTGGCTAAGTCCTCAGCGGTTGACGGCATCCAGGATCACGACCGGAATCTCCCGGCTGGTTCGCGCCTGGTAGTTCCCATAGTCAGGCCAGAACCGGACCATCCTGTCCCAGTAGGGCCCGCGCTCTTCCGATCCCAGCACCCGAGCCGTGGCGGCGTAGCCAAACCGGCCTGCCTGCACCTCGCAGCTCGCATTGGCGAGGAGGTTCAAGTACCAAGCCGGGTGGTGGTCCGATCCGCCCCGGCTCGCCACGACGACGAAGCCGGTGCCGGTAGGTTGGTAGAGCAGGGGCGTCGGGCGTCGCTCGCCGGAATGCCGACCTACCGTGGTGAGCAGCAGGGTGGGCACGAGTCCAATGCCGCCTACAGGCGTGGCGTCCCAATCATGGGCGCGTTCGGGATCGCGCAGATACACTTCCGTATGCTCGCGAAGCCACGAGTAATCCTTAAGTTCGGACATGGTTCTCCTTGGTTGCAACTCAAATCACTTTCAGCGACTTCCGAGAGGCGCAGTGATGTGCGGGCTCAGAAACATTTCGGAACCCGACCCACGCGACGAACGCGCGGAGTTTCGCGTCAGCGAAACTCCATCCGCGACCGTTAGGTCACGCAGTGACTTGCATTTGAGCGCCGCTGCGTTTACAAGCCGCCTACCCAATCGATTGAGGAAGCCTACCATGCTGCTACCGATCACTGCGCTGTACGCGGCCCTCATGGTGGCCATCCTGCTTTGGCTCGGCTGGGGCATCGGCCAGATACGCGGCAAGACCCAAATCTCGATAGGCTATGGCGAGAGCAAGGAACTCGCCGAAGCGGGCCGCCGCTACGGCAACTTCACCGAGCACGTGCCGCTGGCGCTGGTCCTGATGGCCATCGTCGAGCTGAACGGCGGCCACGGCGTCTTTCTGCACATTGTCGGCGCCCTGCTGGTGCTGTGCCGCATCGCGCATCCCCTGGGGCTGCACCACGACAACGTCAGCCACCCTTTGCGCATGATCGGCGCCGGCGGCAGCCTGCTGCTGACCGTGATTTTGGGCGGCGCGGCGCTTTGGCAAGGCATCAGGTCGCTCTGAATCCCCGCCATTTGGCCAGCATGCGCAGGATTGAGGGCTCACGGGTGTAGTCCGTCAAGTCCGCGAAGCTGACCCAAGCCAAGGCGTGGGACTCCTCGCCCACCGTGAAGTCATCGCTTCCGGCGCGCAGGGCGTAGCGCACGTCATAGTGGAAGTGGGCTGGTTCAGCTTTGCGGCCTGGCCCCGCCTTGCGGGCGGGGATGGCGTGGATGTCGATGTCCAGGGGCACTTCCGAGCAGGTCTCGACCTCAAGGCCGGATTCCTCCGCAGCCTCGCGCACTGCCGCGCGCAAGGTGTCCGAGTCGCCGTCGCAGTGGCCGCCCGGCTGCAGCCAGCGGTTCAGCTTGCGGTGGTGGGTAAGCAGCGCTCGGCTGCCGCCGGGATCGATCAGCCAAGCGCTGGCCGTGACGTGGCCGGGCAGGCAGTCCCGATGGAAGCAGCGTTTGTGGCTGCGGACGAAATCCAAGAACCGGTCGGCGGTCGCCGCCTCCCCGGGATTTCGCACCCGATAGGCCTCAAGGTCGCCGATCAGTTTGTTTCGGTGCATCTGATTGTCATTAATTGCTATTCTGGCTGTTCAGTCGAAATCCAAACCACCGAGGAGTAAGCCATGATCGCGGTAATCGCCAAGCTCAACGTCGCCGAAGGGAAGGGTGCGCAGTTCGAGAAAGCCATGCTGGCGCTTGCCAGCCAAGTGCGGGCCAAGGAGGAGGGCAACCATCTCTATACGTTATGCCAAAACGACGATGGCGACTACATTGTGCTGGAGCTCTATGAGGACGAGGAGGCGCTTGCCGCCCATGGGCAATCCGACCACTTCAAGGCATCCGGCGCCAGCTTCAAGGGCCTGATGTCCGGCCCGCCGGAGATTCAGCGTCTCAGAGTGGTGGGCTGATCCGTCGATCATCGCCTAGCTGACCGGCTTCGCCCCCGCCTTTCGCAATGGCCAACAAGCGAACAAAGAAGCCGCATACAGCCGGAATTTGGACCTCTCTAGGGTTAGCAAGCGCTCACTCCAGAGAAAGCTTGGAGTTGTCCCAGTTCAAAATGCGCTCGTCGGGCGTAAAGCGCACCACGCCAGTCACCGATTTGGCGTAGGCCTGCCGCGTTTGTTTGGGCATTGAGGCTGCAGCCGTGCGGTGCCCACTGTATTTTCGGTCCATCTCGGCACGAAACAGCTGGGACAGCGCTTGGTCCAAGTTGACGACATCGGCTCGCCCGGTCATGTGGACAGCGCGCAGCTTAGCCCAATGCTCGCCCTGTTCCACTAGAAAGCTGGAGCGCGGATCGTTCCTGATGCGCGTCAGCTTCTTGCCGCGCGTCTGGATGTAGATGATGCGGTCGATGCATGCGTACCAAATCGGCAAGGCGATGGGTACGCCGTCCCGTCTCAGTGTGGTCAATATGCCCGTATGGCCATCCTCAACAAACTGCCAGATCTCCTCTTGGGTCATGCGCACGGTGACCGTCTGCCTTCCCTGCTTGTTCGTTGACAATTGTTCCCTCTCCACGGCTTTTCTTGGCTTCAAATTCGTCAATCTAACTTGCGGCGCTTCATCAGCTCGCTGAACGGCACGGTCCTGTCGTCCCCGGGCTCGCGCGGCAAGCCAAGCAAGCGTTCGCTGACGATGTTGCGCTGAATCTCGTTGCTCCCACCGGCAATCGACAGCCCGCGCACCTTGAGCCAATTCAATCCCAATTCGCCACCCGCTCTATCATCGTCCCCCTCCCAAATCACGCCGTCGGCACCGGCCAAGGCAAGCGCCAGCTCGGCGTTGTTCGGGGTGTCGATGCCCAGCTGCAGCTTGAGCAGGGAACCCCAGTGTCCCTCCAACTGGCCACTTCCCAGGCCGGCATTGATGCGCTCTGCGAGCTGCCGACCGACGATCAGCTCGATGTGGTCGTCGGCGACCCGAGCGCCCAGCACCGGGTCGTCAAGGGTTCCGGTTTGCCGGGCGATGTCCTGCACATTCACCCGCCAACTCGATTCGCCTGAGGAGCCGCCGCCGTCCAGGCCGTAGCCGTAGGCGACGCCCGCGGTGGCGTTGCGTTCATGAAACAGCAGGCGTTGCGCCACCGCCCAGCCCGCTCCCTCGTCACCTAGCCGGTAGGCGGCGGGAATCCGAACGTTGTCGAAATACTCCATGAAGAAATGTGCCGGACCGCCTTGCACCGGCGGGATGGGTTCAATGGTCACGCCCTCGCCCTTGAGCGGCACCGCAAACACTCCCAGCCCTTGGTGCTTGGGCTTGTCCCAATCCACGCGCGCCAAGCATAGGCCGTAGTCTGCGGTATCGGCGTTGGAACTCCACATTTTCGAGCCATTGATGACAAAGCCGTCATCGTCGCGGGTGGCGCGAGTCAACACGCCCGCCAAGTCGGACCCTCCGCTCGGCTCGGACAGCAACTGAATCCAAGCTTCCTGGCCGCTGAGCATGCGCGGTATATGGCGCAGTTTCATCGTCTCGGTGCCGTAGTCCAGAAGGGTCGGCAGTATCATCCCCAGCGAAACCATAAAGCCCGTCGGCCGTGCAAAAGGTGCGGTCTCCTCAGCCCATACGCGCTGGTGCTCGAGTGTCAGTCCGAGTCCGCCATACTGTCTTGGAACCGCGATGCCGGCAAATCCACTTTGGAAAATCCTGCGCTGTGCATCCACTTGCGAGGGCCAATCGTCCTTCGCAGGAAATTTGCCGCGCTCCAAGTGGCTTTCAGCCCAAGCCCGCGCCCGCAATCGAAACTTCTCCAGCGTTTCCAAGTTTTGGGTGGTCATCGGCTCGTCGCTAAGCTGTGCGCAACGCTTGGTGAATCTGCAGGCGGTGTTCCTCGGGGGTGCCGAACACCGCCCGGTTAACTGCCACGCGGCGCTCGTACAGGTGCAGGTCGTGCTCCCAGGTCACGGCTATGCCGCCCGTCATTTGCACAAGGTCGCTCACTATGGCGGCTGCCTTGGCTGCCACGAAAGCCTTCGCCACACGGCTCAGCGTGTGGGCGTTGTCGGCGTTTTGGTCGAAGGCATCGATGCCCGCATCGGTAGTGGCCATGCAGGAGTGGATGCGAACCAGCATGTCGGCCAGCCGGTGCTTCAGGGCTTGGTAGGACGCGATGGGCCGGCCAAATGCGTAACGCTGCTTCATGTAGTCCACGGTTAACTCGAATGCCTTCTCGACGGTGCCGTTTGTCTCGGCGCTTTGCAGCAGCAAGGCCAACTGCAGTTGTCTCTCAATTGCTGACTCCGCATGCTCCACTGGCGTGACCAGTGCGGTTTGCATCAGCTCGACCGAGGTGAACCTCAGCGTCGCAAAACGCCTTGTGAAATCTAAGCTGCGTCCGGCATGTCGTTCAACTCCGGAAGTGTCCGCTGGCACCAGCAACTGCACGAAACCGTCCGGGGCGCGGGCCGAAACAACCAAGACATCGGCTTCATTGCCCGCCTCCACATAGGCTTTGGTGCCGTCCAGCCGCCAGCCGCCGTTCACGGGCACGGCAGCCGCCTGCCAATTGCGAGGCGTCCAGCAGTTTCCGGGTTCCGCAAAGGCGTAGGCCAGTCGGCGCTCGCCAACCGTTGCGGCGGAAATGACATCTTCGAACCGTTCGGCATACGGGCTGTCGGCTAGTGCCTTCAACGCCAGAACGGTGGGAAGAAACGCCCCCGGCGCCACCGCCCGCCCAAACTCCTCAGCCACAATCGCCAAGTCCTGGCCTAAGCCGCCGGACAAGGTTATGCCCCCGCCAGCTTCCGGCAACGCCAGCAAGGCCCAACCCAGTGCCGTGGCCGAGCGCCACCAATTGGATTCAACTCCCGCCGGATTTTCATGCAATGCACGGATGACGGTTGTCGGTGCCTCGTCCTCCAGAAAACGGCGCACGGTGTCGCGCACGAGCACCTGATCCTCGTTCAATCCGAATCGCACGTGGCTTCTCCTGAGCCTATTCCCCCGACTCGCGCCGCGCCGCCGCAATCTGGTTGTGCCGCACAAACATCTGGGCAGCCTCTCGCTGCAAGTCCGTGGGCACGGTCGGCATCAAAGCTGGACCGGATGCCTTGGACGGCAATGACACCACGGCCGAGCCATGAGCGGTTTCGCTGCCGCGCTGATTCTCCATGCGCATTTCCAGATCGACCAGCAGGCGGGCATCGCTCTCGCGCTTGCCCACGACCTTGCCGGAGAGAAATTGGGTGTCCCCCATGTAGTTGAACTTGCGTATGGAATCCTCCATCCGTTCAATATAGGCGTCATCGCCCGCCCAATCGGACACAAAGTGGTAGAACCAAGCCTGACGGAGCACGCCGTAGTCGTATGCCATGGGATTGCCTATGGCCTTGGCCCATTCCGAGTCCCAATGCAGGCGCTGGGCAACATCCCATACGCCATATTCGTTTTTGATGTAAAACGGCTTGATGCGCTGCCGGTTCTTGTACCCAACCCGCGAACTTCTAAGCCCATATGGCGAGAAGCCGTAACCGCCGGCATGGAATGCGATAATTTCCGTGACCGTCAGCGGCCCTTTCACCATCGGCTGCAACTGGTCGCCCACCTGCACGTCCTCCCAGAAACGGGGTAGAGCGCCCCGAGGCTGCTCCCTAGCGTAGATGCCGTCAATTTCCTCGTAGTCTTCATCGGTGTACGTGGTTGGCTCAATACTAGCGTACTTGCCTTTCTCCCGAGACTTTTTGCGTTCTGCGTTAACCCGTAGGGTTCGATGGACTCCGATCACCTCGCCGCGTTGGTTCAGGCTCACAGACCGGCTTACCAAGATCACGGACTGGCCCGCGAACTCCGATTGCTTCCTCTGCACTGACTCCTCCGCCCTGTAGGTGAAGACCTTGTCGCCGGGGTATAGCGGACGATACCAATCCCAAGTGCCGCCGGAGACAAAGACATGAACGCCGCGGAAGAGTCCCTTGGTGGCCCGCTTGATCTCGTCGGGCATCGGATCGCCGTACATTGACGACCCGATGTGTGCAACCATGGGCCCATGGCCGACTTGGGAGCCCCACCGGGTTGTGGCGCCATAGATGAAATCGGTGTATAGCGGATTGTCATCTCCTACGCCGAGCGCCCAGTTGCGGATCGCATCCGGGGTTGCCTCCGTGAAAAGCTCCCGCGATTTGCCGCTCGCGACCTTGACGCCTATCAACAACTTCGCGCGCTCGATGTCCTCATCCGAAAGCTTCCACTGAAGCGCTCGTTCAAACTCCTTCTCGAGTTTGTCATGAACCTTAAGCGCCTCATGGACGACAGCCTTGGCCATAGCCTTGCCTCCTCTTCTGTAGTTTGATGCGCGTCCCTTCCAACTCAACGGGGCGCTAAGCGAAATATCCGCAGTTTCACACGAATTCAGGCGCCGCGCCAACCAAGATCAAAGTACCACAGTACCCCATGCCAACCTCGCAACGAATCGAAAAGTTGTCAAACTCCAATTGAGCTTTGCTCAAGAGGCGGTTGACACCCAAATCCCCAACCAGTACCGTGGGTTCTTGGATACGAATGGATTGCCAAGCGCAAAGGTTGAGTGCAGACGCCATCGGCAGGAACTGGTGATGCGCACAGTTAATTGGTCATGTCAGCCGCATGACCAAAGGCTTTCACTGCGTAAATTCGGGTTCTGAAATTGAGCTACAAACTTCCCTCCCTAAAGGGACTTCGAGCTGTGGAGGCCGTGTCCCGCCAAGGCTCCTTGGCCGGTGCCGCGAGAGAGTTGAACGTCACAACTGGCGCAGTCTCCCGACAAGTGATGGTTATCGAGGAGTATTATGGCCGCAAGCTCTTTGAGCGCAAGAAGGGGAGGATGGTGCTTACGGAAGTCGGGCGGCAGTGTGCCGGCTCTCTCACCGAAGCGTTCAAGCTTATTGAGATCGCCTCAATGAAGGCGGAGCGGCAGGAAGAAAGAAGGAAGCTGACCATTCGTGGGCTGGGCACTTTTACCGCGGAGTGGCTGTTGCCGAATCTACCCGAGTTTGAGGCCCTTTATCCATCGTTGGAGATTCAAGTCAAGGGCCAGAGAAAGCCCGTCAATTTTGATATGGACGACGCTGACGTCGGCTTGATCATAGGGCGCGGAAGGTGGCGTGGCTTGGAGTCGGAGTACTTGTACACACCACGCATTACAGCTATCGCCAACCCAGACCTTTTGAGGGACAAGCCGATCGGAATTCCTAGCGATTTGAACTCCGCTCGAATCCTGCATCCAATGGACTTACACATCAGTTGGCAGCAATGGCTGCAGGTCGTTCAGCCTGGTTTTCACTTGGAGTCGCCCAAAAACTGCTGGCTTGAAACATCTTCGCAAATGTTCAATGCCGTGCGTCTCGGTGTCGGAGTTGGTCTCGGACAGTATTTGTTGGTGGGTTATGAGTTGGTTCGGGGAACGTTGGTCGCTCCGATTAAGAGCGTAGCTCGGGTGAGTCATTCAATGTACTTGGTCTGGCCTCGAAAAGTTGAGTCCAACGTTCCGGAAGTTCGAGATCTCCGTGACTGGATGATCGCAAAAATTGGGGATTTGGAACACGCGCTTGAGCCTTTGCTCGCAGAGATGCGGGAAGTTCAGTTTGGGGCTCGTTAATTGACGCGGATGGCGGATGCCGTCAGTTCGAATCCCGCTGTTGCAGTGCCCATTGCCGCAGTGAGCGCTTGTCGGGCTTGCCGCTTCCCAAGTGGGGAACCTCCTGCGCGGTGACCATGTGGAAACGCCGTGGAATCTTGTATGCGGAAAGGCGGTCTTTTAGCTGTTCTTGAACTTCCCTCGGATCGCACGGCACCCGGTCGGTGGGCACGAGCACGGCGGTCACCACCTCGCCGAGCGCTTCGTCCGGCAGGCCGAAAACGTAGGCTTGGTCGATTTCCTCCAGCGTGAGCAGGGTCGCCTCGACTTCCAGCGGCGCAACGTTGGCTCCGCCTGTTTTGATCATCTCGCTGTAGCGGCCGGTGAAGTAGATGGACCCGTTCTCGATGTAGCCGCGATCGCCGGTGTGGTAGTAGCCATCCGCGTCGAAAACCTCTTCGCGTTCGCGTCCGTAGATTCCGGTTGTCAGCCCGAAGCCGCGAACGCAGAATTCACCCTCCTCTCCATCCGGCAGGCTCTGGCCTGAGGCGCGATCAATGACTTTGTAGTCGAAGTAGGCCCGGTCGCCATGCGGTCCAAAAGTTTCCGTCATGCCTAGATTTCGGGGGTGGCCACGCGACGAAAGTGCTGCGCCCGGTGCTCCAGCCTGGGGCGTTGGTTGGGGGGAGGCGATTGAGCGAAGATCCCTGCTCGCATAGGATGGGTGGCTGCGCAAGTTTTCAAGCATGGTCGCCCATCCAGCGATCTCGGTTGCCCGCTCCCCTTCGATGAGTTCCAATGCAGCCCCCGCATCAAATTTGTGCTGGCACAGTATGGTTGAACCCGAATGCAAGGCGCCGAGCAGGCTTTGAGGGCCGCCAACCCAGAAGAGGGGCATGGCTAGGAAGACCACCCCGGGCTTCGATGATGCAAGTCCCAAGCCTACTTGCGGCGCAACTTTTCTTACCGCCACCCCGTGGGTGTGCATGACCGCCTTGGGTTCCGCGCTGCTGCCCGAGGTGTAGATCACGGTTAGCACGTCAGCGGGCGTGACTCGATCCTCAAGGCTGCTGAGGAAGTCATCGGATATTGTTGGATCCAGCTCGCGCTCCAGGAAATCCAGATCCAGGGAGTGTGCCCACGGATGCCTCCGTTGGCCCATCAACCACACTTGCCGGAGGCAGGGCGCGCTGGACAGCCGATACTGGCCAGCGCGTTGAGTCTTAATGCCGGGCACTGCGCTTTCGATCTCCTGACCAAGATCTCGACCAAACATCGTATCGCAAGTGATTAGATGTTGAACATCGCCAGCGCGCAGCGCTTTGCCGATCTCGCTCGAACGATAGGTCGTGGAAAACAGCATGGACATTGCGCCTATGCGAGCCAAGGCCAGCCATGCGATCACCCATGCTGGACTGGACGGCAGCATGAGCCCCACACGCGAGCCCTTGCCTACGCCGGCACTGACAAACACGTTAGCTAGTTTAGCGGATAGCGCCTCGGCTTCCCCAAAGCTCAGCCGCTCCTTGGCGGTTACGACCAAGTATTGATCACGATACCGGCGCAGGGCTTGGCGCAACAGGACGGGAACCGTTGGCGTGAAATCCAGTTGGGGCACTTTCATTTTTTTGCCTCCTTGCATAACATGATGGAAAGCGAAGAAAACAACGTGGCTTTGATATCATTTTCGAGATTAAAAGTCATGTTTTTTACATTAGGAGGCACTGATGGAACAGCCCTCAGTTCAGAGAATTTCAGATGCGCTCAAGATTAAGGCGGCACTGATCGGCGGGCGCGCGGCCCATGATGCCGGCGAGTCTGTATTGACGTTCGCCGATTGGGATCATCGTGCGGACCAAGTCGCGGGCGGGCTAAGCAAAGCGGGCTTGGAAGCCAACGATCGGGTGTTTTTGTCGATCAGCATGGAGCATCCGCTGGAAATGGCTGTTGCGGTGCTTGGCACGTTGCGTGCCGGCGGCATCGCAAGCCCTATTAACACACGCCTGGCCCAAGCCGAATATCAGGCTTATTCAGAAATACTTGAGCCCCGCTTTGCCATAACGGATGCGCCGGAGAAATTGCGGAACCTTGAATTCGAGCGCGTCTGGACCGTTGACGGGATGCCATCCGAGGCCAGCGCGGTCCCGGACCAATCGACTTTTGACCCCAATGCTGACGCGGTAATAGTCGGCACGTCCGGCACCACCGGCCGACCCAAGGGCGTGGTGCTCAGCCACCCCGACTTGATGGCCACCGTGGGAGATGGCACGAATTTTCACAAGCGAACGAACCCGGCGCTTCACTCAATGCCGTTCACCGGCTACGGTGGTTTCATGGGTCAATGCATTCGGCCAATATCCGACGGACAAACTTCCCTGATACTTCATCCGTTCAATACGGATCGACTCATTGACTTCATCGGCAGCAAACAGCCCGTTTCCCTAATGCTGGTTCCCACGATGCTTCGTTTGCTGCTGGACCACCCGGCTGTTGGCGACTTGGACATGAGTGGCGTGCGCGTCATCGTCACCGGCACGGCGCCCGTTTCGCACGACTCGTTGGTGCGCGCCATGGAGTTGTGGCCGCACATCGGCATACGCAATGCGTACGCGATGTCGGAGGGAGGCTTTGCCACGATGGCCACAACCCCCGAGCAACTTGCCAAGCCAGGGTGCGTGGGCGCGATGCAGCCGAACATGGAGATTCGCGATTCCGAAGGGCATCCGCTTCCGCCTGGCCGAATTGGCGAGATCCACGGCAAAGCAGAGGGGAAGTCCCGTCGCTATTGGCGAGACGAGGCTGCAAGTCAGTCAACTTGGACGGACGGATGGACGAAATCCGGTGACCTCGGTTACGTGGATGGGGACGGCGACCTAATCCTCACCGGTCGCTCCAAGGAGCTCATTATCCGAGGGGGTTACAACATCGCGCCGATTGAAGTCGAGGACGTGCTGCACTCCCATCCCGCAGTCAGGGAAGCCGCCGTGGTCGGCGTGGAGCATGAGGTGCTTGGCGAAGACGTAGCCGCCGCGGTCACGCTGGCGACGGGCGTCAGCGCTACGGTCGAGGAGCTTGAGGCTTGGTGTCGCGGTCGCCTTGCGGACAACAAGGTGCCTCGCACGATTGTTGTCATGGATGCGATTCCCTTGAATCAGAATGCAAAAGTGCTGAAACGGGATTTGCGTCCGGCCTTGCAACGCGCTGCTGACCAGGCCCGCGCCGTGCGGAATCGTTAGTCCATCCGGCCGCGCATCGTTTGCGGCATCCAAGGCGGTCATTTGCCGAGGAACTTGCCCTTGCGCTTTTCCACGAACGCCGTCGTCGCTTCCCTGAAGTCATCCATGCCCATCGAGTACATTTCGTAGCCAAGGGACATCTCAAACGCGGCACCCGCCATTTGCTTCATGGCAGTGTTGAGCGCCACTTTCGTGTAGTTGACGGCGTGCGGCGGCAGGTCGCGCAGCCGTTCAGCCACCGCCAGCACGTGCGAGTCCAAGCTGTCGTCCGGAACGCAGGCATTAATCAGCCCGATCCGCTCGGCCACTTCGGCCTCAACCGGTTCGCCGGTCATGAGATATTCCTTGGCCCGGTGCATGCCGACGAGCAGCGGCCAAATCAGGACACCGCCATCACCCGCCACCATGCCGGCCTTGACATGGGAATCGCAAAATCGGGCGCCGGGCGCCGCATACACGAGGTCGCAAGCAAGGGCGATGGTGACTCCGACGCCGTAGGCGACGCCGCGCACCTTGGCGATTGTTGGCTTTTCGCAATCGAGAATGCCGTGGAGGTGTTTTTTCGCAAGACGCGAGACGAAGTTGACCGGGCTGCGGGACTGCGATTGGGTGGGTTCCGATTTCGACACGCGCTCACTCAGGGATGCCAAGTCGGCGCCGGAGCAAAAGTCCTGGTTCGCGCCGGTCAGGACGATCACGCTGACCTCCGGATCGAGCCAGACGTCATCCCAGATTCTGGTCAGTTCCTCGCTCTGTTGGCTGGTGACGGCGTTGCGGCGACCGGGGTTCGACAAGGTGATCGTCATGATGCCTTGGTCTTTGTGCAGCCCCAAGGCCCGATACGCCGAGTAGTCGTAGCCCCCCGCAGTCGAGCTATTCGCCATAATTCCGCCCTGCCGTTGATTCCATGGGCGTTTCCGCAGGAACGCCAAACGGATGCATCATAACCGCTCGCGTCAGTTCACGAACAACTCGACGGTCGCTCCGAAAATCCGGGGTCTTGCCCACGCCACACGGTCGCCCCTTGTTGAAGAGCCCACCCAGAGCCCCATGCGCGCGTCGGCAAGGTTCTCGCCCCATACGGAGAATCGCATCCTCTCATTGGGCGTTGTCCAGGAGGCTCGGGCGTTGATCATCTCGTAGGCGCCTTGGTCCAAGCGATTCGCCACATCCCAGTAGAAGCGATTGGACACGAAGACATTGGTGGCCATGTGCAACTCGCCGCCCCCTACCAAGGTCTGGTAACTCAACCCTGCATTGAGCGTGAACTTGGGTGTGCGAATCATCCGATTGCCCGAAGCGTCGATGCGCTGGCCGACGTTGCCTCCTCCCGGGATGGGATCAAGCGTGGTTGCGCCGGGAAAGCTGTCGTACTCCGCATCCGTGAAAGCGGCGCCTAGACGCGCACTGAATCCCGCCGACAGTTTGGCCAGGACTTCCAGTTCCAAGCCCTTGATGTTGGCCTCGGCGGCGTTTTGGAGTTGGGTAACCGCAGTGCTGTCACCCAGGTAGGCCTGTATTTGAATGTCTTGGTAATCGTAGTGGAAGGCGGACGCATTGACCGACAACCGATCTGTGGGACGGCTCTTGATCCCCACTTCGTAAGCCGAAATCTCCTCTGGCGCCACAGCGCTGCTGTTGGAGTTGAAGGTGCCGCTTTTGAAGCCCTCGGAATAGGTGGCGTACAGGTTGGTGGCGTCGTTGACCGCATAGGTGACGGAGATGCGGGGAGATAGATCGTCCCACTTGTCCGAGTAGTCCGGATGCCTTGCCCGGTAGCCCTGGGTTTGCTCTTCCTCGCTGTAGCGCAGCCCGGCAGTGACCGAAAGCTGTTCGGTGAAGTCGTAGGTCAACTCGCCGAACAGGGCCCACGCTTCCGCGTTGAGCTTGGTGTTGAAGGTTCCTGAACCAACGAGTTCAAGGACGTTGCTGCCCAAAGTCAATCGAAAGTAGTCTCGGCTGTTCTCGTCTTTCAGGTAGAAGGCGCCGACAATCCAGCGCAGTGCTTCGCCGGAGTCAACCGAGGCGATGGTCAACTCCTGCTGGAAGGTTTCGTTCTCGCTCGGGAAATCGAAACCGAGCAATGGCAGAACCGAACCGTCGCCGTCCGCGACCGCGTTCGAGTCCTGGTCCGTATAAGCGGAGATGGAAGTGATCACTGCGGAAGCAAGCTCAAATTCAGCCCTGAGAGCGAGCATTGCGGCTTCGGAGGTGATTTCCGGCGCAAACGAATGCGCGACTTGAAACGGGCCGGTTGGCTGCGGCGTGTCCGGGTCCATCGCCAGCGCCTGCAGGTTGCCGTCAATGGCTTGGGTGGCATAGGGAGAGTCGTCGTTCTGCTCCGAATAGTACCCCGACAGCACGAACTTGACGGCTTCGCTAGGCCGGAACAATATCTTTGACCGCAGCGCCAGCTGGTCACGCTCAGCAAGCCTTGCCCCCGTGACGATGTCTCGGTAGTAGCCATCGTCCTGCGTAACGGCGTAGGCAAAGTCCGCGGCAAGATTGTCGCTGAGTCCGCCGGTCACGTAACCGCTGCTCTCAAGCAAGCCTTCCTCACCGGCTCCGGCGCTGAGAAACAGTGATGGATCCTGTTGCGGATCCTTGGTTACGATACGTATCGCTCCCCCGGTGGCGTTGCGGCCAAACAACGTGCCCTGCGGCCCTTTGAGCACCTCGATGCGCTCGACATTGTGAAACTCAAACAACCCAGTGGCCTGCATGGGGTTGTAGATGCCATCCACGTACAGCGCCACGTTGGGGCTTGCCCCGAGGCCGGTGACCGAGGTGCCGACCCCTCGAATCGTCGGTTGCGCAAAGGGCCCCGATGCGGACCATGTCAGTCCGGGGGTGACGAACTGAAGGTTGCGCGTCTCCGAAATCAAGGCGCTTTCCAGATACTCGCCGCCTAAAGCGGTAATCGAAAGCGGCACGTCGGACAGTTGCTCCTCCCGTCTCTGGGCCGTTACGACGATTTCCTCAATGGTGACATCGTTCTGAGCGAACACTGCCGTGGAGGGCGCTGCAATGGCGAGCATCGTGAATGTCAACGTAGCATACGATCCAATCCTCATAATCTCTCCCTCATCACAAGTGGACCGATCCGAAACACCGATTTGGGATGGTTCTCAACCATCCCAGACCGCGACAGCTTTCGACGTTGACTTAAACCATATCTCAACCCAACCATGTTGCGAATCGATAAATTCGCAATCTGACATTGACTTTCTTTTGAAACTGTCCCCGCGTCTGGCCAAGGCGCACCCGCTCCGCGGGTGCGCTTGATGGGATGGCGCGAAACTCCGCTACCGTTGCGCGTGCCAGGTTCCGAAGTGTTGCTGAGCCCGCACAGGCGCACGCGCTTTGCGGGTGCGTTGGGGTTTTGCTAACGCGAAACTCCGCATCGGTTGCGTGAGTCAGGTTCCGACATCTTTCTGAAGCCGGATAGCCCCCCGGGCGCGGCACTCGGCGGCGCGAACATCCATCAAGGTCAAGCATCAAGCAATGCTTGGCCTTCTTGGAAGTCCAGGGTGCCCGCATAGATGGCGCGTCCCGTAATGGCGCCGAGCAGCAGCTTGCCGGCCTGGTCATCGGCGGCCTTCAGCGCCGCCAAGTCGTCGAGATCGTTGAGGCCGCCGGAGGCGATCACCGGGGTGGACAGGGCGGCGGCAAGCCGCAGCGTGGCGGCGGCGTTGATGCCGCTCTGCATGCCGTCGCGCTCGATGTCCGTATGGACGATGCCGGCCAAGGGCAGCGCATCCGCCGTCTGGGCCAACTCGAGCACCGAGGCATCGGTAGTGACGTCCCAGCCGTCGGTCGCCACCCGCTCGCCGCGGGCATCAAGCCCGAACAGGACTTGGCGCGGGAAGCGTGCCGCCAGGCGCTTGAGGAAGTCGAAGTCCCGCACCGCTGCGGTGCCGACGATGACCGCCGCCACGCCGGCCTCCAGATAGGCGGTGGCCGTCTCCAGAGAACGGATGCCGCCACCGACCTGAACCGGCACCGCCCCCGCTCGACGAACGATCTCGGCGATGCAGGCTTGGTTGCGCGGCTCTCCGGCAAAGGCCGCATCCAGATCGACCACGTGCAGCCGTCGGCAGCCCGCCGCCAGCCAGTGCGCGGCCATGGCTGCGGGGTCATCGGAGTAGCGGGTGGCATCGCGCATGCGCCCCTGCTTGAGGCGCACGCACTGCCCATCCTTGAGATCGATGGCCGGGATCAGCAACATGGCTGGGCAGCGCTCGGCAAGGCGAGGGTCCTGTCCGGTTAACGGGTGGGCTTCAGGGGCAAACAGTCACGCGAATCAGCCGAACCGGACACTACAGCGATCCCTTGGTGGACGGCACCTCGCCTCGGCTTCCCGGGTCGAAGGCGACCGCCATGCGCAGCGCCCGGCCGAAGGCCTTGAACAGGGTCTCCGCCTGATGGTGGGCGTTGGCGCCGCGCAGATTGTCCAGATGCAGGGTGACTTGGGCGTGGTTGACGAAACCCTGAAAGAACTCGCGCAGCAGGTCAACGTCGAAATCGCCGATGCGGGGACGCACGAAGGTGCAGTGGTACTCAAGCCCCGGCCGCCCGGAGAGATCGACCACCGCCCTCGACAACGCCTCATCGAGCGGCACATAGGCATGGCCGTAACGCCCCAGGCCGCGCTTCTCGCCCACCGCCTTGGCGAGCGCTTGGCCAAGGACGATGCCCACATCCTCCACCGTGTGGTGCGCGTCAACCTCCAAGTCGCCTTCAGCGCGCAATTTGAGGTCGATTCGTCCGTGCCGCGCCACTTGGGCCAGCATGTGCTCGAGGAACGGCAGCCCGGTCGCCAGCTCGCAAACGCCCTCGCCATCCAGGTTCAGGGTAAGTTGGATGCGGGTTTCCTCGGTGTTGCGGGTGACTTCAGCAGTGCGTACGGATTTCATGGCGCTGGTCCACAGCAGGGATGCGGCTTGGAGGTTGGGTTTCCCTTCTTGATCGCACAGGGTTCCTCCCGGCACGACGCGGCGGCGGATTATAGCTGAAAAAGCGCCCGCCTTCGTTTGCGAGCCCGCCAGTTGACCCAGGCGATCGCCAGGAAGAGCGACCAATAGAACCAGCCCGCCAAACCATATTGGTCGGTGGGGTTGAGGACCGCAATCAGGCTGGACAACAAGCCGATGGCGCTCACCGAGGTCCACAGGGTGATGCTCTTGAGGGTTTCGAAACGTTCAAGTTCATTGAGTTCGAGCAAGTCCCGGCGCCGCCAAGCGTGAACGTGGAGCCCCAGCACAATCCCCGAAAGGAACGCGAACGCCAAGCCGTAAAACACGAAGATGGCGGAAACCTGCGCCGCGGTCACGTCGAAGGAGACCGGCACCCAGCCGCCGCTGACCATGCCGAAGCCCAACGACATGACCACCCGCAAGGGATAGACCAGCACCAGAATGCCGGCGATCAGGAACACGGTGAGCCAGAGGGACATCAGATCGTCCAAACCGTAAAGCCGGCTCCATTTGTGGTGGCCGATCCAGAACATGATCATCTGGCCCAGGCAGGCAAAGAAGACGGGCACGGACTTCAGCGAGGTCTGGAACTCATCGTAGCTCGACGGCACGTCGTCAACCGAAATGACCAGCAGGGTGACCGCGAAGGCGAACGCCGCATCGGCGAAGGTCTCCACCCGCGTCATCGACGCCCCGCGAATGCGGAAGCCGCTCTCGATTGGCAATTCGTTCAGATTCACTGCGCTGCCTGAGCCATCCCGATGGGCGTTCAATGCAATGGCTCAGAGTACCATCGGCTGGTGGTTAAGCTACTTCGGCAGATTGTCGGTGCGCGCCCGGCGGCCGAGGTAGCCCCCGTGGTGGCGCAGGCCGTAGTCCTCGCGGGTCACGCCCTTCACCTCCAGCAGTGCCAGCGCCAAGGCGTCGGTGATGGCCAGCATGACCGCGGTGCTGGCGCTCGGCGTCAGCCCCAGGGGGCAAGGCTCATTGATCACGCCCATGTCCAGGATCAGGTCGGAGAGGGTTCGCAGTTCCGAATCCGGATGCGAGGTGATGCCGATGACGGTGGCCACGCCCAAGTGGCGCGACAGCTCCAGCAGCTCCAGCACCTCCCGGCTCTTGCCGCTGGTCGAGAGGGCGACCATGAGGTCATTGGCGCCTACCAAGCCGAGATCGCCATGGGCCGCCTCCGCTGGATGAATGAAGTCGGCCGGCGTGGCCGTGGAGCACAGGGTGGCGGCGAACTTGCGGGCGATGTGTCCCGCCTTGCCGATGCCGGTGGCCAGCACCTTGCCCGGGCAGTCCGCCAACGCCCGCACGGCTTGGACAAACTCATCGCCCACGGCGACGGCACGGATGGCGTCCGCCTCCGCCCGCAGCACGGCGCGCATGCGTTCCTGAGCGTTCATGTTCCCATGGTGTCACGCGAGTGGAGGATTGCAACCGACTACAATAGGCTTAAGCCATGAACGAGTTGCTCCTTGCGCCGCGGCCCCAACGGGCGCGGCTCTCCGCCGAACGGGCGCAGGTCGGACGCCTCGGCTGCCGAGGAGCCGTCCCCGCGCCGCTCGCCCAAGCGCTGGACCGGGCCAACGGCTGGCTCAAGGAGAGCGGCAAGGCGGCGGTGCCGGTTCGCTTTCAAGTGGATGATCCAAGCGAGGCCCCGCCCGCGCTGGACGATGACGAGAGCTACCGACTGCTCCTGTCGAAGGATGGCGCGCGCATCAGCGCCCCGCGCCTGGCCGGCGCCCGCCATGCGCTGACCACGCTGGTTCAGCTCGCCAACCATTGCGGCTGCCTTCCACTGGGACGCATCGAGGATGCGCCCAGCTTCCCTTGGCGCGGCCTGATGCTGGACCCGGCCCGGCGCTTCCTCAGCATGGGCGCCCTGCTGGCCACGCTGGACGCGATGGCGCTGTGCAAGCTCAACGTGCTGCACCTGCATCTCACCGACGATCAGGGCTTCCGCTTCCAAAGCCGCGCCTACCCCAAGCTGGCCAGCGCCGAAAGCTACAGCCGCAGCGAGTTGCGCAAGTTGGTGCGGGCGGCGACCGACCGCGGCATTCGCATCATCCCCGAACTCGACGTGCCCGGCCATGCGACCAGTTGGCTGCACGCCCATCCCGAATGGGGCCCGCAAAGCTCGTCCGTGCCGCCGAGCAGCCGGTTCGGTCCCCATGAAGCGGTCCTCAATCCCATCGATCCGGCGTTCCAGGATGCGATGGACATCTTGATCGGTGAGTTGGCCGATGTCTTTCCCGACCAATTCATCCATCTCGGCGGCGATGAGGTGAATCCGGCTTGGTGGAACGAGAGCAGCCAAGTCGCAGCCGACATGGCGCGTCGTGACCTAGCGGACCCCGCTGCCTTGCAGGCTCATTTTCGGGCGTTTCTCGCCGCCACCGCCGCCCGGCACGGCAAGCGGACCATCGGCTGGGACGAAGCGCTCGACGGCGGAGCGCCGGCCACAATGGTGGCGCAAAGCTGGCGCGGTGCCACCGCCCGGGGGCGAGCGCTGGCTGCAGGTCACGACTGCGTGGTGTCTTCCGGATACTACTTGGACCTGTTCTATCCGGCGGACGTGCATCACGCCCAAGCACCGGGCGCGCCCGAAGGGGAATTGCTGGCCCTTGAGGATGCCTTGCTGGCGGACCCCCGCTTCAATCACGTTGCATCAGGCTTGCAGTGGACCCAAGGTTGGCGCCAACCCGCGCGCTCCCCAGGCAGCGGCAAGGTGCTGGGCGGCGAAGCCTGCCTGTGGTCGGAATTGGTGGACGAGGCGCTGCTGCCGGTGCGGCTTTGGTCGCGCATGCCCCTGATTGCGGATCGCTTGTGGACCAACCAGCCCGCACCGGACGACTTCTGCGGCTGGCTTGAAGCGTCCTGGCGCCAACTTTCGGCCGCGGGCATCGTCGATGTGCCAAACGCCAGCCGCAGTTTGTTGCGGCAATTCGGGGTCAATGGGCGGCAGTTGCCCGCCGTGGCCCTGCTGGAGCCGATCAAATGGTACGGACGGCTGCTCGGACAGGCCGCTCTGGAGGCCCGAATGGTCGGGCGGGAAATGCCGCAGTCCAGGCCCTACGGCACCGACACGCCCCTGAACCGCCCGGTGGATGCGCTGCTCCCGGAAAGCCTGGCCGCCCGCCGATTCGGGGGATTGTTGGCCGAGGGCGGCGCAGCGCTGCTCAACGAATGCGCCCGATTGCTCGACATTTGCGCAGCCGAGGACTTCATCCCCGAACTGATGCCGCCGATCGCCAACCTCAGACTGATCCTCCATAGCATTGTCGATACGGCCAACGGACGGCTCAGCAAAACGGAAGCCCGCGAACGCATCACCAAAGCCAGTGAACCCGCCGGTGAATACATCGTCGCCATCGCGCCTCCAACGCTGGCTTGGCTGCAGGCACGGTGACCAGCGCCGAAATCGCCCTTGCCGAAGGCTGGGGGTGGCAAGCCACCCTCTCGCCCTTGGGCAGCGGGCGCATCAACGACAGCTACCTGGCGCAGGGTGCGAGCCCTCGGTCCGCCCGTGAACGGGACGCCGCAGCAACGACCAGCCAGTCGGCAGTCGGTCCGCAATCGTCCCAGGAGAGGAACCGGTGGGTGCTGCAGCGCCTCAACCGCTTCGTCTTTCGCAGGCCCGACGTGTTGATGGAAAACGTGGCTCGGGCGTCCGTCCATCTCAACGCCAAGCGTCCGGGCTGGACGCCCAAACTGATTCCGACCCGAAACGGCGCGAGCCACGTGCGGCTGGACAACGGCGTCTGGCGGCTGTGGTCCTACGCCAGCGGGCGCTCCCTCAACCGGCTGGACAACGACCATCAGGCGGAAGCCGCCGGACGTGCCCTCGGCCAGACGCACCGATGGCTGCGGGATCTGCCGGGGCCGAGGCTCGACGCGGCGATACCCGGCCACCTGCAGTTGGACCGCTGCCTCGCCAACTTCGACGCCCGCGAGGGCGCTGAGCCGCAACTAATCGACTTCATCGATGCCCGCCGCCACTTGGCGACGCGCTTTCGTGAACGCAATGCAACCATCCACGGCGACGGCCACCTCGACAACCTACTGTTCGGCGAGGACGGCAGCGTCGTCACAGTTCTCGACCTCGACACCGTAATGTGGGGCCACTGGGCTTGGGATTTCGGCGACCTCGCGCGTTCCGCGCTAGGAGGCCAAGCGTTGCCGACGCGCTTTGCGGCAGCGGCCCGCGGCTACTTGGACGCGGCCAAGGTGTCGGCCCGCGTCGATGACCTGGTGACGGCCCCCCGCTACGTCACCTTCATGATCGGCCTGCGCTACCTCATCGACCATCTGGACGGCGACCGCTACTTCAAGGTGGGCGCGCACGGCGAGAACCGGCAGCGGGCGCTGGACCGGTTTCGCTTTCTGGAGGCGCTGGAAGCGGCGGAACCCGCTTTCATCGCCGGGGCAGAAGGGTTAGTCGAAGCCAGTGGTCTTCAAGATGGCCTGAACGACGATGACCACCGTGACCACTAGCGTCATGCCGAACGCCGTCCACATGAAGATGTATCGCCAAGGGCTGCCTGGCTTGGAACTCGGCTCGCCCTCACTTCGATTGTCACGTGGGTCGCTCACGACGGCGATTATATCGCCGCTCCAAGGGCGGCTGCGAAACTGAACCGGTCAACTCAAGAAGCCGAACGGCTGCTGGCGGAAATCGAGGCCCTCCCAATGCCCAACACCCCAAGCCTACGGCAACTGCGGAAGGCCGCCTCGAAGCGCTTGCGCAACGCCGCCCCCAGCACCGTGCTCGCCGTCGCCACCGTGCTGATCGACAACCGCCGCCGCTGGCTCGGCTACGAACTCATCCATCACCACCCCGCCACCCTCGCATTCCTTGGCCTCGCGGAAGTTGAGGCGCTTGGCACGGACATGGCCTCCTGGAGCGAAGTGGACACCTTCTGCGCCTACATCGCCGGCCCCTGCTGGGCGAAGCGCCAGATCGACGACAGCGCCATGCTGAGTTGGTCACACCGCAACGACCGCTGGTGGCGTCGCGCCGCCCTAGTGGCCACCACTGCCCTCAACGTGCGCAGTCGAGGCGGCACGGGTGATGCGCACCGCACCCTGATGATGGCCGAACGGCTAGTGGCTGACCGCGACGACATGGTGGTCAAGGCGCTCTCCTGGGCCCTGCGTGAACTCATCATTTGGGATCCGACCGCCGTGGCGGACTTCCTTGAGCAGCATGACCAAGTCTTGGCGCCCCGCGTCAAGCGGGAGGTGCGCAACAAGCTGGAGACGGGGCTGAAGAACCCCCAATTGCAGCCGGACGGATGCCAAGGCAAAGCAAGTATTGGTAGTTTCGGTCCAATCGGACGTGATTGAACTGGAAGGTTCCATTGGCTCCCTCCGACGCGGTCTTCACCTCAAATCGAGCGCCGGCGATGAGCATGTCCTCCCGCGCAGTGCGCCCCGTCCTGTCGCCAACCTCTATCCCCTCGTGGTCAAGATACCGCCGCAGGAACTCCTCTCCGATCTCCCCCCGATTCGTGTTCTCCACGCGCCGGAACGACTCCAAGGGCGCATCCTTCCATATCGAATCCGGAGTGTTGTCGCGAATGACCTGCCGCAGAATCTCTATGGCGCTCATTCAGGCGGCTGCCATAGCGGTCCGCTCCCGCCTCGTTTCCAGAACACGAGGAAGTAGGAATGGTTTTTGCGGGCGTGAACCTGCCGCACGGCTCGGCTGACTCTTGGACGGTTGTTGCGCAACACCACGAACAGATCTTCGGCGACGAACCCGATTCGCGCATAGGCGGCCATGATTTCGACATGGGTAAAGCACTGACGGTTGGAGCAAACTTCATCCTGGCACTTGACAATCAACACCCCGCGCTCGCGCAACACCCGATACGCCTCCTCGCCCGCTTCGACGTAGAGGTCCAAAACAGCCTCGTGATACTTGCTCGCCGTCAAGTTGCCGGTTTCGTTGTTCCTGTAGTGGCTCTCAAAGGCTGTGTGTCCCGTGTGCGCCGTACCGCCAGGGGAGTGCATGTAAGGCGGGTCAAGCACAACGCAGTCAATTTCCCCGTCCTCGTAGGGCAGTTGGCGGCAATCCACCCCGTCCTGAATGTCGGTCGCCCTCAGCCTGTAGAGGCCATCCGGAACCCGCTTCCAGAACGCGCCCTTGCCGTAGGTGGCATCGGCCACCAAGCAACCCGGACGCAAGTACAGGTCCAGAATTCTGGGGAACACCTCGGCATTGGATTGGGCGTAGGCACTGAACACAAGGTCATTGGTGGCCTCGCCATTGCGCACCACCCGCTTGCCGGGCTGGCCAATCGGCACTGCATGGTCTGGGAAAAGGCTCTCCGAGCGCTGCAATGCCATGACCGGTGGCTCCTGCAAGTGAGCGGGGATAGTGTAAACGTTGCCGCCGCCAGTGCGCACTCCCATCGGGCATACTCCCCGGCACGTTTCGGAACCCATCCGATCGCAGTTCCGAAGCGTAAACTAACGCCATGAGACCCGCCCTCTCATTTCACCATCGCTGGCCATGCCTCGCACTCACCGCCGCCCTGCTCGCTGGCTGCGCCAGCGGCCCCAACCAACCGATGCAGCTCATCCAGGACGCCGGGCCGGTGTATCCCGAAGCGGCCAAGGCCCAAGGCATCGAGGGTTGGGTTCGGCTGCGCTACGACATCCGCCGCGACGGGCGGGTGCGGAACCTCCAAGTGCTCGATTCCTCGCCGCCGGGGGTGTTTGATGCCGCCGCCTTGGCGGCGGTGGCGCAGTGGCGCTACCGGGCGCCATTCATCGACGGCGCGCCGAGTGCCGTCTCGGGAGTGGTCAGCACCCTGCGCTTTGAGGTCGGCGCTGCGGAGCGGTATGAGGGCTACTAGTGTCCTGAGCCCACTCAGTTTGCGGGACAGGACACTAGCGATGGCCTGCGGCGAGGCCTTGGCCGACTCGGTTGCGGAGAGCGCCATGCGGCGCATCCCCTCCAGCAGCGTGTGGGCGACCCGCTCAGCAGCAGGCGGAACTGGTTGGCGTTGAACTCGCTCGACGAGGCGCGGTCGGCGAACAGGCCGAGCTGCTGGTCCTTGATCCGGTTCTCAATCTCGCCGCGCTCGCAGTACATGGCCTCGTGGAGCCCCTGCGGGTCGTCCGCCATGTCCAGGCTGGTGACGGCGAAGCGCGTGTTGGCCCCCAGGCAGGTGTGCTCGGCCTTGCCGTAGTGCCCGTGGCAGTGCCGCCGCTCCTGCCTGCCGTGCCGCTCGATGTCGGTGGCGTCGAACTCCAGCACGATGCGCCCCGGCGGCTTCGGGTGCGCCGCCACGAACTGGTCGAACGGCACCCGGTGCGGCATCAATGCCTCCCACGGCCCCGACTTGCGCTCGAACCGGCACAGCGTGGAGGGGCTGGCCATCACGCCGTCGCGCATCACGGCGGCCTGCAGCGCCGGGTCACGCCGCAAGCGGTCGTGGTCGTTCAGGTCCTCGGGCCCCTGAAGCAGGCCGCAGACCCGCTGCCGAACCATGTCCCGCTTCGTGTGGACCACGCTGCCGAGGCGCCGGCCCTCCCCAATCGCCTCGGCGACGGCCCGCGTCAGCCCCATCCGGCGGTCGGCCTCCGCCAGCAGCATCGCGCCGCCGTTCGAGGTCACTTCCGAACCCGTGATCTCAGCCCCAACACGGCGCCCTTTCGAGCGTGAAAGGCGGATCGCGTTCCGGTAACGCTCCGTCACGGCGGGCGCCCCTCCTAAGATGGTCGTAACACCCTGAATTATCAGTTTCATTCCGCCGTTCATCAACTACGTTGGTGCAATATCCGGGCTAGGGTGAGCTACTCGTGCCCGTTCGCGCCATCCTCGCCATCAGCCAGCCGGCGACGGCTATGCCGATGCCGACGATGGCGACGATCACCGCCGCCAGGGCGTTGACGTCCGGCGTGATGCCCAGCCGAACCTTCGAGTAGATGACCATGGGCAGGGTGCTCGACTCGGGGCCGGAGACGAAGCTGGCGATGACCAGATCGTCCAACGACAGGGTGAAGGCCAGCAGCCAGCCGGACAGCATGGCGGGGGCGATCAGCGGCAGGATGCTGTCGAAAGTCACGCCGATGGGGCGGCAGCCCAAGTCCATGGCGGCTTCCTCCAAAGTGCGGTCCACGGCCATCAGGCGGGCCTGCACCACCACTGCCACATAGGCCATGGAGAAGGTGACGTGGGCGATGGTGATGGTGTCCGTGGCAACTTTCGCCATGAGACAGCCGTCCTGCGGAGAAACGGAGGACCGCTCAATCTCCAGTCGGGAAGCACCTGCCACTCGGCAACGGTTCGCAGGTGCCTGAACAAGCTGCACCGGGTGGCAAGGTGCTCGCAGGTCTGCTGCCCTAGCTGTGCGCCCAAGCGGGTGACGCGACCGCAGTCAAATCCTCCTCAAATCCTTGACCTAACCCGTAACCACCTGTCAATACTTCAATTTACATCGGCCAAGCGGAAGAATACGCGCCAAAACGGCGGTAAAATCAAATCTCAATCAAATCTCGCAAAACTCGCCTGGACATGTCGGACTCTCGCACAATCGCGCTCATTGACGAACTGCGTGCCTTGCCGGCGGAGACCGCTTGGGCTGAGTTCAAGCAGGACAACACCCACCCAGAACTCATTGGAAAGCTGATCTCCGCGCTCGCAAACGCCGCCCGCATCGCCGACCAGGAGACCGGATACATCGTTT
>JAPOTD010000109.1 GCA_026709365.1 Gammaproteobacteria bacterium
AATGATACGGCGATAGTGTAGATCTCGGTGGTCGCCGTATCATTAAAAGAAAACGACGGAGCGTGGGGACTCACCATAAATGCGAGAGCAATGCCTGACAATCTTCGGCAGATATTGTCGGAAATCCGCCAGCGATTTGCCGCAGAAGGTGGCGCGAAATCGGTCGAGGACACGGTACGTGCCTTGAGCGAGTCGCCCTTCGGCGTCAAACGAAGTCCTGCGCTGCTACTGTGTGTTGTCATCTTGCTGGTCGAACGAGATCGTTACGAACTCTACGAGTCCGGCGGCTACCTCCCCGATTGGGGGCCGCAAACGCTGGTGCGGATGGTCAAGGCGCCGAAGAGGTTCAGCATTTCCGCAATAACCGACATGCCGGTTGGTAAATCGTTCATGGCGAAGTACCGGCAAGCCCTTTCCGGGGAAGGGTTGCCCTCCGAGTATGTCACGTCAGTCTCAGTCGCTAGGGCGGCGCTTAAGCGTCACGCGGAGCTCTCCAATTACGCCCGCAACACCCAAGCCGTGTCCGAAGCCGCATGTGCGCTCCGGCGTGCGTTTCGTATTGCCAAGTCGCCAGGCGACATGTTGTTTCGATCCATTCCAAGTGCGTTGGGATACCATCGGCTGCCATCATGTGGCCCGGATGCCAACGAGTACCTTGCTCTTGTCGAGGACGCACGCGCCAACCTTGAGCGCGCTGACGCGGCGCTCCTTCGTGCTTTGGCTGACATCTTCATGGAGACTTGGGGGAAGGAGCCGCTTTCGGAAGCTAGGCAGGAATGCGTTGGCTGCGCTGGATCTATGTTGCGGAACAGCCGTATGCACCACGGGTACGGTGATTTCGTTAATGCGGCTTTGGGACATGGAGACTTGGGCGACCTTGCTTGGCTCGCCCACGTTGTCGATGATGGGTTGGGCATTCGGCAGCCGCTAGGGTCGTGGTCGGATGCTCATGTGGCGCAGGCCGAATTTGCCTTGCGGCGGACTCTTATGGCTGTGCAGGAAGCCGGGCGGATGCTGGATGACGCTGAGGCGTCCCCTGGCGCAAGGCCCTTCGTAGTCTTCCTGCCGGGATCAGGCGCTGATGACATGGCGCCGCAAGAGCAGGAGGCGGAGGCCATCTTGGCTTCCGTTCCGAAGGCGCGGCGCATGGCCGTCATCGCAAACTTGGCCCGAACTTTCAGGGAGAACGCATGAAAACCAAGCACATCATTGGGATTTCGGGCGGCAAGGACTCAGCCGCCCTTGCGATCCATCTCGCTCGCAAGGACGGGGACTGGCGCTATTTCCGCGACTTCCTCGCTGAGTCGAATTGCGCGGTCGCCGCCCGGGAAATTGAAGAGGCCCGCCGAGCGCCGAATATTGAGCACTTTTTCACCGATACGGGCAAGGAGCTGCCCGAAGTGTACGAATACTTGGAAATACTGGAGAAGTTTCTCGGCAAGCCGGTGCTTAGGCTGAGCCCATTCCTAAGCGGCAACGACGCCAATGCGGCCCCGTTCGACCACTTCCTGTGGGCGGAGCACGGCGGTCTCCTGCCTTCGAGACGGCAGCGGTGGTGTACGTACAAAATGAAGATCAAGCCCATGAACGCCTTTGTCAGCGACGCCCCGACGATCAACTATGTGGGCATTCGAGCAGACGAAGCCTCGCGCTCCAAGCTTAGTTCGCTCAAGAACGTTACAGCGGTCTATCCGTTTGTTCGCGATGGGCTGGTGCGGGATGATATCGTTGCCCTGCTTGAGGAAACGACCGGGCTGCCGGACTATTACCGTTGGCGGTCTCGGTCAGGCTGCTACTTTTGCTTTTTCCAGCGCAAAAGCGAATGGCTTGGATTGCGAAGGAACCACCCTGATCTATTCGCAAAGGCGAGGCGTTACGAGGAGGAGACGTTCGATCCCGAGACTGGCCGAATGTACACATGGATGGACAAGATGTCGCTGGCGGAATTGGACCGGCAAGCCGGAACCTCACCCAGCGACGAAGCGATAATCGCGACGGATGGCCCAGCGTCGTGGCAGGAGTCATTGCTTGCGGTCAATCTGGCCGAGGATGACCCGCATGACCACGCTTGCGCAGTCTGCTCGCTTTAGGTGCCAAATCGGAAATGCTCCAGTCGATGGGCTTCAGTTGCGCCAGTCTGCCCGACCCTCACAACCCACCCTACGAATGACAGCGATGCCAAGCGAAGTGCCGTCATTCTATGAGGTGAAGCCGCGCTACTCCTTGCGGCCCTACCAGAAGAAGGCCGTGGACGCGGTGGCAGACGCGCTGAAGTGCCATGATCGAGTGCTGCTGCACGCGCCGACAGGGGCGGGAAAGACCCGTATGGCAATGTCCGTCGTGTCCCTGCACCTTCGGCAGAAGGCGCCCACCATGGTGCTCTGGCTCGCGCCGACCAAGGAGTTGGTCGCGCAAGCGGCGGCTGACTTCAGCGTTGCTTGGAAATTCCAAGGAGACGTTGAAGCAGCGGTCATTCAGTGGCGCGGAGGAGGCGAACGCTTTTCGGACGGCACTACAATTCGGCGTAACACGGTCCTGGTCGCGGGCCTCCAGATGGCGGGCCAGTCGGTCAGTGCCGACCCGTGGATTGAGCAGTCGCTGTTGGAAAGGGTCAGCTTGGTAGTGTTCGACGAGGCACATCATTCAGTAGCGCCGTCGTTTCGTGATCTTGTGGAGGGCATCTTGGCGGACGATGGCGTGGCGAAGCGCGGGCTTTTGGGTCTCAGCGCCACGCCTGGCAGGGCGAATCCCGACGAGACAAAAAAAGCTGGTCGAAATGTACGAAGGGCGCAAAGTCGGTATCGGAGACGGAGGCAACCCGGTGCGGTATTTGGTTGAAAAAGGGTATCTCGCTCGTGCGGTCATTGAGGCGCACGGATTTAGTGGTTCGCCAGCGCCCAATGGTCGAGGAGCGGAATACTCAGATCGTGCGCTTGCACACTTGGGCGAAGATGGGGAGCGCAACCAAAAGATCGTCGATTTAGTCCAAGGGCTTTTTGACGAGGGGCACAAGCGCGTGATCGCCTTCACACCGTCTGTCGACTCCGCTGAGGAATGTGCCGCGGCCATGCGACGTCGCGGATATCTGTATGCCCATTCGGTTTCGGGGAAAACCCCTTCGGAAGCCCGAGACAGCTACACTCGCACATTCCAACAGCCAACGGCCACGAACCCCAACCACCAAGCGCTGTTCAACTGCAATGTACTTACTGCGGGGTTTGACGCTCCGGAAACCAGCGCGGCCGTGATCGGCCAGCCAACAAAGAGCGCCGTTCGGCTTCAGCAGATGGTCGGCAGGGCGTTGAGGGGGCCGCAGTCGGGCGGAACGAAAAAAGCAGTTATCCACATGATTGCGGATGAATCCTATAGCGAATTCGCTGACTTGGCTGATATGTTCTGCCAGTGGGAGAGCCTTTGGGAGGAAGGTGATCGCACATAACCCAAACCCCGTCCCCACCCCCACCAACTTCACGTTTTGCTCGACGAAGGACAAAGTCATGACCGACCATATTTTTCCGCCCAGCTTGGCTCTTAGGGCGCTTAGTTCAGGTCCTTACCGCAATGCTGCCTACGCAATCTCTGAACTCATCGACAATAGCGCGGATGCAAAGGCCAAATTCATCGCTGTGGCACTCATCGTAGACGGGAGCAGCCGCCCCTCGGAAATCGCGGTTCTAGACGATGGAACGGGCATGGACCGGGAATTGTTGCGGCGTTGCGTTCAGTACGGCTATGGGGAATCGGGGGACGAGAGAGAGCTTGGTGAAGGGACTAAGTCGAGAGCTGGAAAACGCCTTGGCAAGTTCGGAGTGGGACTTGTCGCGGCTTCATTCAGCCAGTGCTCGGACCTGCAGGTTATGTCTTGGCAGCAGGGGGAAACCGCGGCCGGTGTGGTACCGACGACTCGACTGCGCCTGTCTGATGAAAGTGGCATCGAGGATAATTTGCTGCCGGACACGTTTCACGAGAAAGTTCCAGATTGGGCGAATTCAGCTTTTTTCGGGCTGCCTGAACCAATTTCAGAACTGAAAAGCGGAACGCTGGTTGTCTGGAGGGACGTCTCTACAACACACCGGAGGCGAGCGGGAACGTTGCGAAAGCATATCTGCGACCTGTGCGGACGAATTCATCGTGAGCTTATTCGAAGTAAGAGTCTGTGGATTCTGGTGAACGTTTTTGACAGGGTCTCAGACGAGGTTATTGACTCGGCATGGGCGCCGCCTGTGGACCCCACATTTCTTACCAACTGGGACGAAGATGCACTTAAGAAGGACGGTTTTGTTGACAATGAAACGCTGTTTGTCCCATATACCGGGCATCCTGATGATGCGGGAAAGGACATTGACGGCGAATACCAACCTCAGATGAAAACGATCAAGGGGCCGGATGGAGGACTGGTCGGGCACTATCTGCTTACCGCATCTTATCGCAGGAGTCGGGTTGCAACGGATGAAAAACTCAAAGTGGACTACAAGGATCCAGGGCAAGCGCCCTTCGGAAAACTGGCGAACCGGCTTCGAGGCGTTTCGCTGATGCGATCTGGTCGAGAAATCGAACTCGACCCGGCATGGCTTAGAGGGGATCGCACCGTGGACCGCTGGGTATCCGTGAGCATTGATTTTGATCCTGATCTAGATGAAGTTTTTGGCGTTTCCAACGACAAGCAGCAGGTCCGGGGCCTTTCCGATCTCGCTTCCACTCCGCTCAAGGAGATCAAGGAGCGCTTGAAAGAGTTACGGGAGGAAGGCGATATCGAAGAGGATTGGAGGAATATACGCTGTTTGGAGGTGACCAAGCAGATCAAGGAACTGCTTAGCGATATGCAAAGGATCGTCGGAAAACAACGAAAGAACACCCGAGGGGGAAAGAATGGAGGGTCTGGCACCGGTGATCCGTACACCCCGTCTGTGGGCGAACTGAAACAAGACGGGGACGCGCTTTCTGCAAACGGTCGCGAAATACCAATGGATAGTACAGAGCCGTCGTCCGACTCTGAAAAAACCGCCGAGGCCTATGGGAACACTCTGGCAGGCGGAGAGCCCGCCCGAGAAGTGAGGCCTCTTGAGGTCATGCAAAACCACTTAAAGCTGGACTATGTGCTGGATCCCCATGGACCAGCCACCAAGATGTTCAGCTTCGCGGTGGGTCCCGGTCACTTGATCGTGAGGTTTCACGAAAAACATCCTTTAAGCGAAACCATGGCATGGCTGCTCGACTCGGGGCACAGTGGTGACGGTGACGAAGACAGCGATAGTGAGGGTGGGGACGATAACCAAGATATAGGCGAGCGGCCCGGTGTAGAAGAAGCCCTTCGCGTGATTCGCGGGCTGGTTGCATCTTTTGTTCGTTCGCAGGCTGAAGCCGATAACCTGCAAAGGTTTGAGGAGGTGCGCGCCTTGGATACCAGCCTTAGCCTGTGGAGTGAAAAAGCCACTTACGTACTGGAATGGGAGGAGTGATTGAGGTCCCTTTGCGCCAAATCCAACGACTGTTCGCTGGGGCTAACGAGCGTGTCATCATCATCTCGGCCTTTGTTGGTGCAGAAGCTCTGGATTCCTTGCTTGAGTCGGCTAGACGGGTGCCTGAGCGCAGTGTCTACGTCCGGTGGGACTTGCGCGATATCGCATCGGGCGCATCTGATTGGCGCGCATGGGATATTGCCCGCCGACTGGGAACTCCCATTTTTGCCTGCCCCGGACTTCATGCGAAACTCTACATAGCAGATAACAAGGCACTTCTCGGTTCGGCGAATGCCACAATCTCAGGGTTGAGCGGCCCCCAGAAGGGCAACCTCGAACTGCTAGTTCTCGAAGATGCGGGAATTGATCCGATTAGACAGTTGGTTCGCCGCGTTCAGGAAATCTCATCCCCAGCTAGCCCAATGGGAGAGGATGTTGTACTCCAAGATCCACTCGCAAGCGATGCTGGCCATTGCGACAGACTTCCCTTTTGGATCCCCAAATCGGACCCCGCTCGTTTCCTGAAGGCAATGGCGGGACACATTCCCCACGACGACGATTCTCGACAGGACAGGGATGCCCTGCAGCTTGGCGAAAAAGCCGCCGGACGGGCTGAGATTCGGAAAGCAGTATCTAACACGACCGCGTTTCGAGTCGTTCGCACCGTATTCGAAGGTAGGATTTTGCCTATGGACATCCCTGAGCTTCGCTCCCTGATTTCAAGCCAGATCTCTTCAGCAGTGGATGAATTGTCACGAGAATCGACAGAGCGGTTGGCTCGATGGCTTGGCGAGTTTGGCGAGAACACTCTCATGGTTCCTGCCACGGCTACTACTTCCGCACAATTGATGCCGGGGAAGCTGCTGGCGTCAGAGCGTATTCGCCAAGATCACACTTCGTAGCTGCCGTTCGGATCCCAGAATTCTGATCGCCCAAAGCGCTGTGCGGGGCGCGCGTTGGTCTCAGACTCATAAATCCGATCAGCTCCACTCAAGAACAAGAATTGAAAGCGCGCTTAGGCGGGAGCGCAAATCCGCTTCAATTCACTCGGTTCTTGACCAGATCGTCCACCACGGCGGGTTCCGCCAAAGTGGTCACGTCACCTAGGCTGTCCAAGTCGTTGGCGGCGATCTTGCGCAGGATGCGGCGCATGATCTTGCCGGAGCGGGTCTTGGGCAGCCCCGGGGCCCACTGCAGCACGTCCGGCTTGGCGAAGGGGCCGATTTCGCTGCGCACCAAGTCGATGAGCGCCTGCTTGATGCCGTCAAGGTTCTCATTGACGCCCTGCATCAGGGTGACGAAGGCGTAGATGCCTTCGCCCTTGATGTCGTGGGGAAAGCCCACCACTGCGGCTTCGGCGACCTGGTCGTGCAGCACCAGGGCGCTCTCCACTTCCGCGGTGCCGATGCGGTGCCCGGAGACGTTCATGACATCATCCACCCGACCGGTGATCCAGTAGTAGCCGTCGGCGTCCCGGCGGGCGCCGTCGCCGGTGAAGTAGTGGCCCGGATAGGCCGAGTAGTAGGTGTCGATGGCCCGCTGATGGTCGCCGTAAACGGTGCGGAGCTGGCCCGGCCATGAGCTGGTGAGGACAAGGTTCCCGGTGGCTTCGGCCTCTTCGATGATCTGGCCGTCGGCGTCCACCAAGGCGGGCTGCACGCCGAAGAAGGGCCGGGTGGCGCTGCCGGGCTTCAGGGGCGTGGCGCCAGGCAGGGGCGCGATCATGATGCCGCCGGTCTCGGTCTGCCACCAAGTGTCCACGATCGGGCAGCGCCCGCCCCCGACCACCCGGTGGTACCACTCCCAGGCTTCGGGATTGATGGGTTCGCCCACCGTGCCCAGCAGGTGCAGGGAGGCCCTTGAGGTGCCGTTGACGAATTCATCGCCCTGTCCCATGAGTTGGCGTATGGCCGTGGGCGCGGTGTAGAAGATGTTCACCTGGTGCTTGTCCACCACCTGCCAGCAGCGGGCGGCGTCCGGGTAGGAGGGGATGCCCTCGAACATCAGCGTGGTCGCGCCGTTGGCCAAGGGGCCGTAAACGATGTAGGAATGGCCGGTGATCCAGCCCACGTCGGCGGTACACCAGTGAATGTCGCCCTCCTGGTGGTCGAAGACGTACTTGAAGGTGATGGCCGCTTGCAGCAGATAGCCGCCGGTGTTGTGCTGCACGCCCTTGGGACGGCCGGTGGAGCCGGAGGTGTAGAGCACGAACAGCGGGTCTTCGCTGTCCATTTCGGCGGCTTCGCATTGGTTGGGCTGGTTGGCGACCAAGTCGTGGTACCACAGGTCGCGGGCGGCATTCCAAGGCACATCGGCGCCGGTGCGCCGCACGGTGACCACCGTGGCGACGTCCGGGCAGGAGGCGAGGGCGGCTTCGGTGTTGGCCTTCAGCGGCACCCGCCTGCCGCCGCGCACGCCCTCATCGGCGGTGATGAGCGTGCGGCAGTCGGAGTCGAGAATTCGGTCGGCCAGGGAATTGGGCGAAAAGCCGCCGAAGACCACCGAATGCATGGCCCCGATGCGGGCGCAGGCGAGCATGGCGTAGGCCGCTTCGGGAATCATCGGCATGTAGATGCACACCCGGTCCCCCTTCCCCACTCCCCGGGACTTCAAGCCGTTGGCTAGGCGGCAGACCGCATCGTGCAGTTCGTGGTAGGTGATGACGGCGCTTTCGCTTGGGTCGTCCCCCTCCCAGATGATGGCCGGCTGCTCGGCCCGGTCTGGCAGGTGCCGGTCAATGCAGTTGTGGCAGGCGTTGAGCGCGGCGCCCTCAAACCAAGCGGCCCGGCCTGCGGCGAGGTCCGCGTTGCGCACCGTCTCCCAAGGGCGCTGCCAATCCAGCAGCGCCTCGGCCTGCTCGGCCCAGAAGCCATCGGGATCCTCGACCGAGCGCCGGTACATGGCTTGGTAGGCGGCCTCGTCGATCAGCGCCCGCTGCGCCATGAAGTCATTGATGGGATAGGTCATCGCCGTTCTCCTTTTGCCGTTGTCTGTGCTGCCGCCGACGCGTTGATCTCCCGCAGATGCGCAACCAGGGCTTGGGTGGCTGCGTCCAAGCCAAGCGCCGCGTCGGCAGGCGCGCCCTTGCGCCCGAGTTGGTCGAACAGGGTCCTGGCCAGTTGCTTGCCGAATTCCACGCCCCACTGGTCGAAGGAGTTGATGTCCCAAATCAAGCCTTGGCAAAACACCCGGTGCTCGTAGAAGGCGAGCAGGGCGCCGAGGCGCTTGGCGTCCAGGCGGTCGAGCACAATGGTGTTGGTGCCGTGGTTGCCCGGCGCGGCGCGATGCGCATCCTCGTGCGGCCAGCCGAGGGCCATCGCCTGGCCTTGGCCAAGGCCGTTGGCGAGCAGCCAGCGGTGGTGGTCGGCCAACTCCGGGCGCGGCGGCTGGTGGCCGTCCGCTGCGGTGAGGATGAAGTCGGCGCTGAAGGCGCGGGTGCCTTGGTGCAGCATCTGATGGAAGGCGTGCTGTCCCGTGGTGCCTTCCCCGCCCCAGATGACGGGGGCGGTATGGACGCCGGTGGCGGAGCCGTCGTGGCGCGTGCTTTTGCCGTTGCTTTCGGTCATGAGCTGCTGCAGATAGGCGGGGAGGCGCCGAAGGCGATGGTCGTAGGGCAGCACTGCGTGATTGGCGACGCCGAGAAAGTTGATGTTCCAGATGTCGGTCAGCGCCGCCAACAGGGGCGCGTTGGCTTCGGCTGGCGCCTCACGGAAGTGGCGGTCCATGGCATGGGCGCCGTCGAGAAGCGCCTTGAAGTCGGCTTTGCCGATGCCGATGGCGACCGGAGCGCCGACGGCCGACCACAGCGAGAACCTTCCCCCCACCCAGTCCCACATCGGGAAGATGTTCTCCGACCGCAAGCCCCAGGCCGTGGCGGCCTCCGGCCGGGCGGTGACGGCGACGAACTGGGCGGCCACCGCCTCGCGGCGGTTGGTGCGCTCCAGCAGCCAGTTGCGGGCCGTGGCCGCGTTGGCCAGGGTCTCCAAGGTGGTGAAGGACTTGGAGACGACGATGAACAGCGTGGTTTCCGGGTCCGCGCCGACCAAGGCGTCGGCGATGGCGTGGCCGTCAATGTTGGCGACGAAGCGGAAGGTCAGCGGGCAGTCCGCGTTCCGCAGCGCTTCGATGGCCAATTCCGGGCCGAGCTGGGAGCCGCCGATGCCGATGTGGACCACCCGCTGAAATGCCCGGCCTGAGTGTCCCGTGCGCCGACCGTCGCGGACCGACTCGGCGAACGCCATGAGCCGTTGGCGGGTGACCGGGACCGCTTGCGCGGCGGCTTCGGGCTGTTCCGCGGCGGGCGCCCGCAAGGCCGTGTGCAGGGCGGGTACGCCCTCGGTGGTGTTGACCGGCTCGCCCGCGAACAGGGCTTCGCGCCGTGCCTCCCATTGGCGCTCCCCAGCCAGCTGCAAAAGCGCTTGCAGAACTTCGCCGTCAACAGGCTGCCGCGAGAAGTCGAACAGAGTGCCGACGGCTGCACAACGCAGGGCGCGGCAACGGGGGCCGTCCCGCAGCAGGGTGGCCAGCTGGGTCCGCGGCGCTTGATTGGCCAGCCCGGCCAAGCGGCCCCAGGCCATCAAGCCCGCTGCCGCCGAACCTGGGGCGGTGCTGTCGGTCATGCCTGCCAAACCGCGCTCACCGCAAACACGAGTGCCCCATCCATTAGATCAAAGTCGGGTTTGGATTGAAGTAGCTGCGTCCGCCCTCCATGCGCTTGATGTGCTCCAGCAATGCCTGCAGATGCGCGGGACTGTTGGCGAAGTCGATTTCGGCGGCGTTCACCACCAGCAGCGGCGCTTGGTCGTAGTTATGGAAAAGACGGGTGTAGGACAGGGCCACTTGCTCCAAGTAGCTGGCTTCAATGGCCTGCTCGAAGCTGATTCCCCGGCGGCGAATGCGGCGCTGAAGGACGTTGACCGGCGCTTGCAGGTAGATCACCAGGTCCGGGCGCTGCGGGTTGGGACTCAGCGCCGCGTGAATCCGGTCGTAGAGGCTGAACTCGTTCTCGTCAAGGGTGAGCTGGGCGAACAGGCGGTCCTTTTCCATCAGGAAGTCGGCGACCAGACGCGAATCGAGAAGGTCATCCCCAGGCGCTTCAGCGATGACCTGCGCGCGAGTGAGCAAGAAAAACAACTGGGTCTGAAAAGCGTTTGCGCCCTTCGACAGGTAGAAGCGGTCGAGAAACGGATTCTCCAGAGCCGGCTCAAGCAGCAGGGAGTGGCCCAAGGCTTTCGCAAGCCGACGGGCCAAGGTGGTCTTGCCGACGCCGATCGGCCCCTCGACCACCAGGTGGCGGGGCCACTCAAAGTTATCCGCCAGCGTCCTGTTCGATTGCGCCCTCACCGCTGCCGGGACTTGCCGCGCCCGCCTTGGCGGCTCCCGCCGCGCCCGCCCCTTTGCCGTGCCGCGGGATTCAGGTCGTTGATCATGGCGTCGCGTCCCTCATCGCTTGCCGTTTGGATGTCGGTCCACCACTGGCCGATGGCGGGTTCGACCAAGCCGGCATCGGCGCACAGCAGCAGAAAGTCGTAGGCGGCGCGAAACCTGGTCTCCCGCAGCAGCTTCGGCACCCGCTTGGGCCGCGGGCTGCGCAGATGGCGCTGCAGGTGCCACACATCCTGAATGAAATGCGAGTGACGGCGCGGCATGGCGATGATGCGCCGTTGGTCCGCCAACGCGGACTGGGCGGCGAGGACTGTGGCGTCCTCGCCATTGGCGGCGCCATGCTGGGAGCGCAGCGCCTGGGCCCTGGCCCGGAAATCCTCCCACAGCAGCACGGCGAGCAGGAATCCCGGCGTCACGGGCCGCCCGTTGGCGATCCGGCGGTCGGTGTTTTCCATCGCTAGCTGGACTAGGCGATTGCCCTTGGGCACCGCCGGGAAGAGGACGCCGGGAATGGGCGTGCCCTCCAGCAGGTGCCAGGCCTTGGCCGCGTAGCCGCTGAGAAACATCTTGGTGAACTCGTCAAACAAGCGCGCTGCGGGGATTTCGCGCAGGCGCTCGGCCATGCGGCTGTCCGCCCACGCGGCATCGAGGCCGAAGCCGAGCTTGGCCTGAAAGCGGATGGCCCGAAGCAGGCGCACGGGATCCTCGCGTAGCCTTTGCCGGGCATCGCCGATGAATCGCAGGCGCTGCCGCTTGATGTCGTCAAGGCCGCCCACATAGTCCAGTATCTGTTCCTCATGGGGGTCGTAGTAGAGCGCGTTGACGGTGAAGTCGCGGCGAAAGGCGTCCTCGCGCAGGGTGCCGTAGGCGTTGTCGCGCAGGATCAGCCCGTTGGCCTTGGCGTTGCCGTTGATCCGCAGGTCGCCGGACGGCGCCTTGCGGAAGGTGGAGACCTCAATGACGTCCCGCCCGTAGCGAACATGGGTGATCTTGAATCGCCGCCCGACCAGGCGTGAGCGCCGGAACAGCCCGCGCACCTGTTCGGGCGTGGCGTTGGTCGCCACGTCGAAGTCCTTCGGGCGCGCGCCGAGCAGAAGATCGCGGACGCATCCGCCGACCAGCCATGCTTGAAAACCCGCGCCCTTGAGCTTGGCTACGACGTCAACGGCATTGGCGTCAACCTGCTTGCGGGAGACGTTGAGCGGCTTGGCGTCGAGCTTTGCCGCAGCGAGGGGTTCCGTTTCCAAAGGGTGTATTTTGCTTGCCGGTTCGAACTCGGAGGGGTTTCATGATAGCACGGGGCCTCAGGAACGCCTTGGTCCGCGCTTGCGGGTCTTGGTGCGCGGCATGCTCAGCCGCTGGCGCCGCTCCCATAAGCTCTTGCGGCTTATGCCGAGCCGCTCGGCGAGTTCGGTCTCGGTGAGCTGGTCCTGGTGTTGGGTGACGTAGGCGATGAAGTAGTCCTCAAGGGAGACCGGGCCGCCCCCTTCGGCGGCGGACAGGTCGCCAACCCTTGATGCGTCTCGGTCGATGGCCAGCATCGTGGCGTCGATCTCCTCGCCATCGCAGAGAATCGCCGCGCGTTCGATCAGGTTGCTCAGTTCCCGCACGTTGCCGGGCCAGTGGTAGGCCTCAATGGCGTGCATGGCGTCTTCCGATATCCGCAGCAGGGGTTTGCCGAGCTTGCGGCAAAAGCGGCCAAGCAGATGGTGGGCCAGCTCGATGGCGTCGCGCTGCCGGTCGCGCAGCGCCGGGAGCTGCAGGCGGGTTTCGTTCAGGCGTCGCGACAGCAGCTCGTGGAAGTAGCCGCGCTCCGCGAGTTGCCGCAGGTTGCGATGCGAGGTGGCGATGATGCGGGGGGGCGAGGAGCTGGCGGTGCCACTCTCCGCTGGGGTCTGGTCCAGCAGGGTCAACAGCCGGGCCTGAACCTCAAGGGGCAGTTCGCCCACCTCGTCAAGGTAGAGGGTTCCGCCGCTGGCGGCATCCGCCAGGCCGGTGCGGGCGGTGGCTGGCGAGAACCGCTGGCCGAAGAGTTCGGCCTCGATCATGGCGTCGGGAATGGCGGCGCAGTTGACCGTGATGAATGGCGCCTGATTGCGCAGGCTGGCGGCGTGAATGGCATGGGCGAGGAAGTCCTTGCCGGTGCCGGATTCGCCTTCGATCAGCACCGCCGAGTCGGTCGGGGAGATTTGCGCGATGCGCGCGCGCAGTTCGACCATCGCGCTGCTGGAGCCGATGACCGCGAAGGGCGGGCGGCGCTGATCCTCGCTCTGGCCGGATAGGGCTGCCAGCGCGCTGCCGACGGCGCTGAGCAGTTCGCCGGCTTCGACCGGCAGGGCGAGGTAGTCTGCCGCACCCTGCTTGATGGCCTCGACGGCTTGGCGGACATCGCCGCCCTCAGCCAGGACGATCAGCGGACGGTTCCCGCAGCGACGGGACAGGTTGCGGCGCCTGACGGCCTGGGGGCTGGCGAGCACGGCGTCGAAGTCGCCCAGGCCTCCCTCGTCCGGCACCTCCCGGACGTTGCTGGCCGTTACCTGATAGCCGCCCCTCTCAAGGATGACGCCCAGTGTCGCGCGCTGGTCCAGATCGTCATGTGCCAACAGGAGATGGGGCATGAAGGCCATGAACGTGATGGTAGCAAAGAAGGGTTTTCCTAGCTCAGCGAAGGATCGAATGCTTGGTTCCGCTTGCCGATCCGGTCCAGGCTCCAGTGGGCGCTCGCCCATTCGATCAGGGTGTCCAGATCGAGGTCAGGTGGCTGCAGGCCGAGCAGCATCAGGCAGGCGCGGATGTTGGCCAGGTGCTTGTGGTCGTTGACGGTGGGTGCCTCCGTTTGCTTGGACCACTTTTGGCCAGCCGTATTGAGCAGCACGGGAATGTGGGCATAAGTTGGCGCGGGCAGGCCAAGCAGTGCCATGACGTGCAATTGGCGGGGGGTGTTGGCCAGTAGGTCGCGCCCGCGCAGCACCCGGACGATGTTGGGGTTGCCATCGTCCACTGCGGTGGCCAGCTGATAGGCGAAGGGGCCGTCGCGGCGCTTGATGATGAAGTCGCCGACCGTTGCGCCGAGCCGCGCATGTTGACGGCCTTGGACGAGATCGATGAATTCCACCGCCGCGTCATCGACCCGAACCCGAATCGCCGCATTCGGAACGGGCGCGATCTGGCCTCGGCAATGGCCGGGGTAGATGGGGGAGCCGGCCAAGGCCTTGCGCGAGCAGGTGCAGTGGAAGAGCTTGGCCCGGCGCTGCAGCTTCTCCAGGGCTGCTTGGTAAAGGTCCAAGCGTTCGCTCTGCCGCTCCACCGGGCCATCCCAATGCAGGCCGTGCGCCTCCAGGCTGCGCAGGATGCGGGACTCCGCGCCGGGTTGGTTGCGCGGCGCGTCGAGGTCGTCGAACCGGAGCCGCCAAGGGAGGCCTTCGGCGCGGGCGTCAAGGAAGCTGGCCAGCGCGGTGTAAAGCGAGCCGATGTGCAAAGGTCCGGTGGGCGAGGGCGCGAATCGTCCGGCAGCCATGAGGGCGCTTTAGCCGTGCAGTTGCCGTTCCTTGATCTCCGCGAGGGACTTGCAGTCAACGCACTGGGTGGCGGTGGGCCGAGCCTCAAGGCGCCGCAGCCCGATCTCCATGCCGCAGGTGTCGCAGTAGCCGTAGTCCTGCTGATCGACCAGCTCGATGGTCTGGTCGATCTTGCGGATCAGCTTGCGCTCCCGGTCCCTGGTGCGCAGTTCGATCGTGAACTCCTCCTCCTGGGTGGCGCGGTCCACCTGGTCGGGGAAGTTGGTGGCCTCGTCCTGCATGTGGTGGACCGTGCGATCCACCTCCTCCATCAGGTCCATGCGCCAGCGGGTCAGGATGGCGCGAAAGTGCTGCAGCTGCTGGGGGCTCATGTAGGGCTCGTCCGCCGCAGGCTGGTAGGGCGTGAAGTTGGTGAAGGGGGAATCAAAGGCACGGGCGCTGGGACGCCGGGAGGTTGCTTCTGCCATGTGCTTTGGACCCCTTGCTGATTGCCGCCGCCTCCCCGTCGGCATGGCGAACCGCAGGAGGCTCCCGTTTGAAGGGCGCGTAAGCTACCAAAACCCGCACCGCTTGGCCAATGGAAAATGCGTTCCGGCAAAGCCAAAATGCGCTTATCCCCTTCGCCAGGCGCTGCGCGGGGGTTCAACGCGCTTGGCATGCAGGAGCAGGGAGACAGGATCGTGGTTGCCGACAGGTTGAAGTCAATCGCCCCGTTCCGGGTCATGGAGCTGATGAAGCGGGCCGCCCAGTTGGAGGCCCAGGGGTGCCGAGTGGTGCATTTCGAGGTGGGCGAGCCGGACTTCAACACCGCCGAACCCATCATTGAGGCGGGCCGCAGGGCGTTGTTGGACGGACACACCAAATATACCCACGCGCTGGGCACCGAGGCGCTGAGGGAGGCGTTGTCGCGGGACTACCGGCAACGGCTCGGCGTTGCGGTTCCCGCCGAGCGCATTGTCGTGACAGCGGGGGCCAGTGGCGGCCTGCTGCTGCTCAGCGCCCTGCTTCTCAATCCAGGCGACGGCCTGTTGGTGACCGACCCCGGCTATCCCTGCAATGCCGCCTTTGCGCGCATTGTCGGCGGCGCTGCCCAGCCGCTGGCGCTGTGGGCGTCGGCAGGCTACCTGCCGCAGGTGGATGACCTCGCCGCGGCTTGGCGCCCCAACACGGCCGGCCTGCTGCTCGCCTCGCCCGCCAACCCCACGGGCGCTGTCATGGACCGCGCGCGGCTGGCCGAAGTGGCCGGCTTTGTCCACCGGGCCGGGGGCTTCCTCATCCTCGATGAGATCTACCAAGGGCTGACCTACGGCCCGCCGCCCACTGCCGACACCGGTCTGCGGGGCAATGATGGGCTGATGGCGTTGAACAGCTTCTCCAAGTACTTCGGCATGACCGGATGGCGCCTCGGTTGGGTGGTCGTGCCGGAGGCCCTGGTGGCGCCGATCGAGCGGTTGGCGCAGAACCTCTTCATTTCGCCCTCCAGCGTGGCACAGCAGGCGGCTCTGGCGGCGTTTTCCCCGGAAGCCATGGCCATTCACGAGGCGCGGCGGCGGCACTTCGACGCCCGCCGCCGGCAGTTGCTCGGCGGCCTCGAGGCTTTGGGGTTGAGGGCTGCCGCCGCAGCGGAGGGGGCGTTCTACCTCTACATGGACGTCTCCAGCTCGGGCTTGGACTCCCAGGAGTTTTGCTGGCGCTTGATCAACGAGTTCCAGGTGGCCGCCACGCCGGGCATCGACTTCGGCGAGCGGGAGGCGCGCCGCTTCGTCCGCTTCGCCTACACCACCGACGATGAATCCATCGGCTTGGGTCTGGAGCGGATCGGCAAGGCGCTTGAGGCTTGGGGCGGCTTGGGCGGCGAAGCGTGATCTACTCGCCGCCGTTGATCGAGGCCCGCCTGGTGCGCCGTCACAAGCGCTTTCTTGCCGACGTGGAGTTGCCCGACGGCAGCCTGCTGCGCGCCCACTGCCCCAACACCGGGGCCATGACCGGATGCTCCGAGCCGGGCAGCCGGGTCTGGCTCATGGATTCGGGCAATGAACGGCGCAAGTACCGGCACACGTTGGAATTGGTGGCCTCGGGGGAGTATCTGGTGTGCGTCAACACGGCGCGCGCCAACCAAGTTGTTGCGGCGGCGATCGAAGACGGGCTGATGCCGCCGTTGGCGGGCTATGCGTCGTTGCGGCGCGAGCCGGCCATTCCAGGTGGCAAGGGGCGCTTCGACCTTAAGTTGTCGGATCCGGCGAAGGGCCAGTGCTACTTGGAGTTGAAGAGCCTCACCTTGGGTTTGGCCGATGGCTACGGCGCCTTCCCCGACGCGCCGAGCGTGCGGGCGTTGAAGCATGTTGAGGAGCTGCGCAGGGTGCGCTCCGAGCTGCAATGCCGAGCGGTGCTGATGTTCTGCGTCATGCACGGCGGCGTGCGCATCGCCACCACCGCCGACGCCATTCAGCCCGCCTACGGCGAGCAGGTCCGGCAGGCCATCGCTGAAGGTGTTGAGGTCCATGCGTGGCGCTGCCTGCCCTCGCCGCGGGCGCTCATCGTTGATGGACCCTTGCCGTTTGTTGGTACGCTGATGAAGTAGGCATCCGGAAAATCTATTTTCAATCCACTAAATTTCAGTTTGTGTTGACAAACAGAGGGTGGTTTATTGGTGGTTTTTGGGGTGGCGGGGAAGTGCGGGAGTTGATTGCGGTGAACCCTTGAACCTAGGCCGAGCTCAAGCCCCGACAGATTTGCTTACGCGTGTCGCCGGGGCTTTCCGCTGGGCCTGTTTTGCCATTGCCGTCGTTATGTGTGGCGGATGCCTTCAAAGCGCCATCACCTGCGCCCCTCGGGATGAGGCGGTTCACACCGCTCATCAATTGCTGCGTGCCTACAATGCAAGGGCTCGCAATGGTGATTTCGTCGGCGCTTGGTCTGCGCACGGACAGCTGGTTGACCATGTGCAGCGGACAGGTTTGGGCGAGTGGCTCATGAACAACTACTGCCCGACGGGTGACTGCGCCGACATCGGCTACATCGCTTGGTATCTCGGCAAGACCAAGGCGGACATGGAGGTCATGGGGCAATGGGGCTGCTTAGACTCACGGGAGCAAGGCATGTGCGCCGCACTGGAACGATGGGTTGATGTCCGTAGGCCGTACCTGTCGGATGTACCCACACCGCCGGATCATCCCCCCCAAGAGGTGGAGTTGAGCTTCCTGCACGCGAAGGACCATGGTGATCATAGGCCTTGGACCGTGGTTGAGTTGGGCGACGTGCGCGTATGGGGAGTGCTCGATACTGGGGCATACACCATCACATTTCGAAGTGACCTGGATGGATTGGCGGAAGCCTATTTGCCGCTTGGCGAGCCATACGCCGCCTCGTGGTATTCGGGAGCGCAGGACGTTCTTCAATCTGCCGTGCTGGGTCAATTCACTTTGGGATCCCTGATTGAGGCGCGGGTTCCGGCATTGGCGGTCAGGGATGTCAACGACTCGTTCCAGAACATGGCGATAGTAGGAAACAGTGTGCTGTTCCGCTATCCCCGGATTTGCTTTGATTGGGCCAACAGCGTGCTTCACCTGGGTCGCCTCGGGCCATGTGGCGAAGGCGTGCAACTGGACCAAGTCGGGCTGAGAAACGGAACGGCACCCGTCGTTCGCGTTCAAGCTCCTGATGGTGCGCCGATTGACGTGTTGCTGGACACCGGTGCCAACCTGACCCATTGCCGTGACAGCTTCATCCGGCGCATGGGCGGCAAGCGCTTTCGCTTCGGTTCCCATCCGGATTTCGAAGCCCTATGCGTTGCGGACTCGGAAACCGAACTACATACGGCGTCGCCTGAAGAGAGGCCATACGGTCGTTCGGGCCTCATTGGCATGGACACCCTACTGAAGTTCGATGGTTTCGGGTGGGAGTTGAATCCCTTCCGCGTGTACTTACTGCCCAAGTCCTAGTCCGTTTTGCCATCGGAAGGTTCGAAGGCCGCGCCGTCGCTGCCGTTGTTCCTTGCTGAGGCGCTTGCCCGCTTCAGCGCCTCCCCATGGCAGCCGCCGCTGCTGCTGTCGAAGCCGATCTCCGGTCCTCTTTACCGCCGCCCGGCGCTGATCCTAATGGACGAGGGCACTGCGCACCTGGATGAGGGCTTGCAGCGTCAAGTGTTCGACAACCTCATGGCGACAGGCGCCACCATTATTGCTGTGACCCACGACGAGCGAGTGCTGGCACGGGCGGACCGACGGATCAGGTTGAGTGACCGCTTAACTTCACCGCAGGACACGCAAAATGGGCTTTAGCGCTTGAAGCCTTGCAGTAGTTGCCGGTAGTCGGCGGTTGTTCTCAGCCTTGCGCCGTATTGCCGCACCAGCGCTGCGGCAGCGTAGTTGCCGAAGCGGGCGGCCTGTGGCTCCGCCATGCCGATGCGCAATCCGTGCAGGCAGGCGCCAGCGTAGATGTCGCCGGCGCCGGTGGTGTCCTTGGCCTGGACTTTGAAGCCCTCCAATTCCCGGCGGCTGCCGTTGGCCACGCTGATGCTGCCGCGGCTGCCCAAGGTGATGAAGCAGGCGCGGCCGATGTCCTTGAGCTCGGTGATGGCCAAGTCCAGCCGATCGGTGCGCGCCCAAGTCAGGGCTTCCTCCTCGTTGCAGAACAGCCAGTGGACGCCGTCGCCAAGCAAGCGTTCGAGCTCGTCTCGGAAGAACCTCACCATGCTGGGATCGGACAGGCTGACGGCGGCGGGAACGGCTAGGCCGTCGGCGAGTTCGCGGGTGCGCACTGCGGCCCTGAGCCCCAGCGGCTGGGCGCTGAGGTAGCCTTCGATGTACAGCGCTCCCGCGTCGGCCAAGGCCGCTTCATCGATCTCGGCGGTGCCTAGGCTTCGCGAGACGCCGAGAAAGGTGTTCATGGAGCGTTCCGCATCGTCCGTGACCAGGACGATGCAGCGTCCGGTCAGGCCGTCCGAGTTCCCGGCGTTGGCGTTGGTGGCCACGCCCGCGTCGGCCAAGTCGTCGAGGAAGTGCCGGCCGACCTCGTCGCTCGCCACCTTGCAGGAGTAGAGGGCGCTGCCGCCGAAGCCTTGGATGGCCATGACGGTGTTGGCCGCCGAGCCACCGCTCATGCGCTCGTGCGGGCGCTCGGAGAGGTCGGCCTGCAGACGGTGCAGGAACGCCTCCTCCACCAAGGTCATGTGGCCCTTGGCGACGCCGTGCCGAGCCAGGAAGGCGTCATCCACGCGATACTCCATATCGACCAAGGCATTGCCGACGCCGTAAACGTCGTAGATGGGCGGGGACCGCCCACCGCCCCAGTCGGCGCTCACAACTGCTGCATTGCGCCGTCGGCGGCGGTCAGGGTGGCGTCGAGAACGTCCTCGGTGTGCTGAGCGCCCAGAAATGCGGCTTCAAAGGCGCTTGGCGCCAAGTACACGCCCCGGTCAAGCATGGCGTGGAAGAAGCGGGCGAAGGCGTCGCTGTTGGCGTTGGCCACATGCTCGAAGGCGGTGACCGGCTGGGGGGCGTCGAAGAACAGGCTCAGCATCCCGCAGACGTGATTGACCGTCAGGGATCGTCCGTGCTTGCCGGCCAGGGCTTGCAGTTCGGTGGCCAGAAACGCGGTGCGCCGCTCGAGATCGGCAAAGAAGCCGTCATCCAGCGCTCGCAAGGTGGCGATGCCGGCGGCGGCCGCCAGCGGATTGCCGGACAACGTGCCGGCTTGGTAGATGTCGCCGAGCGGCGCCAGCCGGTCCATGATGTCCGCTCGACCGCCCAGCGCGCCGACCGGCAATCCGCCGCCGATGATCTTGCCGAGGGTGGTGAGGTCGGCTGTTATGCCGTACCGGCCTTGGGCGCCGCCCAAGGCGACGCGGAAGCCGGTCATCACCTCATCGAAGATCAGCAGGCTGCCATCGCTTGCGGTGACCTCGCGCAGGGCTTCCAGAAAGCCGGGCTGTGGCGCGATGCAGCCCATGTTGCCGGCCACGGGCTCGACGATCAGGCCGGCGATTTGCTGCGGATAGGCGGCATAGGCCTCGCGCACCGCCGCCGCATCGTTGAAGGGCAGCGTCAGGGTTCGGGCCGCGACCGCCTCGGGCACGCCGGGCGAATTGGGGATGCCCAAAGTCAGCAGGCCGGAACCCGCCTTGGTGAGCAGCGCATCGGAGTGGCCGTGGTAGCAGCCTTCGAACTTGACGATCAGGTCGCGGCCGGTGAAGCCCCTGGCGAGCCGAATGGCGGTCATGGTGGCCTCGGTGCCGGAGTTCACCAAGCGCACCTTGTCGATGCCCGGCATCCGTTGGACGATCAGCTCGGCCAGTTCTATCTCCTGCTCCGTCGGTGCGCCGAAGCCAAGCGCTTGCTGCGCCTGCGCCTGCACGGCCGCCACCACCCGCGGGTCGCCGTGGCCGAGGATCATCGGCCCCCAGGAGGAGACGTAGTCGATGTAGCGATTGCCGTCCACGTCTTCAAGCCACGCGCCTTGACCGGAACGGAAGAAGACGGGATGCCCGCCGACGCCCTTGAAGGCGCGCACCGGGGAGTTGACTCCGCCGACCAGCGTGCGTTGGGCGCGGTCGATCAGCTGCTGGGACTCGGTTCTTTGCATGGCGGTCATATCGGACAACTCAAAGTGGCTTGAAGACGGCGAGAACGATGATCAGCACCAAGGCGATTGTGGGCATCTCGTTGAAAAGGCGCAGGTAGAGGTCGCTTGCGGGCTGCTCCCCGGCCGCCAGCCGCCGCATGATGCGGCGGCACAGGTGGTGGTGGCCGACCAGTCCAATCACCAGCGCCACCTTGATCCAGAGCCAGAGGCTGGCAGCGTGGGCGCTCCAGGTTTCGATGAGCAGCCAGACGCCGAACGCCAACGTGGCGATCATCGCCGGATTCATGATGATCCGGTGGAGTTTCGCCTCCATGACCTCGAAGCGCTCCCGGCTTGGGGCGTCGGTGGCGGCGGCATGGTAGATGAACAGCCGCGGCAGGTAGAACAGGCCGGCGAACCAGCACACCATGGCGATTAGGTGCGCGGCCTTGGCCCAGAGGATTGCGTTCAATGGCTCTTCTCTCCGCAGTTTAGTGGGATCAGGCGCGTTAGCGGTCGATCTCCCGCTCCGTGACGACGCCTCAACCGAGCGTGGTGACCCAGAGGGCGTCCCGCCCTTGAACTGAACCGGGAAGCCCCGCCCAACTTCGTTGGCTGAAGCTGGTGTGGAGGCATGTTGCCGAATTGGCGTCGAAGGAACTCCATTGGCCTGATTGGGCTTGCCGTTTGGGCGTCGTCGTTGGGTGAACGGGAAGCAGTATAAACTCTGGCCTAGGATTGGAGGTGGGAACGTGAAGGCTAGGTTGCCAAGCGGACTGCGGCGCTTTGAGCAGATGGTGGTGCTGCCCCGCGGCCCGCTGCGGCGGGCGATGTTCGGGGCGGCGCTGGTTCTGGCATGTGCCGGTTTGTCGTTTGCCGGCTACCTGATGGGGCTTAGGCGGGCGGGATTCGACCGCGCCGAGTTGGCGTCGCTGGAGGCGCGCAGCCGCATCCTGGGTCAAGAAGTGGAGGAGCTCCAGGTGCGCTTGGTCGAGGAGCAGCTCCAAGGGGAGGTCAATGAGCGGGCAAAGGTCGATTTGCAGGCCAAAATCAACGACCAGCGCGGCGAACTTCTAATGCTTCGGGAAAAGGTTGCGCTATACGAGGCCTTGCTTTCCTCGGATGCCGAAAGCGGGCGCTGACGAGGGCGCGCGGCGCTGGCATCCAGCACGTCAAGCAGGCGCGTTGTGCTGGGGCTCGAAGGTGCCGGGACGCCTATGATGCCCAAGGCCAAGCTCCCCGAAGCCAGGGTTCGCGGTTGCTGTTAGAATGGACGGCATCGCCGCGGCCTTGGCGGCGCTGACGGGAAGATCGGGGGCGGCAGTGGCCAAAACGGAATCCGATAAAGGCGTCACCCTTATCGCCAAAAACGCCAAGCTGGAAGGGGAAATCACCTTCGACAACGAACTCTACGTGTACGGCCAGATCAATGGCAACGTTCGGGGTGGCGGCGACAAGGCGACCTTGGTGATTGGCGAGCAGGGCAGGGTCAAGGGCGATGTTCGAGCGCCCGTAGTGGTCATCAACGGCGAGTTCGAAGGCACGGTGTTTGCAAGCGACAAGGTGGTCCTTGCGGAGAAGGCGCGGGCATCCGGCAACCTCTGCTACAAGCGCATCGAGATGCGGATCGGCGCCCGGATGGATGGCCAGCTTGCGCAGCAGGACGAGGCCGGGGCTGAAGTGCATGCCTTTCCGCCAGCCGACCTGAAGGACAGCTGATGGCCGCGCCGCCTGACATTGGCTTTACGGAGCGCGCCGCCGCCAAGGTGAGGCGGCTGATCGATGACGAGGGCCTCGACCTGAACTTGCGTGTCTTCGTCACCGGAGGCGGATGCAGCGGGTTTTCCTACGGCTTCACCTTTGACGAAGCGGTCGCCGATGACGACGCTTTGGTCAACCGCGATGGCGTGACCTTGGTTGTGGATGGCTTGAGCTATCAATACCTTCTCGGTGCCGAAATCGACTACACGGAGGATCTGCAGGGTTCTCAGTTCGTGGTCAACAATCCCAACGCCTCATCCACCTGCGGCTGCGGCAATTCGTTCGCCATCTAGGTTGGAGCGGCCCCTAAGGCCAACGATTGGGCGCGCGGAGCGGCAACCGACAGGCTTGGCGGGCATTGCGCTAGAGTTGGGGACAGGGCTGCCGGATGCCCGTGCGGCGCACCCGCTTGAGCCGTTCGCTCAGGGCGCATAGATGGCGCCAATGACCCGGGGCCCGGAGGCGCCAGTGACGCTGGGCACGTTGGCCGGTGTGCTGTTGAGACGCTGATGGGCCAACCAAGCGAAGGCGGCGGCTTCAATGGCGTTGCCGTCCCAGCCATGCTCGTCCGCGCCATCCACCGCTGCCTTGGCCAGCGCTGCGAGCCGTTGCATGAGCAGAGTGTTCAGTCGGCCGCCGCCACAAACGATGATGCGCTCCGCCTCCGGCGCCCAGTTGGCGATGGCGTTGGCGATGGAGGCGGCGGTCATCTCCAACAGGGTTCGCTGCACGTCTTCCGACCGAAGGCCGGGTTCCAAGCGCTCGTTCAGCCAATTGAGATTGTAGTGCTCGCGTCCGGTGCTCTTCGGGGGTGCTTGGGTCAGATAGGGGTCGTTGAGCAACGACGCCAGCAGCGGCTCATCGACTTGGCCGGTGGCTGCCCACGCGCCGCCTTCGTCGAAGGCGGCTCCCTGATGCTTGGCGCACCATGGGTCCATGAGTGCGTTGCCCGGTCCGGTGTCGAATCCCAGCAGCGGGGTGCCCAGCCGGGTGATGTTGCTGATGCCGCCGATGTTCAGCACGATGCGGCGTTCGCGGGAATCGCCGAACAGCGCGGCGTGAAAGCCGGGCGCCAAGGGAGCACCCTGTCCGCCGGCGGCCAGGTCCCGGCGTCTGAAGTCGGCCACCGTGGCCACGCCGGTCAGTTCGGCGATGCGGTTGGGATCGCCGATCTGCAAGGTGAACGCGTTGCGGTTGTTGGGGCGGTGGCGAACTGTCTGCCCGTGGCTGCCGATCGCCCGCACCGCTTGGGCCGTCAGTCCTTGGCTGGCGATGAACCCGCAGGCGGTTTCGCCCATGAAGCGGCCCAGCGCGGCATCGGCTTCACCGAAGGCGTCAAGGTTGTCGCCGATTCCTTGACCCAGCCGGAGGAGAGTTTCGCGCAGTGCGCTCGGTAGGGGAAAGGTGTTTTGGGCGATGAGCTTGATCGTACCGCCGACGAACTCCACGAGGGCCAAATCCAGCCCATCGACGCTGGTTCCAGTCATCGCGCCGAGGTAGAGGCGGCTATCGTCCGACGACAAGGAGCGACTTGTCCCGATGGGCTGACAGCGAAGCCAGCAGCGGAGCCGTGCTAGCCCTGAAGCGCTCTGCTTCGGCCGCAGGAACAGGCTCGGCGTCGGGCAGCGTCACCGTACGCGGGTTCTGGTGTACGCCGTTGACTAGAAACTCGTAGTGCAGGTGTGGGCCGGTGGCCCAGCCAGTGGCGCCGACATAGCCGATGGTGTCGCCTTGCCGCACTCTTTTGCCAGCGCGAATGCCACCGGCGATTCGAGACATGTGCAGGTACTTGGTCACGAACTGCTCGCCATGCCGGAGCACCACGTAGTTGCCGTTGGCGCGGGTCTTTGATGCCTTGGCGACCACGCCGTCGCCGGATGCCATTATCGGCGTTCCCGTAGGCGCGGCGTAGTCGATGCCCCGGTGCGGCATTGAGCGGTTCCAGAGCGGGTGCTTGCGGCGCAAGTTGAAGTTCGAACTGATTCGGGTGAAGGATACCGGCGCTCTGATAAAGGCCTTGCGCATGCTCTGGCCCCTGGGGTCGAAGTAGTTGGCATCGCCGTCGGGGCTGACGTAGCGCGCCGCTCGGTAGCTTTCGCCTTGGTTGATGAACTCGGCGGCCAGGATGTTGCCGAAGCCGATGAACTCACCCTCCAGATGCTCCTCCTCCAGGAGCACGTAAAACGAATCGCCGGTGCGGATGTCGAGCACGAAGTCGATGTCCCATTGGAATATCTGGGCCAGTTCCATGGTGACGGGGTCCGGCAGGCCGGCCCGCTGGCTGGCCGTGAACAGGCTGTGATCAATCATGCCGTGCTTGTAGGCCGTCGTTCGTTGCGGCTCGACAATGAGCTCCTCGCCACGAAAACGCTCGCCTTCCCGGCTGAACTTGAGGGTTCTCAGGGGTTCCGGCGAATAGCTCAGGCTCAGCAATCGATTGTCCCCATCGAGCAGGAAGCTGAACTCCTCGCTGGGCGCAATCCTGGCGAGCTGCGCGCCCAAGGGGGCGGTGTTGACCAAGCGGTGCAGCGCTTGCGCGGAAAGGCCCTCGCGGTTGAATATCAAGGCCAGACTGTCGCCGGGTTGGACGATCACCGTTCGGCTGCGGTCGGCGGGTGAAGCCGGGGGTTGGGGAAGGAGATCTACGGGCGTGACGATCGCAGGGAGGAGAGGCGGCAGGGAAGACGCGGCGGCCGATTGCGCGCCGGCGGAGTCCGCATCCGTGTTCGGACGACCTTCGTATCGAACAATGCCGAAAGCGCACAGGCACACGCAGAGGAGCGCGATGCCGAGCGGGTAGGCGGCAAAAAATCGGCTGCTGTCCAAGTGAAGTTCCGTTTTCGGCCTTAGCTGCTTTTCCGCTGTCCCAGCCTTTTGGGCCTGGCGATGAGGCGCTGTTGACGAATTCGGGGCACCTTCATACAGGTAGTGGGCTCGATTGTCCAGAAAACGCGCGCCCGCTTAGCGGGCGCGTTGGAGTCTCGCTGCGCAAAACTCCGCTGCCGTTGCGTAGGTCAGGTTCCGGTATGTCTCTGAGCCCGAACAGAAAAACAGCCGGCCCGACTGACAAGATGCTGAAAACAAAAAAAGTGGAATTTTGACGGAATTTGCATCGGGTTCTGCTAAATTGCCGGCACCTTACCCCACCTTCGGGTCAACCCCGTCTTGGCCATTCAATGCTGATTGATGACTTGAAAGCCCGTGGGCTGGCGACGCAGACGACCGACGAGGGCCGCTTGCGCAGCCACTTGGCCGGAGGGATGCGAACGCTCTACTGCGGCTTCGACCCCACCGCCGACAGTCTTCACATCGGCAGTCTGGTGCCCTTGCTGACCTTGCGCCGATTCCAGCTTGCGGGGCACCGGCCCATACTGCTGCTTGGCGGCGCCACGGGACTGATCGGCGACCCGTCGGGGCGCGATGCGGAGCGCGGCCTCAACGACATCGAACTGGTCGCGGAGTGGATGGGCCGCATCGAGAGGCAGGTGGAGCCGTTTCTGGAGCTTGGCGGCGAGACCGGCGCCCGGATCGAGAACAACCTCGAGTGGACCCGGGAGCTTGACGTCATCTCCTACCTTCGGGATGTGGGAAAGTTCTTCTCCGTCAACGCCATGGTCGGGCGCGAGTCGGTTCGCAGCCGGCTGCGGCGCGACGGCGAGGGCATTTCCTACACCGAATTCAGCTACATGCTCCTGCAGGCCAATGACTACTTGGAGCTCGCGCAGCGCCACGGATGCTCTCTGCAGATCGGCGGCAGCGACCAATGGGGCAACATCGTCTCCGGCATCGACTTGGTGCGCCGCCGGTTGGGCAGGGAGGCTCATGCGCTGACGGTTCCGTTGGTCACCCGGGCCGATGGCGTCAAGTTCGGCAAGACTGCGGCCGGCGCCGTCTGGCTCGATCCCGAAAAAACTTCGCCCTATGCCTTCTACCAGTTCTGGCTCAACGTGGCTGATGCGGATGCGGTGAGCTACTTGCGGCTGTTCACGTTGCTGGACTTGGCGGCCATTGTCGAGCTGGCCGAGGCCGTAGATCGGGCGCCCGAGCGTCGCGAGGCGCAGGCCGAACTCGCTGGGCAGGTCACCCAACTCGTCCATGGCACCGACGGCCTCAGCGCGGCGCGGCGGATCTCCGAGTGCCTGTTCGGAGGCGACCCGAAACGCCTTCAGCGGAGCGACTTGCGGCAGCTGGAGCTCGGCGGGGTGGAAGGCGCGGCCATTCCCGAACGGCGAGTTGGGCTTTTGGCTGCCTTGGTGGCCTGCGGCTTGGCCTCCTCCCGGGGAGCGGCGCGCCAGCTGGTGGCCGCCAAGGGCGTTTCCGTCAACGGCCGGGTGTGCGATGATCCCGGCCATGAACTCGACTTCGCCGACGCCCTTTACGGGCGCTACTACCTGCTGCGGCGCGGCAAGAGGAACTGGGGCATGTTGACCGGTCCTGATTGAAGGCCGAGTGCCGTGCCGCAGGGCTATCGGGGTGCGCCCGGCCGCTCGAAAGGCAACGGAAAATCAATTGAATTTATCTCTTGCCATGCCCGCGAGCAGGCGTATAATGCGCACCCCTTCCGGGGCCGAAAGCGCCGGAACGCTCTTTAAAAGTGAAAAAGTAGACCATGTACGCGGCAGTCGAAACCGCCGGTCCGCCCTTGGGTGAGATCACGGGTCTCGGCTGCGAATCAAGCCATTCGTGTGGGTAACACGAAGATTCATTTGGGAGCCAGACCATTGGCGTGACTGACCCGGTGGCAACTTGCCGCTTGGCTGGAAGCGCAGCAAACTTGAACTGAAGAGTTTGATCATGGCTCAGATTGAACGTTGGCGGCAGGCCTAACACATGCAAGTCGAACGAGAAAGCGCCTTCGGGCGCGAGTAAAGTGGCGGACGGGTGAGTAACGCGTAGGAATCTACCCAGCGGTGGGGGACAACTCGGGGAAACTCGAGCTAATACCGCATGACATCCCAAGTCTTCGGAGGCGGGATCAAAGGGGGCCTCTCCTTGGAAGCTCCCGCCGTTGGAGGAGCCTGCGTTGGATTAGCTTGTTGGTGGGGTAACGGCCCACCAAGGCCACGATCCATAGCTGGTCTGAGAGGATGATCAGCCACACTGGAACTGAGACACGGTCCAGACTCCTACGGGAGGCAGCAGTGGGGAATCTTGGGCAATGGGCGCAAGCCTGACCCAGCCATGCCGCGTGTGCGAAGAAGGCTTTAGGGTTGTAAAGCACTTTCAGTGGTGAAGAAAAGCCCGGGGCTAATACCTCCGAGTCTTGACGTTAGCCACAGAAGAAGCACCGGCTAACTCCGTGCCAGCAGCCGCGGTAATACGGAGGGTGCGAACGTTAATCGGAATTACTGGGCGTAAAGCGCGCGTAGGCG
>JAPOTD010000004.1 GCA_026709365.1 Gammaproteobacteria bacterium
CTTCAATGCCCTGCTCGGCACGGGCGTTGGCGATGTCCAGAGCGCCAACCGAGCCGTAAAGCCTGCCCTCATCGCCAGCCTTGACGACGATGGTGAGGTTGGCTGCGGCCAACTGCCTGCCGCGGTCGCCGGCCTCGGCGAGGCGGGCTTCGGCGAGCTTCTGCAGCTCGGCCCGCCGCTGCTCGAACAGCTCGCGGTTCTCGGCGGTGGCCCGCACCGCCTTGCCTTGGGGCAGCAGGTAGTTTCTGGCGAAACCCGGCTTGACCGCCACCTCGTCACCGAGGTCGCCAAGGCGGTTGATGGGTTCAAGGAGGATGACGTTCAAGGGAACACCCTCACTGATGCTGGTCGGTGTAGGGCAGCAGGGCCAGGTAGCGCGCCCGCTTGATTTCGGTGGCGAGCTGGCGCTGGAACTTGGCGCTGGTGCCCGTGATGCGGCTGGGCACGATCTTGCCGGTTTCGCCGAGGAACTGCTTCAGCAGGTCAAGATCCTTGTAGTCCAGTTGGGCGGGGTCCGCCTTGGCGGCAAACTTCTTGTGCCGGAATCTCGGGCTCATTCAGCATCCTCCTTGGTCTCAGCGGCACCCGCCTCCTGGGGAGGCGCGGACTCCTGCGCGGCCGCGGCTTCGGCCTCCACGACGTCTTCCTTGACGCTGCCGGCAGACTCCTCGGCACGGTTGCCGACTTGGGCACCGCCGTCCGCAGCTCGGGCGGCAGGAGCCGCGCGACGCGCCTCCTGCTCGCGTTCCCGCTCCTGCTCGCGCAGCTCCTCCTCGTAAATCTTCGAGTTGCCGGTCACCGGCCCTTGGCGCCGGATGATGAGGTTGCGCAGCACCGCGTCGTTGAACTTGAAGGCGCTTTCCATCTCGGCCAACGCTTCCTGGCTGACCTCCATGTTGATCAGCACGTAATGGGCCTTGTGAATCTTGGCGATGGGATAGGCGAGCTGCCGACGCCCCCAGTCCTCCACCCGGTGCGCTTTGCCGGCCCAGCGCTCAATGAGGCCGAGATAGCGTTCGATCATTCCGGGCACCTGATCGCTTTGATCGGGATGAACCAGGAACACGACTTCGTAATGCCGCACTGGAATGCCTCCTTCCGGTGTCATTTCGCCTCCGCCGCGCCAAATGGGACGGCGTGAAGCAAGGAGTGCTGAACAGGGAGCGGCATTCTATGCGCTGCGGCAGCGATGTCAATGCACAGGACGCTAGTCGCTTAGGCCGGACTCCGAAACACCTGCGCCCAAGCGAAACTCAGAAGTTCCTTCGGCTCCCATCATCGTTATTCCCGCCGCTGCCGAACCGCCTCGAACAGCATGATGCCGGTGGCGACGGCGACGTTTAGGCTGTTCAGGTCGCTGGCCATTGGGATGGCGGTCAGCTCGTCGCAGGTCTTGCGGGTGAGTTGGCGCAGGCCCCGGCCCTCGCCACCGACCACGATGGCGACGTTGCGGGTGAGGTCCGCAGAGGTCCAAGGGCGCGAAGCGGCGCCGTCAGCCCCGATCAGCCAAACGCCGAGGCGCTTGAGCCATTCCAGGCGACGGGCGAGATTGGCCACCTCGACCAAGGTGGCCTGCTCGGCGCTGCCTGCCGCGGCCTTCAGAGCAGCGGCGCTCAAGGGAGCGCTGCGGCGTCGGGGCAAGAGGATGGCGTGAACGCCGGCCGCCACCGCGGTGCGCACGCAGGCGCCTAGGTTGCGCGGGTCGTTGATGCCATCGAGAACCAGAAAGAGCTTGGGCGACGGCCAGCGCTCGAACCGATCCTCGAACTCGGCCTCCGTGGTGAGCCGCAGTTCTTGGCAGAGCGCAACCGCTCCTTGGTGGGCGGGCCCGCCAAGGCGGTCGAGCCGTTGCCGGGGCGCAAACTCATGGCGCACGTTGCGTTCGGCAGCCAAGCCCAGCAGGGTTTCGATGCGCGCATCGCGGCGATTGCGCTGCAGCAGCAGCAACCGCACCCGCTCCGGGGCTTTGCGCAACAACGCTTCGACGGCGTGAATGCCGCTGACTTCGCTCACCGGCGCCGCCCGCGCCCGCCGCCGTGTCGCCGCGCACCGGGGCCGCCGCGGCGCCGGGAACGAACATCCGCCAGTTCAAGGTCGAGACGGCCAAGCTCCGGCTGCGCGCCGGCCAGGCGCACCTTGATGGCGTCGCCGAGCGCATAGCTTGCGCCCGTGGCTTCGCCAACCAGACGGAATGGGGGCGCGTGGCGAAAGTAGTCGTCGCCCAGCGCGGAGACGTGCAGCAGGCCTTGGATGAAGTAGCCATCGAGGTCCGCGAACAGGCCAAACTCGGTCACGCCGGCGACGGTGGCGGCAAAGGTCTCGCCGATTCGCGGCGCCAGGAAACCGCACTTCAGCCAAGCGTCCACCATGCGGGCGGCATCGTCGGCGCGACGCTCGGCGAGAGACGCCTGGGCGCCCGCTTCGGCAAGCATCCGGCGGGCATCCCCGCACTCCGGCTGGCCATGCAGAACTGCCTTGATGGCTCGATGCACGGTCAAGTCCGGGTAGCGGCGGATCGGCGAGGTGAAGTGGGCGTAGCGGTCCAGCGCCAGAGCGAAGTGGCCCTTGCCTTCCGGCGCATAGTGCGCCCTTTGCATCGATTGCAGCGTGAGCAAGGCGAAGAGCCAGCCATCCGGTCGCTGCTCAGTGGCGCTTAGCGACTTCTGCAACGCCTTGGCGCTGATTTGCTGCTGCTCGGGCAGGGGTGCGCCGACGCTGGCGAAGGCTTGGGATAGCGGGGCCAGCTTGGTCGGATCCGGAGGCTCGTGAACGCGTTGCAGTCTCGCCCGGCCCTGCGACTCGAGGAATTCGGCAGCGCAGACGTTGGCGGCGATCATCGCCTCCTCGATCAGCCGATGGGAGTCCAGCCGGCGCGTCGGCTTGATGGCGGCGACTTCGCCGCCGCGAAGTTCCGGCGCGCCTTCGTGGGCATCGAAGTCCAGCGCCCCGCGCGCCTCGCGGGCTCGGCGCAGCGCCCCATAAGCACTGAACAACGCCCCCAAGGACTTGGCCACCCCGTGCGGCTGCCCATTGCCGTTGCATCGCCAGGCCTCCACCTCCGCATAGGTGAGCCGCGCCTGGGAGCGGATCAGGGCCTCGTTGAATTCGTAGCGGGCTATGCGCCCCTTGCGGCTGACCCGCATGTCGCAGACCAGGGCCAGCCGATCCTCA
>JAPOTD010000020.1 GCA_026709365.1 Gammaproteobacteria bacterium
GCCGTACTGGGCGGCGGCTCCGTCGCGCAGCACCTCCATGCGCTTGATGGCGATGGCGGGAATGGCGGAGATGTCCGGCCCTTGGGCGCCGTTGGATGCGCCATTGGAAATCCATTGAATGACCGAGCCACGATGCCGACGCTTGTTGTTCATCAGCACCAAGGTGTGGTCCGGGGCCAAGCCGCGCAGGTTGACGGGCCGCAGCAGGGCGGCGAGGTCCCGGGAGGGATTGTCGCTGACGTGGAACGAGGGCACCAGGGCGCGGATCAGGTTGGACATGTCGCTGCCGCCTTGGTTCCGGAAGTCCTCGCTGCTGATGGTGTCCACCGGAACGGAGGAGTCCTCAACCGAACGGGGTGCGCCGCGGGTGCCGATCACCACCACTTCCTCGATGGCTTCGACTTCGGCCGCTGCTGCGCCCGCCCCGATTGGCAGGGTTGCAAAGGCGATCAGCGAGGCGCCAACCGCCTGTTTGAGCCGCGGTGGGTTTCGGTCATGGGTTGTCTTCGTGCTCATGTGGGATGCCGTCCTCCTCAGGTTTTGTTGGGTTGAACGTGGAACGTTCGGGTGGCTTGGAATGGCCCCGGGGGCGCCGCCTGGCGGTAAAGCCCCGGACGGGACACTAGGCGGGCTCAAACTCGATGTGCAGCTCCTTCAGCGCCCGCAGGGCGAAGTTGGGGGCGATGGTGAAGTCGTTTTCGCCGGGCGCGAACCGGAGCTCGTCAACGCGGTCCACCAGCGCCTTGAACGACCAGTACATCTCCCGCCGGGCCAGGGGCGCGCCCAGGCAGTGGTGGATGCCGGAGCCGAAGGCGAGGTGCCGGCCCGGCTTGTCGCGCTTGAGGTCGAGCTGCTCCGGGCACTCGAACTCGCGCTCGTCGCGGTTGGCGGCGGCGTAGCGGATATTGAGCATGGCGCCTTCCGGTATGGTGACGCCGTGCAGCTCGATGTCCTTGGCGGCGGTGCGGAACAGGCCCTGCACCGGCGCCTCGAGGCGCAGCACCTCCTCGCAGAAGGTGCGCAGGTGCTGGTCGGGGTCCGCCTTGAGCATGGCCCAGGCGTCGGGGTTCTCGACCAGCAGCTTGACGCCGTAGCCGATGGCGTTGGTGGAGGTCTCCGAGCCGCCGACGAAGGTGTCCGCCATCATCTCCGCATGCAGCTCGTTGTCGTTGAGCGGGCGGCCCCATTCCGGGATGACGCGGTTCACCAGATCGGAGAGCAGGGTGTCGTCGGGTTCCCGGCGCAGGCGCTCAAAGATGGGCTGGAAGTAGTGCTGGGCCTCGATTTCCATCTCCACCGACCACTGCTCCTCCGCCTCGGTCTGCATCATGCCCAAGCGCTGCACCCAAGCGTCCGTCCAGGCCTTGATTTGCCAGATGTCCTCCTCCGGCACGCCCACTTGGCGGCCGATGACGATCAGCGGCAGGGGGACGGCGAACTGCCTGATCCAATCGCAGCGGCCGTCGTCGATGAAGGCGTCGATCAGCTTGTAGGCGGTCTCCTTCACGAAGGGATCCATGGCGTTGATCTTCTTGGGGCGGAAGGCCTCGTTGAACATGGCCCGCATCTGCTTGTGGTTGGGATCATCGCGCCCGGCCAAGGTGGGGGCGGGCACCCAGCCCTTGTCCTTGTACAGGTTGAGCATGCGCTCGGCGCGCTCGGGGTCGATGCGCCCTCGGCCGCCGCCTTGGCCGCCGCGCATGCCGTTGATGTAGGCCTCGGTGTCCAGCAGGATGGCCCGCAGGTCCTCGAAGCGGGTGATGACGTAGAAGCCCGTTAACGGGTCCTGCCACACCGGCGCGTCGTCGCGCAGCTTGCTGTAGGCGTGGTAGGGGCAGTTCTGCAGGTCCGCATCAAGCAGGTTGATGCCGTCAACGCTCTCCGGGATGACCGGCTGGTAGGGTTGCTTGGGTTGCGCTTCGCTCATGGTCTCTGCCCCCATTGGGGCTGTTTCCCCTTGAAAGTCGGTGCCGGGGAAGATAGCAGAAAAGCACGGACGGTTGGCCAAATGAGGGCGGCACAGCGAAATTTTGAGGAAAAAGTGAGAAAAGTGAAAAAACAGGTAACAGTCCTGTAACAAAACTGGATTTTTCGATTACAATTCGCCGCCGCGTCACGCCCTGCTGCCGCATCCGCATGTCTGCGATGCGCCAAGGCCGGCGCGGATGGACGCGGCCCAAGTGGGCACTGCCCAAGCTGCCCAACAAGCGGCGCCGCACAGTCAGTTAAAGCAACAAATGCCTAGAGGAGCGTTTTTCGATGTTGGAATCAAGCCGTTTCAATTTCGTGAAGGGTGGGGCTGTGACCGCCGCCCTGGTGGTGATGGCGAGCCTGCCTGCGGTCTCATACGCGCAGGAGGCGCAACAGGCAGCGGGGCAGACCGACTCGGCCGCGCCGATCGAGGAAGTCGTGGTCACCGGCTCGCGCATTCGCCGGACCAACTTGGTCAGCGCCAGCCCGGTGACCCAAGTGACTTCTGAGGAAGTGCTGTTTCAGGGCACTGTGCGGGCAGAGGACATGGTGCGGACCCTGCCTCAGGTCTATTCCGACCAGAACACGGGTCAGTCCAATGGCGCCACCGGCACCGCCACGCTGAATCTTCGCAACCTCGGCCCGGAACGCACGCTGGTGCTGGTCAACGGCCGTCGGCTGCCGGCCGGCTCGCCGATCCAAGGAGGCATCGGCGCTGACATCAACCAGATTCCAAGCGCTCTTATCGACACGGTGGAGGTGCTCACTGGCGGCGCCTCTGCCACCTATGGATCGGATGCGGTGGCCGGCGTGGTCAACTTCCTGATGAAGGACGACTTTGAAGGGCTGCGGTTCGACTACCAATTCAGCCAGTACCAGCACAACAGCCGCTCCGGCAAGTGGCAGGACATCGTCGAGGGTGCAGGCTATCCCGCCGCCGACGGCAGCAACGACGACGGCGACACCAACTACATGTCCTTGATCGTGGGCGGCAACTTCGAAGGCGGCCGCGGCAACAACACCGCCTATGCCACCTATCGGGACA
>JAPOTD010000030.1 GCA_026709365.1 Gammaproteobacteria bacterium
CGACCATGGCACGAAACAGCCATTAATTCAATCGAATTGTGGCGCAGCACACTAGCGGCGATGTGGGAGCAATCCCAAGGCCAGCCGTGGCTGGTCAACTCACTGGCCGACCAAGCCTGCTTCAAGAACAAGGCCAACCGGGACCGCTCGCAGACGATCGACACAGAGGCGATCATGGAGGCGCGCGAGGCGCTGATCCTAGGCCGACAAACGCACCTGCACCAGTTGGCCGACAAACTCCGCGAGGAGCGGGTGCGGCGGGTGGTCGAGCCGGTGCTGAGCGGCAGCACCGGCGGGGAGGCCAAAACGAGCCCCGACGACGTGGAGTACGTCCGTGACCTGGGCCTGCTGGCGCAGCGCGGTCCGCGCCGGATCGCCAACCCGATCTATCGGGAGGTCATTCCGCGGGAGCTCATGTACGCCAGCACCGACACGATCCTCCACGAGACCGAGTGTTACGTGAAGGCGGACGGCGATCTCGACGTGGAGGGCCTGCTGGAGGCCTTCCAAGGATTCTTCCGGGAGCATTCGGAGCACTGGATCGAGCGCTTCCAATACAAGGAGGCGGGGCCGCAACTGCTGCTGCAGGCGTTCCTGCAGCGGGTGGTGAATGGCGGCGGGCGCATCGAGCGCGAATACGCCTTGGGCAGCCGGCGCACGGACCTGCTGATCCTGTGGCCACCCGGCCGCTTCGCCGGAAGGAGCGATCCGGGAACGCCAGCCCGGCGCTACGTGGTGGAGTGCAAGATCCTGCGCGACAGCCTGGAGGCAACAGTCCGGGAGGGCCTGGAGCAAACCCTAGCCTACATGGACCGGTGCCAAGGCGAGTCCGGCCACTTGGTGATCTTCGACCGCGATGCAGCAAAGCCTTGGGAGGAGAAGCTCTACCAACGTGAGGAATCCCTCAATGGCAGGCCGGTGACCGTTTGGGGCGCTTGAGAGGCTCTTTCAGCTTTCCTCCAGCGGCCTTTAAACGTAGTCTATCCGCCAAGCAGCGCTTGAAACGGAGCAACGCCAATGGGACGAATCGAAAGTCGGCTTGACGAACTCGGCATCGTGCTACCCAAGCCCATGGACTTGGGTCCGCTGCCCTTTGAGCTGGTGCGCATCCACGGCGAGCGCGCCATCCTCTCCGGCCACTTGCCGTTGGACGCCGAGGGCGCCCTTGCCCAACCGCTCGGCAAGGTGGGCGCCGAGGTCAGCGCCGAGCAAGGCTACCAAGCGGCGCGGCTGGTCGGCTGCGCGCTGCTGGCCAGCCTCAAGCAGGCGCTCGGCGACCTCGACCGGGTGGCCGGCTGGGTGCGGCTGTTCGGCATGGTCAACGCAGCGCCGGGCTTCAACCGGCTGCCGGCCGTCATCAACGGCTGCTCGGAACTGATTCTCCAGGTCTTCGGCCCCGAGGCGGGCGCCCATGCCCGTTCGGCGGTCGGCTTGGCGGAACTGCCCTTCGGCGCCCCGGTGGAGCTGGAGGGCGAGGTGCTGATCCAACCATGAGCGCAGTCGGCAACAGGCAACGCATCGTCAACGCCCGCATCGTCAACGAAGGCGCGGTCATCGAAGGCGACCTGCTGATCGAGGGCGGACGCATCGCCGCAATCGGCAGGGTGCCGGACGGGCCCGGCGACGTCACGGACGCCCAAGGCGCTTGGCTGCTGCCGGGCATGATCGACGATCAAGTCCACTTCCGGGAGCCGGGCTTCACCCACAAGGGCAACATCGCCAGTGAGTCGGCGGCGGCGGTTGCCGGAGGCATCACCAGCTACATGGAGATGCCGAACTGCAATCCGCTGACCATCGACCAAGCCCGCCTCAACGAAAAGCGCGAGCGCGCCGCCCGCTGCTCCCTCGCCAATTACGCCTTTTACCTCGGCGCGACCAACGACAACCTGGAGCACATCAAGTCCGTCGATCCGGCCAGCGCCTGCGGCGTCAAGGTCTTCATGGGGGCCAGCACCGGCGACATGCTGGTGGACGATCCGAAGACCTTGGAGGGCATCTTCGCCGCAACGCCGCTGCTGATCGCCACCCACTGCGAGGACACCCCCACCATTGTCGCCAACGAAGCCGCAGCCTTGGCCCGCTACGGCGAGGACATACCCATCGCGGAACATCCGCGCATCCGCTCCGAGGAGGCCTGCTACAGGTCATCGGAACTGGCCGTTCAACTGGCGAAGCGCCACGGCTCCAAGCTGCACGTGCTGCACCTGACCACGGCGCGGGAACTGGCGCACTTCGCAACCGGCGACCTGGCCGGCAAGCGCATCACCGCCGAAGCCTGCGTACACCATCTGTTCTTCGACGAGAGCTGGTACGCCGAGAAAGGCAACGACATCAAGTGCAACCCGGCAATCAAGCGCGCCGAGGACCGGGAGGCGCTGCTGGCAGCGGTGAACGACGGGCGCATCGACGTGATCGCCACCGACCACGCACCCCACACCCGGGAGGAGAAGTCGCGCCCCTACCGGCAAGCGCCCGCCGGCCTGCCGTTGGTCCAGCACGCGCTGTTGAGCCTGTTCGAGCATTGTCGCCGCGGCCTGCTCGATGCGACCACCATCGCCCGGAAGACCGCCCATGCGCCGGCCGAGCTGTTCGGCGTCCGCGAGCGCGGGTTCATCCGCGAGGGCTACCACGCCGACCTCGTGCTGGTCGCGGAAGGCCGCACCGACGGCGGCGCCAACCTATTCGCTAAGTGCGGCTGGAGCCCCTTTGCCGGCATTGAGTTCGGCCACCGCATCGAGGCCACCTGGGTCAACGGCGTGCAGCGATTCGGCAACGGCCAGTTGTTGGACGGCCCGTTCGGCCAACCGCTTGAGTTCATCCGCTAGTGTCCTGTTCCTTCCCGCAAAAGGGCGCGGGGCGCACCTGCGGCAATTCCCATTCCGGATCAAATCCGCCCTGCGTTACCCAATCGAGGGCGGGACGCCCGCTCCGCGCGGGGTTTCTCGGAGCGAGGGCGTCCCGCCCTCGAATTCGCGCTCTGTGGGGCGGTTGCGGC
>JAPOTD010000079.1:0-236 GCA_026709365.1 Gammaproteobacteria bacterium
GAGCGGCAATGGATTGACGGCACGGTCTGTGCAGGCCCAAAAACATACCGGAATCCGACCTAAGCAGCGAGCGCGGAGCTTCGCGGCAGAGAAACTCCGTCGAACCGAAGGTTCGCCGCGACCGTCAGGCCGCCGGGACTTTAAAACTGGCAGCCCTCGCAGCGCAACGGGAGCGGAGTTTCGCGCCAGCGAAACTCGAACGAACCGAAGGTTCGCCGCGACCGTCAGGCCGCGCA
>JAPOTD010000079.1:246-24574 GCA_026709365.1 Gammaproteobacteria bacterium
CACTGATTTATCCAATCGTGGGAGCTTGGACTTGGGAGCGCCAGCGAAACTCGAACGAACCGAAGGTTCGCCGCGACCGTCAGGCCGCGCAGTCCTTGCGAAACGCGGACTTTTGCAAAATCGCTGTTGAATGCGCCAAACCGCCTCTCTATAATCCGCGCCGCTTTCACGGGACCCGCCTGACTTGGCTTTCGATTGGTCCGGCGCGTCGCTTGGGCGAGGCGCGGGAAACATCAGTCTGGTTAGCGCAATTTCGGTCATGCAAATTGTCATGGTCGCCGTGGCTGTGTGCTTCTTTGCGCTGCTCGGGGCCGAACAGGCTGCGGCGGCGGCTTGGGGCGGCATGGTGAGCGTCGTGCCCACTGCGCTGTTCGCATGGGCAACTGATCGCGAGCGCCGGGAAGGCCGGTTTTTGGCTTACGGTCTGGCGCGGACATTGGCCACCTTGGCTTTGATGGCGGTGGCCTTGGCTTGGGCCAGGCCTGCGCCGTTCGGGTTTTTCGCCACGCTGGGCTGGGTGCAACTCGCCTACGTCGTGGTGCCCTCGGGGCGTTCACTGGTCCGGCAGCGACGCTCACGAAGCCGCTAGCAACAGCCCTGCCAAGGCGGCAAGGCAGGGCGCTTGCATGGCAATGGACATCTGAAGACAAGGACGTTTTTCGCTCAGCTATGGCATCCGCAGACCATCCAACCAGTGCCGAGTACATCAAGCACCACCTGACCAACTTGACCTACGGCCAGCATCCGGACGGCAGTTGGGGCTTCGCCCACTCCGCGGAGCAGGCGGCGGAGATGGGCTTCATGTCCATCCACGTCGATTCGATGGCCTGGTCCATCGGCTTGGGCCTGGTCTTCCTGGCGGTCTTCCGCCGCGCCGCGAGCCGCGCCACCGCCGGGGTGCCGGGCGGCCTGCAGAACTTCGTCGAGGTCATCGTCGAGTTCATTGATGACACCACCGCAAGCATCTTCAACCACAAGAACGACCTCATTGCGCCTTTGGCGCTGACCATCTTCGTGTGGGTGTTCCTCATGAACCTGATGGACTTGGTGCCCGTCGATTGGGTGCCGGAACTGGCCAAGCTGGCAGGCATCGAGTACATGAAGATCGTGCCGAGCACCGATCCCAACATCACCATGGCAATGGCCCTGTCCGTGTTCGCGCTCATCATCTACTACAGCATCAAATGCAAGGGCGTCGGCGGTTTCCTCGCCGAGCTGTCATTGCACCCCTTCCCGTCCAAGCTGATGATTCCGATCAACTTCGTGCTGGAGTTCGTGACGCTCATCGCCAAGCCGCTGTCCTTGGGGCTGCGCCTGTTCGGCAACTTGTACGCTGGCGAGATGATCTTCATCCTCATCGCGCTCATGTTTTCGTCGGGCCTGCTCATCGCGATGGCGGGCGGCGTGCTCCACTTCGCTTGGGCGGCCTTTCACCTGATGGTCATCACCCTGCAGGCGTTCATATTTGCGGTGCTGACCGTCGTTTACCTGGCTCAAGCCCACGATGCGGAAGAGCATTGATTCGCTTCAACCAACCCTCATAAACCGGAGAAACCATGGAACTAGAAGTTCTTTTATACGTAGCGGCCGGCCTCATCCTGGGGCTCAGCGCCATCGGCGCATCCATCGGCGTGGCCGTGCTGGGGGGCAAGTACCTTGAGGGCGTCGCCCGCCAGCCGGAGTTGCTGCCGATGCTGCGCACCCAACTCTTCATCGTGCTCGGCCTCGTGGATGCTGTGCCGATGATCGGGGTGGGCATCAGCCTGTACGTCATCTTCGCGGTCGCCTAGCGCCGCGGTTCCATTCGATTCGCACAGCGCGAAACGAGCAAGCAATCAACACGCAACAACGCGGAATGCGGACATGAACATAGGATTGACGCTGTTCGGGCAAAGCTTGGTCTTCCTGATCTTCGTTGCGTTCTGCATGAAGTACATCTGGCCGGCGCTGAAGTCGGCGATGTCGGAGCGCCAGCGGACCATCGCCCAGGGCTTGGTGGCGGCGGCGGAGGCGGAGCGCAAGCTCGGCGAAGCCGAGAGCGGGGCGGCGGAGGAGCGGGCCAAGGCCCGGGCGGAAGCGGCCCAGATTGTTGACCAGGCGCGGCAACAAGCCAGCCAGATGATCGAGGACGCCAAGAGCAGCGCCCGTTTGGAGGGCGCAAGGCTGCTCGAGGCAGCGCAGGCGGAAATCGACCAGGAGGTCAACCGGGCTCGGGAGAGCCTGCGACGCCAAGTGGCGACACTTGCCGTAGCGGGCGCTGAACGGGTGCTTGAGGAGCGCATCGATCCCAGCGCTCACGCGCGTCTGCTCGAGCGTCTGGCGGCGGAGCTCTGAGCCGACATGGCGGAACTCGCAACCCTCGCCCGGCCCTACGGCAACGCGGCGTTCGACCTGGCCAAGTCGGCCTCGGCCCTGCCCCGCTGGTCGCGCCTGCTCAGCCTGCTGGGCGCCGCCTTGGGCGAGCCTCGGGTGCGGGCGTTGATCGATTCGCCGGAGATCGCCGCCCCCACCAAGGCCCAACGGCTCGCGGAGCTTTGCGGCGACGACATCGATGCGGCCGGCCGCCAGTTTCTCCAAGTGCTGAGCGCCAATGGGCGGCTGGCGCTGCTGGATGAGATACAAGACCGCTTTGAGGAGCTCAAAGGCCAGGAGGAACGCACCCTGGAGGTTGAGGTGCGCTCGGCCCGGCCGCTTTCCGATGCCCAGGCGGAAACGCTGAAGGCCGCCCTGCAACGGCGCTTCGACAAGGCAGTCAGCTTGACTAGCGCGGTGGATGGCGAGCTTCTCGGCGGCGCGGTCATTCGGGCCGGGGACGTGGTCATCGACGGCTCGGTGCGCGGCCGCCTCGCCAAGCTGCAGGAGGCGCTGGCCCGCGTCTGAGCGGCCATCCTCCCGTCATCCAGCCCGGAACCCGTTTTTGAAATCAGCCTGATCAGGCAATAGGAAGAGCTAAGGGACACCCAATGCAGCCACTTAATCCCTCGGAAATCAGCGACATCATCCGCCAGCGCATCGAGAGCCTCGACGTGCATGCCCAAGCGCAGAACGAAGGCGTGATCGTCGGCGTGTCGGACGGCATCGTCCGCATTCACGGGCTGGCCGACGCGCAGTACGGCGAGATGATCGAGTTTCCCGGCGGCCTCTACGGCATGGCCCTGAACCTGGAGCGGGACTCGGTCGGCGCCGTCATCCTCGGCAACTACCTGAACCTGTCGGAAGGCATGACCGCCCGCTGCACCGGCCGCATCCTTGAAGTGCCCGTGGGCCGCGAGCTGCTCGGCCGGGTGGTGGACTCCCTGGGCGCGCCCATCGACGGCAAGGGGCCGATCAACGCGCCGCGGACGGCCCCCATCGAAAAGGTGGCGCCCGGCGTCATCGCCCGCCAATCGGTGGACCAGCCGGTGCAGATTGGCCTGAAGTGCATCGACGCCATGGTGCCCATCGGCCGCGGCCAGCGCGAACTCATCATCGGCGACCGGCAGATCGGCAAGACCGCGATCGCCGTGGACGCCATCATCAACCAGAGGAACAGTGGCATTAAGTGCGTTTACGTGGCCATTGGCCAGAAGATGTCCACCATCGCCAACATCGTGCGCACCTTTGAGGACTACGGGGTGATGGACAACACCATCGTGGTCGCCGCCAGCGCCTCGGACCCGGCGCCCATGCAGTTCATCGCGCCCTACTCCGGCTGCTCCATGGGGGAGTTCTTCCGCGATGAGGGAGAGGATGCGCTCATCATCTACGACGACCTGACCAAGCAGGCTTGGGCGTATCGGCAGATTTCCCTGCTGCTGCGCCGGCCACCGGGCCGCGAAGCCTATCCGGGCGACGTGTTCTACCTGCACTCGCGGCTGCTTGAGCGAGCCTCCCGGGTCAACGCCGATTACGTGGAGCGCGTCACCGAAGGCCGCGTCAAGGGCCAGACCGGCTCGCTGACCGCCCTGCCGATCATCGAGACCCAAGCCGGCGACGTGTCCGCCTTCGTGCCCACCAACGTCATTTCCATCACCGACGGCCAGATCTTCCTGGAGACCGATAACTTCAACGCCGGCCTGCGCCCCGCCATGAGCCCGGGCATCTCGGTTTCCCGGGTGGGCGGCGCGGCCCAAGTGCCCTTCATGAAGAAGATTGCCGGCGGCATCAAGCTCGCGCTGGCCCAATACCGGGAGCTGGCGGCCTTCTCCCAGTTCGCCTCCGACCTCGACGACGCCACCCGCCGCCAGCTTGAGCACGGCCAGCGGGTCACTGAGCTGATGAAGCAGAAGCAGTACGCGCCAATGACGGTGGCGGACATGGGCGTGGTGCTGTTCGCCGCCAACGAGGGCTATCTGGAGGACGTGGCCGTTGACAAGGTGCTGGACTTCGAGCAGGCGCTGCTCGGCCACATGAACGCTGAGCACGGCGACTGGATGGCCAACATCAACGAGACCGGCGCCTACAACGACGAGGTGGAGCAGCACATGCGCGACGCCATCGAGCAGTTCAAGAACACCCAAACCTGGTAGGTCCGGGCAGACCTTAAGCAAAGCAGAGCACAACGATGGCGGTCGGCAAGGAAATTCGCAAGAAGATCGGCAGCGTGGAGAACACGCAGAAGATCACCTCCGCCATGCAGATGGTGGCGGCCAGCAAGATGCGCCGCACCCAGGAGAACATGCGCCAAGGCAAGCCCTACGCCGAGAAGATACGCCAGATGATCGGCCACCTCGCCAACGCCAATCCGGAATACCGCCACGTTTACATGGCCGAGCGGGAGGTGCGGCGCGTGGGCTATCTCGTGGTCTCCACCGACAAGGGGCTGTGCGGCGGGCTGAACGTCAACCTGTTCCGCGAGTTGGTCAAGGACGTGGCCGGCTGGCATGCCAAAGGCGTCGAGAGCGATCTCGGCCTGATCGGCAACAAGGCGGCGGCGTTCTTCAAGTCGGTGGGCGGCAACGTGCTGGCGGCGGTCAACCAAGTGGGCGAGACGCCCGCGCTGGCCGACCTGATCGGCGGCGTCAAGGTGATGTTTGACGCCTTCGAGGACGGCCGGATTGACAAGCTGTTCATCGCCAGCAACGACTTCGTCAACACCATGACCCAAGCGCCGACGGTGCGCCAACTCCTGCCCTTGGATCCGGAAGCCGATGAAGGGCTGCAGCGCCGCTGGGACTACATCTACGAACCCGATGCCCGGCAGCTGATCGAGGGCTTGGTGATCCGCTACGTCGAGTCCCAAGTCTATCAGGCGGTCGTGGAGAACAGCGCTTGCGAGCAGGCGGCGAAGATGATCGCCATGAAGAACGCCACCGAGAACGCGGAGAAGCTGATCGGCGAGTTGACGCTCATCTACAACAATGCCCGTCAAGCGGCGATCACCCAGGAAATTGCGGAAATCGTGGGCGGCGCCGCTGCGGTGTAGCGGCATCGATCAGGAAACACAGAAAACACCATTGAATCAGGCAAGGGGCTAAGAGCATGTCGAGTGGCCGAATCGTACAGATCATTGGAGCGGTGATTGACGTCGAGTTCAATCGCGAGGATGTTCCCAAGGTCTATGACGCACTGACGGTGACCCAAAGCGGCACCACCTTGGAGGTGCAGCAGCAGTTGGGCGACGGCGTGGTGCGCACCATCGCCATGGGCGTGAGCGACGGCCTCTCCCGAGGGCTGGAAGTGGTCAACACCGGACAGCCGATCGCCGTGCCGGTGGGCGAGGAGACCTTGGGCCGCATCATGGACGTGCTCGGCAACCCCATTGATGAGAAGGGCCCGGTGAATGCCGCGCAAAAGATGCCGATCCACCGCAAGGCACCCACCTACGAGGATCAGATCGGCGGCAACGAGTTGCTTGAGACCGGCGTCAAGGTGATCGACCTGATCTGCCCGTTCGCCAAGGGCGGCAAGGTGGGCCTGTTCGGCGGCGCCGGCGTCGGCAAGACGGTCACCATGCTGGAGTTGATCCGCAACATCGCCATCGAGCACTCCGGGCTTTCCGTGTTCGCCGGCGTCGGCGAACGCACCCGCGAAGGCAACGACTTCTACTACGAGATGGAGGAGGCCGGGGTGCTCGACAAGATCTCTCTGGTCTTCGGCCAAATGAACGAACCGCCCGGCAACCGTCTGCGGGTGGGCCTCACCGGCCTGACGCTGGCGGAGCAGTTCCGCGACGAGGGCCGCGACGTGCTGTTGTTCATCGACAACATCTACCGCTACACCTTGGCGGGCACCGAGGTCTCCGCGCTGCTCGGACGGATGCCTTCGGCGGTGGGCTACCAGCCCAACCTCGCCGAGGAGATGGGCGTTCTCCAGGAACGCATCACCACCACCAAAACCGGCTCCATCACTTCGGTGCAGGCGGTCTATGTGCCCGCCGACGACTTGACGGACCCCTCGCCCGCGACCACCTTCGCGCACTTGGACTCCACGGTCACCCTGTCCCGCGCCATCACCGACCTCGGCATCTACCCGGCGGTGGACCCGCTGGACTCCACCAGCCGGCAACTCGACCCCAACGTGGTCGGCCAAGAGCACTACGACGTGGCCCAAGGGGTTCAGCAGACCCTGCAGCGCTACCAGGAGCTGCGCGACATCATCGCCATCCTTGGCATGGACGAGCTCTCCGAAGAGGACAAGCAGCTCGTTTTCCGGGCGCGCAAGATGCAGCAGTTCTTCTCCCAGCCCATGTTCGTCGCCTCCCAGTTCACCGGCCAGGACGGCAAGTTCGTGCGCCGGGAGGACACGGTGCGCAGCTTCAAGGGCATCCTGGAAGGCGAGTACGACCACCTGCCGGAAAACGCCTTCTACATGGTGGGCAGCATCGAGGACGCCATCGCCAAGGCGGAGACCCTCTAGGAGCGGCGCCATGGCCACCATGCAGTGCGACATCGTCAGCGCCGAGCAGGCGATCTTCTCCGGCCCCGTGGCCATGGTCAGCCTGCGCGGCACCATCGGCGAGCTGGGCATCATGCCGGGCCACGCGCCGCTCTTGACCGGCATTCGCCCCGGCACCGTGCAACTGCGCCTCGAGAACGGCGACGAGGAGGTGTTCTATGCCTCCGGGGGCTTCATCGAAGTGCAGCCCGGCATCGTCACCATTCTGGCGGACACCGCCTCCCGCGCCGAGGACATCGACGAAGCCGCTGCCTCAGAAGCCCGGGAAGCCGCCGAACGCGCCCTATCCGAGCAAGCCGCCGATTTCGATTTCTCCCTGGCCGCCGCCCAGTTGGCGGAAGCCATGGCCCAGCAGCGCACGTTGGAGGAGCTGCGCAAGCGCAGGCGTTGACAGCGCAGCGCCTACGGCGCTGCGCTGTCAACGTGCGAGTTGCTGCGCAACTCGGCGTTGTCAGAGACCATCGCTCGGGGCTGGGAGTGAGCATACAGGTCGTTCCTCTCTGCGAGGATTCACAGACCGACTGCATTGATTGAAGCGCAACAGGGACTGCCGCCCTTTTGCTGATGCTCTGCACCGGATGTGTCATGATCGCCAAGAGTTGAGGAAGCCCGCACCGCCATCTTTAGCCGAAGCCTGTCAGGAGTATCGGTTTCTCAGGCGATAGTTCAGCTTATTTCTTTCAGTGGAGTTGACTGATGGCCCGGATGACAGGCGGCGAAGCCATGGCACGAGCCGCGCTCGCCAACGGCATAGATACTGTCTTCGGCCTCCCCGGCGCCCAGATCTACCCGCTTTTTGATGCCTTCAAACGCCTTGGCGCAAAGCTGGTCTTTCCCCGCCACGAGCAAGCGGCTGCCTACATGGCCTACGGCGCCGCCAAGTCCACCGGTCGGCCAGCGGCTTTTGCGGTCGTTCCGGGACCGGGCATTTTGAACACGGCCACCGCGCTGCTGACGGCCATGGGCGGCTGCGCGCCAGTGGTCGGCCTGACCGGCCAAGTGCCTTCGCAATACCTCGGCAAGGGCCGGGGCCACCTGCATGAGTTGCCTGACCAGCCCGCCACCTTGCGGACCTTCATCAAGGATGCCCTGCACATCGGCCAGCCGGGCGATGCGCCGGCCGTGATCAACCGCGCCTTCCAAACCGCGCTGAGCGGTCGTCCTGGGCCGGTCACTGCGGAAATGTGCTGGGACACCATGACCGAACACGGAGAGGTCAGTTTCGACCATCGCCATCCAGCTATGACCAATCCCCAACTCGACACTGACGCCATCCAAGCCGCCGCCCGCACCATCGCCGCCGCCAGCAAGCCGATGATCATGTGCGGCGCCGGGGCGCAGCATGCGGCCGATGAGGTGCAGGCCTTGGCGGAACTGCTGAGCGCGCCGGTCACCGCGTTCCGCAGCGGCCGCGGCATCGTTCCGGAAGACCATGCGCTTGGCGTAAGGTCAGTGGCCGCCAGGGAACTTTACGACGATGTGGACGTGCTCATCGGCATCGGCAGCCGCCTGGAGATGGCCACCATGCGCTGGCGCGACATGAACCGCTACGAGCAAAAGCCCGCCGGTGCCCCCACGATCATCCGCATCGACATCGACGCCCAGGAAATGGAGCGGCTGCGCCCGGACATCGGAATCGTTGCGGATTCCGCCGAAGCCTGCCAAGCACTGCTGCGCGAACTTGAGGCCTTGGCTTCGCCGAATCCAAGCCGGCTCGACGAGATTCGTTCCGCCAAGGCCCGCGCCGATGCGGCAGTGGAGCGGGTTCAGCCCCAAGTGGACTACCTGCGCACCATCCGCGAGGTCTTGCCCCGTGACGGCTTCTTCGTGCCGGAACTCTCGCAGATGGGCTTTGCGAGCTATTTCGCATGGCCGGTTCTCGCACCGAGAACCTATGTCACCGAGGGCTTTCAGGGGACTCTCGGCTTTGGCTTCCCCACCGCGTTGGGCGTCAAGGTGGCCAATCCCGACCGGGCGGTGGTCTCCGTGACCGGCGACGGCGGCTTTCTCTTCGGCTTGCAGGAGTTGGCGACGGCCGCAGCCCACCGGATCGGACTGGTGACCTTGGTGTTCAACAACGGCGCCTACGTCAACGTGCGCCGCGACCAGCAGCGGCTTTTTGACGGCCGCTTGGCCGGCGCGGACCTGCGCAACCCGGACTTCGTGCGCTTGGCCGAGAGCTTCGGCGTCGAGGCCCACCGCACCAGCAGCCCCCATGCTCTGCGTCCCCTATTGGAACGCGCGTTGGGACGGGATCAACCAACGCTCATCGAAGTGGTGCTAGGCAATGAAGCCGAAGCCTCGCCTTGGGAGTTCATCATGATGCCGAAGCCCTTAACTCACCCCGGTGCGACAAACCGCTAGTGGCACCGGAACAGCCCGTTAACCGCATGATTGGCTCCAGCCGTTTCATGTCAGGCGCCGTTGAAGCGTTATGGGGTTCATGCACGACGCTGGGACAAGCCGCCAGTTGCGCCAAGGGACACTGACTCAGTGGCGGCAGATTTGTTCGTTGAGTCTTCGGTTGGCTGGTTGTGATCCAAGCCTTTCAATCGGCCGGGCGCTGACTTTCAATCGGTCGGATGTTGACTGTCAATTGGTCGGACATATCCTTTCAATCGGCCGACATCCGGAAACCTCCCCATGTACCCACGTTTCGTAGAGCGACGGATCCAGGAGGCGCTTGCGGACACGAGGGCCGTTATGATCTGCGGCCCCCGGCAATCGGGAAAAACCACCTTGGCGCAGCAGGTCGCGGACGCCAACAGGCCCTTCGTGACCCTTGACGAGGCGACGGCGCTGCGGGCGGCAACTGCGGATCCAGTCGGTTTCGTGCGCGGCTTCGACCGAGCCGTGATCGACGAAGTCCAGTGCGCTCCGGACCTCATCCTCGCCATCAAGGCTGCGGTCGATGAGGATCCCCGTCCGGGGCGATTCCTGCTCACAGGCTCCGCAAACCTGATGACGCTCCCTCGTGTAGCGGACTCCCTCGCTGGCCGCATGAGCATCATCCGGCTGCTTCCCTTGGCGCAGGCAGAGCTGCGAGACACACCTTCGTCGTTCTTGGCGCACGCTTTCGCTGGCAAATGGCCGCAGGCCACCACCCCGGCGGTCGGTGACGATGAGGTCGATATTGTCATTGAGGATGACGACGGGCGGATTGTCGGTGTCGAGGCGAAGGCGTCGGCAACGGTTTCCAACGGCGACTTTTCCGGCATGCGACGCCTAGCATCCGCCTGCGGCGACCGCTTCGTCCTAGGCCTGGTGCTGTATGACCACAGCCGAACCGTGCCGTTTGGCGAGCGGTTGGTCGCCGCCCCCGTCTCGACGCTTTGGTCAGGTGAGTGAGGCATTCCGGTCAGCCATCACCAACGGCCAACTCACTGTTGACGCCATGAAGTAGCCGACTCACCGCACCGCCAGCCCCAATCTCTGCGTCCCTTGCCGGAACGCGCCTTGGGGCGGGACCAGCCAACGCTCATCGAAGTGGTGCTAGGCAATGAGGCCGAAGCCTCGCCTTGGGAGTTCATAGTGATGCCGAAGCCCTTGACTCGCCCCGACGCGACAAACCGTTAGGAACAATCACGCCTATTTGTGGTTCAGCACACCGATAGGTGTAGAGGTCATCAAGCTCTTACTTGGCGCCGCCTTCCGGATCCAGCAGCCGGATGACCGCGAAGCCCGCCAAAGCCGTGCACCGCTCTCGACTTTTTCCTATCCTCGGCAATGGAAGCGTTTTTTTGGGGATGTCATGAAATGTCGAGGAATCGCGCTGGCGTGCCTTTCATGCATATGTGCGTCGTGCGCGGCGCCATGGGTTGTCGTCTCCGCTGATGGCGTTGCGGACAGCCCGCTGGTCCGGCTCCACGTGTTCGATTGCGGCGAGCTGTCGTTTCCCGACGTATCGGCATTTGGTCTCGGCAACGCCGATACGGACGTGCGCCGCATGTTCGTGCCCTGCTACCTGATCCGGCACCCCCGCGGCGACCTCCTTTGGGACGCGGGGCTTGACCCGGCGATAGTAGGGCAAGGCGCGGTGAATGCGGGCGCGTTCACCATGACCTACGCGCGATCCCTAGTTGATCAGATGGATGACATGGGGCTAAGTCCTGACGACGTGGAATTCATGGCGCTGTCGCACATGCACTTCGACCACGTGGGCGCCGCAACGCAGTTCCCCAAGGCCAGGTTGCTGATCCAAGCCGCCGAGTACGAAGCGGCCTTCCTGCGCCCCGGAGACTATGGCGGCGTCTATGACATCCAACAGTACGGCGGCCTTGCCGGAAATTCGAGGCAACTCCTCACCGGCGACCATGACGTCTTCGGCGACGGCACCGTGATGATCATCAGCGCCCCAGGCCATACGCCGGGTCACCAAGTGCTGCTGGTCCATCTCAGGAACGCGGGCCCCGTTCTGCTGTCAGGCGACCTCTACCACTTCCGGGCAACACGCAGGCTGCGGGCCGTTCCAACGTTCAATACCAATGCGGATCAGACCTTGGCATCCATGGCCAAGGTCGAGCGATTGATTGAGGAGACGGGCGCTGCGCTGTGGATCGAGCACGACTGGGCGCTGGCCCAAGCCTTGAGGCTCGCGCCTGCTGCGCACGACTGAGGGCAGCGGCGGAAAGCCTTTAGGAGAGCACCGCTGGCAGCCGCATCGCAGCGTCGGGAATGTCTTTGTGCTACAGCCGGGCCTACCTCAAAAGCCTTTCGGCCACCGCATCGTGGGAGCCCGGAGCAAGTTCCGTGAGCTGAACGCGGTCGATCCCCAAGACGGCCAAGTTCTCGAGCGAACGCGCCACGTCGTCCGGGTGGCCGACGAACTGGCCCAAGTAACCGTTTCCGAACAGGCCCTTCAGGGCCATGACCTCCGGAGCTTCCCCGACGGCCACCAGCAGGAAGATGCCCAAGGGCTTGGCCGCATCGATGGCCTTGACGCGCTCGACGTTGCGCTTGACCTCATCCTCCGTGACCGTGGCCACTGTGGCCAGGTCGAGCGCACCGCCGCGGGTGCCCCGGGCGCTGGCCTTGATCTCCACCCGATCCACCAGCGGGGTGGTTTCGCGGAGCGCTCGCGGTCCGCCGGCCGCTGCAATCAGCGGCGGCGGAGTGGCCGACATGGGGCCGATGGCGGATTCGCCGGAAATATCGATTCGGTAGTGTTCGCCCGAGAATCGGCACTGCCCGGTGCGGATCAAGGCAGCCGCGATTTGCAGCGCCTCGACGTACCGGCTCACCCGCGTCGGGCCGTCGGGGTAGGCCATCCCCATCGACTGCATCTCGGCCGCCGCCCAACCGGCCCCCAGCCCGGCCTCGAAGCGCCCGCCCGAAAACGTCTGCAAAGCCAGCGCCGCCTGCGCGAACTCGACGGGCGAGCGGAACAGGTTGTTGGCGAACGACGTGGTCACCTTGATGCGCTCGGTCGCGCCGACCATGGCCATGGCCGTCACGAAGACATGCGGGTATCGGTGGTCGCCCAGAAAAAGGTGGTCGCTGGCGCAGATGCCATGCCAGCCTTGGGCCTCCTTCGCCTTCGCCCATGCCCCGGGTTGGTCGAAGTCCCTAACGGGGAGGTTGGGAAAGTATTCCATGGCAGGTTCCGTCCACTATTCACTCGAACCGGAGGATACGGCAGGGGAGAGCAGTCTTGAAGCGCGCGCGACCTGAAGGTCGCGCCGGACCTTCGATTCGTTGCGGTTTCACCGGCGGAAACTCCGCATCGGTTGCGTGGTTCGGGTTCCGATAGGTTTTTGAAGCCCTCCACCAGCCAGCCTGCCGACCCAGGCTGGCTGCAATCGGGAACAAGCGCCGGTGGAACTTTCCGTTCTTCGTTCTACAATCGGCGCATGTCACGCTGTTGGAGCAGGCGATGGCCACCCACCATGTGCTGATCGACTACGAGAACGTTCAGCCGAAGAACTTGGCGGCGCTGAAGGGCGATTCGCAGGATCACGCCTTCCGGATCATCGTGTTCGTCGGCGCGAACCAGCAGCGCCTGCCGAGGGACTTGGTGTTCGAGATGCAATCCTTCGGCAGCGATGCGCACTACATTGAAGTCACGGGCAGCGGCAAGAACGCGCTTGACTTCCACATTGCCTACTACCTCGGCAAGCTGGCGAAGCCGGGCGCGGATGACCACTTCCATGTGATCTCCAAGGACACCGGCTTCGACCCGCTCATCAGGCACATCCAGGAGAGCGGCATCCAAGTCGAGCGGCGCAAGGGCCTGTTCGAGATTCCGTGGCTGCGGGCCGACGAGGCTGAATCGTTTGACGACCAACTCCATAAGGTGGTCAGGAACTTCGACATGCAGGGCAAATCGCGCCCGCGCAAGGTGCGAACGGTTCGCACCACCATCAACAACCTGTTTGGAAAGAGCCTCACCGAGGAGCAGCTAGACGCGCTCGTCAACGGCCTGCGGAAGCTGAACTACATTGCCATCGAAGGCGAGCGGATCAAGTACCGGCCCTGAGCCGGGCCAGTCACCAAGGGGTGGCAAGGGCAATTCTGAGGGTGCCTTGCCGTGGCGGCAACCAGCAAGTCCGGGAACCCGCCGCCCGGCCAGCGGATCTATTTCGGGCGCGAGTCCGCCGTGATTCCCGCAAGGTCCACAACGACCCTCACTTCCCGCGTTCCCGCCGTGCGGCCCGGACTTCAGCGTTAATCTCCTCCATGCACAGTCGATCGGTGCCCGCCCTAAGCAAAGCCTGCTGCGTCGCCGCCACAGCGCTCTGCGCCCGAGCCCGTCGAATGGCGCCGAGGGGCTCCTCAAGCGTCTCGTCCGAGGTCGCCGACAGCAAGGCAATGGGTTTGCCGTTCGACGTTGCGACCAAGTCCTTCTTCTCGGAGAGCGTTTTCCAAATGGCAGCGGAGCGGTTTCGCAGTTCCCCTGCACTGACGAACTGCATCACGGATGCTCCCTTTGGTGTGCGCGACAAAGTACTTAATCGTGTGCATGAACGTAACGCGCCTGTCGGGTAGTGGCTCAGTTTGACTTAGGTAGCGAACTCCTCTGCGGAAATGTGCTCGGATGGAACGAGACGGTAGTGCCTTTCCTCGACAACCCTCACTTCGTCCTCCTCGATGGTAAGCTCGAACAATGCAATGAGATCGCCGCTCATGAACTGAGTCGAGATGGGTCGGCAAACGAGGCGCGGGAATCGTTCCGCGCAGCACTGAATGTCCTGCTTGGTCTGAACGATCGACAAGCGGTCGGACCCGCCCTTGGCTTGAACCGGCATCACGTATTGCCGTCCTTGACGATCGACGCCCACATAGATTTCGTCGATTTCGATCTGACCGACTTGGGAAACCGTGGTACGAAGGTGGTTCTGAAGCGAGTACGCGGCAACGCCTAGGAACACATCAATCAGGCGGTTGTATCGAACTTTGGCAAGCAACGCCTGCTCATCCGACAGGGAATACGCCGAAACGATTTCGGGAGTGGCATCGGGTAGCTTGATGGTCACCAGATCGGGGTTTGGCACGATGCGGCTGACCTGTGCCAAGCGGAAACGTACTTCGCACGGCCTGTTCCCTCGATCACCCACTCGCGCGCCCCTGTTTGAGTTGCCAAAATCGATTCGGGCATCGGTCTTCTGTAGCGAAACGAATAGACCAAGTCGCCGATGTTCTTCGGCAAGGCGACGCCCATAGCTCTTGCCGTATCTTCGATATCGCTTCGCTCGAAGGGAACTTCTGTCGCACCACTGGCGTAGCGATCAAAAAATATCTTCTCGATCAGTATCTTGTAAAGATTGGACTTCGACGCCCCGGCTGGTGTTGCGGTCTTCCCACTCATTTTCCGGGCCACTCCATCACGATCACCTCCTCCCTCAGCTGCTCTCCCGTGACGGTCGATGGCCGGGTGCGGAACAGGTCGATGCCCAGAATTGCGTAGCCGAGCGATTCGGCGATCTCGGCAAGAAGTTGGCCGGTCCGAATCATCACGCGCAGGTAGGACGCTTGGTCGCCGACCACGTAGGCGAGCTTCGCGCCAGACTTGAGCGCCTCGCGCAACGAGGCGAAGTGCTGCGCCATGCCGCCGAAGTAAAGGCGGGTCACACGGGCGTACTGGCGCTCAAATCCCGACGTTTTTCCCAAATCGATGCGCCGTTGCTCAATGGCTTCGGCAATGCGGTCAATCGCTTGGTTTCCGGCGATGGCTTGATCGTCGGTGTCCGCCACATAGACGCCGCGGGTGTTCGAGCGGACCAAGCCTTGCTTGAGTTGACGCAATTCCGCCCGGCTGCGCACCAGTCCGAGAACAACGGACTCCAAGCGCGTTGCGCGGGTGTAGTCTTTCTCGTTGGGATAGGGTGGCGAGGTAATGACGGCGTCGATGGACCTTGGCGCCAAGGCTTGGTGGGCTTGGCGGGCATCCGATTTGACAACTTGGGATGCGACGGCGCTGCGGTGCCTGAACTGCGCGAGGTCGCGGGCAATCGTCTTCATGCCCGCCAGCCAAGCCTCAACGACCGGGGCGTCCCCCCGAATCCGGCCAACGCCCACTTCCGGCCCGAATTTCAGGTTGCCGATGCGCTGCACCAAGGAGTTGGCGAGCGCCAATCGTCCATACTTGCGCAACGGCGGCGGGCCGCATCCATCGATGGCCTCAAGCAGCGTCAAGGTCTTGTGCAGCGGCAGAGGGCTGATGGAATCCTTGGGCAGCAGCTTCATTTGCTCCGGTTCGAGACACCGCAGACCAGCGTCTGCGCCATTGCCAACAGCACCTTCACTAAAGAGCGAGGGCATCCCGTCAACCTCGAGCAGCCGCGCATTCTCTTCACGTCCCAATCGCTCGCTCAGAATCTGTTTTGTTGCCGCCTGGGCGACTTGCTCCGCTTCGGAAACCAGCGTCTCGCCGCAGGTCAACCAGTCAACCTTCACGGCGCTTGCAAAGTGAGCAATGGGGTTGGACTCAAGCCCAACGCTGCCCACCCCCTGCTTCTTGCACTCAACCAAAGTGGTGCCGGTGCCACAGAACGGATCGAGCACAGTATCGTCCGCTTTGACGGCAAATCGACTCAAGTAGTTCTGCACCAGGTGCGGGGGGAAGGACAGGACGAATCGATACCAACTGTGCACGGCGCGGTCTTGCGGCCGCAGCTTGTTTTCACCGCTGGCTGCGGGGGCGGCATGGGCGGGATTGGAGTCGGCCCAGAGCATGGGGTTTCGACGACATTCGCTTGGTTGGCGGGATTATAGACCCCAAGCCTGCCGTTGCGTTCCTGCCTATAATGACGGCCCTGCCAAAACGCTGCTGCGGCCCACCATCGTTCCCATGGCCACGCACTCTCCGCTCACCGTCATCGTCCTCGCCGCCGGGGAGGGCAAGCGCATGGCCTCCGCGCTGCCCAAGGCGCTGCATCGCATTGGCGGCCGAACGCTGCTTGATCACGTCGTTTGGACGGCACAACAACTGGGGCCCGACGACTTGCTGGCGGTCATCGGCCACGGCGCAGAGGAGGTTAAAGCGAGCACCCAAGGCGCTGTTCGATGGGTCGTGCAACGCGAGCGGCTGGGCACCGGCCACGCGGTGGCCCAAGCGCTGCCCTTGATTGATGATGCCGCGGTGGCGCTGGTGCTGTGCGCGGACGTTCCCTTGGTTGGCCAAGCCACCCTGCAAGCCTGCGTGGATGCCGCCCGCGAGGGCGCGTTGGCTCTGGTCACCGCGGAGCTTGATGATCCGGCGGCATTGGGACGCATCGTGCGGGGCGGCGACGGGCGCATTGTGCGCATCGTTGAGTTCAAGGATGCCGACGAACGGGAGCGGACCATCCGCGAGGTCAATGCCGGACTGATGGCACTGCCCGCCGCCGTGCTGCGCAGGCTGCTCGGGCAAGTGACGCCCGACAACGCCCAAGGCGAGTACTACCTAACCGATCTGGTGGCGCTGGCGATCGCTGAAGACACCCCAGTTGAAGGCATCCGCGCCCAGGATGCCGACGAGATTCTCGGCATCAATGACCGTGCCCAGCTCGCCAAGGCTGAGCGTATCCTCCAGCAGCGGGAGGCGCAGCGGCTCCTGGCTGCCGGGGTGACCTTGGCGGACCCTGCCCGCTTGGATGTTCGCGGCGACGTGACGGCCGGCCAAGACAGCTTCATCGACGCCAACGCGATGCTGAAGGGATGCGTGACGCTCGGCGAGCGGGTGCATCTCGGCCCGGGCGTGGTGATCGAGGATGCGGAAATCGGCGATGATGCGCACATCGAGGCCTACACCATCATCGAAGGCGCCCGCATCGGGGCCCGCTGCCGCATCGGGCCGTTTGCCCGGCTGCGGCCCGGCACGTCACTGGGGGAGGCGGCCAAGGTGGGCAATTTCGTCGAAACCAAGAATGCCCGCTTGGGCGCGGGCGTGAAGGCCAGCCATCTCGCCTATCTGGGCGACGCCGACATCGGTGCGGACAGCAACATCGGCGCCGGCGCCGTCACTTGCAACTACGACGGCGCCGACAAGCACCGCACCGAGATCGGCGATGACGTGTTCATCGGCACCAACGCCACCTTGGTCGCGCCCCTGACCATCGAGACCGGCGCATTCATCGCCGCCGGCTCCACCATCACGAGAGCGGTGGGGAAAGAAGAACTCGCCGTGGGCCGCGGCCGGCAGCGGAACATCGACGGCTGGACGCGACCGGGGCGCAAGTCGCGTTAGAGCCGGTCGTGCTGGGCCGCTGCCGGAACTGAGGATCGCACGGCTATGGCGACCTTGCGCACCTACCTCCTGCTTGCTTGCCACACACTTCGATCCGTTTCGCCACCAATACGACCCTCGCGAAACTGGGGAGCAGGTGACAACGCTTCCAGGCAACGAGGCCGATAGGACAGAGCGCTGCGGGCGTACCCATTGCCCTTGCTCCGCGGCTAGTTCAGCCCTTGGCGTGCTTCCAACGGATCTTTAGTCGGCAGCTCCGGAAACATTGAGAAATCTCGATCTCTGGTGAATAGGGTCTGGACTCCGTGAGTGACGCAAATGGCAGCGATGCGCACGTCGTGAACGATACCGCCGACTACATGCGGGCGCTGAACAAAGCGGCTCAAGACAGGGAGAAAGTCCTTCGCTTCCCCAATCAGTTGACTTGACGGTGAAGCAGCCCACGCGTGGAGTTGGCGCCAAGCATGGTCTTGGGGCGTGACCTTGTCCTTCCAGATGCGCCGGTTTGTGGTCACGCTAAGGAATTCATAGCAGCACGGCCAAGGTATCGCCCAAGGTTGATTCCTTTCGGCAAGTTCAACCATGAACGCGAATGCAGCTTCACCGAACGAGAAATCGCGGCGATGGGCGTAAACTAGCAGGTTGGCATCCACTGCAACCATCAGGCGTCGCGGTCCTCGTAAATCAAATCGCGCAGTTCCGGCCAAGCATAGCCCGCAAGCGGATCAGGTGCGTCGGCGTCGCCGAACCGCAGGTCGGGCAGTTGGTATTGCGATTGGGCGAACGAGGAAGCCGATAGCGCAAGTCGAATCCCATCCTCCACTAAAGCACGTAAGGGCTTGCCCGTCGCCTTGGCGTGGCGCTTGGCGCGCGCCAGCAACTCATCGTGGATGTTCAGTGTGGTCTTCACGGAAACCATATTACCCATACCGTGCAATATGGCAGACTGGTTTCCAATGCGATCCCTAAGTATTTGCCTTGGCCACCGCCAATTTTGGCCATGTGCACCAAATCGTCAGGTGGCTTGGCGTCTCCACCCCGTACCGCTTTCCCGACTTCGGTTCGAACCTCTGCTCGTAAAGCTGCCTCGGCTTTGGTTCAGTCAAGTACAATCCCCGTCGGCAATCGCTCATGGTTAAGTTCCTACACACAGCGGACTGGCAGCCTGGAATTACGCGGCACTTCCTAGCCGACGAGGCCCAAGCCCGTTTCGATGGTGCCCGCATTGACGCGGTCCGCGCCATGGGCCGCCTTGTGCGCCACGAAGGCTTTGGTTTCGTTGTGGTTTGCGGTGACGTGCCTGAACCGAATCAAGCGGGCCACCTCGTTGCCTCGCGGGCTCTGTGCGGGCTCAGAAACACTTCGGAGTCTGGCCCACGCAACGGTAGCGGAGTTTCGCGTGGCGAAACTCCAACGCGCCCGCTTCCCGGGCGCGCCTTGACGCAATGGCAAGGACGCCTGACATGAGGTTTTGCTGGCTGTCCCGCAACCATGATCCCCTTGACGCCTCAAAAGCCCTGAAGGCTGGGAATCCAGAGTCGTTGGAATTGAAGCTTGTGAGGGATCCAGTCCAACCATGTGCGGGATAGTTGGCGCGGTCGCGGACCGCAACGTCGTTCCCATTCTGCTGGAAGGCTTGCAGCGGCTTGAGTACCGGGGCTACGACTCCGCGGGCGTTGGGGTCGTGGCGGAGGACAGCGGCACGGTCGAAGTGCGCCGACGTGCCGGCAAGGTGCGGGACCTGGTCGATGACTTGGACAAGGCCCCGCTGGCCGGCCGCACCGGCATCGCCCACACCCGCTGGGCCACGCACGGGCGGCCCCATGAAGTGAATGCCCACCCCCATCAATCGAACGGACGAATCTGCATCGCCCACAACGGCATCATCGAAAACGCCGACGCCTTGCGAGCCGAACTGATGGCAGCGGGCTACGTCTTCGCTTCGCAGACGGATTCCGAGGCCATTGCCCACCTCATCGACCTCCACTACGCCGACGGGCACTCCTTGGTTGCGGCGGTGCGCTCGGCGGTGGGTCGGTTGGAAGGCTCCTATGCGCTGGCGATCATGGCAAGCGGCGACCCCGACCGCATCGTGGCGACCCGGGTGGGCAGCCCGTTGGTGGCGGGCAAGGGCATCGGCGAGAACTACGTTGCCTCCGACGTGCAGGCGCTGCGGGCGGTCACCGACCGCTTCATCATCCTGGAAGAGGGCGATCTCGTCGAAGTCACCGCCGCTGAAATTTCCGTGTGGAATCTTGAGGATGAGTCGGTGATTCGCTCGACCATCAAGGTGGAGGTCGCCGCAGACGACACCAGCAAGGGCGACTACCGCCACCACATGCAGAAGGAGATATTCGAACAGCCCAACGTGCTGCGCAACACCTTGGAGGGGCGCATCGGCCGGGAGCGGGCGCTGGAGCATGCCTTCGGCGTTCGCGCCGCCGAGGTGTTCGATCAAGCGCTAAGCGTGACCATCGTGGCCTGCGGCACCAGCTTCTACGCGGCCTGCATCGCCCGCTACTGGATCGAGGAGCACGTCGGCATCCCCTGCCAAGTGGACATCGCCAGCGAGTTCCGCTACCGCAGCGTAGTGGTCGCGCCGGGCAGCCTGTTCGTCACCATCTCCCAATCCGGCGAGACTGCGGACACCTTGGCGGCGCTGCGCATCGCCCGGCGCATCGGCTACTTCGCCACCCTGACCCTGTGCAACGTGCCGACCAGCTCCTGCGTCCGGGAGTCCGATCTGGCCCTGATGACCCAAGCGGGGACCGAGGTCGGGGTGGCCTCCACCAAGGCGTTCACCGCCCAGTTGGCCAACCTTGCCCTGCTGACGGCGGTGCTCGGGCGCCGCCACGGCATGGCGGCGGCGTTCGAGTCGCAGCTGATCGCCAACTTGCGCGCGCTGCCCGGCAAGCTCGAGCAGGCCCTGGCGCTGGACGGGCGCATCACCGCGCTGGCTGAGCGGTTCGTCCACCGCCACCACGCCCTCTTCCTTGGCCGGGGCTTGATGTATCCCGTGGCGTTGGAGGGCGCCTTGAAGCTCAAGGAGCTGTCCTACATCCACGCGGAGGGCTATCCGGCCGGGGAGTTGAAGCACGGCCCCTTGGCCCTGGTCGATGAGGACATGCCGGTGGTGGCGGTTGCGCCGAACAACGAGCTGCTGCAAAAGCTGCGCTCCAACCTGCAGGAAGTGCGGGCTCGGGGCGGCGAACTCTACGTTTTTGCCGACGCCGCCACGCCGTTCAAGGATGGCTCGGGCGTGACCGTAATCCCGCTGCCGGAAGTCGATCCAATGCTCGCGCCCATTGTCTATGCGGCGCCATTGCAACTGCTCGCCTACCATGTGGCCGTGCTGAAGGGCACCGACGTGGACCAGCCGAGAAACCTCGCCAAATCTGTTACAGTCGAATGAGGTCGAGCCAGCCCAATTCAACGGCCCAAGGGGGAAATCCGCGATGAGCGAAGCAAGCGAAACCAGCGAAACCAGCCGCCGCCCCAGCCACTGGCTGCTGTACGCCATTCTGGCCGCCATAGTACTCGCCACGCTGACCGGCGGATTCCTGCCGGAGTTGGCTGCGGAGACGGAAATTCTCGGCGAGCTGTTTCTCAACGCCCTGAAGATGATCGTGGTGCCGCTGGTGATGCTGTCGATCATGGTCGGCATCACCAACTTGGGCGACATCCGCAGCTTAGGCCCCATCGGCGGACGCACGGTGCTCTACTACATGACCACGACCGGCTTGGCCGTGATCCTCGGGATGCTGCTGGTGAACGTCATTGCGCCCGGCGAGGGGCTTTCCGAAGGCGAGCGCCACCCGGCCATGAGCTACCGGCTCGACGGCGAAGGGCTGCGCACGGTCGAGCTCGAGGGCGCACTGGGCAAGCGCTACGACGGCACCTACGCCCTCACCCTGGCCGACCAGAACGTCACCGGCATGATCAGCGCTGCCGAGGAGGGCCGCATCACCGTCACCGATTGGCGGCTCACCACCCCCAACGCAGACTACCTCACCACCGAAGCGGGCGAACGGCTGCTGCTGATCGACGGGGCGCGGGCACAGCTTAACTTGAACCCGGCCGGCCAGGGCATCGCCGTCGATCTGCCGATGGCGGCGTCGGTGAAGGACAAGGAGGGGCGCGGCATCGGCAGCGCCATCCGTGAAGTGTTCCTCGGCAACCCGCGCACCGGCAAGGAAGGGATGATCCCGGAAAACGTCTTCAAGGCGATGGCGGAGACCGACATCCTGCCGCTCATCTTCTTCGCCCTGCTGATTGGGGCGGCCCTGTCCGTGCTCGGCGAGCGGGGCCGTCCCGCCATCGCCGTGATTTCGGCGCTGAACGATGCGGTGATGCAATTGGTGAACTGGATCATGGTCACCGCGCCGATCGGCATCTTCGGCTTGGTGGCGGCGCGCATCGGCGAGGCGGGCGGCTTCAGCGGCTTCCTCCCGGAACTGATGGCGGTGAGCAAGTACTTCCTCACCGTCCTGCTCGGCCTGACGCTGCACGGCGTGGTGGTGCTGCCGTTGCTGCTGATGCTGTTCGCCCGGCGCAATCCCGTCGCTTACGCAGGCGGCATGAGCACGGCGCTGCTCAACGCCTTTTCCACCGCCTCGTCGAGCGCCACGCTGCCCGTCTCCATGAAGGGGACGACCGAGGGCAATGGGGTCTCCAAGCGCTCCTCCAGCTTCGTGTTGCCGCTGGGCGCCACCATCAACATGGACGGCACCGCCCTCTACGAAGCCATCGCCGCCATGTTCATCGCTCAGGTTTACGCCATCTCCCTCGGCTTGGGCGATCAGGTGGTGATCGTCCTCACGGCCACGCTGGCCGCCATCGGCGCGGCCGGCATCCCGGAGGCCGGACTGGTCACCATGGTCATCGTCCTCAACGCCGTCGGCCTGCCCATTGAAGGCATCTCCCTGATCCTGGCCGTGGACTGGCTGCTCGACCGCTTCCGCACCACGGTCAACGTCTGGGGCGACAGCATCGGCGCCGGCGTGATCGACGCCTACGAGGTACGCGATGCAGGAAAGGCGGCCCGGAGCGGATAGGCGTCACGGAGCGCTCTTCAGAGGAGGGTCGGACGCCCTTGCTTCGAGACCCAGCCGGCTCGAAGGCATCTTGCCCTCGTCTTTGGGCGCACTTGAATCGGAGGGACTTTGAAGAGTGCTGTGTTGAGCAAAAGCAGCGCATTTGGGGCAACCGTCCCCCCAGTCACTGTGGACCTGATCGACTACCATTAGGAGGAATACGCCATGCCGATGAAGAACCCGCCACATCCAGGGCTTTCGGTGCGGCACGATTGCCTGGAGCCTTTGCGGTTGAGCGTCACGGAAGCGGCCAAGTGCCTAGGTGTCAGCCGCAAGCAGCTGTCCGACATCGTGAACTGTCACGCGGGCATTTCGCCCGAAATGGCGATCCGACTCGACAAGGCATTCGGGGGCGGTGCCGGCCCTTGGCTGAGAGTGCAAGCCGCCTATGACCTTGCGCAGGCGATGCAGCATGTCGATGAGATAAAGGTCGAACGGCTATCTCCGGCAGCTTGAAGGTTGAGACCTGTGGATGCCCGCCTCGTCCAACGCAGGAGCACGACTGGCGAAAGGCAACCGAACAAGTCGAGCCTACAGTGACTCCTTGACCACCTTGGTTTCGCTAAGTTGCGCCGATCCAGCGCCGGGTGTACGTCAGATTTGTGACACGAGGCATCATGATTGTGCGGCCCGCCGTTTCCAGTAGCCGTCGAAGCGGTTGCTGTCGATGGCGCAGCGGAGTGCGATGATGGCGTTGGCGCCGTTGACGGTCCAGTGCATGCCGCCGCGCTTGAGTCGGCAGCCGAGGACGGACTTGCAGGCGCCCTCGACGACGCCGGTGGTGACGCACAGGCCCTGTTTTCGGAAGGCGGGGTAGTCCATCCGCTGTCGGTTGGCGGTGAAGCACTCCAGCTCGCGGCGGGCCGCTTCGCAGTGGCCGGCGTGGCGGCGCAGCTCGTCGATGACGGGGCCGGGCCGTGGCGGTCGAGTTCGTCGCGCCTTGCCCTGCCCCACTGGTCGGCGAGGTCGGAGGTTGTTCCGTAGATGGCCTTTGCGGCGTCGAAGAGGTGCTCCTTGGCGTGGAAGAGGTCGACGATCTGGACGGCGCCGGGGAGGTGCTCGTCGGCGAAGTTCCAGATCCAGGCGGCGCCGTCGCCGAGCGCGACGCGGCGCTCGGCCTGCTGGAAGCCGCGGCGCTCGACTTCGCGCAGCGCGCGCTGGGCGAACGGGGCCGGGTCGGGGTCGGCGTCGCGGCCGGCGATGCTCTCGATGGCCGCGTTGAACGAGGCCGAGCCGGGGTCCCGGCGTGGGGCGCCGTCCGCGTCAAGGCGCTCGGCGGACCAGACGGCGGCCAGCTTGGCCTCGCGGGTCTTGGCGGAGCCGTCGGCCCGCTTGCCGGCGCGGCCCTCCGCCTCGCCCCTGCGCACCGGCAGGCCGGTGCCGTCGAGCCCCATGTGGAGGGTGTCCGCCGCGGGCGCTCCGGGTTCGACCGCCTCGCGCTCGTCGCGCGCGACGTCGCGGCCGAGCGCCTCGGCGTGGCGCTCCACCTGCTTGGCGCCGATCCGGATCCCGGCCAGCTCGCCCAGCATCGAGCCGGCGCGGGCGAAGCTGGTCTCGGCGGCGGCGAGGCCGACCATGCGCCGCGCCGCCGGTGACAGCGAACCGCCCGCCAGCCCCAGCGCCCGGTCGCGGGGGCTGAAGCCGTGGCCGCACTCGCGGCAGTGGAACCAGGCCCGCGACAGCGTCATCCGGCCGC
>JAPOTD010000079.1:24584-26729 GCA_026709365.1 Gammaproteobacteria bacterium
GCCGTGGTGAAGGCCTTCTCCCGGCGTCCGGCGCAGCGCGCCCGCGCCCCGGCCCTGCAGCCGCACGCCGCCCAGGGCGCCGCGTCGCTGCGGTCGGCGTTGAGGCGGTCCGCCACCAGCCGCCCCGCGATGCCCAGCGCCGCGTCCCGGGCGGCCCGCTCCAGCGCCCCGAAGTCGATGCCGTCCGCCGGACCCGCGCCGATCAGCCGCTCGACCTCGGCCCCGGCCTCCGCCGCGACGGTTTCCGCAAAGCCCCCTTTTTGGCCTCCCGGCCCGCCTCCCCGCGACCCGCCGAAAGCCGGGCGTGGCACAGGCCCTCGCCGACCTCCACCAGTTCCGCCGTCAGCGCCCGAAGCCGCCGGCACTCCTCGACCTGCGCCCGCGTCCGCGCCACCGCCTCCGGCGGGATGGCCCGCGTCAGCGCCCGGCCGCCCACCCGCGACGTCAGCACCCAACTCGGCCCGTGCCCGGGGTCGCCCTCGCGGGCGCAGTGGCAGGTCGGCTTGCCGCACTTGCGGTAGCGTTCGAACAGCGACCCCGGCCGCAGGTCGCCGATCGACGCCAGCTCCCGCCGGATCGCCTCGCGCCGCGCCTCGAGGCCGTCCACGTCCATGTCCGTCACCATCATGCACCTCCGTTTCTGGCATACTTCCATGAGGCCAGAAAGGGGCGCGGAAGTCGCCGCAACGCAAGGCCGCGCACAACTCCTCACAAAATTGACGTACACCCTCCAGCGCCGATCCAGTTGACAAACGACAACTCCACCGATATGTTGCTCCAAGCAATCACGCTTTGGCGTGCTTAGCCGACCCCATGTGGGCGGCAGATCCTATGGCCACCTTCGGTGGCCATAGCTTTATTTGGGGCCACCAAATTGCAGCTTTGCTTCATTGACGAAGCCGGGGACTTGGGATTGCTTGGCAATCCACCGGCACCGAACGATCAACCCGTCCTCGCCATAGCAGGGCTCTTCATTGACGCCGTCAGGCTCGTGAGTCTGACGAACGACTACCTCAATCTCAAGCAGCGATTTTTCCCCAACCTGAACTATCGATCCACTAAACGTCTGGACCGAATCCTGCCGGAGATCAAGGGAGCGGAAGTCCGCAGGAACGCAACCCGCGGGAACGCGAGGCAGAGATTGCATGCGATTGGGTTCCTCGACCACATCGTGGGCCTGTTGCAGCGACACGAAGTCCGAATAGTCGCTCGCATTTGGGTCAAGGCTTTGGGTTCGCCATTCAAGGGCACGGCCGTGTACACATTTTCAATACAAAGCCTGTGCACGTACTTCGAGCACTATCTGACCCAATGCGATACATCAGGCCTGTGCATCGCCGACAGCCGCAGCAAGGGCAAGAACTTAAGTGTCTCGCACTCGATCTTTACGCAGAAGTTCAGCGCAGAGCGGAACTACGAGCGCTTGGTTGAGCTCCCGACTTTTGGCCATAGCGAAAACCATGCTGGCCTCCAAATCTGCGACATCGTCTGCTCAGCGCTGCTGTACCCGATCGCGTGTTTCGCATACTGCACCGGATATGTGAACAACGTGCATGTGCAACCCGGAGCTTCGCGATTGAGGGACCGTTACGGGCGACAGTTGAAGGAGTTCCAACACCGTTACTATGATATCGGGGCAAAGCGTTATGTTGGCGGGGTGGTGGTGTCTGACTATGCCGACCGAAGAAGCGGCGCCTTGATGTTTGGCAACTAAAGCAGGATGCATGTCTGGTTGCGCTTTGGCTGGTCGGAGTTGCGCCGCTGATGGAAGGCGAAGGAATCCAACCTGACTCCGCTGACAGACTAAGGGATCGCGCAAATGCAACCTTAAAGCACGCAATTGCCGCGCACCGCGATGGTCTAAGGGTTTACGAAAGCCTGCGCAACTTGAACGAGGGCTCCGTTCACATTTCCCGGTCAAGGATCCCGCTCCGAACAATCTGCGTGCTGCCTGCGAACGGGCCACTGACCGCGCTGCGCTTCGCAGGGAACTTGATCTTGACTACGCGCGTTTCAATCGGGTGCTCCAGGCGCTGGATGAACCACCCTTGTCCAACGAGGCCGAACTTCGCGCCGTTTACCAAGGGTACCTAGTGTCCTGTGCCAAAAATGGGTTGAATTAATGATTGGCTTCCTGGACCTCCG
>JAPOTD010000125.1 GCA_026709365.1 Gammaproteobacteria bacterium
CATCCTCCAAGCGCTTGATTTCGCCGCGCAGCAGGTTCTCATCGCCAAGCAACGCGATGTCCTCCGGCCCCGCCACGCCCTCCCGGTCGAGCATGGCGCGATAGCTCGGCAACTGTCCGTAGATCACCAGGCTCTTGGCGATTTGCGCCCGGGCATCGTCGGGCTTCGTGGTCAAGGCGATGGGATAGCCGCCAACGATCTGCGGCGCGGGCCGCCCGGCGGCATCGGCGGCGGCGGTGAGCCGCTTGACGATGTGGGCGTCCATGGTCTTCGGCCCCACCATCCAAGTGTTGGTGCCGTCGGCAAGCTCCCCGGCGATCTTCAGCATGGCCGGGCCGAGTGCGGCGACCACCACCTTGAGGCCCTCCGAACCGGGGATGTCCAAGGCGACCCCGCGCACCCGATACTCCTCGCCGTCGTAGTTGGCGGTTTCGCCCCGCGCCAACTGCATGAGCACTTCAAGGTACTCGCGCATGTGGGCGGCGCGCCGCTCGTAGGAGAGGCCGAGCATGTCCTCGATGACCAGCTTGTGGGACAGCCCGATGCCCAGCGTGAAGCGTCCGGGAGCGGCCGCTTGGGTGGTGAGGGCCTGCTGGGCGATGGCGGTCGGGTGCCGGGGATAGGTGGGCGTGACCGCGGTGCCCAGACCGATGCGCTGGGTTTCGCGACCGATCAAGGCGAGGGTGGAGATGGCGTCGAACGAAAATATGTTGGCCAGCCAGACGCTGTCGAGCCCGGCCGCCTCGGCGTCCTTGGCCCTGCCGATCACGCTGTCGAGATCATTGCTGGTGCCGTCCGCGCCGATCATGGTGCCTATGCGCATGGGTTTTGCTCCTTGCATTGAGATGGGCCGCAAACCATAGGGCAAATGGCGGCGCTGTGGAATGGGGTTGCCCCAATGGCGTCCAACGGGCGTTTGCCTTCATAATCACACCTTTTTTGAAGGGGCTTTTGGGAAGCGCTTATGTCACAAATCGAAAACGATAGGGAAACCATTGCCATCCTCGGCGGCACGGGTGACCTCGGCACCGGCCTCGCCATTCGCTGGTCGAAGGCCGGACACCGGATCATCATCGGCTCGCGGACGCTGCCGAAAGCCGAGCGGGCGGTGGCCAACCTGCAGGCCATCAGCCCGGACACGCCCGCGGTGCCCATGGAGAACGCCGATGCGGCGGCGGCTGGCGACATCGTGGTGCTCACCGTGCCGGCGGAGCACCAGCTCTCCACCTTGGCCGGGGTCAAGGCGGCTCTGGCAGGCAAGATTCTCATCGACGTCACCGTGCCCTTGGTGCCGCCCAAGGTGGGCACCGTGCAGTTGCCGCCGGAAGGCAGTGCGGGCAAGCGGGCCCAGGATCTGCTCGGCGAGGAGGTCATGGTGGTCACCGCCTATCAGAACGTCGCCGCCCATCTGCTGCAGGAAGACGTGCCAATCGAATGCGACGTGCTCATTGCCGGCAACAAGAAGGCAGCTCGGGACAAGGTGATGCAGCTCACCGAGCAAGCGGGCATGACTGGCTGGCATGCCGGGCCGATCGAGAATTCAGCGGCTGCCGAGGCGCTCACCTCCATACTGATCCAAATCAACCGCCGTCACGACATATCCCACTCCGGCATCAAGATCGTCGGCCAGTCCGACCACTAATGGCCACCGGCGCGCGTTTGGCGCTGGCCGGCGGATGCGACGGCCGCGGATGACCGCTGCGTTGCGCTTGGCGCCGGTTCCGGACCTGCCCATGATCCAAGCGGGCGACGACTTGGCGGCGCTGGCAGCGAAAGCCATGGGGCGGGCCGGTCTCAAGCTGGAAGGCGGCGATGTGGTTTGCGTCGCTCAGAAGGTTGTGTCCAAGGCGGAAGGGCGGCAGGTCGATCTCGATGACGTGCAGCCTTCAGCGCAGGCCGTCAGCCTTGGCGCTGAGACGGACAAGGATCCGCGCTTGGTCCAGCTCATTCTCGACGAATCGACGGAAGTGCTGCGCCAACGCCCGGGCATCCTGATCGTCCGCCACCGTCTGGGGCTGGTGTGCGCCAACGCCGGCATCGACCAGTCGAACATCGATCACGGCGGCGGTGATCAGGCGCTGCTGCTGCCCGTCGATCCAGACCGCTCAGCGGCTGCGCTGCAAAGCCGCTTGGCCGAGCTGACCGGCGTGGCCGTCGGTGTGCTCATCACTGACAGCCACAACCGGCCCTGGCGTTTGGGCACCGTGGGCGTGGCCATCGGCGCGGCGGGCATCGAGGTGCTCGATGATCGCCGCGGCGGGGCGGACCTCTTTGGTCGTGAACTCAAGGTCACGCTCATCAACCGTGCCGATGCCATCGCGGCAGCCGCGACCCTGCTGATGGGCGAGACCACGGAACGCGTTCCCCTCGTTCTGGCCAAAGGCCTTGCGACCCAATCCGGCAGCGGTACGGCCAGCGAGATCGTACGCCCGCTCGCTGAGGATCTGTTCCGCTAATGGGCTATCTGGCGCTCACCGGCGGCATCGGCGGCGCTAAGCTGGCGGTGGGGCTGGCGCGCATCCTGGCTGCGGAGGAGATCGCCTTCCTCGTCAACACCGGCGACGACTTCGAGCACCTCGGCCTGCACATCTCGCCGGACATGGACACGCTCACCTACACGCTGGCGGGATTGAGCAATGCCGAAGCCGGTTGGGGGCGCAAGGACGAAAGCTGGCACTTCATGGCTGCCTTGGATGAACTCGGCGGGGAGACTTGGTTCCGGCTCGGCGACCGGGACTTGGCGCTGCACGTCACGCGCACTGGCATGCTCCGCCAAGGCGTCACCCTCACCCAAGCCACCCGGCGCATTGCCGCCACCCTCGGCGTTCGACAACCCATCATTCCGATGAGCGATGATCCGGTGCGCACGCAGGTCCATACCGCCAGCGGTCCCATGGCGTTTCAGCACTACTTCGTGCGCGACCGCTGCCAACCCGCAGTGACCGGCTTCGAGTTCGCTGGTGCCGGGAACGCCCGGCCCAGCCCAGACTTGGCCGTTCACCTCGAAGGCTGCGAGGGCATCATCATCTGCCCCTCCAACCCCTTCGTTTCCGTGGACCCCATACTCGCGGTGCCGGGATTGAAGGAAGCCTTGAAGGCCAGTGGCGTCCCCTTGGTGGCGGTCTCGCCAATCGTCGGCGGGCGTGCCGTCAAGGGGCCGACTGCCAAGATGATGGGCGAGCTGGGGATGCCTGCCACCGCCGGCCAAGTCGCCGAACACTACGCGGGCCTTATCGACGGCTTCATTCTCGACGAACGGGATGCTGCCTTGGACGGCGCCCTGGCGATGCCGACCCGGGTGGCGCAATCCCTGATGGTGACGCTTGAGGACCGGGAAGGGCTGGCGGCGCAGGCCCTTGATTTCATCAGGACCCTAAACGGGGGGAGCACATGATGTGGGCCATCGTGCCCATCAAGCGCTTCGAGCAGGCGAAAGAGCGCTTGGCCAGCGTACTGAAGGCCCCGGAACGCAAGGCGCTCATGCTGGCGATGGCGCGGGACGTGCTCTGCGCCCTGTCCCGCTGCCAGCGGCTCTGCGGCATCCTGCTGGTTTCCCGCGCCCCGCAGGCCAAGGCCTTGGCGGAGGCCTTTGGAATGCGCCAGTTCGCCGAGAGCGCCGAAGCTACCCTGCCCGAGGCGCTTGGCGAAGCGCGGGACCATGCGGTGGAGGAACTCGGCGCTCGCGGCATCTTCATCGTGCATGCCGACGCCCCGCTGATCGATCCCGTTGAGATCGACGGCCTCATCGCCGCGCACCAAGGCGTCACGCTGCTGCCGGATACGAAGCGGATTGGCACCAACGGCATGATCTGCACCCCGCCGGACGCCATCCCCTTTGTCTTCGACGGCAAGAGCTTCAGCGCCCACGCCGAACATGCCCGGCGGGCAGGCTTGGGGCCTCGCGTGGTTGACGGCTCCTGCCTCGCCTTGGACATCGACACGCCGGCTGACCTTGTTCAGTTGCTGCGCCGAGCCCCGAGCAGCCAGACGGGGACTTACCTGCAAAATTCGGGTGTAGCCGAACGGCTTGCGGGTGTTGATAATGAGGCGCCGTAAAAGCTAGGCGCACCGCCAAGCGCTGAGGACTTGACATGCCCAATTCCGAACAAGCTCTCCAAAAGGCCCGCCACGGCAGCCGAATAACCGACGCGGAAGCCCTAGGGCTGGCCGCTTGGCAGGACACCCGAGCGCTGGCACAAGCCGCCGCGACGTTGCGCGATGAGGGCTTCGGCGACGTCGTCACCTATTCGCGCAAGGTTTTCATTCCCCTGACCCACCTGTGCCGGGACGTCTGCCACTACTGCACCTTCGCCCAAGTGCCGCGGCGGGTTAAGGCGCCCTACATGACCCTTGACGAAGTGCTAGAAACCGCCCGCCACGGCGCGGCAATGGGTTGCAAGGAGGCCCTGTTCACCTTGGGCGAGAAGCCGGAGCTGCGCTACAAGGCGGCGCGGGAAGGTCTGGCCGCCCTCGGCTTCGATTCCACCTTGAGCTACCTGCGCCACGCAGCCGAGGCCGTGCATCGGGAAACCGGCCTGCTGCCGCACTTGAATCCCGGCAACATGACCCCCGACGAGTTGGCGCACATGCGCCCCACATCACCGTCGATGGGCCTTATGCTGGAGTCGGCCTCGGATCGGCTCTGCGGGAAGGGCATGCCGCACTACGGCTCGCCGGACAAGGTGCCCGCCGCGCGGCTGCAAGCCTTGGAGGATGCCGGACGGGCGAAGGTTCCGTTTACCACCGGCATTCTGATCGGCATTGGCGAGACCCGCTTGGAGCGCATCGAATCCCTGCTGGCCATTCGCGCCGTGCAGGAGCGGCATGGCCACATTCAGGAGATCATCGTCCAGAACTTCCGGGCCAAGCCGGAAACCAAGATGGCGCAGGCGCCGGAGCCGGACCTGAACGAACTGCTCTGGACCATCGCCATGGCCCGTCTGATCTTCGGCCCAGCGATGAGCGTCCAAGCGCCACCGAACCTAAGCCCCGGCGTGCTGCCGCAAATCGTCGATGCGGGCATCAACGACTGGGGTGGCGTCTCGCCCCTCACCCCGGACTTCGTGAACCCCGAAGCGCCTTGGCCGCAACTGGACGAACTAGCTCGGGAAACCGCCGCAGCGGGCAAGCAGCTGCAGGAGCGCCTGACCCTCTATCCGGCGTATGCCCGGGATGCCGCAACCTGGGTTGCGCCCGAATTGCGCCAAGCGGTGCTCGACCTCGTGGACGCGGACGGCTTTCCGCGCACCGATGGCTGGTCGCCGGGGGAGCAGCTTGACCCCCCCGAGGCAGAACTCACCGCCATCCGCGCCGCGCCAGGTCGGACGGCCGACGACGTCGCCGCCATTCTGGACAAGGCGACTGCCGCTCACAGCCTTACGGAAACGGAGATCGTGCGGCTGTTTCAGGCGCGGGGCGGTGACTTCACCGCCGTGGTCCAAGCTGCCGACCGCCTGCGCGCCGAGGTCAACGGCGACGTCGTGAGCTTCGTCGTCAACCGCAACATCAACTACACCAATATCTGCTACTTCAAGTGCCAGTTCTGCGCGTTCTCCAAGGGCAAGCTGTCGGAAAACCTGCGCGGTCGGCCCTACGACCTTTCCCACGAGGAGATCCAACGGCGCACCGAGGAGGCTTGGAATCGGGGCGGCACGGAAGTTTGCATGCAGGGCGGCATCCATCCCGAATACACCGGCGAGACCTACATCGGCATCTTGGGCGCGGTGAAGGCGGCGGTGCCTGACATGCACATCCACGCCTTTTCGCCCTTGGAGGTTTGGCAGGGCGCGGCCACCCTGAACTTGGATCTGCCCACTTACCTGCAACGGCTGAAGGCGGCGGGCCTCGGCACGCTGCCGGGCACCGCAGCGGAAATTCTCGACGATGAGGTCCGTGCCGTCATCTGCCCGGACAAGATCAACACCGGCCAGTGGCTTGAAGTGATGGAGGCCGCCCACGGCGTGGGGTTCAGGACCACGGCCACCATCATGTACGGCCATGTGGAAGGGCCGCAGCACTGGGCGCGGCACCTGATCCGGGTGCGCGACCTGCAGGCCAGAACCGGCGGCTTCACCGAGTTCGTGCCGCTGCCCTTCGTCCACATGGAGGCGCCAATGTACCTCAAGGGCCGAGCTCGAAAAGGCCCCACTTTCCGCGAGGCCGTGCTGATGCATGCCGTTGCCCGTCTCGCTCTGCACCCGCACATCACCAACATCCAGGCCAGTTGGGTGAAAATGGGCCGCAAGGGCGTCATCGCCTGCCTCAACGTCGGCTGCAACGACTTGGGCGGCACGCTGATGAACGAAAGCATCAGCCGTGCGGCAGGCACCACCCACGGACAGGAGACCTCGCCCCAGGAAATGGCGGCCATGATCGAAGCCGCAGGCCGCAAGCCGCGCCAGCGCACCACGCTTTATGGCGAAGTCAACGCGGAGCGCCTCGATGCAGGACGCCGGGCAGAAGAACTAACCCAGATCATCAACACGCCAGCGCGCAAGTATGAACGGGAGCGCAAAGCGCCTCTGCTGCGTCCGGGATTGATCGAATCCGTGGAATTGTCCTAGTGTCCTGTCCCGCAAATAAGTGTGATTATTCGTGGCCGTTTCGGCCCCCGGCTGCGTTGCTCCTCCTTGTGTGGGGCCTGCCACACGGCGGCGTCGCGCCTTGCCGGGAACCGAAACGGCCTAGCGCCTAAAGCCCACTTATTTTCGGGACAGAACACTAGGCGCCCTCCAACCCTCCAAGCTGACGAGCGTTTTTGTGCGTTGGCGCTTGCGCTAACATTTGGACTGCGGAAGCCTCCGTGCCACCGGTAGCCACCGGTCGCCGCTGTGTTTCGGGTTCAGCGATTCTGTAATAAACTTGACCATTCAAACCACTTCCGAACGGAGAAACCACCATGAACACTCCCTCTCCTTCTCGTTCAGGCGCTAACGCCATTGCCCGCAACCTGCTGCTTTCCGTCTGCCTCGCCTTTTTTGGCGCAGCCGCTCCGACAGGGGCGCTTGCATACCATGAGGAGCTTGAGGAGGGCGTCGAGGAGAACAGGAAGGCTATTGAGGAGAACGAGACGGCCCGCCAGGCCGACGACGCGGCGCAGAACGAGCGCATCGACGGCAACATGGCGGCTATTGCGGAAAACGAAACGGCCCGCCAAGCTGACGACGCGGCGCAGAACGAGCGCATCGACGGCAACATGATGGCCATCGAGCGGAACGAGATGGCCCGCATGATGGCCGATGACGTTCAGAATCGATCCATCGCCGCCAATGCTGACGGCATCGCTGCCAACACCTCCTCGATCATGAATCTCGACCGGCGGCTGATGGCGGTGGACGAACGAGTCAGTCAAGTTGCTGCGATGGCTGCCGCCCTTTCCGCCGTGCCCAATGCGCCTCCCGGCGGCGACCGCGACTTCTTTGTCGGCGTTGGCGTTGGCAACAGTGATGGCGAACAGGGCGTGGCAGTCGGCATCTCCGGGCGCTTCGGTGAAGGGAAGAACATCTTCGTCAACGCTGGATTCGCCACCAGCGGCGACGACAGTTCCGTTCGCGCAGGGGTTGGTTGGGCGTTCTAGAATCTACGCATCGCCTGGCGGCGATGCGATAGCCGAACGGTTCGTTGGCGCTTTCGATGGGCCGAGCCATCGAAAGCGCCGATTCCTCCCTAATCGGATGGACGCGCTTGACGCCCCGGTCAGGGGGTGGGCAAAGGCGTTGACGATGGCGAGGAGTGGGCTTTAGGTCGGCTCCGCCGACATCCCGCTAAACAGGGGCAGAGTCGGGGAACTCCTCGCGCAGCACCCGCTTGAGTATCTTGCCACTGGGGTTACGCGGGATTTCCGTCACGAAGATGGCTCTCTTGGGCAACTTGAATGCGGCCAGCTTGCCTTGGCAGTAGTTGAGCACATCCGCGTCGCTCAGTGCCTCGGATTTGGAAACGACGATGGCCAAGGGGCTTTCGCCCCATCTTTCGCTGGCCATGCCAATCACCGCCGCCTCAATGATGTCCGGGTGGGTCATCAGCACTTCCTCGATTTCCGCCGGATAGACGTTCTCGCCGCCGGAGATGATCATGTCCTTGATGCGATCCTGAATGAAGACGTAGCCGTCCTCATCCATGGTCGCCACGTCGCCAGTGTGCAGCCAGCCGTCAACGATGGTCTCGGCCGTCGCTTCCGGACGGTTCCAGTATTCACGCATGATGTGGGGCCCGGCCACGATCACCTCGCCCGAAACGCCCGGGGGACAGTCGGTCCCGTTCTCCTCCACGACGCGAACGGAGGTATGGAAGAAGGCCTGGCCCGTCGATGCGGGCTTGGCAAGGGAGGTCTCGGCGTCCATCAGGCAGGCCGGGCCGCAGGTTTCGGTGAGGCCATAGACTTGGCGCACGTCAACGCCCAATTCCGAGTATTGCTGAATGAGCGCTACGGGCACGGGTGCGGCGCCGGTCATCAGCCAGCGCAGGGACGAGAAGTCGAAGCGCTGGTAGTTCGGCACCTGCAGCATGAAGTTCATCATGGCTGGCACCACCAGCCCTGAGGTGATCCTCTCCCGCTCGATCAACTGCCAAGCCAGCGTCGGGTCGAAGGCGCGCATGACAATGGAGGCGGCACCGCCATAGACATTGACTGCCAGCGGCGTCAGGGCGCCGACGTGGAACATCGGCAGCGCCGCGAGGTAGCGCTCCCGTTCTTGGTAGTGGACGTTGGCGGCGATGGTGAGGATGCCCCAGACGGCGGTGTTGTGGGTGTGGACCACGCCCTTCGGCAGGCCGGTGGTGCCGGAGGTGTACATGATGTAGAGCATGTCTTCGTCAGCGCCGCCCACTTCGGGCTCCGCATCGCTGGCGGCATCCCGAAAGGCCTCATAGCTTTGGGCGAAGTAGGCAGCCTCCCGCTCGCCCTCGACCTGCAGCCAATGGCCGATGTCGGTCCTCTCGCCACGGCTGTGCAGTTCCGCCACGGCGTCGATGAACTCCTCGCCGTAGATCAGGCGCTTGGTGCCGCTGTCCTTCAGGATGAACTCCAGCTCATCGGCCACCAGCCGCCAGTTCAGCGGCACGATGACCGCGCCGATCTTGGCCAGCGCGAAGTAGGACTCCATGAACTCCGCGCTGTTCATCACCAATAGGCCAACACGCTCCTCCTTTTGGATGCCCGCCGCCACAAAGGCGTTGGCGACTTGGTTGCAGCGCCGATTGAGCTCATCGTATGTCAGCCGCAGCCCGGAGTGGCTATCGACATAGGCGTCGCGGCGGGGCGACAGGAAAGCCCGTTTCGTCAGGAAGAGACCGAGGTTTTTTTGCATGAGTGGTTCGTGGTCCTTGAGGGTTGGTCAGCGGTCGGTTGATGCCTGCCCATCGGCCTTCCAAGCCGACGGCGACGTCAGCGCATGAAAGCCCTTGGCTGGTGCCGATGCGGTGCGCCGCCGACATGGCAGCAACACATGGCTAGTTGGAGGGCGGCTTGCACTTGCTGCGCCAAAGCATTAGTTGAAAGGGCTCTACTGTCAAGGCGCACCCGTTTCGCGGGTGCGGTTGGAGTTTCGCTTGCGCGAAACTCCGCGCTCTTCGCGTAGGTCAGATTCCGCTATGTTTCTGAGCCCGGACAGGCGCACCCGCAAAGCGGGTGCGGATGGAGTGTCGCTGGCGCGAAACTCCGCGCTCGCTGCGCGGGGTCAGATTCCGGTTTCTGAAGCCTCACAGCAATGCGCCTGGGTGCCCCACACGGCCCCTGTGCAGGCCCAGACCCTTGACCTTTTAGCCTGCGGTGGGTTTAGTTGGTTCGGTGCCCTGTCGAGGTACCGAAAACATGAGCGAATCCACAGCACCCCCTAGCATCGACTGGCGCTGCCGCCGCACTTGGCGAACTGCATCAGTCAATACGGCGTGGTGTCTCCTGGGCTGCTCCATCGGCGACTTCGGCACCATCGCATTCTTTCAGTTCACCGGCATCCCTTGGCCGACGCTGGCGATCATGGCGCTGGCCATCGTCAATGGCATAGTGACCTCCATCATGCTGGAGACGGCGGTTCTTTGGCGGCAAATCGGACCCAGCGCGGCCTTCAGGACGGCCGTCGGCATGTCGCTGATCTCGATGGTGGCCATGGAAACCGCGATGAACTTGGTCGATTGGGCCCTGACCGGCAGCGCCAAGCTAACTTGGTGGGTGATTCCGGTGATGCTTGCCGTTGGCTTCGCAACACCCCTGCCCTACAACTACTGGCGCTTGAAGGCCCTCGGCAAGGCCTGCCACTGAAGCATTCGCTTCCAATCGGCTGCGGAGTTCAGTAAGGCGCTTCGAGCAGTCGCAGCGCATGGTGGAAGACCTCGTTGATGAACTTGGTCCACTCGGCGTCGTTATGCAGGGTTTCGTTGAGCAGGAAGAACTTCTCGATTTGCATCTGCCCGAGTTGCTTGCGCATTTCCTCGGTCACAACGCCAACGATTAGGAAATTCTTCGCCCTCGTTGGCGTTTGGTCAAAGGACTTCTTGACGGCACCCAGACGCTCCAAGGCCCCGGCTGGGTCCAATCCGCCTTTGATCTCTATCGTTGAAACGACTTCCCAGGAGCCATCCGGCAGCCTTTCTTCAAAACAGATGTCCGGCTCCGAGGAATACGTCATTCGCAAGGCGTTGTCCTTGCCTAGGCGCCAGGTTTCAGCCTTGCTCTCGGGCTTGCATGGGGTATCGCTTTGACTTTTCAACCACTCAAGGATTCGTTCCTTTACCGCGAGCTCCGCTTCTTGGCCAATGACATTTCTCAGAGCGCCGTCCAATGTGATGCCGATGGTTGCGAGGACGTTCCGATACCCATTCTCCAAGGTCCATTCGGTTGAGTTGCGGATAACCGAGGAAATGACGAAGTTGTATAGCCTAGCGACCTTCAGGACACGTTTCTGTGTGACGCGGGCCCTGCTGGGCACCTCTTCCCACTTTGCCACGGAACCGGCAATTTGTTGAACCCGCTTCAGTGACAGCGTCGCAATGCCGCGGTAGTGCAGAGAAGCGTCTGGGTGAGCGCAAAGCACATCGGGGTGGGCGAAAACCAAGGCGGGGTTCACCTTGATGGCTTGGACATGACGCCAAGCTTCCTCGTCGATTCCGAGTTGTCCCCGGTCCCAGGAGAGATTCCCTTGAAACGCCATGATTTTGCGCCGAACCAATTCATCAGCCCGTGATCGAATGCGGTTGGATATGATCTCGGCCCTGCGTTTGGCGTCATCCAGCTTCGCTTCGTCCACAGGCTCAGACCCTGACCCAGTGATAGACGCACTTGCGGATCTCCTGCCGCCCGAACCGGCCCATCTGCTGGCTGGAGTTGCCCTTGCCTCGCGGCAGCGCCCAAATCGTTTTGCAGCAAAAGCCCAGCTGTTCGGCGAAGTCCGACAGAATGAGGTCCACGGGCGTCTCCTCTCCGTGGTAGCGGACGTTATCGTTGACCATGAAGACTTGGCCTCCAGGCGCTACCAATCGGGCCAATTCGCTGATGACCACCGCCATTTCGGTAAAGTAATGCTCGAGCAGGCGGATGACGTTGCGGTTGCCGAGTTCCTCGATGTGCTCTCGCAGGATGTTCAACACTTCGTTGAGCGCAGCGTTTTCGTCCACCATGGCAAATAGGCAGGACAGCTGGTTTGAGTGTGCATAGGCAACTCGCAACTCATCCCGCTTGGAGCGATTCTCGACCGTCGCCGACAGCAGCGCTTGGCGCAACGTCTTGAAACCGGCCTCGTCGTGGCCAAGGAACGCCAGTTCCAAGGCATAGGTGCGTGTGTAGTCGTATCGATTCGCGTACGGCGGGGAAGTGACCACCGTATCGAAAGTGCCGGCTTCCAAGTCTTGCAACTTGGTCAGACAGGAACCGTTGATCAACTCAGGAGGTGGGCCGGCATACTTCCGCTTGACGGCGGGCACGTCCTCAATCATTTGGTTCAATCGTCGCTTAAGCACTTCAGTTAGAGTCGGCAACTGGCCCTTGTCCAGGCGGGTGCTCGCAGTTCTGCCGGAACGGGGGTCCCAACGCAGGTATTGGCCGTCCTTGCGGGTGTAGCTCACCTCCTCAATGGCCGCGACGCAGGCGGCTTCGAGCACGGTAGCCAACTCGTTGTCGGCTGTGGCGGCGATGAACTGGCGCGCTTTGGCGATGTCCGCTTCCGCTTGGGGCGAAAATGCGCACTGGGTTATGCGGACGTGAGGGAACGCGTGCTTTGGATCTGGGCTCCCATTCGCCAAGGCACCCAGTAGATCCTTGGACGCATTGGCCAATCGGCGCTGATCAAGGCCGTTGGCAGTGGCCGTGATGGCCCTGGCCATCAGATTGCCTACGGGCATGATCTCCACTCCCGTGGCCCGGCGTCCGGTGCGGCTGGCTGTGAGCGCGGTGGTGCCAATCCCGGAGAAGGGATCAAGCACCGCGCCGGGACCACTGCCACTGAGCAGCCGCTCAACGAGTTGGGCGGAAAATCCTTCCTTGTATCGCATCCACCGAAATCCCGGAGCGGCTTTGTTGCCTTGGTAGGAGACCAAACGACGCGACAATTCGTAGTTGACGATGATGCGCTCGGCAAAACGAGTGTGCAGAGCCGCTCGGCTGGTGGTCGGCCCGCTGTTTGGCGACCGGCAGATCGAGGAGGATGAGGGGGATGGCTGGAAGGCCAAGGCGCTTTGGATCATTTTGATTTCACCGCTGACAGAATGCCTGAATCTGAAACTCTGCGCCACACTCAGACGCAAAGAGACTCCGCATGCGGGACTTGCGCGAGAGCAATCCATTTGGATAAATATACATATTTTCAGGTCAGGGGCAAAGGCTGGGGATCAGGCAGAAGTCAGAAGTGTCGGTTCGCCACCGTGGATGTCGCTCCGGTTAGTTTGGGGTTGCATTCAGGTTTGCGGTCGAACTTGAGGCAGGAACCGCGCCGCATCCTCCTTGGCGGGGCTTCGCCTGCTGGCGGTGGCCACCGCCAGCGCAATCTCTCTATACTTGCCCACCGTTTTTCACTCACCAGCATCAGGAAACCAACATGAAGCCATGGGCTGCCATTCCCGCCCTGCTTGCGCTCGGCGCTTGCGGAGGCGACCGGCCAGCGGCGGATCAGGCCGTGGACCATGCGGCCAACGCCGTTCGCTGGGTGGACGGGGAATTCCAGCCCTCAACCCTCAGCCGTGACGAGCAACTCGCGGAACTGGCTTGGTTCACCGAGGCTGCGGCGCCCTACAGGCATCTTGAGATCAGCGTGGTGTCCGAGGCGCTCACCACCCATGCCTACGAGTCCGAGGTGCTGGCTCGAGCGTTCACCGAGATCACTGGCCTCAAGGTCACGCACGACCTGATTCAGGAGGGCGATGTCATCGAGAAGCTACAGACCCAGATGCAGTCCGGGCAGAACGTCTATGACGCCTACGTCAACGACTCCGACCTGATCGGCACCCATTCCCGCTACGGCTACGTGGTGCCCCTGTCGGACTTCATGGCGGGCGAAGGCGCGGCAGTGACCCTGCCCACCCTGGACGTGGACGACTTCATCGGCAAAAGCTTCACCACGGGCCCGGACGACAAGCTCTACCAACTGCCGGACCAGCAGTTCGCCAACCTGTACTGGTTCCGCTACGACTGGTTCCAGCGCGAGGATTTGCGCGCCCGCTTTCGGGAGGCTTACGGCTACGAACTGGGCGTGCCGGTGAATTGGTCCGCCTACGAGGACATCGCCGAGTTCTTTTCCGAAACGGTCAAGACCATTGATGGGGAGCCCGTGTTCGGGCACATGGACTACGGCAAGAAGGATCCCTCCCTGGGCTGGCGCTTCACCGACGCCTGGCTGTCCATGGCGGGAGCCGGAGATGCGGGCATTCCCAACGGCAAGCCCGTGGATGAGTGGGGCATTCGGGTGGAAGGCTGCCGGCCGGTGGGCGCCTCCGTCAGCCGCGGCGGCGCGGCCAACAGCCCGGCGGCCGTGTTCGCCCTGCGCAAGTACATGGAATGGCTCAAGCGCTTCGCGCCGCCCGAGGCCCAAGGCATGACTTTTTCCGAAGCCGGGCCGGTGCCCGCCCAAGGACGCATCGCCCAGCAAATCTTCTGGTACACCACCTTCACCGCGGACATGATCGAAGCGGGGCTGCCCGTGGTGCATGGGGACGGCTCGCCCAAGTGGCGCATGGCCCCCTCGCCACGCGGTCCCTATTGGGAGGACGGCATGAAGCTCGGCTATCAGGACGCCGGCGCCTGGACGCTGCTGAAGAGCACGCCCTTGGAGCGGCGGCAGGCAGCTTGGCTCTACGCGCAGTTCGTGGTGTCCAAGACCGTCTCGCTCAAGAAGACGCTGGTGGGCCTGACGCCCATCCGTGAGTCGGACCTCAATTCCGCTGCCATGACCGAGGCAGCGCCGCGCTTGGGCGGCTTGGTGGAGTTCTACCGCAGTCCCGCCCGCGTCGCTTGGACGCCGACCGGCACCAACGTGCCCGACTACCCGAAGCTGGCGCAGCTTTGGTGGCCCAACGTGGCCAACGCAGTCAGCGGCGCGGTGCCGCCGCAGGAGGCCATGGACGCTTTGGCTCGGGAGCAGGACGAGGTGCTGGCCCGCTTGGAGCGCATCGGCATTCAGGGCGATTGCGGCCCAAGGCTCAACCCCGAGGCCGACCCTGAGGAGTGGCTGTCCAAGCCAGGCGCGCCCAAGCCCCGGCTGGACAACGAAAAGCCAAGGGGACGCACCGTGCCCTACGACCAACTGATCGGGGCGTGGCGGGAAGGGCGGGCCTCCTGATGGCGAGTCCCAAGTCGGGCCTGAGCCACCTCCCGTGCTGCGCCGTCTAGCCCTGCGCGCCGAACAAGCCTACGTCCGGCTGCTCAATCGGCCCGGCTGGCTGCTTGTTGGACTGGCTGGCGCGTTGCTGCTGGCGGCGGGCTATGCCGCCCGATTCAGCTTTGACGCTTCGGCCGACACCTTGGTGGTGCAGGACGATCCGGACTTGGCCCTCTATCGGGAGATCTCCGCCGTCTTTGGCGGCGACGACTTCCTGCTGGTCACGTTCACGCCCCATGAGGGGCCGCTGCTGGCAACGGCCAACGTCGGCCTTCTCGCTGAGCTGCAGGAGCGTCTCGGCGCGTTGGAGGGCGTTCAGTCCGTGTTTTCCGTGCTTGATGCGCCCTTGCTGAAAAGCCCTCCGGTGCCGCTCGATGAGCTGACCGAGGGCTTCCGCACGCTGTTGTCCCCGGACACGGACCGCGCCCTGGCCGTTGAGGAGCTGTCCGGCAGCCCGTTCTTCCGCGAACTGCTCATATCAGCCGACGGACGAACGGCGGCCCTGCGGGTGGAGCTCATCCCCCTGCCCGCCCTCGACCGCGAGAACACCGACGAACGCCGCCGCCAACTCGCGCAACGGGCGACGCTCATTGAAGCCGTGCGCGAGGTTCGGGCGGAGTTTTCGGACCGGGCCACGCTGCATCTGGGCGGCGTGCCCATGATCGCCGCGGACATGATCGCCTTTGTCAAGAGCGATCTCGCTGTCTTTGGCGGCTTGGTTTTGGTGTTGGTGATGGGCGTGCTCCACGCCGCCTTCCGACAGCTGCGTTGGGTGGTTCTGCCGCTGGGCGCGGCCGCTGCCAGCATTCTCGCCACCATGGGCGCGCTGGGCTTCCTGCACAAGCCGGCCACCGTCATCTCCTCCAACTTCGTGGCCTTGCTGGCCATCATGACCATCTCGCTGAACATCCATCTCATCGTGCGCTACCGGGAGTTGGCGCAGATGCAAGGCGCGGGCAGCGTTCGGGAAATCGTCGCCGCCGCCATGACCAGCAAGTTCTCCCCCTGCCTGTACACGGCGCTCACCACCATGGCCGCGTTCGGCTCGTTGACGGCCAGCGACATCGTGCCGGTCGAGGACTTCGGCCTGATGATGTGCATCGGGGTGCTGTTCGCGCTGCTGATCGCCTTCACCTGGTTTCCCGCCGTGCTGATGCTGTTGCCGAGGGGGGCGCCCGTTGGGGGCCACCTGCTCTCGACCCGCTTGGTGTCCGGCTTGGGCCGGTTCGCCGTGCAGCGGCCCGGGACCGTGGGTGCCGCGGCCGTTGCGGTCTTGGCTCTGACGGCGGCAGGCGTGGCCCAGCTCTCCGTGGACAACCGCTTCATCGACTACTTCAAGGACGATACCGACATCAACCAGGGCATGGTCTATATCGACCGGCATTTGGGCGGCACCGCCCCCTTTGACGTGGTTCTCGACTTTGAGCCTTGGCAGGATTCCGCTGACGACTTCCTTGATGATCTGGAAGACGGCGACCTGTTCGCGGATGAGGCCGAGGCAGACCCCTTCCCGGAACGCTATTGGTTCACCCGCGACAAGCTGGACCGAATTGGCGCGGTGCATCGTCACCTCGAAGCCCGCCCGGAGGTCGGCAAGGTGGTGTCGCTGGCATCGCTGGATGATCTGGCCATGGAGTTCACCGGCGGCGAGCCCCTGAACAACGTGCAGATTGCCGCCGTCCTCGGGGCGCTGCCTCCGGAGCTCCGTGAGGAGATCATCCGTCCCTATGCCGATCCGGCCAGCGGCCGGGCGAGGCTTTGGGCGCGGGTGATCGAAAGCGGCCCCTACTTCGACCGCCAGGCGCTGGTCACGGACATCAAGCGCCATGCCGCTGCGCAGGTGGGCCTGGGCGAGGACGGCGTGGCGGTGGCCGGCATGGTGGTGCTGTTCAATGCCATGGTGCAGGCGCTGGTCGCCTCCCAAGTGGACACCTTGGGCTATGTGCTGCTGGCCACCTTCGCCATGTTCCTGGTGCTGCTGCGCTCTCCCCTGTTCGCCCTGCTGGGCTTGGTTCCCAACGTGCTGGCCGCCGCCGCAGTGCTCGCCGTGATGGGCTTTGCCGGCATCTCCCTGGACATGATGACCACCGCCATTGCCGCCGTCTCCGTGGGCATCGGCGTCGATTTCGCCATTCACTACCTGCACCGCTACCGAACCGAACGCGCCCAAGCGCCGGATGCCGGCACCGCCATCGTCCGCACCCACGGCGCCATTGGCCGGGCCCTCTTCCTGACCGGCGTGACCATCATGGTGGGCTTCTCGGTGCTCTGCTTCTCGAACTTCGTGCCCACCATCCTGTTCGGCCTGCTGGTCGCCTTGGCCATGGCACTGGCCTTTCTGGCCAACCTGACCCTGCTGCCCAGCCTGCTGACGCTGACCGACCGCTTGGTCCGCGCCCGCTGAGCGTGAGTGAGTGGGTTGTGTCCGCGGGTTGCATGGAGGGACAGCCGGCCTTCAGTCGCGGGGTTGCTTTGCCCGGTAGTCCTTGAGCCTGAGCGTCAACAGCAGCCGTTCGCCCATCGAAAGCAGGGTGGTGGCCACCAGCAGCCAAGCCAAGGCTTCGCCCAGCACCGTCGGCAGCCACCCGCCCCAGCCCAAGGCGTTTGGCACGATGACCACGCCGGCGACGGCGAAGTAGCCAATGCCATTGGACTTGCCGATGCGGTTGGTGCGCAGGGGCCGGCCGGCGAGGGCGCGGGAATCGAGCACATACTGGAGAAACGCCAAGGGAACCAGGATTGGCAGCAGCCAAGGAACCCAGCCGGCGCTGGCGAGCCCGCCCAAGCTGAAGGTGACGAAGGCGCAGTCGGTGCCGTGGTCGAACAAGCCGCCGCCGCTGGATGCGGCGCCGAAGCGTCGAGCCAAGATGCCATCGAAGACATCAGTGACGATGGCCACAAGCCACAGCAGCAGCGCAGCCAGCCAATGCTCTCCTGCGGTGGACCATCCCGCCACCGGCGCCGCGGCCAGACGCAGGGCAGTCAGCAGGTTTGCCCAGTTCACCGGACGAACGCCTTCGGAGCGAACTGCGCGCCGTTGGACAAACCGCCGCCTTGACCGGTCACTCAACGGGCCCGCTGTCCTGCGGATCGTTCCTGAGCAGGATCTGCCGATGTGGATAAGGTATCTCCACATCGTTGTCCCGAAAGAGATCCCAGAGATTCAGCAGCACCAGGCCCTTGATGTTGGTGACGCCCTGATCCGGGTCGTCGATCCAGAATCGGAGCAGGAAGTCCAGGGCGCTGTCGCCGAACGCCACCAAGTGGCAGACCGGCGCGCGGGTCGTGGACACGCGCTCCACGGATTCGGCGGCTTGGACGGCAAGCTGGCGAACCTTGTGGGGATCGCTGTTGTAGGACACCCCGAAGGCCACCTCCATGCGCACGTCCTGATCGCTGTGCGACCAGTTGATCACTTGGTTGGTGACGAAGTCATCGTTGGGAATCAGCAGCTCCTTGTTGTCTCGAGTGACTACGCCAACGTACCGGGCACGCATGTCCTTCACCCAACCGAAGGTGTCCCCCACCTCGATCACGTCGCCCGGCTTGATGGACTTGTCCAGCAGCAGGAACAGGCCGCTGAGCAGGTTCGACACCTGCTGCTGCAGGCCGATGCCAATGCCCACGCCCAAGGCGCCGGTGAACACCGCCAAAGCGGCGAAATTGGTGCCGACGCTCGACAGCGCAATGATCACCGCCAACGCGATCATAGTGAATCGCGCTGCCTTGCCGAGCAGCACTTGGGCCCTTGGGCTCAAGTCCGCCACGTCCCGCAGGCGTCTCTGCAGCAACCCGCTGAGAAATACCGCCAACCACAGCAGAGCGACGAGCAGCAGGGCGCCGTTGATCAACGTCAGCATCGACAGCCGGTTGGCGCCAAGGGGAATCGCCATGGCATCCAGAACGGCGATGGCATCGTCCAGAACGCCCAGGATATTGAGTGCCGCCACGAACCAAACGGTGGCGAACAGCAGCTTGGCCAGCAGCCGGTTGGCGATGAATGAGGACAGCAGGGCGATCAGGACCCAAGCGCCGAGCAGGCTGGCAACGATGTCCAACAGGTGGATGCGAGCGGTCGGATCCACCAGGGTGACCACGCCGATGGACAGCCAAGTCAGCGCGAGAAACACGATGACCGGCAGCAGCCTGAATGCCGACGCCCCAAGTTGCGCGAGTTTGGAATCCAGGTGCTCGCGCTCCGATGATGTCCGCACCTGGATGATCGGGCGCAGCAGGCGCGTCAGCGGCCAAGCGGCGCCCGCAATCGCGGCCAGCCCGACGCCTTGCCAAAGCATGGCTTCATTGAAGACCTGAGCCTGCAGCTTGGCGGGCAACGCCACCAACTGGGGCAATAGGGATTCAAGGTCAATGCTGATGTAGCCGCCGCCCATGCCGCCCGATGTTAACGCAACGCCGACGAAGCGTGGCAGCCCTGCGAAGCGGACCCCTGCACATCACTTTGACTGGTTGCAGCACGTTGTTCGAAAAACATATTGGAATCTGACCCACCGGACGGGTCGCGCGGGCTCAAAACGCATCGGAGTCTGACCGAACCGACGAGCGCGGAGTTTCGCGCCAGTGAAGCTCCAACGCGCCCGCTTTGCGGGCGCGCCGGTTTGCGAACTTGGCCGTTGATTCCCTAAAATCCGCAGCCCATTGCATCGATGAGAGTTCGCCAACGTGTCCGAAATTGAAGCGTTCCGCGCCGAGACCCGCGCTTGGCTTGACGAGAACTGCCCGCCCTCCATGCGCACCCCCACGCCGGATGATGAAGTCGTCTGGGGCGGACGGCGGGAGCGCTTCAAGAACCCCGATTCCAGGGTCTGGCTGGACCGCATGGCTGAGCGCGGCTGGACCGCGCCCCGATGGCCGGTGGCCTACGGCGGCGGCGGCCTGTCCTTTGAGGAGGATCGGGTGCTGCAGCAGGAGCTGGGGCGCATCAACGCACGCACGCCGCTCAACAGCTTCGGTGTGTGGATGCTGGGGCCGGCGCTGCTGGAATTCGCCAGCGAGGAGCAGAAGCGGGAGCACCTGCCGAAGATCGTGCGCGGCGAGATTCGCTGGTGCCAAGGCTACTCCGAACCGGGGCACGGCTCCGACTTGGCGGCGCTGCAGACCAAGGCCGAGGATCATGGGGACCACTACCTGGTCAACGGCGCCAAGATCTGGACGTCCTACGCCGATGAAGCGGATTGGATCTTCTGCCTGGTGCGCACCGACGCAGCGGCGCCCAAGCATCAGGGCATCAGCTTTCTGCTGTTCGACATGGCCTGCGAGGGGGTCAGCACCTCCCCCATCGAGCTCATCAGCGGCTCGTCGCCGTTTTGCCAGACGTTCTTCGACAACGTGCGGGTGCCCAAAGGCAACCTGGTGGGCGGGATCAACCAAGGCTGGACCATCGCCAAGCGCCTGCTGCAGCACGAGCGCAACATGGTGGCCGGCATCGGCGGCAACTCCGCGCTGGGCGGTTCAGGCCGCCGGATGGAGGACATCGCCAAGCGCTACGTCGGCGAGCGGGACGGACGCATCGGCGACCCGGTGCTGCGCGGCAGGATATCCCACCACCGCATGAACGACCGCGCCTTTCAGCTGACCCTCTCCCGAGGCGGCGAGGAGGCCAAGGCGGGCTTGGCCAGCGGCCATCTGGCGTCGATGTTCAAGTACTACGGCACGGAACAGAACAAGCGCAAGTACGAACTCATGCAGGAGACCATGGGATTGGCCGGCCTCGGCTGGGATGGCGCTTCGTTTAGCGAGCGTGAACTGGCCACCACCCGCCAATGGCTGCGCTCCAAGGCCAATTCCATCGAGGGCGGCACCAGCGAAATCCAGCTCAACGTCATCGCCAAGCGGGTGCTGGGCTTGCCGGATTGAAGGCTCCGCATGTCTGAACCCGCCCTTCCCGCCAACGGCGCGCCCCGGGAACTTGCTGCCCTGGACTTGGGTTCCAACAGCTTTCACTTGATCGTCGCCCAGGAGTCCGGCGGCCACCTGCAAACGCTCGACAAGATCCGCGAGATGGTGCGGCTCGCCGAAGGGCTGGACGACCGCCAACGGCTGACTGCGGCGGCCACCCAGAGGGCCTTGGAGTGCCTGGAGCGGTTCGGGCAGCGCCTGCGCCACCTGCGTCGCGAAAACGTGCGCGTGGTGGGCACCAACGCCCTGCGCAAGGCCCACGATTCGGAGGCCTTCATCGATCGTGCGCAGCGGGCCTTGGGGCATCGGGTGGAGATCATTTCCGGGCGGGAGGAGGCGCGGCTGATCTATCTCGGCGTTTCCCGCGCCCTGGAGGACAACCACGACCGGCGGCTGGTGATTGACATCGGCGGCGGCAGCACCGAGTTGATCCTGGGCCGACACTTTCAGCCAGAGGTGATGGAAAGCCTGTACATCGGCAGCGCTGCCCAAAGCCATCAGTGCTTTGCCGACGGCGCCATCACCCGGCGGGGCTTCAGGAAGGCGATCGACCATTGCCTGCGGGAGTTGGAGGCGGTGCGCAGCCAATACCGGCCGTCCGCTTGGGATGTGGCGATCGGCGCTTCGGGCACGGTGCTGGCGATCAGGGACGTGCTGGCGGGGCTGCGCAATGAAGAGGCCAGCGACATTCGGCCGGACGGCTTGGCGGACTTGATCGACCGCCTGATCGCCGCCAAGCACTTGGACCGGATCGACCTGCCTGGCGTCTCGCCGGAACGGCGGCCCGTGTTTCCCGGCGGGGTGGCCGTGCTTGCCGCCGTCATGGAGGCGCTGAACGTCGAACGCTTAGGCGTCAGCGACGGGTCGCTGCGCGAGGGCCTGCTTGAGGATCTGCTGGGGCGGGTGCATCACCGGGACATTCGCGATGCCACCGTGCGCAACCTCATGGACCGCTACCACGTTGATGCCGCCCATGCCAAGCAAGTGCGGGACACGGCCTTGGCCCTGCTGGCCCAAGTGGCGGTGTCTTGGCGGCTGCAGGCGCCGGAGCACCGCCTGCTGTTGGCTTGGGCGGCGGACCTGCACGAGATCGGCATGGACATCGCCCACAACCACTACCACAAGCACGGCGGCTACCTGCTCGCCAACATGGACATGCCCGGCTTCTCAAGGCTCGATCAGAGCCAGCTCGCCACCTTGGTGCGCCTGCACCGGCGCAAGTTCGCCATTGAGGACGAATCGCTGCCGAGGCCGGAGGGGGCCTTGCTCAGGCTGGCGGCCCTGCTGCGGCTGGCGGTCATCCTGCACCGCAGCCGCAGCAGCGATCCCCTGCCCCACGTCGCCATCAAGGCCAATGCCGAACACATGGAAGTCAGCCTGTTCAAGGAATGGCTGGCGAAGCATCCCTTAACCAAGCTCGACCTCAAGGAGGAGGGCCGCTACCTGCAGCCCTCCGCCCTGTCCTTGACGGTCAAGACCCGTTAGCGCTCTCCCCTACTGGCGGCGCCACATGGCCCGAACGTAGTAGTAGCCGCCGTTGAAGCCGAACGGCGAGCTTTCCGGGTAGATCAGGCCGGCCACCTCGCCTGCGGGGTTCTTCTCCGGATAGGTGTCGAAGGCGTTTTGGGCGCCCGCCAGCACGGTGAAGGACTCGTTGAGGTCGTAGGACGCCTCCAGATCAACCAGAAACTTCGGATCGGGATAGTAGGACACAGACCCGTCGTTGGTGGGCGCATCGTAGTAGTCGCCGTAGTAGCGGCCTCGGGCCATGAAGCGCCACGGACCCTGCATGTGGGTCCAACTCAGCACGAAGCGCATGTCCGGTCGGCCCTTCTCGATTTGCCGCCGCCGGTTGTCGCTGGTGAAGTCCGGGTTGAACTTGGACAGGTCAATGTCCGAGAAGTTGGCCACTGCGGTCAGCGTGGAGGTGCCGCCGCCCAAGTCGAAGGGCAGCGTGGCGACCAGATCGACGCCGGACGCCTCCACAGTCTGCTGGTTGGAGAAGAAGCGCACCGAGGTGAAGCTTCTGGCGTCGCTGACGCCGGCCGCCAGCAGTGCTTCAATGTCCGCTGGCGTCAGGTTGAAGCGGCTGGTGAAGGCGATCCGGTCCTTGATCTCGATGTTGTAGTAGTCGAGGGTGACGTCAACCGGCCCGGCGTTGAACACGGCGCCGACGGTGATGTTCACGGACTCCTCAGGGGTCAGGGCTTCAGCGCCCTTCTGCTGGGCCACCGGGTTGGTGGGCGGCAGGGTGGCAATGTCCGCCAGCCGTCCCATATTGAACTCGGTGGTCACGTTGCGCAGGTTGGCCTGCCCGGCGGTCGGCACCCGGAAGCCGGTGCTGACCGCGCCGCGCAAGGCGAACTGCTCGGCCACTTGGAACCGAACTGCGCCCTTGACGTCCAAAGTGTCACCGAACTCCTTGTAGTCCTCGTAGCGCAGAGCGGCGCCAAGCAGCAGCCGATCCGTGACGTCCGACTCCACATCGATGTAGGCGGCGACGGAACTCGACTTGTGGCTGCCTGCGTCACCCGGCTGGAAGCCCGGAAAGCCGTTGGAACCGACGCCGAAGCCCTGCTCCGCAAGCCCGTATTCGTTGTCGATGTAGAACGAATTGGGCTCGCCGTTGGTGATCTTGAAGGTCTCGTCCCGGTACTCGAAGCCCACCGCCAAGTTGACCGGTCCGTAGAGGCCGCCCACGTCGAGCGGGCGGGAGAGGTCGATGTTCACCGTGCGGTCGGTTTCCGTGTAGCCGCCCGCCTCGTAGTAGGTGTCAATCTCGTTGCGCTGGCCAAGCAGCTGCGGGTTGATGGTGTTGTAGATGTAGAACTCGGCGTTGCTGCGGCCAGCCACGGCGCTTACGTCAAAGTACCAGTCGCCGAGTTCCCCGCGCACACCACCCGCTAGGGCGTAGTCGTCGATGTAGCCGCCGAACTGGGGCGTGAAGCCGCCGGGGAACCTCTCGTAGAGGGTGTAGCAGTCGGCGCTGCCCTGCACCATGGCCATGATGCCCGCGTGGGGCACGTTGTTGATGATCGGAACGCCCGCTGGGCAGGTAGTTGATTCTGGCGTCCAGTCGCCGCTTAGATCGGCCACCTTAACGCTGCCCACACCTGCATCGGCCGCGAGTCCGGTCATGGGATCGACCGTCGGGCCGGCGAAAACCCCGCCCCGGGTGTGCGGATTACGATAGTAGAAACCGCCTTCCACCTGACGCTCAGCCCAGTTGCCGAAGGCGTAGGCCTCCATGCCGTTGCCCAGCTCAAGCCCGAAGTTGCCGAACAGCTTGAAGTCGTCGGAGTATTCCGGCGCGCCCCAGATCTGCGCTGGCTGACGGACGTTGCCGTTGCCGGCATCGATCAGCCCTTGGGCGTCGCCGCGCTGGCGGCTGCGGCTGGTGGGGTCGGACTCCTTCCACTCGAAGCTCAGGTTGGCGAACCCGTACTCGGTCAAGGGCAGGCCGACGTTGGTGGACAGCGTCAGCGCATCGCCGTCGCCTTCGTAGTGGCTGCCCCATTTGGCGTCGAAGGCCATGCCGGAGCTGTCCTCCTTGAGCACGAAGTTCATGATGCCGGCGATGGCGTCGGAGCCGTACTGGGCGGAAGCGCCGTCGCGCAGCACTTCGAGCCGGTCGAGGGCGATGGCGGGAATCACGGAGACGTCCGGCCCTTGGGAGCCGCCGGAAATGCCCGCGCCGAGCAGGGCGATCACGGCCGCCCGATGGCGCCGCTTGCCGTTGACGAGCACCAGCGTGGCGTCCGGCGCCAAGCCGCGCAGCGTGGCGGGACGAATGAAGGTGGCGGCGTCGCTGATGGGTTCCTGGCTGACATTGTAGGAGGGCACTAGGCTCGCGATCAGATCGTCCATGTTGGAGCCGCCTTGGGCGGCGAACTGGTCGCCGCCGATGACGTCAACCGGCACCGGCGAATCCGACGCCGAACGGTCCCGGCGCCGGGAGCCGACCACGACCACTTCCTCAATCTCCCCCGCCGCCGGTTGGGCGCCGTCGGCCTCCTGGGCCTGGGCTGCGGAAGCGCTGAGCCCGGCCAGCAAGGCGCAGGCTGCGGCCCAGCCAGCCGTCCTCACGTTTATCGTCTTCAACATGAAAGAGTCTCCTAATCGATTCAGAAAGGTTTTGCGAATCCCGCCGCGCATGCGCTCCGCGCTAATCGGACAGGAGCCTGAGCAGCGACTGCTGGGCGCTCCGGCGTTTTGCGGGCGACGCACTTCCAACTTGGTAGCTCCCGTTCTCCCCGAGCCGCCAAGATTGACAGTTATCTTGCAGGTAATTGTCGATGGATTCAAGTACCACGCGCTTTTTCAGCTTCTCATCCTCTATCGGGAAGCAGACTTCCACGCGGTTGAAGAAGTTGCGCCCCATCCAGTCGGCGCTGGACAGATAAACCAAGGGCTCACCGCCGTTCTCGAAGTAGAACACCCGGGTGTGCTCAAGGAAGCGCCCGACGACGGAGCGCACCCGGATGTTCTCCGACACCCCGGCCACCCCCGGGCGCAGGGCGCAGATGCCGCGCACGACCAAGTCGATCTTGACGCCTGCCTGGCTGGCCCGGTAGAGCGCTTGGATGACGCTGCGGTCAATCAGCGCGTTCATCTTCGCCGCCACCCGGGCCGGCCGGCTGTTGCGGGCGTTCTCCGCCTCCGCGTCAATGTGCTGCAAAATGGACTTGTGCAGGGTGAACGGCGACTGCAGCAGCTTCCGCAAGCGCCCGGCCTTGCCCATGGCGGTCAGCTGCGCGAACACCTTCTGCACGTCGCTGCCTATCGCCGCATCGCAGGTGAACAGGCCGTAGTCGGTGTAGAGGCGCGCCGTGCTGGTGTGGTAGTTGCCGGTGCCCAAGTGTACGTAGCGCTTCAGCGCCCGCCCCTCGCGGCGGATCACCATGCACATCTTGGCGTGGGTCTTGTGCCCCACCACGCCGTAAACCACCTGCGCGCCGGCGCTTTGCAGGTGGTTGGCGAGCTCGATGTTGGCGGCCTCATCGAAGCGCGCCCGCAGCTCGATCACCACCATCACTTCCTTGCCGTTGGAAGCGGCCTCGGTCAGCGCCTCCACCACCGCCGACTGGGTGCCGGTGCGGTACAGGGTTTGGCGGATGGACAGCACGCCGGGATCCTTGGCCGCTTGGCGCAGAAACTCAAGGAAGGGCGCGAAGGACTCAAACGGGTGGTGCAGCAGCACGTCCCCGTCGGCGATGGCCTCGAACATGTCCTTGGCGTGGCGCACTCGGGCGGGGACGCTGGGCCGAAACCCCGGGTACTTGAGGTCCGGCCGCTCCACCAAGTCCGGCACGGCGGCCAAGCGCATCAGATTGACGGGGCCGCCGCAGCGGTACACGTCCTCACGTGAGAGGTGGAACTGGGCGCTCAGGAAGGCCTCAAGCTCCTCCGGGCAGTCCTCGGCCATCTCCAGGCGCACCGCTTCGCCGTAGCGGCGCGAGGGCAGCTCCCCTTCCAAGGCGCGCAGCAGGTCGTCCACCTCCTCTTCGTCAACGAACAAATCGCTGTTGCGGGTGACCCGGAACTGATAGACCCCGGTGGCCTGCATGCCGGGAAACAGTTCATCGATATGCGCATCGATGATCGACGACAGCAGCACGAAGTCGTTCGGGCCGTTGGCGCAGGCGGCCGGCAGCCGGACCACCCGCGGCAGCGCGCGAGGCGCCTGCACGATGGCCTTGCCGCTGTTGCGGCCGAAGGCGTCCTTGCCCTTGAGGTTGACGATGAAGGCCAGGCTCTTGTTGAGCGGCTCGGGAAAGGGATGCGCCGGGTCCAGCCCGATGGGGCTCATGATGGGCGCCAACTCATGGTTGAAGTAGCGCTTGATCCACTTGCGCTGCGCGTCGTTCCAGTCGGACTTGCCGATGAAGTGGATGCCCTCCTGGTCCAGGGCGGGCAGCAGCACCTCGTAGAGCACCCGGTACAGTTCGTCAATGAGCGCGCGCTCCATGGGCGCGAAGCGGCGCAGATGATCGGCG
>JAPOTD010000080.1 GCA_026709365.1 Gammaproteobacteria bacterium
GTGAGTAGTACTCGCACTGAATCGGAATCAGTACGCTGTCGGCGGCCACCAAGGCGTTCAAGGTGAGGATGTTGAGGCTGGGCGGGCAGTCCATGATGAGATAGCGGTAGCGCTGCACGGCCGGCGCGGCGTCTAGGCGGCGGCGAAGCTGGGCCTCCCGGCCATCCACCGCCAGCAAGGCCACTTCGGCGGCCGTCAAGTCGCTGTTGCACGGCACCAGATCGAAGCCGCCCGGACAGGGCTTGCGAACCTCCTCAAGGCTGGCGTCATCCATCAGCCAGTCGTGCATCGAGGTCGCCAGTTCGGTCTTGTCCACCCCGGAGCCGGTGGTGGCGTTGCCTTGCGGGTCGAGATCAAGCAGCAGGGTCTTGTGGCCGGAGAGGCTCAAGGAGGCGCTCAGGTTAACGCTCGTCGTGGTCTTGCCGACGCCGCCCTTCCGATTTGCCACCGCTATGATCCGGGTCATCCTTGGTCACCACCAGCAGCCCATGCCAGGCCGAAAGCCCAACGGGGCGATGCCTCAGACCGGCGGGAGGGCGGTCGGCGGGCGCAATAGTTGGCTCGTGCGACAGTCCTACCCGGCGATCAGTAGATATTGGCATTTTCGCCCAATGGCGCCGGGCGATGGAACCGCCGGGAAAGTCGGCAGGGGAATCCGCCACCGCAGCCGCGGCCTTACGCGAGCGCACGACTCGATCCAAGGCCAGCATATGCCCGCCCGGCCTTAGAATCCGGTGCGCCTGCCCCCATAGGGCGGGCGGTGGCATCAGGGCCCGGGCCGTCACCACGTCCGCGCTCGCCGACGGCACTTGGCGCAGCTCGGCGCACAGCACGAAGACGTTGGCCAAGCCCAGCTCACGCTGCGCCAAGCGCAGGAAGCGACTCTTGCGCGCGCTGCACTCCACCAGCGTCACCGAAGCCTCAGGCAGCGACACCGCCAGCGGCACACCCGGCAGCCCGGCCCCGGAACCCAGATCCAGCACCTCCAAGCCCTCGCAGCTGCGGCTGCCCTGAGCGTCGCGCAACACCTGCGCCGCAACCAAGCCATCAACCACATGCCGATCGGCGAAGCGCGGCAGATCCTTGGATGCCACCAAGCCCAACATCGGGTTCCATCGCCGCACTAGGTTAGCGTAGGCATCCAACGCAAGCGCCTGCTCCGGGCTGAGCGCCACCTCGATCTCGGTCGCGTCGGTGAGTGATGAGGATGCGCCTTGCATGAGAGGAAGCTTCAACTTCAGGGCGAGCTGCGCGATCGCCCAGATGGGCTGGCAACAACATCAAAGTGGCCAACGTTGGCGCGAAAGCTGCCAATCGCCTTGCAGACCCGCAGCCATAGAGCTCTCAAGAAAGGGAGCCTGCCTGTTTGGATAGGTGGTGCAGAGTGTAGAATCCGTATCGAACCGTTTGCAATTGCTCTCGCCTTGGAGTGCGACATGACGCAAGCATGCGAATACCGATTCACCATCAGCGCCTTCACGCCCGATACTTTGCCCATGTCGCGGCTAGCCGCGTACATGGGTGACTTGGCGCGGCTGTTCGGCCATGCCGAACGTGTCCATTTTGCGGGTCTCGAAGCGGGGAGCACCTGCGTGGTGCAACGAGTCGATCCCGAAGCCGCGCCGGAAGTCGAGAGGCGTCTGCTGGCCGTTGCGGAAAACAAGGCGCCGCAGGATGCCGCCACGGCATTCAAGGCGCTGAATCAGCGCTTGGCCGACGATAGGGCTACCGGAAGCCTTTGCGAAGGCGGAGGCGCCGAAGTGATTCGGTTTCCCGGCTGCGACCAAGCGTTGCCATTGAGGTTCGGCCCCTTCAATCAGCCGGGTGTCCTGGATGGCGTATTGATCCGTGTGGGTGGCCAGGACGAAACCGTGCCCGTCCACTTGCAAGATGGCGACACCACCCACATCTGCAATGCCACGCGCGACATGGCCAAAAGACTAGCGGCCCATCTGTATGGCGACACCCTGCGTGTGCAAGGCAACGGACGCTGGGAACGCGATGCCAATGGCCAATGGGAGATGAAGCGTTTCAACATCACGGAATTCGAGCAGCTTGACGAAGCGCCTCTCAGCGAAATCGTCGGACGATTGCGAAGTGTTAAAGGGAGCGGTTGGCAAGACATTGACGAACCTTCGGCGGAGCTTAGACGATTGCGCGGCCATGAAGAAACGCCATAATGCCGGTGTTCGACGCGACCACGCTCCTGTATTTCCTTGAAAAGGATGCCAAGCCACCGCTTGACCCAGCGACCGGCACAGTCGTAACTGACCCCAAGGCACGAATCGACTTTCTGATCAGCAACCTTGAGAGTCGGCGCGAGACCATCGTGATCCCGACTCCAGCCCTCAGCGAGGTGCTCGTGCATGCGGGTAAGGCCGGGCCCGAATATCTCAAAATTCTAAGTTCCACGCGTTGTTTCCGCGTCGAGGCATTCGATCAGCGGGCTGCTGTGGAACTCGCGACAATGACATACGATGCAATTTCAGTAGGCGACCTACGGGCCGGTACAAACGCGACCCGTGCCAAGCTCAAGTTTGATCGGCAGATCATCGCGATCGCTCGGATTCAGGGTCAAACTGCCATTTACTCTGACGACGGGGATGTAGCCAAACTTGCTAAACCACTCGACATTAAAGTAATCCCTGTCCACGATCTCCCTCTACCGCCCACAGACCCACAAGCGGAATTTGCTTTTCCCCCCAACGGCGCCTACCAACGTTCAGAGTAGCTCATCGGCAGCTTCGCTGCGGGCGCAGGATGATCTTGCCCCGAAGCAAAAGTTCAGCGGTAACCGCGGAGCTCTTTTCAAGCAGCAACCCGCTGCTTCTTGGCATGCACCAGCAGAACGGAGAGCGCTGCCGGGGTCATGCCGGGAATCCGCGCAGCCTTGGCTAGGCTTTCGGGTTGTGCCTCGGAGAGCTTTTGCTGCAGCTCGCGGGATAGGCCCGGCAGCGCGCGGTAGTCGAGCGTCGCCGGCAGAGCGATGGCCTCGTGGCGGCGGACTTTGGCGATTTCCTCATCCTGGCGGCGGATGTAGCCTTCGTACTTCACCTCCGCCTCCACTTGACGCAGCAGTTCCGCGTCCTGGCCGGCGTCCGGCAGATCTTCTTCGATAACGGCGGCCAGTTGGTCCATGCTCGCCTCGGGGCGCTTCAAGTACTCGACCAGGCGGATGGACTCGGAGATGGGCTTCCCGCCTTGGGCTTCGAGCCGGGCGGCGAGCGGCGCACCGGGCTTGACCGGCGTTTCGGCCAGGAATGCCAGCAGCCGCTTGCGCCGGGCCTGCTTGGCGGTGAAGGCCTGCCAGCGGGTATTGCCCACGAGGCCGAGCTCCCGGCCCTGGGCGGTCAGCCGGGCGTCGGCGTTGTCCTCGCGCAGCCGCAGGCGGAATTCGGCGCGGCTGGTGAACATCCGGTAGGGTTCATTGGCGCCGTGGTTGATGAGGTCGTCGATCATGACGCCGAGATAGGCCTCATCGCGTTGCGGATGCCATGCCCCAAGGCCAGCCGCCTTGCGGGCGGCGTTCAGGCCCGCGAGCAAGCCCTGGGCGGCGGCCTCCTCGTAGCCGGTGGTGCCGTTGATCTGCCCGGCGAAGAACAGTCCGGCGACTGGCTTGGTCTCCAGCGAATGGCGCAGGTCGCGTGGGTCGAAGTAGTCGTACTCGATGGCGTAGCCGGGGCGGGTGATGCGGGCGGCTTCAAAACCCTTGATGGAGCGCACCAGCGCCAATTGTGCGTCGAACGGCAGGCTGGTCGAAATGCCGTTCGGATAAAGCTCGCCCGAAGCCAAGCCCTCCGGCTCGACGAAAATCTGGTGACGGGCGCGGTCGGCGAAGCGCACCACCTTGTCCTCGATGCTTGGGCAGTAGCGCGGTCCTGCGCCCTCGATGGCGCCGCTGTGCAGCGGGCTGCGGTCGAGGGCCCGGCGAATGATCCCGTGGGTATTCGGGTTGGTTTCCGCGATGAAGCAGGAGACCTGCTGCGGCTGCCGCTGCGGCAGGAACGACAGGCTCGGCGTCGGCGCATCGCCCGGTTGTTCGGCGAGCTGGGCAAAGTCGATGCTGCGCCGGTCCAGGCGCGGCGGCGTGCCGGTCTTCAGCCGCCCGACGCGGAACGGCAGTGCCCGCAGCCGCTCGGCGAGGGCGTTGGACGGCGCATCCCCGGCGCGTCCACCGGGATGGTTCTCCAGGCCGATGTGGATGCGCCCGCCGAGGAAGGTGCCGGTGGTCAGCACCACGGCGTCGGCGCGGAAGCTGAGCCCCATCGCGGTGACCACGCCGCCAACGGCGCCGTCGCTCACCAGGAGATCGACCGCCGATTGCTGGAAGAGGTGCAGATTCTCCTGTTGCTCGATGATCGAGCGCATGGCGTTGCGGTAGAGGTTGCGGTCGGCCTGGGCCCGCGTCGCCCTTACCGCCGGACCCTTGCTGGCGTTCAGCACCCGAAACTGGATGCCCGCCAAGTCCGCCGCTCGGGCCATGGCGCCGTCTAGGGCATCGATTTCACGCACCAAGTGGCTCTTGCCAATGCCGCCGATGGCAGGGTTGCAGGACATCTGGCCGATGGTCTCAATGCTCTGGGTGAGCAGCAGGGTGCTGGCCCCGGTTCGTGCGGCCGCCAGCGCCGCCTCGCAACCGGCGTGACCACCGCCGACGACGATGACGTCAAAGGACTCTGGATGCTGCATGGAAACTGGCCTTCCCCGGGTTTAGGGCCACTGGCTGGCAACGAAAGTGCCGAGCAGCGCGATGACGCCAACCGCCAGCGACAGCGTCAGCGTGAACAGACGCGATGAAACCGCCCGGAGCTCGGTCCGAAACTCTGTGCGAAACTCATCGAAAAGTGCTCTGGTTTCCTCGGATTGCTCGCGAAGAGCCTCTCGCAGCACCTCCGGAGTCACAGCGAACTTCTCAATCGAGTTGGCGATGGCCCGAATCGTCGCTTCGGATTGCTGGCGAGAAAACCCCGCCGCTTCGAGATCCTCGGTCATGGCGCCTATCTCATCAACTGCGCGTTTCATGATTATAGCCTCCTGTGATGGCTGGATGATCAAGGGAGGTCATTTGGCCTTTTGGCGCGTTCGCTGTCTTGGGCCAATCTCCGCAATCGGCGCGGGAAATCGCCGTTTCGTGATGTGCGACGGGCAAACCCGTCTGCTTGGGGTTGACGGAGCACTAAGTGGCTCTGGCCACCGATCCGATCAAACGGTCCACTTGATGGTCAATGAGCACCTTGATCGCTGGCGCTAGGCCAGTCACCACGTGGCAGGACTTGTCCTGCGCCATCAGCTTGCGCAGCATGGGGTGCGCCAGCGGTTCGGCGCGGATGCGGCTCGGCTCCCGCACATCGGCAAGAAAGGCATCGCTGACGGCTATGATCCCCGGGCCGGCCAAGGACGCCAGCAGCGTGGCGTCAACCACGCAGGCGGGCTTGGCCCCTCGGGTTTGCTCAAACACCGCGGACTGCACCCCCACCGTCCAGTTCGAGGGCTGCGGCAGCCGAATCAGGCCGTCCGCCAGCAGGAAGGCGGCGCAGAGTGTTCGGAAAGCGCGGTCGCGGCCCGTTGCGCCCGGCCTGAAGGTCATGATCAGGCCTTCGCCGGGCAACAGCTGGCATTCGGCGCGGTACAGCGCGGCCACCCGATTCGCGAGGCGCAATCCTTGATTCAGGGCTCGGCGCTGGATGTCCGAGTCCGGCGGCAGGCCGCTGCGCAGGGTGGCTGCCAGCAGGTAGTGGGCTGCCTGCTGGGTCGCTTGGCCCTTGCGGCGTCCTCGGATGGCCGGAAGGCCGCTGGCCCAAGCAACCACGAGGGGCAGGCCCACGATGCCGGCTGCGGTGAGCGCTACGCGGTTCCAATCCACCTTGGCCGGGGGCGCATCGAGCGTGACCCTGGCCAAGCCCACCAACTGGCCGTCAAAGACGATCTCCTCGGTGAACGGAACGCCTTGCCCCCCTTCGCCGGCGGTCGCCAGCAAGCTGCCGTCAAGCCGGTACATGGCGACGCCGCCCACGCCGTCCACTGCGGCCATGCGGTTGGCGATGACGCCAAGCTCGATGTAGTCCCGCTCCATCAAGCCGTCCACGCTGGCCGCGGCCGCGACGGCAGCCAACTGCGGACCCAAGGTGCCCCCATCGACTGCGCCGACGGGAGCGTTGCGCCAGACCAGGAACACGAACAAGGCCGTCAAGGCCGCCGCCGCGAGGGTTTGGACGAAACTGGAATTGACCTGCCGAAGCCAACGGGATAGCGTCAAATGACTTCCATCCTTGGATTGATCGATTGGCCGCCGAGATTGCATTGGTGACGGTGTCCGGCAAGGACCAGCCCGGACTGATGTCGATGTTGACATCCCTGCTGGCGCGATATCAAGCGCAGGTGCTCGACATCGGCCAAGCCGCCATTCAAGAGGAGCTGGCCCTGGGCTTGCTGGTGCATCTGCCGGACGGCGGCGAAGCGGGCAGGCTGCGGGGAGCGCTCGATGCGCTCGCCGCGCAAACCGGCGCCCTTGTTGAATCCCGCGCAGTGTCTGCGGACGACTATCGGGGGTGGGCGGCAGGCTCGGGGCAACCGCGCCGCGTGATCACCCTGCTGATGCGCGGCGATGCCACTGCGGTGCTGAGCGCCGTCAGTTCGCTCACGCACCGGCACGGCCTGAACATCGACACGGTGCGGCGCTTGTCCGGCCGGCTGCCGCTTGGCGAACCGGCGGCGCCCAAGCGCCTGTGCGCCGAAATGCGGGTGCGCGGCGCCTTGGCCGAACCCGCGGCGCTGCAGGCCGATCTCATGGCGGCAGCGGCGGAACTCGCCTTCGACTTCAGCTTGCATGAGGACACGGTCTTTCGCCGCAACCGGCGGCTGGTCGCCTTTGACATGGACTCGACCCTGATCGGCGTGGAGGTCATGGACGAGCTGGCCCGGCGGCACGGCGTCGGCCGCGAAGTCAGCGCCATCACCCGCCGCGCCATGGCCGGCGAGATGGACTTCAAGGCCAGCTTCCGCGCCCGCGCCGCCCTGTTGGCTGGCATGCCTGCGGCGACGCTGCACGAAGTGGCCGACACCGCCGTGCTCAACCCGGGTGCCGGCCGGCTGCTCAAGGCCCTGCGCCACTTCGGCTATCGGACGGCGATCCTGTCGGGGGGGTTCCAGTACGTCGGCGAGCGGCTCAAGGCCCGTCTCGGCATCGACTACGTGTTTGCCAACGAGCTCGAAGTCAAGGATGGCCTGGTCACCGGCCAGGTGCGCGGCGAGATCATCGATGCGGAGCGCAAGGCCGCACTGCTGCGCCGCATCGCGCAGCAGGAGGGCATTCGCTTGGCGCAGACCATCGCGGTTGGCGACGGCGCCAACGACCTGCCCATGCTCAGCGCCGCCGGCCTCGGCGTCGCCTACCATGCCAAGCCGGTGGTGCGCCGCACCGCCAGCCACGCCATCTCCAACTTCGGACTCGATTCGGTGCTCTACCTGATGGGTTTCAGCGACCGGGACATCGATCAAGCGCTGGGCTAGGGCATTGGGGCACGACGCTAATACCCGTAGCTGGCCTGCAAGCCCAGGGGCAGGCCGAGCCCCCAATAGGCGAGCAGGAAGCCGGTCCAGGCGACCATAAAGACGATGGCGTAGGGCAGCATCATGGACAGCACTGTGCCGATGCCGGCGTCCTTGACGTAGCGTTGGCAGAAGACCACCACCAAGGGGAAGTAGGGCATGAGCGGCGTGATGATGTTGGTGGAGGAATCGCCCACCCGGTAGGCCGCTTGAGTCAGGTCCGGCGACAGGCCCAGCTGCATCAGCATGGGCACGAGGATGGGCGCCAGCAGCGCCCACTTCGCGGAGGCGGAGCCGACGAACAGGTTCACCGCCCCGGTGATCAGGATCACGCCCACCACCGTGATGAAGGCGGGCAGCGCCGCCGCCTTGAGCAGCGCCGCGCCTTCCAGCGCGATCAGGGCGCCGAGGTTGGAGCGCCCGAACTCGGCGATGAAGAGCGAGGCGAAGAAAGCCATCACCAGATAGTAGGCGAGGCCGCTCATCGCTTGGGTCATGCCGGCGATGAGGTCCCGGTGGCCGGTGACGGTCTTGGCGACGTAGCCGAAGACGACGCCTGGGATCAGGAAGACGAGGAAGATGAGCGGCACGATGCTGCGCATCAGCGGCGCGGCGCCGGCCGTCAGCTGGCCGTCCGCTGACCGCCAGACGGAACTCTCCGGGAGCGCGCTGACCAACAGCGCGAGGAGCGCCAATCCCATCGCCGCCAAGGCCGCGATCAAGCCTCGCCGCTCGTCGGCGGTCAAGGGGTCAAGCTCGGGCGCCTGGGCCAAGTCGCCGTCCAGCGCCGTCCCGGACAGGCGCGGCTCGATCACCCGGTCGGTCAGGTACCAGCCGAGCCCGACGATGAGCGCCGTGGAGGCGGAGGTGAAGAACCAGTTGTTCAAGGGATTCAGCTGGATGTCCGGATCAATGATCTGCGCCCCTGCCTGGGTGATGCCCTGCAGCATCGGGTCGAGCGCCGAAGGGACGAAGTTGGCGCTGAAGCCCCCTGACACACCAGCGAAGGCGGCGGCGATGCCGGCCAGCGGATGGCGTCCCGCAGCCTGGAACATCACCGCGCCGAGCGGGATCACCAGCACGTAGCCGGCATCCACTGCGGTGTGGCTGATGATGGCGATCAGCAGCAGCATGGGCGTGACCACCGCCTTGGACGTCATGTTCATCAGCGCCTTCAGGCCGGTGCGGATGAAGCCCGTGTGGTCGGCGACGCCGATGCCAAGCATGGCGATCAGCACCACGCCGAGGGGATGAAAGCCGACGAAAGTGGCGACCATGCCGGACAGGAACTGCGTGAGTTGGCTGGGCGTGGCCAGGTTTTGGATTTCCAGCGACGCGCCGGTGCGCGGATCAATGTGCGAATAGCTGAACTGCGCCAACGCCGCCGAGAGCACCCAGACGGCGATCAGCAGCGCCAGGAACAGCACCGCCGGATCCGGCAGCCGGTTGCCGAGCGCCTCGACCCGATCCAGCAGCCGAACCAGCCAAGCGTTGCGCCGGGCCTCGTTCATCCTCGCGTTCCCCAAGCAGTGCGGCGCAATGCTATCATCCGCCGATGGCCCGTTACGCCACCAACGAGTTCCGCGCCGGCCTCAAGGTGCTGCTGGAGGGCGATCCGTGCTCGATCCTGGACAATGAGTTCGTCAAGCCCGGCAAGGGTCAGGCCTTCAACCGCGTCAAGTTCCGCAACCTCAAGACCGGGCGGGTCTGGGAGCGGACCTTCAAGTCCGGCGAATCCATCGAAGCCGCCGACGTGATGGAGCTTTCCATGGAGTATCTGTACGGCGACGGCGAGTTCCACCACTTCATGAAGACCGACGGCAGCTACGAGCAGGCCGCTGCCTCGGCAGCGGCGGTGGCCGAAGCCCTGCCGTGGATCAAGGAGCAGGATGTTTGCCAGGTGACGCTGTGGAACGATGACCCCATATCCGTCACGGCGCCCAACTTCGTGACCTTGGCGGTGGCCGAGACCGATCCGGGCGTCAAGGGCGACACGGCCGCCGGCGGCACCAAGCCCGCCACCCTGTCCACCGGCACCGTCATCCGGGTGCCGCTGTTCATCAACGTCGGCGACGTGCTCAAGATCGACACCCGCAGCGGCGAGTACGTCAGCCGGGCCTAAGATCCCCCCTGCCGTTGAGCCCCAATGACGACTGGCGCCCCACCTGCTCGGTAGCCGCGCTCCGGGCGCGGGCTGGGCTGCTCGCCGAAATTCGCGCCTTCTTCGCCGAACGGGACGTCATGGAAGTGCAGGTGCCCACCTTGGGCCGCACTGCCGTCACCGAGCCGCAGATTGAAAGCGTGCGCACGGCGGCAGGCGCCTTCCTGCAGACCTCCCCGGAACACTACATGAAGCGCCTGCTGGCAGCGGGCGCGCCCTCGATCTACCAGTTGGGCCCGGTTTACCGGGCGGGCGAGTCCGGGCGCCTGCATCGGCAGGAGTTCACGATGCTGGAATGGTATCGGCTCGGTTTCGACGACCAGGCGCTGATGGCGGAGGTGTCGGAGCTGATCGACCGCCTGCTGGGCCCGGCGGCTTATGAGCGAATGACCTACGAATCCTTGGTCGGCACCGTTGAGGGAGAGCCGTCCGAATTGGATCTGGCCTATGCCGAGGCCGTTGCGGCCTTGGGTCCGGTGCGCTGCTTCGTCACCGACTATCCGGCCGATCAAGCGGCATTGGCCCGCGTCCGGGGCGATGGCGCTGATTCCCGCGCGGCGCGCTTCGAGCTCATCATCAATGGGGTGGAAGTCGCCAACGGCTACCATGAACTGACGGATGCCGCCGAATTGCGCGCCCGCATGGCGCGGGACAATCAGCAGCGCCTCGATGCGGGGCGCGAGCCGATGGCCCCCGACGAGCGCCTGTTGGCCGCCATGCAAGCGGGCCTGCCGGACTGCGCTGGCGTAGCCATCGGCGTGGACCGATTGGCCATGCTGGCCGCGGGCGCCTCAAGCCTCGCGGAAGTGATGCCCTTTGCCGATCTTTGAACGGAACACTAGGTCCAGCGGCCGATGGGCATTCCCATGCGTACCTTTTGGCCGGCCTTGAGCGAATCCAGTGCGCAGACCTTGGGTGGGCAGCAGAGAATCACCGTTGAGCCAAGCAGAAAGCGCCCCAGCTCCGCGCCCCGCTCAAGCGGCTCGTCGGGCTTGAACGCCTCAGTGCGCCGATAGGGAGACTGCGGCCCGCGCCAAGGCGTGGCAATGCTGCCCACGATCAGGGCGCCGACCAGCACCACCAGCAGGTCGCCAAAACCGGTGCGCAGGCGGCAAACCAGCCGTTCGTTGCGGCAGAACAAGCCCTCCACGGCATTCTCCGTGGCGGCGTTGACCGAAAACAGAGCCCCCGGAATGGCCCGTGCGTCGGTGAGTTGCCCGGTGGCGGGGGCATGGACTCGGTGATAGTCCCGAGGGGCTAGGTAAATGGTGGCGAATTGGCCCCCGTCGAATCCTTCGCCGAGTTCCTGGGCCAGGCCCGACAGGGAGTAGCGCCAGCCCTTGGCCTGCAGCATCCGCCCCTCCTCGATGCGGCCGCTTTGGCTGATGGCACCGTCGGCCGGACAGCAGATGGCGCGCTCATCGTCCGGCAGGGGACGAGCGCCCGGCTGCAGTTCGCGGGTGAAGAAGTCATTGAATGACAGGTAGTCCGCAAGCTCGCCGCGCGCCGCCTCGGTCAGGTCAACTTGGTAGGCGGCGGCGAAGGCCCGCATCAGCGGCAGTTTGATCCAAGGCGCGGTGGCGCGGCCCAGCCAGCCGACGGCTCGGGTCAGCCCGTGCTGCGGCAGCAGCCGCTGGACGGTGGCGAAAGCCTCATCCACGGGTCGCCTCCGGCCCGCCCGTGGCGACGGGCAGGTCGCTTCTGTTGCCCCACTCCGACCAGGAGCCGTGGTAGGCGCGAATGCGCGGAAACCCCAGCAAGCGGCCAACCAGATAGGACAGCCCCGACCGATGGTGGGTCTGGCAGTGGGTGATGACGGCCTTGTCGGCCGTGATGCCGCGCTGGCCCAGCAGCGTCTCGACATCGGGCGCCAAGCGCTGGCGGTCGCGCGGATTCTTTAGGTCCAGCCAGTCCAGGTGTACCGCCCCCGGCACATGGCCGGCGCGTTGGGCCGCCCGGCGTTCGCCCCGATATTCGGCCAGCGAGCGGACGTCCCAGATCACCTGCTCGGGATCGTCGATGGCGCGCAGCACGTCCTCCGCCTCCGCCACCGGCGATGAGTCGATGTCCAGCGCCACCGAAGTGGGGCTCGGCTGCCGCCCCGCGCCCCGCTCAACGGGCCGACCCGCCGCCACCCAAGCCTGAATGCCGCCGTTGAGGTAACGCCAGCGCCGATGGCCGATGACGTCCAGCGTCCACAGGAAGCGGCCCGCCCAGCCGCCGCCTTCGTCGTCGTAGGCAACGATTTCGAGGTCCGGCCGATAGCCCAAGCGCCCGAACAGCGCGTTCAGGCGCCCCGGGTCCGGCAGCCGCCCCGTGGCGGGGGGCAGGCCGCCGACCAACTCCGCCGGCGCCACATGCACGGAACCGGGAATGTGCCCGGCGGCGAACGCGGGCGCTTCGGCCACATGCACCACCAAGAGGCTCGAATCCGGCTCGAAGGCCTCAGCCTCCACCAAGCCAACGTCGTCCATGCTGCTAACGGGTCGCCCCCCCAAAGTGCATCCAGTGGCGAATGGTACAGGCTAAAGGCCCTTTTGGAGTATCCTCGCCCGGCATCCGTCAGGCGGTAGAGCCGTGGCCGCGCACTTGGTTTGGATCGACTTGGAGATGACCGGGCTGGACCCGGAGCGGGACGTCATCCTCGAAATCGCCACCATCATCACCGACGATGCCCTGCGCGAAGTGGCCGTGGGGCCGGAACTGGCCATTGCCGCTACCCCAGCCCAACTCGATGCCATGGACGAGTGGAACCAGGCCCACCACGGCGCCTCCGGCCTCATTGACCGGGTGCGCCGCAGCCCGCATGCCTTGGCTGATGCGGAGCGCTTGACCTTGGACTTCGTCAAGCGGCACGTCGCCGCCGACGCAGCGCCGCTGTGCGGCAACACCATCTGGCAGGACCGCCGCTTCCTCGCCCGCCACATGCCGGCGCTGGAGCGCCACCTGCATTACCGCAACATCGACGTGAGCAGCATCAAGGAACTGGCCCGCCGCTGGCGTCCCGACGTGGCGGCAGCATTCAGCAAACGGAACGCGCACCGGGCGCTGGCCGACATTCGGGAGTCCATAGCGGAACTGGCCCACTACAGGGACCGCTTTTTTCGCCTTTAGGAAAGTGACGTTCTCGCAGGACTTGGCGGCCTCACGGGGGTTCGGAGATGAAGTCAAGGTAGTTCTCCGGGTCAACGACTCGAAAGGAACTGCCCGGATAGGCGTCGCGCCAGCCTTTGGGAGGTCGGGCGCTCGAACGCGCGGACCACTTCATCTCCGCCGCGCGCAGTTCGCCCCCGCGTTCCTCCACCAAGTCGATCTCCTGGCGGTCGTAGGTGCGCCAGAAGTAGCTTTGCGCGAATCGCCCCGTGTACAGGTTGAACTTCAGGCGCTCGGCCTGAACGTAGTTTTCCCACAGCAGGCCCGCGTCGTCGCGCATGGAAAGCGGATTGAAGTTGTTGATCAGCCCGTTGCGGATGCCGTTGTCGTAGAAGTAGTAGCGTCTGCTCTTGGCAATCTCCTTGCGCAGATTCCGGCTGAAGCCCACCCTGCCGTAAATCACATAGGCTTTTTCGAGCAGGTCAAGGTAACGGCCCACCGTGTTCCTGCTCATTCCCAGCTGGCTGCCCAGTTCGGATAGGGATGCTTCCCTGCCGACTTGGAAGGCCAGCAGTTGAACGAGGCGCAACAGCTTATCCGCGTGGCGAACGCCCTCAAGTTGCAGGATGTCCCTGAACAGGTAGGAACCGATGAGTTCCCTCAAGTAGATCTCGCGGTCTTCGGAGGACGCCATCAGCACGACTTCCGGATAGGACCCATACACCAGCCGCATTTCGAGTTGGGCTCGGGTTTCATGCGCAGTCTCCACGCCCTGAAGCTCGAGTTGCGCCAGCGGCAGCAACAGCAGCGTGACCTTTCTGCCCGTAAGCGGTTCGCCCGCCTGCTGCGCGAGATCGAATGACGAGGAGCCCGTGGCGATGATGCGCAGCCCATCCACATGATCCGCCAGGAGCTTCAGGTTCAATCCGATCTCCCTGACGTGCTGCGCCTCATCAATGATGAGCGTTTGCCGCCTGCCGACGAATGCCCGCAGCTTGGCCAAGGACTGGCTCTCAAGATACTCGCGAACTGCGATGTCCTCGCCGGACACCAGCAGGGCCTCCGGGTCGTGGCGTCTATGGTACTCACGAATCAAGGTCGTCTTGCCCACGCGCCTAGGTCCGTACAGAACCACGACTCGATTGGCGGTGACCGACTTTTGAAGTCGGCTGAGCTGTTTTTGCGGAATATATGGGTCAGTCATATGACTGAATTTACGCTAATTCAGTCAGTTGTCAATCTTGGTCCCAGTGGATAGCGGCTCAGTTTGACTTCGGCTGGGCTTGAGAGATCCCCGGAGCGAGTCCCCCCTCGACTGAATCACGACAATGACGCGATTCAAACTGAGCCACTACTCCCAAGTTGAACGCCGCTGGCTCAGCAGGCATCCAAGCGCGCCAAAGCCCAGTCGATGTGCTCGCGCAGCAGCTCCGAGGCGCCGCTGCGGGCTTCCCGAAGCGCCGCCTTGGTCGCTGGGCTGGGCGGTCCGTTGCCCAAGGCCACCGCCAAGTTGCGCCGCCAGCCCTCGTAGCCCGGCCGGCGCAGGGCAGAGCCTTCAGTGCGCCGCAGGAAGGTGGCTTCGTCCCAGCGAAACAGCGCCACCAGCGAAGCTGCGTCCAAGCCGTGGCGGGGCTTGAAGTCCGGCTCGTGGGTGGTGGGCGCATCCCGGTTCCACGGGCAGCAGAGCTGGCAGTCGTCGCAGCCAAAGACGCGGTTGCCGATCAGCGGGCGCAATTCGACGGGTATTGCGCCTCTGTGCTCGATGGTGAGGTAGGAGATGCAGCGGCGGGCGTCAATGACCTTGTCGCCGACGATGGCGCCCGTGGGGCAGTGGTTCATGCAGGCCCGGCAGGCGCCGCAGCGGTTCGGCTCGGTTGTTGAGGTCTCGGCCAACGGCAGATTGGTGTAGATCTCGCCCAGAAAGAACCAACTGCCCGCTTCGGGGTGGATCAGCAGGCTGTGCTTGCCCATCCAACCCAGGCCCGCGTTTTCGGCCAGCGCCTTCTCCAGCACCGGGGCGCTGTCGGTGAAGGCGCGAAACCGCGCGTCCTGGGCCTGGGCAGCGGCGTTGATCCGCTGGGCCAGCTTGGCCAAGCGCCGGCGCAGCACCTTGTGGTAGTCGCGGCCCAAGGCGTAGCGGGATATGTAGGCTTGGTCCGATCGCTTAAGAACCCGCGCCGGCGCAGCCCCTTGCGCCAGGTAGTTCATGCGCGCCGAAACGACGGCGCAAGTCCCCGGCTCCAAGCGCTCAGGATGCAGCCGCTTGTCGAGATTGCGCACCATGTAGTCCATTTCGCCTTGGAATCCCTTGGCCAGCCACTCGCGCACATGGGGTTCATGGGCCGACAGGTCCACATGGGTGATGCCGATCTGCTGAAAGCCGAGCGCTCGCGCCCAATCCTCGATGGCCGCAGCGGTTGGAAACTGAGGCCGGTCCGCCATGGGGGGGCAGTATAATCGGCTTCCGTGACGTCCTTACACACCAGCGCCCAGTGTCGCGAGCTCGACCGCCTGATGATTGAGCAGGAGGGCGTTGCCGGCTTCGAACTCATGCGTCGGGCGGGCCGGGCCGCGTTCGATGAGCTGCTGCTTCGCTGGCCCGGCATCCGCTCCGTCAGCATTTGCTGCGGCAAGGGCAACAACGCGGGCGATGGCTACGTCATCGCCGGCCTTGCCCAGGAAATCGGTCTGAAGGTCCAGCTCCTTCAGGTTGGCGACGCCACCCAGTTGCGCGGCGATGCGGCCCAGGCCAAGGCTTGGGCCGAGGCTCGGGGCGTGGCGCCGGGTCAGGGCGATGCGCCGCTCACCGGCGAAGTCATCGTCGATGCGCTGCTCGGCACCGGCTTAAGCGGCCCTTTGCGGGAGCCCTTCAAAACGGCTGTTGAGCGCATCAACGCCTGCAGACGCCCGGTGCTGGCGGTCGATGTGCCGAGCGGCGTCAATGCCGACAGCGGCGCCGTGGCCGATGCGGCGGTGCGCGCCGACCTGACCGTCTCCTTCATCGGCGCCAAGCTCGGCCTGCACACCGGGCCGGGGCTGGCCGCGCGCGGCGCGCTGGTCCAAGCCGGTTTGGGCGTCCCCGACCGGGTGCTGGCCCAAGTGCCGGGCTGTCCCTGGCTCCGGTTCGACGCCGCCGAGCTGCCCGCCTTGGCCATCGATCAGCACAAGCATCGCATGGGCCATCTGCTGGTGGCGGGCGGCGATGCGGGCATGGGCGGCGCCCCCCTCATGGCGGCGGAGGCGGCGCTGCGCACCGGAACCGGGCTGGTGAGCCTGCTGACGCGCCCCGAACACCAAGCGGCCATTCTGGCCCGCCGCCCTGAACTCATGGCGCAGGACGCCAGTGACGCCGAACGCGCCGCGGCCCTGCTGGGGCGGGCCTCGGCGGTGGTCGTCGGCCCTGGCCTGGGCCGGACGCCTTGGGGAGAGCGGCTGCTGCGCTTGGCGCTGGCTGCCGGCCAGCCGACGGTCATCGACGCTGACGGCCTGCGCTGGCTGGCCGAACTGGAGCTGCGGCCAAAGGGCGAACTGATCATCACGCCGCACCCCGGCGAAGCCGCCGCGCTGCTCGCCGCTGGCGCTCCTGATCGCGGTTCAAGATTGTCGGGCGAGTCGAGTTTGGCGTCCGGCGGCAGCGATCCTGCCGATCCCGCGCATCGCCACGTCAGCGCTGCCGGGATTGAGGCCGACCGACCTGCAGCTGCCTTGGCGCTGGCGCGCGAATTCGATGCGGTCGCCGTGCTGAAGGGGCCGGGCACCTTGTGCGCGGCGGATGAACTGCTCGGCCTTTGCGCCCACGGCAACCCCGGCATGGCCACTGCGGGCATGGGTGACGTCTTGGCGGGCGTCATCGGCGGGCTGCTCGCCCAAGGGCTTGGCCCCCGCCGCGCCGCCACCTTGGGCACCTGCCTGCATGGTTGGGCGGGCGACCGGGCCGCGCAGCGCCGGGGCCGGCGGGGCCTGATCGCCACCGACCTCTTTGCTGCCATCGCCGAGGCCGTGTCACAGAGTGACGAGGCCGTGTCACAGGGTGACGAGGCCGTGTCGCGGGGCGAGGGGGCGTTGCCGTGAAGCCGCTCGCGCCCAGCAGCCGCCACCTGCCCGACGAGGCGGCGACCTTGGCGTTTGGCCGCGAGCTGGCCGAGCTGCTGAGCGCTGCGGACGGCTTCAACCGGGACGCCGTCGTCTATCTTCAGGGCGAGCTGGGTGCTGGAAAGACCACCGTGGTCCGGGGCATACTTCGAGCAATGGGTTTCGTCGGCCCGGTCAAGAGTCCCACTTACACCCTGCTCGAGCCCTATGACGAACTGCTGGTCTTCCACTTCGACCTCTATCGAATCGCGGACAGCCGGGAACTCGACTTCATCGGCATCGACGAACTGCTCACCGCCCAAGCCATCAAGCTCATCGAGTGGCCGGAGCGGGGCGCGCCGCGCCTGCCGTCCCCGGACCTCAGCCTCTCGCTGCGCATTGAGGGCGACGGCCGGCGGGTGCAAGTCCATGCCTAACCCGACGAGGCCCCAAACCGACGACCGGCCAGCCGCCGGGCGCGCGAGCCGGCTCATGCGACGGCCTTGTGCCGCGGTCAGGAACGCCCGGTCGCTCGGCGCGTCGCTGGCACTCCTGCTGGCGCCTTGGGCACTGGTCCACGCCGAGACGCTGCATAACATCCGCGCCTACGAAGCGCCGGACCACACCCGAGTGGTGTTCGACACCTCGGCCGCCGTCGAGGCCAGCATCTTCCCCCTGAGCAATCCCGACCGGCTGGTCATCGACTTGGGCAACACCGGCCCGGCGGCGGGCTTCGACCCGGACGTCACCGGCGGCTTGGGCCGGCGGGTCAAGAACATGCGCTGGGGCCCCCGGCAAAGCACCTACCGCGTGGTGCTGGATCTGGGAATGCCGGTCACCCGCAAGGACTTCAAGCTGCCGCCCATCGCGCCTTACGGCCACCGCCTGGTGATCGACCTCTTTGATGAGCGGCCCGCCGAAGCGGCGGTTGCCAAGCCCGCCAAGCCGGATGGCTTGCGGCCCGTGGTCATCGCCATAGACGCCGGCCATGGCGGGGAGGACCCTGGCGCCATCGGGGCCAACAAGGTCTATGAAAAGCGCATCACGCTGTCGATCGCCCGCAAGCTGGCCGCCCGGTTCAACCAAACGCCGGGATACCGGGCCTTTCTGGTGCGCACTGGCGACTACTACATCCCCTTGCGCCGGCGCACCGAGATCGCCCACCGGGAGCGGGCGCATCTGTTCCTGTCCATTCACGCGGATGCCTTTCGGAACCCCAAGGTCAGCGGCGCATCGGTGTACATGCTCTCCGAAAGCGGTGCGGACAGCGAAATGGCCCGCTACCTGGCGGAGAAGGAGAACCGCTCCGATCTCTTCGGGGGCGTCAGCAACGTCAGCTTGGACGACATGGAGCCCTATCTGCGGCAAACGCTCACCGACCTCTCCATGCAAGGGAAACGCCGCTACAGCAGCGATGTGGGTGATGAGGTGCTCAGGCAGCTCAATCAGGTGACCAAGCTGCACAAGAAGCAGGTGGGCCATGCCGGCTTCGTCGTGCTCAAGGCTCCGGACATACCGAGCCTGCTGATCGAGACCGGCTTCATTTCCAACCCCACCGAGGCGCGGCGGCTCAACCAAGCCGAGCACCAAGGCAAGATCGTGCGCGCCATCCACCAAGGCGTGGTGAACTATTGGCGGGCCAATCCGCCGCCGGGCACCTTGTTGGCGCATCGTGCCGGCAGCGAGCGGAACCATAGGATCCAGCGTGGCGACACCCTCTCCGGGATCGCCGCCCGCTACGGCACCACGGTGGTGCGCATTCGCCAAGCCAACGGCTTGGCGGGCAGCCGCATTCGGGTCGGGCAGGTGCTCACCATTCCTGCCGACAGCTGAGCGCGGCGACCGATGAAGCGCCGCATCGCGCAGCTGCCGCCGCCGGTGGCCGACCAGATCGCGGCCGGCGAAGTGGTCGAACGCCCCGCCTCCATCATCAAGGAACTGGTGGAGAACAGCTTGGACGCCGGTGCCCGGCGCATTGAGACGCATATTGAGCAGGGGGGCGTGAAGCGGATCCGCGTCACCGATGACGGGCACGGCATCCATCCGAGCGACCTGCCGCTGGCGGTCAGCCGCCACGCCACCAGCAAGATCAGCGCCGCCAGCGATTTGCAAGGCGTTGCCAGCCTCGGGTTTCGCGGCGAGGCCCTCGCCAGCGCCGCCTCGGTGTCGCGGTTGACCCTGTCCAGCCGGGCGGTTGGCGAGGATCGCGCCTGGCGCATTGAGGTGACCGGTGGCGTCGAGACCGGCAGCGGACCTTGCGCCCATCCTCCGGGCACCACCGTCGAGGTCGAGGATCTGTTCCACAACACTCCGGCGCGCCGCAAGTTCCTCAAGACCGAGCGCTCCGAGAACCAAGCCGTGGCAGCGACCCTGCGCCGCCTGGCCCTGGCCCACTTCGACACCGCCTTCGAGTGGCAGTTGGGCGGGCGGCGCGCGCTGATGCCGGCCGGCGCGCCGGAAGAGCGCCTCAAGGCGATGTTGGGGGAGGACTTCATGCGCCGCAACCTGGTGATTGACGAGCAGCGGGACGAACTCACGCTCTCCGGCTGGGTGGCGCTGCCAACCCTTTCCCGGCGTCTGGCGGATCAGCAGTTCTTCTTTGTCAACGGCCGCGCGGTGCAGGACCAGGTGGTGGGCCAAGCGGTTCGCCAAGCCTATCGGGACGTGCTGTTCCACGGCCGCCAGCCGGTTTTCGTGCTTTACCTGGGCCTGCCTGCCGCCGAGGTGGACGTCAACGTGCATCCAACCAAACGGGAGGTGCGCTTTCGCCGCCCCCGGGAGGTGCGCGACTTCATATTCGGCCGTCTCAACCGGGCGCTCCGGGATGTGCGTCCCGGCGACCGTCCGGCATCAGGCCCAACTGCGACGGGCCCCGCGACCCAGGCTGAGCCGACGCCGGCGGGCGCATCGGGCGTCAGGCCCCGCCAGTCCGGTCTGGCGATGGATGCCCCCCGTGGAGGCGGCTCGACCCTGCAGGTGGCCGAGACGCTGGCCCACTACCGGATAGACGGGGCCAAGGATGGCCAGCCACCGCCCTTGGGCTACGCCATCGCCCAACTGCACGGCATCTACATTCTGGCGGAGAACGCCGATGGTTTGGTGATCGTCGATATGCACGCCGCCCACGAACGCATCACCTACGAGAAGCTCAAGCAAGCCATCGATGCCCAAGGCCTCGCCAGCCAGCAGCTGCTTGCGCCGCTGGCCCTCAACACCACGGAGGCGGAGGCGGAGCTGGCCGAGCAGCGGCAAGCGGCGCTCGCCGCCATGGGTTTGGCCTTGGACCGTACCGGCCTTGCCTCAATTGCGGTGCGGGCGGTGCCGGCCCTGCTGGCCAAGGGCAACGTCGAGGAGCTGGTTCGCGACGTGCTGGGGGAGATGGCCAAGCTGGGCACCAGCCGCGAACTCGTCAACCGCCGCGACGACCTGCTCGCCAGCATGGCCTGCCATGCCTCGGTGCGCGCCCACCGCTCGCTCTCGTTGGCGGAGATGAACGCGCTGCTCAGGGAGATGGAGCGCACCGAGAACGCCGAGCAGTGCAACCACGGCCGCCCGACCTACCGCGTGCAGACCTTGGCGGACTTGGACGGTCAGTTTCTGCGCGGACAGTAGATGAATATTGTCATGCTGCTCGGCCCCACTGCGGCGGGCAAGACCGATGCCGCCGTCGCGTTGGCCGAGCGTCTGGACTGCCAGCTCATCAACATGGACTCGACCCAGGTTTACCGAGGCTTGGACATCGGCTCCGCAAAGCCGCCACGATCGCTGCTGGCGCGGCATCCCCACGCCTTGATCGACATTCGCGACCCGGCTGAGCCCTACACGGCGGCCGATTTCGTGGCTGACGCCGACCGGGAGGTCCGCGCGGCGCTCGCCGCCGGCAAAACGCCGGTGCTGGTTGGGGGCGCCATGCTCTACGCCCGCGCCTTTCGCGACGGCTTGGCGGCGCTGCCTCGGGCCAACCCCGAAGTGCGCTCCGCCATCGAAGCCGAGGCCCGGGCCCACGGATGGCCCAAGCTGCATGCCCGGCTGGCCGAAGTGGACCCCCTGGCCGCAGCGGGCATTCATCCCCACAACGGTGTGCGCCTGCAGCGGGCGCTGGAGGTTTTCGAGACTACCGGCCAGCCGATATCGGACTACTGGCAGGCGCACAAGCCAAGCCCTGCAGCCAAGCGTCTCGGTGCGCGATTGCTTGAATTCGCCATGGTTCCCCAAGACCGCGCGGTCCTGCACCGCCGCATCCAGACGCGCTTTGACGCCATGCTGGCGGCGGGTTTCGCCGAGGAGGTCGGACGCCTGCGCCAAAGGCCGGACCTGCATCCGCTCCTCCCGGCCCTGCGCGCCGTCGGCTACCGGCAAATGTGGGGCCATCTGGACGGCGAGTTCGAGGCTTCCGAAATGCGCGCCAGAGCCTTGGCCGCCACCCGTCAACTGGCCCGCCGGCAACTGACCTGGCTGCGGGGTTGGCCTTGGGTGAACGTTCTGCCGAACGCTGAGGGGGCGGCAGCGGCCGTTAGCGTTGCGGCGAAGGTCGATTGAGCGGCCAAATCGGCTTCAAGCCTGATGCGACTGCGGAAGTAGCCGGCATCAAGGGCGTGGTGAAACCAGCATTGTGTAATTTCGGCAGTCTATGGTGTGCAAATTAGGCATCATGTACTGTGTAAATTCGGCAGTGCAAGGTGGATGAAAGCGGTATAGTGGGCACATGCTCCAGTACCTTCAACGCCTGCTCGACCCTTTGCTCTCCCAAATCCTGGGAGACCATCCTGCCGTGATGATTGGGGGGCCTCGCGCCTGCGGCAAAACGACAACGGCCGCGCGCCATGCCGCGACGTTGGTGCGGCTCGACCGACCTGCGGAAGCGCGGGTTTTCGAAGCCGACCCGGATGCGGCGCTCAGGAGCCTCAGGGAGCCGGTTCTGTTGGACGAATGGCAGGAGGTTCCGCAGGTGCTCGGTGCGGTCAAGCGGCAGGTCGATCGGGATTCGAGCCCCGGCCGCTATCTGCTCACCGGTTCCGTTCGGGCCGATTTGGACACTCAGACTTGGCCTGGAACGGGTCGGGTGATTCGTTTGGACATGCACCCCTTGATCACGTCGGAAAGGTTTGCGCTGCCGGTTGCCACGCTCGTGGACCGAGTCGCCGAGGGCCGCGCCCTTGCGCCCGCCGAGCAGTCGCTGGACCTGCGCGACTACGTTGCGTTGGCGTTGGCCGGCGGTTTTCCGGAGCCTGCACTGCGCCTTTCAGAAGCTGGGCGGAGCCGCTGGTATGAGAGCTATGCGGAACAAATTGCCACTCGGGACGCACCCGCGGTTGAGCAGGGCAGGGACCCGCATCGAATGCGCCGCTTCATCGAGGCGCTGGCGCTCAATTCGGCTGGAGTGCTGCCCGACAAGACGATCTACGATGCGGCAGGATTGAATCGAAGAACCGCCCAAGCCTACGGCCGCTTGCTCGCCAACCTTGGCGTCGCCTACGAACTGCCAGCCTGGAGCCACCACCGGTTTCAACGGCTGTCTCGGACCCCGAAGCGCTTCATCTGCGATTGCGGCCTTCTCGCGTCCATTGTCGGCGCGGACCTTGAGGGGCTGACGAGAGACTCGGACTTGCTTGGCCGGTTCCTTGAGACCTTCGTCGCCAGTGAACTGCGGGCGCAGACTGCGGTGTCCCGAATGCGCCATCGGCTGTTTCACTTGCGCCAGCAGCAGGGGCGCCATGAGGTGGACATCGTGGCGGAGGGTGCGCTCGGCAAGCTCATCGCCCTGGACGTCAAGGCATCAGCCGCCCCGGAGAGGCGTGACGCGCGCCACCTTGAGTGGCTTCGCGACGGCCTTGGCGAGCGGTTCATTGGTGGGGTGGTGCTGCACACGGGGCCGACCGCCTATCCGCTTGCGGAGAGGATTCAAGCGGCGCCAATCAGTTGCCTCTGGGGGAGTTAGCACTTGTCCGGCTCCGCCTCGCGGGCCGTTTGCCAAGACGTGGCCATGGGAACATCGCACGATGATGAATTTGTCGTTGGACTGGTTTAAGCTACTCACATCAAAATGCTAATCGATCTGGCCAAGCCATGCGTCCACGCACCATGCACCGGCACCGAAACCTTGAGAGGCTCATCAAGGAGGCTGGCTCGCTCAGCCGGCTTGCCCGCTTGGTGGGCACGAGCCCTTCCTATTTGAGCCAAGTCCGCAACCGCACGCCCACGCCCGCCGGCCAGCGGCGCGGCATCGGCGACCGCTTGGCATCGATGCTGGAAGAAGGCATGGGCAGGCCCGCCGGATGGTTGGATGAGCCCCATTCGGGCACGCAAGGCGCAGCGGCGCAATCCGGCAGTTCGCCGCGGCGGCCGTCGCCCCAAGGCGGCGATCTGATCCATGACAAGGGTCGGCTTTGCCCGCTGGTTTCCTGGGTTCAGGCGGGCGATTGGTCGGAAGTGGCTGACGTGGACCCTGCGGACGGCACGGACCTGCGCATCTGCCCGGTGTCCTGCGGCTCCAACACCTTTGCGCTTCTGGTGAAGGGCGAGAGCATGGAACCCGAATTCCAAGAGGGCGATGTCATCTTCGTCGATCCAGATCGGTTTGCCGAACCCAACAGCTACGTCGTGGTCTGCACCGAGGCGACCGGCGAGGCCACGTTCAAGAAGCTGATCGAGGAGGGTGGCCAGCAGTATCTGCGGGCCGTCAACCCGGCTTGGCCGAACCCCATCGTGGAAGCCCGGCCCGACGCGCGGATTTGCGGGGTGGTGGTTTACACGGGGCGGCAACTGTTGCCAGCGTGACGGCGCTTGGGCAGCAAGAATCAGCGGGGCGCATCGCCCGCCTTGGCCGCAGCTTGCCGCTCCCTTGCCCAACGCTGGGTGTATGCCCACAGGACTCGCATGGAAATTTCGTGTTGGCGGCTCGCCCGCAAGTACTGATCAGGCTCCAGCGGGCGACGGGGGTTGCTGCTCAGGGCGTCGGTCACGGCTCGCCACAGTTGGTGCTCGGTTGCCTCGTCCAGCAACGGCGGCCTGCCGGCACCCGTTGTCACGCCGAGCAGGCGCCTGGTGCGGCTGTAGTCCCGGTCCTTCATGCCGAACAGCGCCTGCATCATCTGCCTTGGCGCATCCGCCTCAATGAGCGCCAGCCGCAGTTCCTGGTTGCGCCGCGCCGAGGTCAGGCGGCTCTTTAGGACTTGGAACCTTTGCGGATTGAACCGAACCTCGAAGCAGTGGGTGCGCACCGTCTCCAGATTGGCGAGCTCGGCCAGCGTCAATGCGCCAATTTCGCTCACCTGCGCGGCGTCAAGCCCAAACTCCCGCAAGGCGTCCTCATCGCCGTCGGCGATGCGCAGGGCGGCATAGCGCAGCAAGGCGGCGGTCAATTCCGCCTGTCCGTTCCGGCTCACGACCGCGCCGCCAAGCGGATGCTTGCAGGCTGGCGCCTGCCCGCCGATTGGTGTGGATGGGCGGCGCTGGTGCCGCAGCATTCGGCCGATTCGCGCTTGCCGGGGGTTCTTAGGAAGTTAATCGCTGTCATGGACGGGAATTTAGAACAGTGCAATATCAAATTGCAACCGATTTCTCCGCATTTTTAATCATTTTGATAAATTTCCTGTATGCATCTGTTCATGGGGAGGTTCCAGCGGCCGCGCTGCGGGCTCCCGAATGGCCACCCTGACGGTCAACTCCGCCTGCGTCGGACCCAATTGGCACGCCTCGATGCCGAAGGCCACGACGCAGTAGGTGAGCGAGTAGCTGTAGGAGCCGTCCGGCTTGCCGGTGACGGCGTGGGAAAGGCTGTAGCCCTCGAACGCCAGCTCGCCGTCCTCAAACAGGCGGTACTTGGTTGCGCCTGCCACAGGGGCCCAGAGCACCGTGTAGGCGCCATCGGTGGAAGGATTGGGCTGCGCCCTCAGCGGGGCGGTGCCAATGTGTACCATCGGGGCCGCGCACCCGAAAAGCCCCAGCGCCAGCAAGCCGACCCAAGCAGCGGGCCGGCACCGGTTCGCGGCCACCGACCGGCCGTTCGTCAATTTGCGGAAAAAGCTGTTCATGGGAGCGGATTCTGGGTAAGCGCAAGGGCCGCAGCCAGCGAAAACCGCTGCAAGTTGCGTCGCGGTTTTCCCTTGGGGCTGTTGCCTACTCGGGAAGCGGCTCGCTGAGCAGGTGCCCAGCGAAAGAGGGGATGGGCATCGAGTACGATGCCTCCTCGGCGTCAAGCGCCAGGAATCCGCTGAGCTCGGCGTCTTGGATGAACTGCGTGGCGCTCGCGCCGGACAGCGTGGACGTTCGCAGTCCGACTTCCTCGACGAGGTCAAACAGGTCGCTGTACGGCAGCCACCCGCCACGCTCGCGGAGGGATGGAACGAGTTCCCTAGCCAGTTTCTCGAATCCCCCATGATGGCGCCGGATGCGCGCCACGCGCTGCCTGCAGTATCTCGCACGGCCCCGGTCCCCTAGGCGCATCGCTGCCTTGATGTCGGCGGTGCCGGCGTCCATGCGGTCGGGACTTGCTTCATGAATTTGGCGGATTGCGGCGTTGAGATAGATGGCCAAGTGCTGCGGCCAGTTGGCGGCGCGCTTGAGGACGGCCTCCTGCCACGGCCCGCCGCCGTCCACTGCGAATGCGTTGAAGCAGCGTTTTACGGTTTGCTTGGCCGCGGCAGCCTCAAGGCCACCCAAGCGGATGGTTCTGCCGTCCATCAAACGGGACACGTTTACGTCAGCCAGCGCAACCAGTGTGCCGGGCAGGCCAAAGGCGCAAAAGGAGACGGGGGCCTTGATGAGGCCTTGGTGCAATGCGCTTAAGGTTCCCTTCCCCTCGTGCGGCTTGCCTGGGGCGATGCCTTGCGCCTCGTCGATCATCAGCACAATTTGCCAGCGCTGCCAAGCGTTGCTCCGCCGCTCCGCCGCCTCATTGATGCTCGTCGGCGGCCCTTGGCGCGAGACCCCAAGTGAAAAACCCAAAACGCTTCCGCCTCGGTCGAAAAACTCGCGGGCCTTCGCCTTGGCACCCGCCGCATCGAGCCTCCCCCAATACTCGCTTAGCCGCTCCACTGAGGTTGCCGCCTCGCCGGGTGGCCGTGCGGCGCCTTCCGTCGCCAGCAAATCCCGCGCCAAGCAGGTGATGATGGCCTTGTCGATGGCGTCGGCAACGTGGGAAGGGGATTCTGCGGATTCGGCGGACAATGGCACCGGCAGCCAACGCCGTCGCCCGGTCTCAGTCGGTGGCAGCGACCGCATTTCCTCCATGAACTGGCACATCAGTGCGCTCTTGCCTGCGCCGGGTGGTCCCTCCGCCACAATTGTTGCGTTTGCGCCGTCCCCCAGCGACAGGCCGTTGGCCATCTCGCGAAAAGCGCTGATCTCGGCCTCTCGCCCAGAAAAGAACGGCACGCCCCGTCCGGTCAGGGGCGCACGGTCTTTGAGCAGCAGGTACCGTTCCAAGTCAATGGCATCCTGTTCGCGCAGATTGCCTTGGTCTCGGTAGTTTTGTTCGATCAGTGCCACAAGCGGCGTTATACCACGAAACGGAGGGTTCGCCGGAGCGGCGACCGGCCTGCGTTGCGCAGCGCCTCAACGAATGTGTCCCGGATCTGAAATACCTGCGTGTAAACCGCTCCAAAACTCACTGAATCTCCATCACCTCGGGGACAGAGAGAGACTCGTACATGCGCTCGTGTTTCTCAAAAACCTCTTCCGGCGAGTAGGGAATGGTTTGGGCGTGCGAGGATCCATCTGTATCCCGCTTGTACAGGCTTATGACGAACTCCTCGTCGGGATGGTGGAAGTCCTCGAACGTCTT
>JAPOTD010000051.1 GCA_026709365.1 Gammaproteobacteria bacterium
TCCTCGTTTTACGGGAAGCTGACATCGACCACGGCGTCGGCCACCCGCGCCTTGGCCTGCTCAACCAACTGCGGCAGCCGATGCAGGGTTTGGGGGCCGAACACGATGTCCACGAAGGGCGCCCGGCGGGCGACGGCGGCGCCCTCCTGGCTGGCCACGCAGCCGCCCACGCCGATCAGCAAGTCCGGATTGCGCGCCTTCAGCCGCTTCCAGCGGCCGAGTTGGTGAAACACCTTTTCCTGGGCCTTCTCGCGAATGGAGCAGGTGTTGAGCAGGATCAGGTCGGCCTCCTCGGCCGTGGCGGCTGGCCGGTAGCCGTGGCTCTCCCGCAGCGCATCCGCCATGCGCGACGAGTCGTACTCGTTCATCTGGCAGCCTTGCGTCTTGACGAACAGCTTCGGCGGCTCGTTTGCGGTTTTCAGCTCGGCAGTCATGCGATATTGTGGAGATCGGTTGCCGGGGGGCGATTCTATTGGCAAAGCGGGTCGCGACAAAGGAAAATGTGCCTTTGAGCATGTGCCCAATTGGCTTGGATTTCCATGAGCGACGAACAATCCCATATCTACAAGGTCCTGTTTCACAGCATGGGGCAGATCTACGAGGTCTATGCCCACAACATCTACAGCAGCGATCTTTACGGCTTCATTGAGGTGGAGGACTACATCTTCGGCAAGCGCTCGAAGGTGGTCATCGATCCGGCGGAGGACAAGCTCCGGACCGAGTTTGAGAGCGTCCAGCGCAGCTTCATCCCCATGCACGCGGTCATCCGCATCGACGAAGTGGAGAAGGAGGGCGTGGCCAAGGTCACCGAGACCACCACCGGCAACGTCACCCCCTTTCCGATGCCCGTCCCCGGCGACGGCGGCCGCAAGGCCTGAGGGCTCGGCCGGTCAATCCACCAGCGCCAGCATCTCCTCCCGCGACGGGCCTTGTTGCCAACGGGCGGCTGCGTTGCGTCGGCGACCGCGCAGCATGTAGAGCATGATGATCAGGCGGGTGCGACGGTCCTTGAGGAAGTGGCCGGGCGCCTCCAGCAGGTGGACGGTGCGCAGCAGCCCGCGCAGCACGTGCAGGTTGTTGCGGGAGGCGGCGGCCAACGCATCGCCGAAGGCCAGCCGCGCGCGCCGCGCGTTCGCACCAGCCTCTTCGGGCAGTTGGCCGCTCCCGGCGCGAGGGGCTTGCCCCTCGCAAAAGAAAGCCCTGGAACGCCGAATTCCGGCCCTGTCCTCCGAGCGGCTGGCCCTGAAAATGGGGCCGAGTTCGGCGTCGGTGCGTCGCTCGAAGGCCAGCGCCCGCTGCTGGGGGTCGGCGGTTTCCGCCAAGGTCTCGGCCAGCAGCTCGGCGTGCAGGATGCCGGTGGAGCAGCCCCGGCCGTACAGCGGATTGGTGCGCAGGGCGGCATCGCCCACCGCGAAGAAGTTGAGCGCCTGGGGCTTGCCGTCCTTGACGTAGCGGCGGCGCACGCCGCGAATGTCGCCGATCCCGAAGGGCGGCGTGGTCGCCTCGGGAGCGTCGGCGAGCCAAGGGGTCAGGCCCGGAATGCTGCGGCAGATGGCGTCGAACCGGCTGCCGTCCTTGACCGCGGCGCGCAGCCGGGTCTCCTCGCGGTGCAGGCAGACGATGATGGCGAAGTGGCGGTTGTCGCCCGGAAAGACGCCGTACTTGATGTAGCCCAGATCTCCGTTGCCGCGATGCTTGCCGTCGCGCGGCGGCTCCTCCACCCCCGGCCGGCGGCGGTAGTGGCGCGTGTAGTAAACGATTTCCGCATCCTCGTTCTCCTCCTCCGGGGGCGCCCCGCAGGCGGCCAGCCAACCGGGAAACCTGCTGGTGCGCCCGCTGGCGTCAATGACTAGATTGGCGCGCAGTTCGGGGCCGTGCGCGGCCACGCAGTCGCGACGCACTCCAACGCCCTGAACTTCGATTGGGTCGTTCGCGGCATTGACGATCAGTCCGTTGATCGTGATGCCGTTGATGATGGTGACGTTGTCCGTTTGCTGGATGTGGCGCCGCAAAACCGTCTCGAACACCGCTCGCCGGGTCAACAGCCCCCAGATTGCCGCATCGCTCGGCTTGGGCCGGTAGCCGCGGACCAAGTTGGGCGGCAGCATGGCCTTGAAGTCGAGCCGACGGGCGCCGGCGGCGTACAGGGCATCGAGCAGGTCGGGGTAGCGGTCCGCCAGCAGGTTGCACATCAGGCCCAGGAAGGCATGGGGGTGGCGGAATTGCAGGGCGCCCCGGCGCGGCCAGTCGAAGAAGGCGGCGTCGGCATCGCCCGGCGGTGGCGGCGGGTCGCGCTCCAGCAGCGTCACGGCTTTGCCGCGGCGAGCCAGCGCCAAGGCGGTGGCCATGCCGGCAATGCCGCAGCCGACGATCAGGGCTCGTTCGCTCACCCTGCGGCGTTAGCCCGAATGCTTGGCCAAGGGCTGGGATGACGCGCGCCTTGGCGGGCGCGGTTCGCAAACTGCGGAGTATTCGGGGCTGCGGGGCGACGCATGGGAATTGAAGGGCAGCGCAACGCTGGATGAGGGGCTTGGTGAGCCATCCAGGCTAAGCTGGCGGGGAATCCAGGCCTTGCAGGAAGCTGACCAGGAGCCGGTTCACCGCCTCGGGCGCTTCCTGCTGGGTCCAGTGGCCGATGCCGGGCAGCAGTTCATTGGTGCGCAGGTTGTGTACCCGCTCGGGCATCTTCCTGAGTGCCTCCGCCGCCATCAGAATCACGCCGTCCCGCTCCCCGGCGGCGAACAGGGCTGGCTGCTCGATGATGGCGGGGGCGCCTTCGGTGAGCTGCCAGGTGAGGTTGTGGTTGCGGTAGTAGTTCAGGGGGCCGCGAAAGCCCGAGCGCTCGAACTCGCCGACGTAGAAGTCCAGATCCGCCTCGGTCAGCCAAGGTGGCAGGACCTCCGGATCAGGCAGCCCGGACAGCAGGTCTTCATCATGCCGCTTGGCGACCAGGGCGCTGGGGTCGGATTGGCCGGAGGCGAGGAACAGGAACTTGCGCAGGGCCGTGCGGATGTCCGCCTCGAATTCCGCCTCCGCGACGCCGGGCTCCTGAAAGTAAAGCTGGTAGAAGAACTGGCCCTTGAAGGCCTCGCGCAGCATGTCCAGCGGCGGCGCCTCCGGGCGCGGGCTGAAGGGCACCGAGAGGGCGCCGACGGCGCGAACGCGGTCGGGGTGGTGGGCGGCGGCGCTCCAAGCTGTGGGCGCTCCCCAGTCGTGGCCGATGACCACTGCCGTCTCTGCCCCCAAGGCGGGGATCAGGCCGATGATGTCGGCAACCACTTCCACTTGGTTGTAGGCGCTGATCTCGTGCGGCTTGTCGCTGCCGCCGTAGCCGCGCATGTCCGGGGCCACCGCATGAAATCCCGCAGCCGCCAGCCGCGCGAACTGGTGTCGCCAGGAGTACCAAGACTCCGGAAAGCCATGCAGCATAAGCACCAGGGGGCCCTCGCCCTGCTCGGCGATGTTCAGCGAAATGCCGTTGACGGCAACCCGGCGCTGCCGGAGATCTCCCAGACTCACGATGCGGCTCCGGGCAACAGGGCACCGCGGCGGGCGTCGGTGTAGCCGTCGGCGGCCGACCAAGCCACCTCACCGCCCACGATCACCGTGTCGATGCCCTTGGCGTCACGCACGTAGCGGCTGCCGTCGCCGGGCACGTCGCGGGCGGCGTACTCCTCGCCCCGGTCGATGGCAGTGGGGTCGAAGATGGCGATGTCGGCGGCGCAGCCGCTTTGCAGCAGGCCGCGGTCCCCAAGGCCCCAGATGCTGGCGGTATCGCTGGTGATCTTCTTCACCGCGCCCTCCAGGCTCAGGGCGCCGGTTTCCCGCACGAAGCGGCTGAACAGGTAGCCGGTGTCGCCGTAGGTGGAGAACGACAGGATGTGGGCGCCGCCGTCGCTGGCGCCGACGTGGACTTGGGGGTGGGCCAGCAGCCCGCCGACCCGGGCGTCGTCGTTGTGGGCCATGTCGGCGGACAGGAAGTGGGCGTCCAAGTCCTCCTCCAAGGAAAGGTCGATCATCGACTCCACTGGGGTGGATTGACGCAGTTCCGCGATTTCGGCCAGCGTCTTGCCGACCAATGGCCGGTTCGCTTCGGATTGCGCTTGGCGCAGCCGCAGCCCCGGCCACAGATCGGGCATCGACGCCGCTTCCGCCACCATTTGGCGGCGCGAGTCAGGGTTGCGGAAGGCGGCGACGATTTCCTCATGGCTGCCGAAGCGCATGACTCGGTACCAGCTTGGCAAGCGGATGAACAACAGGCTGGGCACGGCGAAGCTGAAGCTGATGTCGATCGGTCGGGTCTGCACCTGCGGCCAGACTCGGGCGCCGCGGGCGAACTGCTCGCCCACCCGGGCCATGACCCGCTCCGCATCGATGCGCTGGTCGCTGCTGACGAACAGGGGCGAGAAGGTGGTGGGGATGCCGTGCTTGAGGGACAGTTCGGCCAGCTGGTCCACTCGGGCGATGTTCAGGTCGGTGTCGTAGAACTCGGGCACCACTTGGAGCATGCGCCCGAATTCGCTGAGCACCGACGCCAAGGCGTCGAGTTCGCGAAAGTCGGCGAAGCGGCTCGGCACCGGCCGCAGCCGCTCATCGACATCGACGAAGCTGGTGGACAGGCCCACCGCGCCGGCCTCCAGGCAGCGCCGCAGCAGGGCCTGCATGGCGCCCACCTCGGCGTCGGTGGCGCTGCGCTGGGTGGCGGCATCATCCATCACCCACAGGCGCAGCAGGCTGTGGCCGACCAGCGGCGCGACGTTGATGGCCAAGTCCTCGGCGAGCCGCGCCAAGTAGTCCTCGAAGGACTCCCAGTTCCACTGCACGCCCACCTCGAAGGCCTTGAGCGGCATCTCCTCGATCTGGTTGAACATGCCCACCAGCTTGTTGCGGTGCTTGGCCTTGAGCGGCGCCAGCGACAGCGAGCAGTTGCCGGGAACGATGGTGGTGACGCCGTGGGCGAGGGCGGGCTTGGCGTGGGCGTCCCACAGGATCTGGGCGTCGAAATGGGTGTGCGGATCGATGAAGCCGGGTGCCACGGCGAGGCCTTCGGCATTGATTTCCCGGTGCGCCGGTTCGTTGACTTGGCCGATGCGCCGGATGCGGCCTCCTGCGACCGCCACATCGGCGCGGTAGGCCGGCAGTCCCGTGCCGTCCACGACCAAGCCGTTTCGGATGATTAAATCGAGCATGACGTTCAGACCTCCTTTGGTTCGGTGTCGGTGTTCCGCGCTGCCGTCTCGCGCCGCTGTGCGGCTTGGCCGGTCGGCGCCGCCAGCCGGTTCCAGGAACTCCGCAGGGCGTCGCGAACCCGCTCCCAGCCGACCTCGGCCAACTCCGCCGTGCCGACGGCGCCGCAAGCATCGAGCAGGGCCGCTGCCGCCGGCTCATCAAGACGCACTTCCGATTCCCCGCCGCCGACGTGGCGCAGGGTCACCACCAACTCCGCCGCGCCATCGTGGGCGGCGCCGACGCGCGTTGCGGCGATGACCGCAGCGCTCACGGCCGCTCCGCCGGGGGCGGCTCGACGAAGATGATGTCGCTGGGCAGAATCGGATTGCCTTGGCCGGCCGAATCCGCTGCCGGCCGCATGAAGACGTGCAGGTTCCAGCTTTGCAGCAGGTTCACGGCTTCCTCTGCCGGAGTGCCGCGCAGCTCCCGTGCCGCGATGGACGCCCAATCGTCGCCGTCTTGGGGAGATATCGACCGGCGTGCCGGAATAGGGTCGGTTGAGTTGGTGCTCGCCATAGGCGCCTTTGATTGCGGTTCCTGGCTGGGATGCGTTGCCAATGATGCCCATTAAGGCACAGGTTGACGACGGGGGAAAGCGCGACCTGACGGTCGCGGCGGACCGAAGGTTCGTGGGAGTTTCGCTACGCGAAGCTCCGCGCTGGCCGCTTAGGCCAGATTCCGAAATGCTTCTGAGCCCGTGCAGTTCGTCCGGCAGCGTCTGGCCCCTATCGCCTTCCATGCCGAGTTTGTTCAGCACGGCGCTCCGCATGGCTTCGGCGGCCATGCTCTTGGTCAGACGGCGGCGGATGGAGAGCCTTCCGGCCTCGGCTTGGACTCAAGGCAAGGAAAGTTTCGTGAGGGGCTTGCCTAGGGCGCTTGCGCTGAGCCGCCGCGCTTGGGGCGAGTTGCGGGGAATAGCGACCTGTTTGCTGGCCACCCACACAAAGCAAGTGCCAGACTTGGTTGTCGTCAGCCGCTCCAGTTCCCCAGCCTCGGCGTTTAGCCACTCACGCAGCCATGTCAGCTTGCGAAGCACTTTGGATACTTCGCTCGTCGTGGCGGAATGGACCTCTATCCAGATTGCGCGCTCCTTACCGTTCTTCGGTCGATAGCCGATGCCGTAGTCCCAACGCGTCTGGTTGGCATAGCCCGGCTCCTTGGCCAGTGCCTTGTCGAGATCGAGGCTCCCGGTCAGCCGTTGGGTATCAGCGCAGTTCACCTTGCCGCGGTGCCTGTTCTCCAACGCCTGCTTGCCGGGCTTGTAGGCGTGGTTCACCGGAGCGGGTGCCGCCTCAACGGCAGCCTTGAAAGTCATGGTTCCCCGCCGGCAAGGCGGCTCGCCACCTTCGAGACGACATCCCCCACTTTGCCGGAAAACTCAGTCAGGCCGCCCCAACCGCTTTCGGCGCCGTCGTCCGACCCTGGGTCAAGTTCGGATATGTCCCTAACCTCGCCGTCGCGCGCGAAATAGTACGTTCTGAGACTGCTCTCCAGCGCGGCCTTCGTCAGATTTTGGGTTTTCGGGGTTGAATTCAAGCCGAAAAGTTCTAGCGCGTCCCTGACCTGACCTTTGTTTTCTTGCAGGAAACGCAGTGCCCATATGATGTCGAGAACGTGGGGCGAGTGGGTGGAGAGGCAAACGCGGTAGCCGCGCAAACGCAGTTCCATCACAAGGTTGACCACCGCGCCGATGCCGTTGGGATGCAGCCCCGTTTCCGGCTCCTCAATGACCACCCATTCGAGGTACTCGCGCCGCTGCGTCGCGGCTGGCGGCAGAAGCCAATAGAGGCCCAACAACAGGGGCACGAACTCCCGCTGGCCGGCTGACCAAACGAGATAGGAAAGGGACTGTCCGGCATCGCGGTTCAACACCAGGCGGCCTTGGTGTTCGGATGCGTCCGTGCGAAGCCCAAAGCTGCCAAAGATATGTTTGATTAGAGGTTCCCGCAGGTCTGCGGCTATGCGTCGTCCGCGTGGGAACACTTCCGCATCTTGACCAATCTCGTTTTGCAGGAGGTCGTGGAGCTTTTCACTGAAGTCTCGCAGCACAAAGGGATCGCCGGCCCGATACTCATTGAAAGGTCGGCTCATGCCGTCGCGCAGGCTGATGACCCGCTGCGCCGGAATGTAGAACATTTGCTGCGGCTTCTTGGACCGGCCAGCGCCGGCGTAGGTTGCCAAGTTGACCGACTTGCGACTTCGCCCGATGAACAATCGACTCTCGGCCTGGGCCCAGACGGACGCCATCCCCTCGCCCAGATAAAGGTTCAGGAAGCTGTTCAGGCTGGCTTTTTTCCCGAGCCCGAAACGGCTCATCGTTTCGTGTATCGCGGGTCTGTCCACGAGCAGCTTGAGGAGTTGGAGAAAGATGCTCTTACCGCTTGCCTGCGGCCCCACGAACACCGTCAAGTCACCGAATTTGATGTCCGCTTTTTCTATTGGCCCGACTTGGCTGGCCCTTATGCGATTGATCATCCGTTTCGCCCTTCCGGAGCTTGCGTTCCCTTTCACCATGTTAGTTGTCGGCACTGAACAGCGCTACTGGGGACGTGCGCGTTGGCGGGGCGGATCGGCGGTGCCCTTAAGCCATCTCAATACCCCTCCGCCAAGTGCGGGAACGCGCTCAAGGCGTGGGGTTCGATCATCGGCGTGACCCGCTCCAGCAGGCCGGGGTTGAGGTCTTTGATGTCGCGCATTCCCAGCAGGCCCATGGTGATCTGAATCTCGTTCTCCAGCAGTTCCAGCATCCGCTGCACCCCAGCAGCGCCGTCCGCCGCGATCGCCAGGGCCTCCAAGCGTCCCACGCCGACCGCAGCGGCGCCCAGGCAAAGGGCCTTCACCACATCGGCGCCGCGCATGAAGCCGCCATCGACCAGCACGGGGAGCGCGCCCTCGACCGCGGCAACCACCTCCGGCAGGGCGTCGATGCAGGCTCGGGTGTGGTCCAGCTGGCGGCCGCCGTGGTTGGAGACGTAAACGCAGTCCACGCCCAATTCGGCGCAGCGGGCCGCGTCCTCGGCCACCGCCACGCCCTTGATGATGAGCGGAATGTCGAACTTGTCCTTGACGTGCGCCACGGTGTCCCAGGTCATGGTCGCTTGGTGGCTGAAACCGGAGACGCCGACCTGCCGGCCGGAGCTGGGCACGTGGCGCTTGAGGATGTCCCGCTCGCGCCGCGAATAGACTTGAGTGTCGGCGGTCAGGCAAAGGCCGGTGTAGCCCGCTTCGATGGCGCGGGCAATGATGTCGTCCATCCAGTCGTGGTCGCCCATCAGGTAGAGCTGGTAGATGCGCGGTCCCGGCACTTGGACGGCCAGGTCCTCGAAGTTCGGCAGGCACGTCGAACTCAAGATCTGCAATGTGCCGAAGTCCCGCGCCGCTGCCGCGACGGCAGCGGCGCCTTCCGGGTTGAACGCCTGAATCGAGCCGATTGGCGCCAGCAGCACCGGAATGCGCAGCCGGGAGCCGAACAGTTCCGTCTCCGCTTGCACCGTGGAGACGTCTTTGAGAATGCGTGGGCGGAACGCCCAGGAGTCAAGTCCGTAGCGGTTTCGCTTCAGGGCCGACTCGGTGTCCGAACCGCCGATCAGGTAGTCCCAATTGTTCCGGTCCAGCTTTCGCTCGGCTCTGGCAACGATCTCCTGCAAGGTCAGAAAAGCCATGATCGGGTTCCGCAACGCTTTCCAAGCGCCGCAGTTTACCCGCACTTCGCTACAATGGCGCTTTTGGCTTGGAGGCTTAAGTTGTCGGACATCATCATCGTCGGCGCTGGCCATGCCGCCGGCCAGGCCGCCGCCAGCCTGCGCCAGGAGGGCTTTGCCGGCGCCATCACCATCCTCGGCGATGAGCCGCACATCCCTTATCAGCGGCCACCGCTGTCCAAGCAGTACTTGGCCGGGGAGCAGGGGCTGGACCGGGTTTACCTGCGCCCGGAGAAGTTCTATGCCGACAAGGGCATCGCCGTCCGGGCCGGCGTTCGCGCCGAGCGCATCGACCCGGCGGCGCGCAACCTGACGACATCGTCCGGCGAAACCCTCGCCTATGAACGGCTTCTGCTGACCACCGGTAGTCGCCCGCGACGGCTTGAGCTGCCCGGCAGCGAACTTGAAGGCGTCCACTACCTGCGCACCATCGCCGACGTGGACGCCATCAAGGCGGACATGGCCCCCGGCAAGCGCGTGGTGGTGGTCGGCGGCGGCTACATCGGCCTTGAAGTGGCGGCGGTGTGCGTCGAAGCTGGCTTGGAGGTGCATGTGCTGGAGATGGAGCGGCGCATCCTGGCGCGGGTGACCACCCCGGCCATGTCAGGCTTCTACCATCGCCTGCATGAAGGGCGCGGCGCGCGCATTCACACGCAGGCGCGGGTCACCGGCTTCAGCGGCAACGGCCGCATCTCGGCGGTGCAGTGCGGCGATGGTTCCTTTGCCGCCGACCTCGCCGTGGTGGGCATCGGCATCTTGCCCAATGTCGAACTCGCCGAAGCGGCCGGGCTTGAGTGCGATGACGGCATCCTCGTGGACGAGCGCTGCCGCACCTCGGATCCGAACATCTACGCGGCGGGCGACTGCACCAACCACCCCAACCCCTTGCTGGGGCGGCGCCTGCGCCTCGAATCGGTGCCCAACGCCATGGAGCAGGCCCGGGTCGCCGCGGCCAACCTCTGCGGCAAGGACCGGGAATACGCCGCCGTGCCTTGGTTCTGGTCGGACCAGTACGAATTGAAGCTGCAAATGGTCGGCTTCTCCGGCGATGGCGATGCCGCCGTGGTGCGCGGCGAGATGGCCGCCAATCAATTCGCCGTGTTTTACCTAAGCGACGGCAAGATCGTGGCTGCGGACGCGGTCAACAGCCCCAAGGAGTTCATGCTCTGCCGGCGCCTGGTGGGCCAGCAGGCCGATCCAGCAGCATTGGCCGACCCGGACACCGATTTGAAGTCTTTGTTGGCAGGGTGACCTAATGGTCAAGTTCTACGCTCTCATGTGCGTCCTCGGCACCGTCATGCCCTACAGTGCGCTGGTGGGCTGGAGCGTCAAGGATGGCGGTTGGGACGTCGCCGCGATGCTGGCCGAGATTGCGGGGTCGCGAATGTCGCTGTTTGCTTGGGCGGACGTCCTCGTGTCGGCCGTCGTGCTAATCGCCTTCATTCGCCATGAAGGCCGGCGGGCGTCGGTTCCCGGTCTCTGGCTGCCCATCGCCGGCACCTGTGCCGTTGGCGTCTCGCTCGGTCTCCCCTTGTTCCTGCTGATGCGCGAGCGCGAACTGCTACGAGATGTTCAACCGCTGTCCGGCCGCGCAGCGGCTGGTGGCGAGGCCGGAGATCCTCGAAATCGTCGAACCATTGGTCGGCGAGGACTGCCACGTTGTCGCAAACACCTGCTGGCGCAATCCGGCGGGTGGGGAGCGCCGTCACGGTGGCCGCGGCTGGCACATCGACGGAGGCCCCCACGTGCCGCGTCCGCCGGGCACAGCGTGGCCGGACGAGATTCCCTATCCAGTTGCTGGGCCTGCACCCACCGGGCTTTTACGACGGTTGAACGTCGAATTGGCGTTCACGATGGAAGTCATGGTGGCCAGGGGCAGAATCGAACTGCCGACACGAGGATTTTCAGTCCACTGCTCTACCGACTGAGCTACCTGGCCAAGCGATTGCCCTATGGCGGCGGGCGGCTATTAAAGCGGCCTGCCGAGATAGGGTCAAGGCGAACCTTGGCCTTTGGGCCAAGGTTCGTTGGAGTTTCGCTGACGCGAAACTCTGCGCTAGTCGCTTGGGCCAGATTCCGAAATGTTTCTGAGCCGGCACAGGGGGGCTGTGATCGTGGTGGTGTGATTGTGGATCACTACTGGTATAGTCGCAGTCATAGCTAGTAATCTAGGTTACAAAGTAGCTATGAAAACGATACAGATGACCGTGGAAGACGACCTGCTGGCACAGGTCGACGCTCGGGTCAAAATCCTCGGGCTCACCCGTTCGGCCTTTGCCAGGGACGCTTTTCGAGAGGCCTTGAGACGGCTCGATGAATTGGAACTCGAGCAGCGGCAGATCGCCGGTTACCGCAACACCCCTCCCAAACCCACGGAATTCGACATTCCGGAAACCGATCATGCGTGGGGCGATAATCCTTGGAGCACCGCGTAGTGCGTCGAGGTGAGGTTCGCTGGTACCGATTTGCGGCACCGGACAAGCGTCGGCCCGTCCTCATACTTACCCGCAACTCGATTATTTCCAGCTTGGGAGAGGTGACGGTTGCACCGATAACGACCAGCATTCGCGGAATCCCCAGTGAGGTGGCCCTGTCAGTTGATGATGGTTTGCCACGCGATTGCGCTGTCAATTGCGATCACATTCAGACGATTCCAAAGCAGCGATTGGGCGCTAGCGTTGCGACCCTTGCCCCCGAGAAGATGAGCAATGTGGCCACGGCGCTTCGATTTGCATTGGAACTGGGCTGAAGCCTCTAGCCCCCACCGAGCGCACCCGGCCACTAAGCGGCCTTAAGGTTCTGGCGGAAGATACCCCTCGATTTTGTCGATCGGCTCGTTGTCGAGGAACCTCTCCATCTGGGCGGCTAGGTACTGGCGCGCTTCGGGGTCGATCAGGCGCAGGTTCCGTTCGTTGATGAGCATGGTTTGCACGGCTTGCCATTCCTCCCAAGCCTTGCGTGACACCGTCTCGAAGATCAGTTCACCCTTTGCGCCGGGCAGCGGCGGCTGGGCGAGCCCTTCGAGTTCAGTTCGGTACTTTCGGCAGAAGACGGTGCGGGTCATGGCTTTAATTTTGCGGATCGCGGGATCAGGTTGCCACCTCAGTTAGGTGTTGCGCCCGGCGACCGCTCACTCGTTGGTCTGAGGCGTCGCTACGTTAGTTTAACCTTTTGCCGGCGCCTCCCCGAACACCTCATCCAAGCTGGCGAGCAGCCTGGCGGCGGGGGCGGACAGGCCGACCGGCGCGGCCCCATCCGGGGCGTACCACATCAGGCCGCCGCCGTCCGCCGCTTGTGCGGGCTGCTGCTTGATGCGCAGGTAGTGGGGCTCGATGTCGAGGCGGAAGTGGGTGAAGCTGTGCCGGAAGACCGGGGCGGTTCGGTGCTCAATGATGGCCGATGGGGAGATGCCGAACTCCGCGCAGATCGCCTCAACCGAGCGTTCGGGCTGGCGCTGCGGCGGCGACCAGAGGCCGCCCCAGATGCCGTTGTCCGGGCGCCGCTCCAACAGGCAGGCGCGGTTCGGCGCGGTGATGACGTACAAGCGCGTCCGGCGCACGGGCTTCGCCTTCGACCGCTTGCCTTGGGGTATTTGGTCCACCCGCCCGGTGGCCAAGGCGACGCAGCGCTCGGCTAGGGGGCAGCTTGGGCACTGCGGCCCACGGCGGGTGCAGACCAGGGCGCCGAGATCCATGATGGCTTGGGTGTAGGACGCTGTTCGCTGTGCGGGTGTGTGCGCCTCGGCATGGCCCCAGAGCTCGCGCAGGGTGGCGGTGCCGGCCAAGGGGCTGGTGACGCCATGAAAGCGGGCCAGCACGCGCTTGACGTTACCGTCCAGGATGGCGGCCCGTTGGCCCATCGCTAAGGCGCGGATGGCGCCGGCGGTGGAGCGGCCGATGCCGGGCAGGGCTTCGAGTGAGGCGGCCGATGTTGGGAACTCACCCCCGGAGTTCGCGACCATGATGGCCGTCTTGTGCAGGTTGCGAGCCCTCGCGTAGTAGCCGAGGCCTGACCACAGGTGCAGCACCTCGTCGAGTGCAGCCGCCGCCAACGCCTGCACGTCGGGAAAGCGCGCCATGAAGCGCTCGAAGTAGGGGATGACGGTCTGCACCTGGGTCTGCTGCAGCATGATCTCGGAGACCCACACCCGGTAGGGGGTGGCGTCCTGCTGCCAGGGCAGGGCCTTCCTGCCGCACTCGTCGAACCAGGCAAGCAGCCTTTCGGCGAGCCAATCCACGCGCTTAAGGCTGCTCTTCCTTGATGCTGCCGCCGAGCAGCCGCAGCACGGCCCGCGCCGCCCGCCGTTGCTTGGGGGGCAGCCTTTCTTCGATGATGGCATCCACCTTGCGCTGCATCTCGGTGCCGTCCTTGGCGGCTTCGGCCAATAGTTGGCGGACAGCCTCGTTGTCCAGTTCGCAGCCCGGCTCAGCGAGCGTGCCTGCGCAGCGCAGCGGGATGGGGATGCCGGTCAGCAGCGGGTTGGCCTCGAAGGCGGCATCGTCCGCTCCCTCTTCGATGGCGACCTTGGCGGTGATGCCGAGGCGGTCTTCGGCAAAGCGGAATTCCCCGTCGGCCTCCAGAACCAGGTTGTCGAGCGTGGCGTTCAAGCGCTGGGCAGCGCCCTCGATTGACCAAGTGCCGGTCAAGCCCTGGTACGTCACCGGCCCGGGGGCCGTCTTCCCGGCGCCACGGGCGAAGGGGGACGCGGCTTTCTTGATCTGATCGAGAAACGGCGCGCCAATCCGCCCGAGGCCGCCGTTCAGCCGGGACTCGCCGACGATGCTCGAAGCCAGTTCCAAGGCGCTGTTGCCCTGCGCTCGCCACTCACCGGCATAGGCAACCTCCGCATCCCATTGCACCGCTTCGCCAAGCCAGGGCTGAAGGTCTTGGGTTTGCAGGTGGTCGGCGTTGAAGCGGACCGTCCACTCGAGCGGATCAGCGCTTGCGTCCACTTCGAGGCGCGCTGCGGCCGTGCCGCCAAAGACACTGGGTGCTTGCAGGTCAAGGCTGGCGATGCCGTCCGCCACGTCGAATTCGGCGGTTAGGTCCTCGAAGTCCTGATTGCCGAAGCGAAGGCGAACCCCTTGGCAGCGGCCGCTGCCGTTGACCTGGCGAAGCGCCTGGACCGGAACGATCCCCGGCACATCGGCTTGGGACGAGGCGGATGTGCTGTGCCGTGGCGTGAATTCAAGATCGCAGCGGCCCTGTGCTTCTTCGGTTTTGAATTGCAAGCCGTGCACCGAATGGCTGTCGACAACAAGGTGGTAGCGCCACTCGCTGACCTGCCACCTGCCGTCGTCCGACCGCACCAGCGCCGCCGTAACGGCCGGCGCAGGGAGCAGCCGCCAACCAAGATCGCCACCAATTTCGATGTCAAGCTCCGCCTGTTCGGCGATCAGGGCTTCGACTTGGGACCGGAAACGATTCAGATCGGCCAGCAGCCACGCACCCGCAGCCAAGACCAACAGCAGGATGATGCCGATGCCGAGCGCAGCCTTGCGCATGGGTGGGGAGCCTTCCTGTTTGGAGTGGAGGAATTATAGCCCTCAGCCGGGGAGCGCGAGGGCCCCGCCCCTCGCATGACGTTGGCAGATGGCGATGAAGCGCTTGGCCCCTTCCGACAGGGCCTTGTGCTGGTTGTAGTAGAGGCCGACCTGGCGGGGCAGACGGGAGATTTCCAGCCCTTCGATGAGATGGAAGCCGCTGAGCGCTTGATGCAGCCGGTCTGACAGGTAAAGCACGCCTTGGCCGGCCTCGGCCAACGACAGCCGCAGCTCCAAGTCGCTGATTTCCCAAACGCTGGCCACTCGATTGCGGATGCGGTCCCGTCCAGGGCGCTTAGTGGCCTCATCGAGGTAGCTGGTCAGGAGCGTGGTGCGCGCCAATTCCCCGGACGGGTCGCTGCGGAAGGCATGGAAGCGCGGATGGCTTTCATGCACGGCCAGCAGGCGCTCCTCGGCGGTCAGCGGCAGCAGCCGGAAGTGGCCCGGCATCTGCGTCTGGAAGGGGCCGAGGCCGAGTTCCCAACGGCCTTCATCGACCCCGTAAACGATCTCCCGGCCCGGCGCCACGTCGAGCTTCAGGCGGGTGAGGGGATTGCGCTGGCAGAATTCCAGCAGCAGGGGCTTGCCAAGGAAGCGCTTGAACAGGCTGTTCATCGCCAATGAAAGCGTGGACAGCGCGCCGCTGCGGATGCTGGCCAAGTCCTCAAGTGCGCTGCGCTCCTCCTGGATGACCGTGCGCGTGAAGCTGAACAGGCGCTTGCCGGCCTCGGTCAGGTTCAGCTTGCCGCGCCGCTCGACCAACACGGCATCGAGCTTGTGCTCCAAGTTGGCGATGGTTTGGCTAACCGCGGATTGGGAGACGTTCAGCCGCTCGGCGGCACGGCTGAAGGTGCCTTCCTCCACCACAGCGCTGAACACGCGAATCTCATGGCGTTCGATTTGCATCAGAACAGCGTAACAGGTTGCCTCCAGCAGTGGGTGGAGGCGGCGCTTATGAAACCTTCACTGGGGCTGATGATGAGCGGGACTTATCTGGCGGCAAGCCGAGTGGCGTGGGTGTGGCGTCCAAGGTCCGCTACCTTGACGGCAAATGGTCAAGGCAGGTTGCGATGATTGAAGTGGATAAGGGACTGGCCGATGTGGTTGTCGGCGAAACCGCGATTTCGCTGGTGGACGGAGCCAACGGGGCGCTCTACTATCGGGGGTGCGACGTCGATGAATTGGTGGACTGGCCCTTTGCCGAGGTGGCCGCTTGGGTGTTGACCGGGCGGCGCGGCATGGGCCATGAACTTGAGGCGGAGCTGACCGCCTCGGCGGCGCTCTCGGCCCGCGAAGCGGGCCTGGTGCTTGGCCTGCCGCGGACCACGCATCCGATGCTGGCGCTGCAATGCGCGGCAGTCGGGCTGGATGACAGCGAGCGCTTCGCAGACTATGGCGAAGCCGCTCCGGGGCTTGCCGTTGCGGCCAAGCTGCCGACGCTCATCGCCACTCATCTGGCTGGAGCCATGCTGCCGCCAAACGATGAAGCCAACGGCATCGACCGTTTCCTGGCGCAGATCGACGCGCCGGGCGGTGCGGCGGCCCGGCGCGCCTTCGAGACCATGCAGATCCTGCAGATCGAGCACGGCTTCAACGCCAGCACCTACGCCGCCCGCGTCATCGCCAGCACCTTGGCGCCGGTCCAGAGCGTGATCGCCGGCGCCATCGGCACCCTGCACGGACGGCTTCACGGCGGTGCCGACCAAGCCGCCCTGGAAGCGGCGGACCGGGTAGGCAGCCCTGACCAGGCAGCGCAGTTCGTGGACGCCTGCATCGCCCGCAAGCAGCGGGTGATGGGCATGGGCCACCGCGAGTACCGCACGCTCGATCCCCGCGCCAAGCACGCTCGGCGCTGGGCACAGGCGCTCACCCAAGGCACCGAGCACGAAGCCACGTTTGAGACCCTCGCCGCCATTGAGCGGCGCTTCAATGAGCGCATGGCGGAGCGGGGCAAGGCGATGCACGCCAACATCGAGTTCTACAAGGGCTTGATCTATCGCGCATTGGGCCTGCCCGCCCGCTACTTCACGGCCTGCTTTGCCATGGCCCGGGTGTTCGGCTACCTTGCCCACTTCATGGAAAGCCGCCAGGACAACCGCCTGATCCGGCCAGCAGTTCGCTACGTTGGCCCCACCGTTGCCGTCGGGTAATCTGAACCGACTTTCATGGGCATCCGGATTCCCTTCCAGTGACGATCGCGTCTACGCCTCAGCTCGAAGCGCTTGCGCCAGCTTCGGCCAGTCCTTGGCCGGCTGATGCGTGGCGGCGTGAACTCGCTCGAGCGGTGACTGCTGTTGGGGAACTGCTGGATCTCGTGGGGCTGTCAACGGAGCAGGTCGATGCCACCCAGGAGACTGGCTTTGCGCTGCGGGTGCCGCGGCCCTACATCGCCCGCATGCGTCGCGGCGACCCCGATGATCCGCTGCTGCGGCAAGTGCTGCCCACCGTCCAGGAATCGCAAAGCGTGGCGGGTTACGGGATGGATCCGTTGCGCGAGTCCGCTGCCGTCGTCGGTTCGGGGCTGCTGCACAAGAAAGCCCCGGCCGGGGAGCGCGAGGGGCCAGCCCTCCGCACAAACAAGCCCCAGCCCGCGACCGCGAGGCGGGTGCCCCTCGGAACCTGACCAAGGCAACATGTGCGGAGTTTCGCGCCAGCGAAACTCCAATCGCACTCGCAAAGCGGGTGCGCGGTTGCTTCATCGATGCAGCGCGTTAAGCTTGGATGCTTGGACGAATTCAAGGAGTGCGTGGCTTGAGCGTTGGCGCTTGGGACCCGACCGAGCAGATTGCGGAACTAAGCGATGCGGTGCTTGCGGAGCTGCTTGCCGCGGCGGATTGCCTGGACGAGGAGGGCTTCGGCCTGTCGCTGGCGCAGGTCAGCCGCTTGGCGGCGACCGTCCGGCTCCGGCCGGAGGCATGGCAGCCAGCGGCGGCGCTGGACGATGAGCAGGTGATTCGGCTGGTGCGCTTCTACACGTTGGCGGAGGGCCGGCTTCCGGACTGGAAGGCCGGTTCGGCCTCCCCGGTGATCGCGCTATGCCGCCTGCTGCGCCGCCGCGGCGCTTGGCCTGCTGGCCTGACGGCTTGGATCAAGGCGCATAGCGACAACAAGTTCCTGCCCTACGGCAGCTTGGCCGACCGTCTTTAGGCTGTTGGCGGGCTTTAAGCCCCTCCGATGCTTTGCCGCTTCAGCCGCGCAGGCGGCGGGAGGCGGATTCGTGACGGGCGCGCAGGGCCGCCTCATCCAAGCCGCAAAGCTCCGAATCCCGCACCCGCCAGCGGCCATTGACCATCACGTGACGGGCCCTTGAAGCGCCGCAGGTCAGCAGCGCGGTCACGGGGTCGCCGACGCCGCTGAAGCGCAACTCCTCCAAGTCGAAAAGGGCGAGGTCCGCCAGCGCGCCGACGGCGATCTTGCCCAGCCCATCCCGGCCCAGGGCCGCGGCGCCGCCGGCGGTCGCCCAGCGCAGGGCGTCATCGATGCCGACCCGGTCGCAGCCGTAGCGCAGCCGCTGCAGCAGAAACGCTTGGCGCACCTCCTGCATCAGGTTGGAATGGTCGTTCGATGCCGAGCCGTCCACGCCCAGCGCGATCGGTGCGCCCACCGCCTCCAGGTCGAGGGCGGGGCAGACCCCGGACGCCAGCAGCATGTTGGAGGTCGGGCAGTGGCACACGCTCGCGCCTGCGGCGCCGATGCGCCTGATCTCATCGGCCGTGAAGTGGATGCCGTGGGCCAGCCAGACGTCGTCCTCCAGCCAGCCCAAGGACTCCAAGTAGGGCAGGGGGCGCAGCCCGAACTCGGCGATGCAGAAGGCGTTCTCATCCTCGGTTTCCGCAAGGTGGGTGTGCAGCCGCACACCCCGCTCCCGCGCCAGTTGCGCCGTCTCCCGCATCAGGTCCGCGCTGACCGAGAAGGGCGAGCAGGGCGCCAGCGCGATCTGCACCATCGCGTCATGGCCCGCGTCATGGTGGCGGTCGATGACTCGTTCGCTGTCGGCTAGGATCGTCTCCAGGCCCTGGGTGACGTGGTCGGGCGGCAGGCCGCCTTCAGACTGCCCCAAGCTCATGGAGCCTCGGGTCAAGGTCACGCGCATCCCGATGCGCCGCGCGGCCGCCACCTGCAGGTCGATCGCGTCGGCGAAGCCATCCGCGAACAGGTAGTGATGGTCGGCGGCGGTGGTGCAGCCGCTCAGCAGCAGCTCCGCCAGCGCCAGCTCGGTCGCCGCCACGATGCACTCCGCGTCCATGTTCGCCCAGATCGGGTAGAGCGCGCCCAGCCAAGCGAAGAGCGCCTTGTTCTGAGCCGCCGGCAGAGCGCGGGTCAGGGTCTGGTAGAAGTGGTGGTGGGTGTTGATCAAGCCCGGCGTCAGCACCAAGCCCGCCACGTCAAGCCGGCGGTCCACGCGGCCGCGAGGCCGCTCGCCGGCCGTCAGCACCTCCGTGATTCGATTGCCCTTCACGACCACGCCGCCGCTGGCGTCCTGGGCGCTGCCGGTCCAGCAGGCGGCGGGGTTGGCCAGCCAAAGCGATTCGGCTTGGGCGGTCAAGGCGCGCGCTCCGCTGGCGGCGAAAGCCCGCAGCCCCTGAGAATCATCCGCGACAGGAAGCCGGCGATCCGGTCGATCAGCTCGCGTTCGTACTCCGCGTGGTTCAGGATGGTCAGGACTTGGGCGTCGAAGTCCGCGTAGTGCTGGGTGGTGGACCAGATCATGAAGATCAAGTGCGCCGGATCCACCGGCGCCATGCGCCCCTGCTCCACCCAAGCGTCGATGATGGCGGCCTTCTCCCGCACCCAGCGGCGCATGTCCGAGCGAATGTAGCCCTTGATGCGCGGAGCGCCCTGGATGATCTCCATGGCGAACACCTTGGACGCTTGGGGATGGGTGTGGGCCAGTTCCACCTTCCTGCGAATGAACTTATCCAGCACCTCGGCCGGATCGTCATCGACCTTCATGTCCTCCAAGTGGACGTTCCACAGTTCGATGATGTTGTTGAGCACCGCGAGGTAGAGATTGTCCTTGCCGCTGAAGTAGTAGTGGACGCTGGCCTTCGCAACGCCGGCGCGGTCGGCGATTTTCTGGGTGCTGGCGCCTCGGTAGCCGTGCAGGGCGAACTCCTGCTCCGCCGCCTTGAGGATGGTCTGGAAATTGCGGTCGCGAATGCGACCCCGCTTGTAGCGGCGCCTTCCGTCCGGGGCGTTCGCCTTGGGCTCCGGGATACTTTGGCCTGGTTTGGGCTGCGGCATGGCGGCGGGTGGTTCTCCAAGGTTGGCCATCACGAGAGGCTGCCAAATGACCAGCGTCGCGGACTCGGCCGCCCTGCTTCAGCGAGGCGCATCGCCGCCGATTCCGGCCAACAGCCATTCCATCCTGAGCAAGTCCTCATCGGCCATGGTTGCGCCCTCGGCCAGCCGCTGGCGGCCTTGGGCGTCGAACAACGGGCCGGTGAAGACGCGCAGCGCCCCGGACAGCAGGCGTTGCCGCTGCTCCAGGACCCTCTCCCGCACCTCCTGCGGCACTTGGCCGCCCCAGCCCACCAGCTGGGTGGCATCTTGCTCCACGCCCACCCACTTGGCCTGCGCCGTCCAGCGGCCATCCAGCCGGGCTTGAATTTTGTCGCGGTAGATCGGCAGCCAGTTGTGGGCGATGCTGACCAGGTGATGCTTGGGCGCGAAGGCGCTGCGGTCCGTCTGGTAGCCCACTGACCAAACGCCGCGCTGCTCCGCTGCCTGAACCGCGGCGGAGGTCTCCGTGTGATGGGTGATGACGTCAGCCTGCAGCGAGGCGAGCAGTTCGGCAGCCTCCCGGGAGCGGCCGGCATCGCTCCAGGTCGAAATCCAAATGATCTCCACCTCGGCCTGCGGATTGGCCGCCCGCGCGCCCAGAGTGAAGGCGTTGATGCCCCGCACCACCTCGGGGATCGGGAAGGCGCCCACATAGCCCAAGCGGTTGGTCTCGGTGACCAGGCCGGCGGCGAAGCCGGCCAGGTACCTCCCTTGGTAGGCGCGAATCTGGTAGGTGCCCAGGTTGGGGCCCATCGTGTAGCCCGCCGCGTGCTCGAAAACCACGTCGGGGAATCGCCGCGACACCCTGGCCGCCCCGCTCATGTGGCCGAAGGAGGTGGCGAAGATCATTTGCTGGCCGCTGCGCGCCAGCTTGGTCAGCACCCGCTCGGTGTCGCCGCCCGGCGCGACCTTGTCCAGCGCCGTGGTCTCGATGGCGTCGCCGAAGTGCGCCTGCAGCTTCTCCCGGGCCAACTCGTGGGACAGGGTCCAGCCGCCTTGGCCCACCGGGTTCTCATGCACGAAGGCGACCTTCAGCGGCTGGGCGGCCAGCGGAACGTGGATCAGCAGCAGCCCGGCGAGCAGTACGCCGCGCGCCCGCTTCGCGGGCGCGTTGGAGTCGCGCTGGCTTGAAACTCCGCGCCGGTTGCTTGGTTCAGGTTTCGATGTGTTTCCGAGCTCGCTCAGCATGTCAGCCCTCCTTGTGAAAGTTCTGGCCCAGCGCCCCGGGGGCGCGTCGATCGGAAAAGCGGCCTTGGCTCGACAGGGCGATCAGCGCGGCCAGGCAAAGCACATAGGGCGTCATGGACAGGAGGTTCGGGGAAACCGACCAGCCCATGTCCTGCATCAGCAGATTGAGAATGCTGAAGAAGCCGAACAGGTAGGATGCCAGAAGCACCGAACCGGTGCGCCAGCCGGCCAGCACCACCATGGCCAAGGCGATCCACCCCCGGCCGGAGGTCATGTCCTCGGTCCACAACGGGGTGTAGGCCAATGACAGGTAGGCGCCGCCCAAGCCGGTCAGGGCCGCGCCCAGGCAGGCCATGGCGGCGCGCATTGGCAGCACCCGCACCCCCAGCCGATGCGCCACCTCCGGATCCTCCCCGACGGCGCTGAGCACGAGGCCGAAACGGGTTCGGTGCAGCGTCAGCCCGATGCCCAAGGCAAGCGCCCAAGCGGCGTACAGCAGTGGATCCTGCGCGAACAAGGCCTTGCCGACCAGGGGCAGCTCGGACAGCCAGGGAATCGCCGCCACGGCAATGCCCTGCAGGGAGCTGCCGACGTAGCCGCTGCCGACGAACGCGCACAGGCCGGAGCCGAACACGGCCAGCGCCAAGCCGCTGGCGACTGGATTGGCGCGCAGCGGCAGGGTGAGCAGGACGAACAGCGCCCCCATGAGTGCGCCCACGGCAATGGCGGCCAGCGCGCCGGCGGCATGGCTGCCGGTTTCCAGACTGATGGCGAACCCGGTCACCGCGCCCATCAGCATGATGCCCTCCTGGCCGAGGTTCAGCACCCCGGCGCGCTCGGCCACCAACACGCCCAAGGCGCACAGCGCCAGCGGGGTGCCCGCTCTCAAGGCGGCGTGCAGGAGGTCGGCGGCCAGATGGATGTCCACTAGGCCGCAATCCGCACAACGGGTTTGTGGAGCGCGGGCCGGTAGTGAATCAACGCATCGGCCGCCAGCAGGTAGAACAGCAGCAGGCCTTGAAAGATCTGCGCGATGGACTTGGGCAGGCCAAACTCGATTTGCAGGTTTTCGCCGCCGATGAAGGTCAGTGCCTGCAGCAGCGCGGCCAGCAGCATGCCCAACGGATGCCCGCGCCCGAGGAAGACGACGATGATGGCCGCGAAACCGTAGCCGGAGGACAGATGCGGCGTCAGCTGCCCCACTGGCCCGAGCACCTCGAACGCCCCGGCCAGACCCGCCGCCGCCCCGCAGCCGAGCAGCGCCAGCCACAGCAACCCGCCTTGGCTGAAGCCCGCGTACCGCGCTGCGGACGCGCTTTCGCCCATGACGCGGAGCTGAAAGCCCACCAGCGTGCGGCCGCCGACGAGGCCGAACGCCGCCAGCAGCGCCAGCGCGGCGATGAAGCCGACATGGGTTCGGTAGCCATCGGCAATGGCGGGCAGCAGCAATGGATTGGCCAGCAGCGCGGATTCCGGGAAGTTGAAGCCTTCGGGATCCTTGAGGGGGCCATGCACCGCCCACATCAGCAGGTGCAGCGCGACGTAGTTGAGCATGATGCTGGTGAGTATCTCGCTGCAGTTGAAGCGGTGGCGGAGCAGGGCCACCAGACCGGCCCACAGCAGGCCGCCGGCCATCCCCGCGCCCAATCCGGCGGCGACGCCGGCCAGTCGCGCCAAGCCCTGCAGGTTGGCGTCGTTGAACGCCAGCGCCGCCGCGCCGCTGCACAGGCAGCCCAGCAGGAACTGCCCTTCGGCGCCGATGTTCCAAATCCTGGCGCGAAAGCACAGGCTCAAGCCCGCGGCGCACAGCAGCAGCGGGGTCGCCTTCAGCAGCAGTTCGCTCAGCCCGTAGGCGTCGCGCACCGGATCGATGAAGAATGCCTTGAGCACGGGCAGCGGCGGCTGGCCGAGTGCCGCGAACAGCGCCACCCCGGTCACCAAGGTGAGCAGCAGGGCGGTCAAGGGCGCGAGCAGCAGCATGGACCTCGCGGGCTGGGCGCGCTTCTCGAGACGGATCATGGGTCGCCGTGCCCGGTCATCCAATGGCCCATGATCTCCGGGGTGACCTCGGCCTTGGGAAGCACCGGCGACAGGTGCCCGTTGCACAGTGCGCCCAGGCGGTCGCAGAGCGAGAACAGCTCATCGATGTCCTCGGAAAGCAGAAGCACTGCGGCACCGGCGGCGCAGGCGTTGAGCAGCCCCTCGTGGATGCGCGACTTGGCGGCCGGGTCCACGCCCCAGGTTGGGTTGTGGCAGGCCAGCAGCCGGGGTTCGCCCAGCAGTTCCCGCGCCACCAGAAACCGCTGCAGGTTGCCTCCGGAGAGTTCGCCGGCCGGGGTCGCCGAGGACGCAGCCTGGATGTCGTAGCCGGCTAGGGCCTGCTCGGCGCGGGCGCCGACCTCGGCCCAGTTGACCCAAGGCCCGTCAATCCAGGCGCCCCAGCCGTGGTGGGTCAGGAGGAAATTCTCCGCAAGGCTCAGGCTGGGGACGGCGCCTTGCCCGATCCGGTCCAATGGCAAGCTGCGAATGCCCAAGGCGCGTCGGCGCTGCACTGGGGCGGCACCGATTTCCTGCCCGAAAAAGACTAGGCGGTGGGCCGCGCCACGGCGCTCGCCGCTGATGAGTTGGAGCAGCTCCTGCTCGCCGCTGCCCGCCACGCCGCCGATGCCCACAATCTCCCCGCCACTCAGCGAGAACTCGGCGCGCTTGAGCCTTCCGCACTTGCCGAAGCGGGCCTCTAGCAGGGTCTCGCCCGCTGGCGCCCTTGGCCGTGCAGGAAGCGAGGCCAAGGTTTTGCCGATCATCATGGCGACCAACTCGGCCCGGCTGGTTTCGGCCAGCGGCACGGTGCCGACCCATTTGCCGCCGCGCAGCACCGTGGCGCGGTCGCAGAGCCGCTCGACCTCCGCCAGCTTGTGCGAGATGAACAGAATGCTGCAGCCGTCCTGGGCCAGCCGCTTCAAGCCGCGCATCAAGGCGGTCGCCTCCGGCGGCGTCAGCACCGAAGTGGGCTCATCAAGGATCAGCAGCGCCACGTCCGCCATCAGGCAACGCAATATCTCCACGCGCTGCCGCTCGCCGGCGGACAGCCCTGATACGCGCGCCCTCAAGCTCGCCTTGAGTTGCAGGCGCTCGCCCAGCCGTTCGAAACGTCGCTGAATTTCCCCTTCCGTCAGTTCCGGCAGGGCAAGGCGCAGGTTGTCTTGGACGTTGAGCCTTTCTATGAGGCAGAAGTGCTGGAAGACCATGCCAATGCCCAGCTGGCGCGCCGCGCCGGGGCCGGGAATGCTCACTTCGCGGCCCTGCCAGAGAATGCGGCCGCCGTCCGGGGCGTGAACCCCGTAGAGGACTTTCATCAGGGTGCTCTTGCCGGCGCCGTTCTCGCCGAGCAGGGCGTGGATCTCGCCGGGCCGCACCTCAAGCGATATGCGGTCGTTGGCGCGTTTGTTGCCGAAGCGCTTGCTGATGCGCTCCAGCACCAGCCGTGGCTGGACGGAGGCGCGCTGGCGGGCCTCGGCTGAAGCCATGAAACTTTGACCTCTTGGACAGGTTTTGGCGCGCTTTACGCCCTGCGGACGGTCGGCCCAAGCGCCGCCGGCCAAGGTGGCCAAGGGGCCGGGCTGTTCGCCGCGCAATCGATTGACATCATGGTTTGGCCTGGATGTTCCATCTTTTCCGTCTTCGTGACGCCAGCAATTAGTGTGCCATAGGCCGCTTCGGCTGGCACCTGGACACCTGCGAAGCGGGCGCCTTGGGGCTTCGCTCCGCGAAGCTCCGCTGCCGTTGCCCGGGCCGGGCTCCGCAGCGTTTCCCAGCCCGCCCAGGGTCAGGGTTCAACCGACAACCGGCGGAAATCCTGTCCAAGCGGCCCACTTTTTGCCTTACAATGCCACGAGAGTTCGTCGAAACAGCGTCGCCGAACCCGCTTGAGGGTGCGGCGCGGCCAGCGCATGGTGCGTTGTCCGTCCCGGCGAACCGGGGGTATTGCCCGCAGTGGACTGCTTTATCAACGCCAAGCTCCGCAGCGTCAAGCATCTCGATGCCGAGGTCACGCTGCTGCGCTACCTGCGCACCGAGGCCGGCCTGCCCGGCACCAAGGAGGGCTGCGCCTCCGGGGACTGCGGCGCCTGCACGGTGCTCGTTGCCGAACCGGGCGCCGTACCGCGCACCGTCAACGCCTGCATCACGCCCTTGGGCAGCGTCGCCGGCTGCGGCGTGCTCACTGTCGAGGGCTTGGCGGAGCGCGGCTGCCTGCACCCGACGCAGCAGGCGATGGTCGATCATCATGGTTCGCAATGCGGCTTCTGCACGCCGGGTTTCGTCATGTCGCTGGCGGGCCTTCACCAGCGCCAGTTGGACCTTGGCAATGCGCCAGCGACCCGCGCGGCGGTCACGGAGGCCATTGCCGGCAATCTCTGCCGCTGCACCGGCTACCGGCCCATTCTCGATGCGGGGTTGAGCCTGCACGCGCATCCACCGCGCCCGCTGAGGGTTTTCCCGCCGAGCCAAAGCGCTCCGCCGCCGAACCCGGAAGCGCTCCCTTCGAACCAAAACAGTGCATCCGCCGTTTCGTCGGACACCGAACCCCTGTTTGCGAGCGAGCGCAGCCGCTACTTCCTGCCGCGCTCGGAGCGCGCGTTGCAGGCGCTCCTGCGGACCTGGCCCGGCGCCCGCCTCGTGGCGGGCGGCACCGACCTCATGCTGGAAGCCTCCCAAGGTTTTCGGCAGTTCGAGACGCTCATCGATCTCAGCCGCGTGGCGGGGCTCTCAGCCGTCCGCGAGGCCGATGGGATGCTGGAGATTGGCGCCTGCGCCAGCTACTCGGCGCTGCTGGCGCATCCGGCACTGGCCTCCCCGGCCTTGCGCGCGGTGCTGCACCGCTTCGGCTCGCAGCAAATCAGAAATCGTGCCGGGCTGGGCGGCAACCTCGCCAACGGCTCGCCGATCGCCGACATGCCGCCCATCCTGCTGTGCTGGGAGGCGAGCGTTGAGCTGGTGAATGCGGCGGCCGAGCGGCGGCAACTGCCGATCGAGGACTTCCATCTCGACTACCGCAGAACCGCGCTGCGGGAGGATGAGTACATTCGCTGCGTGCGGATGCCGCTGCGGGCCTTGGCGCGGCCCCACCGGTTCACCAAGCTCAGCAAGCGGTTCGAGGACGACATCTCCTCGGTGATGATGGCCGTGGCACTG
>JAPOTD010000064.1 GCA_026709365.1 Gammaproteobacteria bacterium
GTGCGGGGATCGGCGCCGCTCTCCATTTTCTCGGCGCAATGAATGGTCATGAGCCTGGCGCTCTGGATGTCCATGTAGCTGTCGGCGATGAAGCCTTGCATGAACTGCTTCTCCTCAAGCTTTTCGCCGCCATGCACCTCGCGGCTCATGATGCGCTCCACCATGAGGTCGAACGCCCGCCACATGGCGCCGATGGAGTTCATGCAGTGATACACCCGGCCCGCTCCCAAGCGGTCCTGGGCGGCGGCATGGCCGGTGCCGGTGCGCCCGAGTTGATTCTCCCGAGGCACCCGCACGTTCTCATAGACGATCTCGCAATGGCTGGAGCCGCGCCCCCATACGGGCACGCCGCGCACGATGTTCACGCCCGGCGTGTCCTTGGGCACGATGATCTGGGTCATCCTCTGGTTGCGCCCGCCGGAGTCGTCCGGCTCGGACGTTCGGCACATGACGATGTAGAAGTCGGCGACATGGCCGTTGGAGGTGAACCACTTGTGGCCGTTGATCACCCATTCATCGCCATCGAGTTCCGCACGGGTGGTGAGGGAGCGGGGATCGGAGCCCGGGCTGTGGGGCTCGGTCATGGAGAAGGCGGACTGCATGCGCCCTTCGGTGAGCGGCTTGAGCCACTTCTCATGCTGCTCAGGGGTGCCGTACTTGACGAGGATCTTCTGATTGCCCGAATTGGGCGCCACCACGCCGAACAACGAAGCGGCGCCGGGGCTGTAGGCCAGCACCTCGTTCATGAAGGCGTGCTGCATGAACGAAAGGCCCATGCCGCCGAACTCACGCGGCAAGTGAGGCGCCCAGAGGCCTGAGTCCTTGACCTTGCCCTGAATGCCGCGACGCAGTTCCCGAGCCTCGTCAACCACTGCCTTGGGCGCCCGTGCGCCCTGCCCCATCCAGCCCCAAAGCCTGTCCTCCGCCGGCAGGATGTCCTCGTTGACGATCTCGGCCGTGGCCAGACGGATGTCGTTGACCTCCGCATCGAGCGTGGGCACCGGCCTTACGTTCATCGCCATGTCAGCGGGACCGGTTGGGCCGGTTCGAGAGGGCCAGGTAAATCGCCTTGGCCATCTCCCGATAGCCTGCCGCGTTGGGATGCAGGCCGTCGGCGGTCAGAACAGGGCGCATGCGCGCAGCGTCGTCCGGATCCCGCAGGACGGCATCGATGTCCACCACGATGTCGTAGGCGCGGCTGCCGCGCATCCATGCGTTCAAACCCTGGCGAGCCTCCTCCACCGCGCCCATCCCGTAACCGGGCAAGATCGAGCCACCAGCCGGCGGCAAGGTCAAGCCGATGGTGGTCAACCCGGCCACTCCGGCGCGGGCCGCAATCTGCTGATGGGCGGCGATCAACTGCGCCGCGGAAGCGCCCGCCGGGGCGCCGAGCAGCACCGGCAGCCCGATGTCATTGATGCCGCCGAGCGCCATCACGTGGGTGACGCCCGTTTGCGTGAGCACATCCCGATTCAGCCGCGCTTGGGCGCTCTCGCCCAGAAAGTCGCTGCCAACCTGATTGCCGGAGATGCCGAGGTTCACGACGGTGGCGTACCTGTAGCCGTTGGGATGCAAGTCGTTGGCTCGAAGAATGTACTCGGCAAGATAGTCGGTGAAGCGGGCATTCTGGTCCACTGGCTCCGGCTGCGTCTGGTCACCGTCGGTGATGGAGTCGCCCAGCGCCGCGATCACCGCCACGGGGCGATCCCGGCCGACGTCAACGGCCGACAGATAGAACCATGACGGCACCGTGGTCGGCGCGTCCAGGTCCGCCGCCGCCGTCTGGTTGCCGTCCGCCAAGTAGTTGGTCTGCAACGCCCGGACGTGATAGCTCACGGGCGAAGCGGACATGGAGATGTCATCGGGCAGATGCAGGCTGACCACCAAGTCCGACAGGTGCGGCACAAAGAGGTCAACCGGATCGCTGACCGCTCGCGCGCCCGGCGGAATGGCCACCGAGGCTTGGCCGCCGAAAGTCAGCGGCCGGTCGGTGCCGGGACGGACCGCCGAACCGGCGTCTCGCCGGGCGAGGCGCGCCTCCCCCACGTTCAGCGGCGCGGTGCCGAATTCATTGGTCAGCCACACCCGGAATCGCGAGCCGCCCATGCTAATGCGAACGACTTGGCGGATGGTGGTGTCGTTGATGGTCGGCAAGGGCGCATCGAACGGCGTGATGGTCTTGGAAGCCGTTGCCCAAGTCGCCGCCCAGTGCCTGGCATCGACAGCCGCAGCGCCCGCAAAGGGCATCGCCAACAGCGCCAAGCCCGCTAGGAATCCGCCAACCGCCACCCGCCAACGCGGCAGGCGCACGGAGACGCTCTTATTCTCGGTCATTGAACATTCCCCCCTTAAGTCAACTCGCTCGACTCAGCGAGCCACTGATCATAGGGAGGCGTCGAAGGGCTTACAACACCTTGCGCGACCTGGGTGGTCGGCAATCAGAACTGATGCACGAAACCCTCGATCGCTCGCCAAAGTTCCGGCGTCTCCAGCGGGATGTTGTGGGGGCCATCGAACGTCACGACCTGTGGGTCGGACTTGAGCGCACCGATGAAGGCCTTGGATTCGTCGGTCGGCACCACCGAATCGGCCGTGGCGTGGAGCGCCAAGATGCGCGCGGGCAACGCGCCAATGGCCGAGGTCGCGTCGATGTTGTGGCGCAGCAGCCAGCCGACTGGCGCGAACGGGAAGCGGCTCTTGGCGATGCGTTCAATGCTGCGGTAGGGGCTGAGCAGGATGAGGCCGTCCACGCCCTCGGTCCCCGCGGCCTGGGCGGCGATGCCGCTGCCCAAGCTGCGGCCGAAAAGGACCACAGGCCGACCAG
>JAPOTD010000124.1 GCA_026709365.1 Gammaproteobacteria bacterium
GCGCCGACGCATTTCGGCTATGGCAGGATTATACCCGCGAGATGACCGCCTGAAATTCGCAACACACATAATCGCAACCTACGCCAAATAACTTGGCAATGCCCTCGGATGCCATCACGGCTTTCGGGAATGCCGTCATCCGCCCGTTGATGCAAGATACGGCCTTCAGCGGTCAGTCGGTTTTCCTCCCACAACCGCTCGACATGGATCAAGGCGCATTGGCGCGGGCAGAAGAGCCAGTGCTGCAGCGCCGATAGCGGTAGACTGTCCTCACCAAGGCTCATCGAGGGTCACGCCTGCTGGCAGGTCGGTATCGTCCACGTCGATCCGGTAGTCCGGGAACGCCCGGGCCGGATGCCAGTTGTGGCTGCGCGAATCGGCAACCGGAACCGACTCGCCTCCCCGCACTCGACTCACGGTGACCCGTTCAAACAGCCGGTGGGCCTGCGCATTGCCCAGATCGCTGTCGTGCCGGAACACTATCAACCGGCGGGCCGCCATCATGCCTCGGGCGGCCGACCGATCAAGGTCCAGCATGTCACGAAGTGCTGTCCAGAGCAGGGCTAGGTCATCCTCCGAAAACCCGGTGCGCTGCGCCAGTTTGGCGTTGATGAAGCCATGGACCCGGTACAGCCCGTAAGGAACAACGGCTTTGCGGCCCATCGTTCGTTCCTTGTCGCGGTCTTTTTCGTTGGTGACCGAGGAGCGGGTGATCGACACCTCGAGTGGCATGATCGGTTCTTCAGACCGGGCGAAAGACAGTTGCACCGGGCCCCGCACTTGGCCCGCGTTGACGCCGGTGGACATGACCGCACCAAAGCTACGGATGTCCCAGAAATTGGCGCACATCCAGTCGGTGAGCTTTTTGGCCTCGGCGTCCTTCTTAGGAAGGCGCTTGTATTTGTCGGCGCCCTTGCCGGTCGGTTCGATCCCGGTTGCCTCCCAAGCTTCTTGATGCGCCTCGTTCAGCACCGCGCGTTCGGTGAAATAGATGCGGTGCGGCGGGGCGTTGCCATGCACCTCAGCCACGTAGTTGCGCAGCTTGCGCTTGATCGAGACATCTGACATCAGCCCATGGTTCGTTTCCGGGTCCATGCGCGGCATGTTGCCGGCATCGGGGTCGCCGTTGGGGTTGCCGTTCTCGACATCGAGGAAGAGCACGAAATCGTAGCGGTTGGTCAGCCCGCCAGTCCCCTGCCCCGCGCCGTCCAGTTCCATCGTCGCCTGCTCGCTCATTTGTCTCCTCCTTCGTTTCCGATCAGCGCTTCCGCAGCGTCCTCGGGTTTGGCGTAGAAAGCCGAGAACTGGTGATAGAACCCGATGAAGAACCGCCCCTGCTCCTCCAGCGGCAGGGCAGCGGGCAGGTCGCCCGTCAGCCCGTCCATGATCGCGGCCACCGCCTTGTTGGCCCTGACCCCTGCGCCAGCCTTCTGCCCACCGGCCTTGCGCAGGCTGGCAAGGTTGTGCTCATAGCCACGCATCAGAACCGGAAACATGCGCGCTGGCGTGGCCGAGGCGGCACCGAGATATTTCTGTCGCAGGCCGGCGCCTCGCTCTTGGTAGCTCTTCTCGGCATAGGTGTAAGCTCCGAACAGCCGACCCAAAAGATAGGCCTGGTCGGTTACAGTTTCATTCAGCGCCATCGGCACCTCCATCTTGAAGTTTCGCCGCAGCACCGCGGCGATCATGGCGGCCCGGCGACCATCCACATTGCCATTCCGGACCCGGTTGGGTTCACCCTCCACCCGAAGGCGACCAATGATAGCGGCTAGGAGCGTTGTCGGATAAAGCCCGCCGGTCAGGATCGCCCGCATCAGGTCACCGCCAAGGCCGTTGGGAATGTTGCCCGCGTCTTTTTGAGCGGCGAGATCATAAAGCAAGGCCCAGGGCTTCGGCGGCAGGTCCGCACTATCCTTGCGGAACGGTGATGGCGCGATCGCCATGTCATTCCAGAATTTGATGACGTTTTGTGCGAAGTTACCCAATGTGCCCGGATACCAATAGCGCACCGACAGCCGGGCCGCGTTCGGAGCAAGACCCAGAACAAAAAGGCGGCTATCGGTGTCCAAGCTTTCGTCAGAGCGCGCCCGCCCCTCGACAACGGCAAGCAAACGCTCCCGCAACTCGGTTTCAGCTTTGGTATCTGAACCTGCAAAGAGGGTCCGAAATGCGTCTTCCGCCGCGCCGTCCTCCGCCCAGAAGGCCACCGTATCGCCGCCGATCCGCAGATTGTTGCCGGAACCCTCCGCCAACAACGCGTTCAAGGCCGTGCCATAGGCAAAGGCGGCCTCGTCGGAGACGGGGGCGTTGTAGCCCTGCTTTTTACCATGCGAGGTTTCCGCATCGTTGTTGAACGACACCAGCGACGCCCCCGACGATTGCGCGCCCATGACGCCTTTGATCGAGGGGTGCAGCCGCACCACGGCACCGGCGCGACCGGTCACCAGACAGATCGCGCCGCCATCACCCTTTGCTTTCAGGAGCGCCTGCGCGGCGGGAAGCTCGTGGATGAACTGGTGGTCTCCCGACGGCATTGCCAAGTAGATTTTCTGATCTGACATGGGTATAGTTTGGGGATGAAAATACCTACCAACATGCCCCGCCTTAAGGGATTTCGGTTCCCACGAGAGATCATCGCCTATGCTGTTTGGGCGTACCATCGCTTTGCGCTCAGCTGCGCCGATGTTGAAGACCTGTTAGCAGAGCGCGGGGTGATTGTCAGTCGTGAGGCGGTGCGCCTGTGGGTCAATCGCTTTGGCAGCTTTTTTGCTCATAGGATCAAGCGTGACCGACCC
>JAPOTD010000113.1 GCA_026709365.1 Gammaproteobacteria bacterium
CCGAATGCGGTCTGATGTTGCCCGCGCCTCTCGCCCAGGGGGCGAGAGGCGGTTGGAGTTTCGCCGTGCGAAACTCCGCGCCCGTTGCGTGGGTCAGGTTCCGATATTTCCTGAGCCCGGACATCCACAAGCAGGCGCTGCATCACGTCGCACAATTGCGGTTGGTCCGCCTCCTTAAGCTCAGCCATGCGCTCGTAAACCGAAGCTGCGGCTTGGTGAAAGCCGCCGGGCAAGCCGGCGGCCTCGAAGGTTGCGGCGATCTCAAGCATCTCCCCGGCGAACCGCCAGGCCTTGGGACTCACTGCCTGCGCGGAGCGCTCGGAGCGCTGTGCCAAGCCGGGTTGGGAGCGGGACCACTCAGTCAGCAGCGCATCAGTGACGTCCTCGGCCTCGGCCAGCGCGCGAACGGCCAGCAGCAGCGCGTTCGCTCCCTTGGTGTAGGCGGCGTAGCACATCTTCAGCGCCTTGGCGGCGCCGGGGCGCTCGCCGAGCACCACCGTTTCGATGAATCCCGCAGCAAGCCAATCCGCGGCAACGGCTGCGCGCGGGCCGGACAGGAACAGGCGGGTGCTGCCCGGCGAACGCGCCGGCGGTCCGACGATGCCGCCACCGACGTAGCGCTCGCCCAGCAAGTCCGCCAAGCGGGCGCCGGTGGCCGGCGATACGGCATTACAAGCGGTAGTCCAAGGGCGGCTCCCGGTCGCCCAGAAGCGCTTCATACTCAAAGTCGGCGCCGCGCTTTTCCCGAAGCTCCGTCCAAGCCCGCTTGATGAGGCCGGCATCCTGGAACAGGTCGGTGGCCGTCAGCGCCAGTAGTTGCGCCGCCAGCAGCATGCCCTTGTGGCCAATGCTGGTGCCTCCCGCGGCCACGGCTTGCCAGGAGTGGGCCGGTGTTCCTGGCACCCAGGTGGCGGTGCGGAAACCCACGGTCGGCGCCGCCCAACTGACGTCGCCCACGTCGGTGGAGCCCCGGCCTTGGCGCAGGGCGAAGGGCTGGACGTGCGACTGCGCACCAAGCGGCAGGGCGGATTCGCCGAGGGTTGGGTGCAGGGTTTCGGCGAAGCGCCGCTCCTCAGGGCTGTAGGCGTAGCCGCCCAATCGGCGCAGGTTGGCATCCACCAAGCGCGCCAGGGTTTCGTTGGGCAGCACCGGATAGTTGCCGTGCATGACCTCGTAGGTCATCTGCGTGCCCGTGCCCAGCGCCGCGGCCTCGGCGGCCTTGACCACCCGCTCGAACAACGCCTTGATGGTGGGCAGCTTGGGATGGCGCACGTAGTAATAGACCTCCGCGGACTCCGGCACGATGTTCGGCGCGTCGCCGCCATCGGTGATGACGTAGTGGATGCGGGAGTCCTCGGGGATGTGCTCGCGCATCAGGTTGACCATGAAGTTCATGGCCTCCACGCCGTCCAAGGCCGAGCGGCCCCGTTCCGGGGCGGAGGCGGCATGGGCGGCAGCGCCTTGGAAGCGAAAGCGCCCGGACTTGTTGGCGGTGCTGCTGGCCGCGGACGCATCGTTGCGGTCGGCGGGGTGCCAGTGCAGCACCACGTCCACATCGTCGAACAGGCCGGCCCGAACCATGTAAACCTTGCCGGAACCGCCCTCCTCCGCCGGCGTGCCATAGACCCGCACGGTGCCCGCGGCGCCGGTTGCCGCCAGCCAACGGGCGACCCCCACGCCCGCCGAAACCGAAGCGGCGCCAAACAGGTGATGGCCGCAGGCGTGGCCCGGCTTCCCCTCCGCAATGGGTTGCCGAACCGGCTTGGCGGCTTGGGAGAGCCCGGGCAGGGCATCGAACTCGGCGAGGATGCCGATTACCGGTGCGCCCTCGCCGTAGGTCGCCAGGAAGGCCGTGGGGATGTCGGCGACGCCGCTCTCGACCTCGAATCCGGAGTCGGACAGGTAGCCCTGCAGGCGCCCGGAACTCTTGGTTTCCAAGTAGCCCAGTTCGGCGAACGCCCAAATGTCGTCAGCCAAGGCAATGGACGCGGCGCGCTCCTTTTCCACCTCGGCCAGAACCTGCCGGTCAGCAGCAGCGCCCCCGGCGGCAAGCAGCAGCGCTGCCAGGCATCCGGCGACCCCCACTGCATTCGGTTGTTGACGAAGCATCAGGAAGCGCACAAGGCGGCGATGCTGGAAATCGCCACCCCGCGCCGACCTTGGCGAATGGCGTGGCGGTCGTGGGTGCTGGTGCAGTAGCCCAGCGACAGCCCGGTGGCAGGGTCCGCCCAAGCGAGCTGGCCGCCCGCCCCGTTGTGGCCGAAGGCTTCCGGCGAGTTGGTCTTGCCGAAACCGCGGAAACTGCGCTTCTCATCGCCGGCGACGATGATGCCGAGGCCGCGGTTGGCCGCCATGCCCCAAAGGTCGGCCATCTTGCCGGTGCGCACCCGGCGCGCGTCGCTGAGCATGGCGTCGCTCCAGACCTGCTGGCCCCTTAAGCCCCCGTGCAGCAGGCCTTGGTAGAACAGGGCCAGTTCGGCGGCGCTCATGAAGGCGCCGCCGCCGGGCACGCCGACCGCGCGCACTTCCGGGCGGTTGAAGCTCAGGATGGCATCCTCGGTAACCTCGGTGGCGGGCGGCGGCGGCAGGCCGAGATCCCGCCAGTCCCGATCAGACATGGCCTGGCCCCCGTGTTCGCAGAGCACCGCCCGGCCTTGCGCACTGTCCGGCAGCCCCACATGCAAGTCTTCCAAGCCCAAAGGTTCAGCGATGCATG
>JAPOTD010000071.1 GCA_026709365.1 Gammaproteobacteria bacterium
GCCGGCCCCGCCGAGGCGCTCGCCCTCAACCGCGGCCACTGGGAGATCGAAACGCACCTCCACTGCGTCCGCGACGTCGCCTGCGACGAGGACCGCTCCCGGATCCGCTGCGGACGGCTGCCCCGGAACCTCGCCTGCCTGTCCAACGCCGCCATCTCCATCGTGCACCTGCGCGGACGCTTCAACGGGCAGCCCCAAGCCCACCGCCACGCGGCGCAAAAACACCCAAACGACGAACCGGAAGCGGCCCGCCGGCCACGGCGTCCACACCCCCGCCCGGCTGGAAAAACCCAAGGGCATCGCCCCTCATCACCAGGACGTCAGCAAGGCGACTTTGAGATGGCCTTTGCCGAACCGGCACACCCACTTCAAATGGTCGCGATCTGCGGCTATGCTGAACCGCTCGTAAGCAGAAGATGAGTTAGGGAGAAACCACCATGGCGGAAGCGCTATTGCAAACATCGTTCACCGAAACGCCGCTGCAGCGGGTGCATCGCCTTGCGGACGTGATTCGCGAAGGCGGCGACGAGGCGCAGAAGGTTCGCCACCTGCCGGCGGAGACCGCGGGCATCCTGACCGACGAAGGCTTCTACCGCTTTACGCTGCCCTACGAACTCGGCGGCGAGAACGCCAGCGTGCGGGAGACCATCGAGGTGCTGGAGGCGATGGCGGCCATTGACGGCTCGGTCGCCTGGAACGTCATGATCGGTTCGGAGATCAACGCCATCGCCGCCGGCGGCATGGACCCGGCCATCGCCCGGGAAGTCTATCTGGGCAACCCCGATGTCATCATGTGCGGCGGCGGCGGACCGGGCACCCAGCCCTCCTTCGCCATCAAGCAGAAGGACGGCAGCTACCGGGTCTCCGGGCAGGTCACCTTCCAGAGCGGCTGCCACAACGCCGCCTGGTGCTTCATGGCCGCGCCGGTGGTGGAGGATGGCGAGCCGGTGATTGGCGAGGACGGCAACCCGATGTTCAAGATGTGGTTCCTGAACCGCAGCGAATGGGAAATCGTGGACACTTGGAACATGGCCGGGCTGCGCGGTTCGGGCAGCCACGACGTCCGGGCCGACGGCGCCTTGGTGCCGGAACGGCTGGCCGGAGTCGATCTGTTCACGGTGCCGGCCCACTATCCCAATCCGGTGTTCCGCATTCCGGTGGCGCTGCGCCTGTCGTTCAACAAGGCGGCGGTGGCCATCGGCGTCGCCCGGGGCGCGCTCGACGCCTTCTGCGACCTCGCCCAGGACAAGATTCCGCTGCTGACCGCATCCACGCTCAGGGACAAGCCCATCGCCCACTATCGGGTCGGCGAAGGGGAAGCCGCCCTGCGCGCGGCCAGGGCCTTCCTGATGCAGGCCATGGACGACGTGACCGACGAGTTGGAGGCCGGCGCGGCCGCACCCGGGCCGCAGACCACCCAGCTGGCGCGCCTGGCCTGCACCCACGCAGCCAACGTGTCCATGCACGTCGTGGACAGCGTCCACAACGCGGCCGGCACGACGGCGCTGCGCATGGACTGCCCCCTGGAACGCAAGCTGCGCGACGCCCACGGCTGCGCGACCCACCGCTGGGTGGCGCACCCGCTGTACGCCGAGATCGGCAAGATGTACCTAGGCCACGAAGGACTGCCGGAGTTTTCCGGGAGGGACGGCCCGCAGATCAGCAAGTAGCGGCGGGCCGCAAGCCTCGCGCATCGCGAACTTCCAATCGAAGACCCGCAACCCAAACCCGGCAACCGAACTTAAGGAGAAGCCCATGGCAGCCTATTTCATCGCTCAGTACGTCGTGAACGACCCCGACCTGTATCGCGAGTACCAAGGCGGCGCCGGCCCAACCATCCAAGCCCATGGCGCGGAGCTGGTGGCCTTCGATGTCGCTGCCGAGACCATGGAGGGGACGCCGCCCGGCCCCCAGACCGTGGTTCTGAAATTCGAATCCACCGAAGCCGCCAAGGCTTGGTACGAGTCGGAGGAGTATCAAGCGGTGGTCGGCAAGCGGCTTGCGGCCACCGAAGGCTTTGCGGTGCTCTCGCAGGGCATGAACCTCGGCTGATCCGGCCCACCGCTCCCGATCCGATTCACAGTCCCGCTCAAACACGGAGGAAACGCAATGAGCAACCGGCAGAAGTTCTACATCAATGGCGAGTGGGTGGAGCCGTCCACCAGCGCCACCTTGGCGGTCATCAATCCGGCCACCGAGGAGCCCATCGACACCATTGCCCTCGGCGGCCCCGCCGACGTGGACAAGGCCGTGGCCGCGGCCAAGGCGGCTTTCGAGACCTTTTCCCAGACCACCCGCGAGGAGCGCGTGGCGCTGCTGGAGCGGATCATCGCCGCCTACAGCGGGCGGATGGGCGAGGTGGCCCAGGCCATCAGCCAGGAAATGGGCGCACCGCTGCCGCTGGCCAACGCGGCCCAGGCCCCGGCCGGACTGGGCCACTTCATGACCACCTTGGAAGTGCTCAAGACCTTCGAGTTCGAGGAGGACATCGGCACCTCCCACGTCGTGCGCGAGCCCGCCGGCGTGTGCGGCTTCATCACCCCCTGGAACTGGCCCATCAACCAGATCGCCTGCAAAGTGGCGCCGGCCTTGGCGGCGGGCTGCACCATGGTGCTCAAGCCCTCTGAGGTCGCGCCCTTCAATGCCATCCTGTTCGCCGAGATCCTTGACGAGGCCGGTGTGCCGCCAGGTGTCTTCAATCTGGTCAACGGCGACGGCCCCACCGTCGGCACGGCCCTGTCTTCGCACCCGGACGTGGACATGATGTCCTTCACCGGCTCCACCCGCGCCGGAGTGGAAGTGGCCAGGAACGCAGCGCCCACCGTCAAGCGGGTGGCCCAGGAGCTGGGCGGCAAGTCGGCCAACATCATCCTCGATGACGCCGACTTCCAGGCGGCCATCAGCCGTGACGTGTTCGGCATGTGCATGAACTCCGGCCAGTCCTGCAACGCCCCGACCCGGATGCTGGTGCCGAACGCGCGCATGGACGAAGCCGCCGCCATCGCCAAGGCGGCCGCCGAGAACGTGAAGGTCATCGCGCCGGATGCCGAAGATGCCGCCATCGGCAACATCGGCCCGGTGGTCTCGGAAGTGCAGTTCAACAAGATCCAAGCCCTCATCGAGAAGGGCATCGAGGAAGGCGCCACGCTGGAGACCGGCGGTCCGGGCCGGCCCGACGGCATGAACCAAGGCTACTACGTCAGGCCGACGGTCTTCTCCCACGTCACCAACGACATGACCATCGCCCGCGAGGAGATCTTCGGGCCGGTGCTGTCGCTGATCGGCTACGAGGACGACGCGGACGCCGTGCGCATCGCTAACGACACGGTGTATGGCCTGTCCGGCTACATCTCCTCGGGAGACCCGGAGCGCGCCAAGGCGATCGCCAAGCGGATTCGTTCCGGCAACGTCCACCTGAACGGTGCGCCCATGGACAACAAGGCCCCCTTCGGTGGCTACAAGCAGTCCGGCAACGGCCGCGAGTGGGGCAGCCACGGCTTCGAGGAGTTCCTGGAAGTCAAGGCCATTATGGGCTACAACGCCGCGGCGGGCTGACGCCGGCCTGCGGGCGTCAGCAGCGACGGGAGCGGCGCAACCCCCTTCGCTGCCGCGCTCGAATCAGCCACCCACTGGGGGAGAGGACCATGGCCCATGACCTAGCGCTCGACCGCATCGCGCTGCAGGACGTGATGCTCAGCTACGCCGCCGGCGTCGATGAACGGGACTTCGACCTGTACCGCTCCTGCTTCGCCGATGACGTGGAGGTGCATGGCTTCGGGGAGGAGACCGTGCATGGCGCCGATGCCTGGCTGGATTACGTCAAGAACGCCTTGGAACGCTTCGGCCCCACCCAGCACATGCTCGGCCCGCAGCTCGCCACCGTCGATGGCGACAGCGCCCACTGCCGCACCGACGTCCAAGCGTTGCATTACCTGAAGGAACCGGAAGGCAGCACCTTGACCCTCTGGGCTACCTACAAGTCCGACATGCGCCGCATCGACGGACGCTGGCGCATCGTTCGCCATGAACTGGTCAGCCGGGGCACGAAGGTCGAATAAAGTCATTCAAAGGAAGCAGGCAGTCGCCATGGCCGAAAAACTCGTCGGGGGCGATGCGTTTCCGCAACTGACCCTGAACATTGAGGACGACTCCTCAGTGACCCTGCCGGACGACATCACCACCCCATTTGCGGTGGTGCTTTTCTACCGCGGCCATTGGTGACCCTACTGCCGCCGACTGTTAGCCGGCTACGAAGCCCTGACGGACGAATTCGCCGAACTCGGCGCCTCGCTGTTCGCCGCCACAGTGGATGACAGGAAAAAGACCGCCGAAGTGGCGACCGACCTAAGCTTCCCCGTTGCCCACGGCGTGAGCCGCATGGACGCCGACCTCATCGGCGCTTGGTGGGAGCCCCGCCGTGACCACATCCAGCCCAGCGAATTCCTGTTGACCGGCCAAGGTGTGCCGCGTTGGGAGATGCTTGTGCCGGTGTTCGTCCCGAGCGACGGTGGATCAGCGGTGCCAAATCCTGACTTTTTCGGATCGCTGCTACTCGGAACTGAACAGACCACCTCGATTGGACATCCAGCCCGATCCGACTCACGAAACGACTCAATCGAGGAACTACGCAAATGCGCGTCAGCAGAGCTGGAGATCCGGTGTACTGAGTTGCGACACCCGAATGACTTGGTGTTGCTCGCTGCAGCGGACTTACACAACAAGTAGACCAACTGCGCAACCGCAGTGGGGCGAAACCTGCTCCCAGGCTGTTCCAGCAAAGACCGGGGAATTGACAGTGGTGTAGCCTCTTGGCTACTCTGCGCAAATGCTCGAAGTCCGCAGGACCGAGATTTACGCCAAGTGGCTGGACGGCTTGAAGGATGTTCGCGCCCGTGCCCGTGTGCTCGTTCGTGTCGAGCGGCTGGCGGCGGGCAACCCGGGTGACGTCAGGCCTGTAGGCGAAGGTGTATCGGAAATGCGGATCGACTACGGACCGGGGTACCGGGTGTACTTCAAGAAGCGGGGCCACACGGTCGTCGTACTGCTCGCTGGCGGCAACAAGCGGACCCAAAGCGCCGACATCGAGATGGCGCTACATTTGGCAAGGAACCTATAGGCAAACACCATGAGCAAGACCGCTACCGCGCCCTACGACGTTGCTGAGCACCTTCGCACACGCGAGGAAATGGCGGCATACCTAGAAGCATCCATTGAGGAGTCAGCGGGCGATGCCGCTTTCGTGGCCAAGGCGTTGGGCGACATCGCTCGGGCGAAGGGCATGGCGCAAGTGGCGAGCGATGCCGGCCTGTCCCGCGAAAGCCTTTACAAGGCCCTCTCCGGGGCGCGCAAGCCGACTTTCGAGACCATCCTCAAAGTCATTGGCGCACTGGGCTTGAAGCTACGCGCCGAAGCGGAGTTGAGCTAGGACGCGACCAGACCCACCTCTCGCATCCAGCCACAGGATCCCATTCGAGGGCGAGACGCCCGCCCCGGGCACACACCCGAGTGGAGCTTGGCTCGGGGCAACCTCGAATCGGCTAACAATCCGAACGGTAGCGTTCCCGCTGCAAGCTGCGGAAGATCGATGCGCACATCAACAGCAGAACCACGGTGAATGGCAGGCCGATGGAGATGACCATCGCCTGCAGCGCTTCCAAGCCGCCGCCCAGCAAAAGGGTGATGGCCACCGCGCCCTGAAAGACGCACCAGAACAGGCGCTGCGGCAGAGGCGCATCCAACTTGCCGCCGGCAGTGATCGAGTCCACCACCAAGGAGCCGGAGTCGGAGGAAGTGACGAAGAAGACGATGACCAGCACGATGCTCACCGTGGCGGTGATCCCCGCGAGCGGCAAGCCCTCCAGCATGGCAAACAGGGCAATGGGCAGGTTGTAGCCGTCGATCACGTGGGCGCGCACGGCGCTGTCCGGGTCGCTGAGCACCTGATCGATAGCCACGCCGCCGAAAACCGACACCCACAGCGCTGAAATCAGGGTTGGCGCCAACAACACGCAGGCGATGAATTGGCGCACCGTCCGGCCCCGGGAGACGCGGGCGATGAACATGCCCACGAACGGCGACCACGCGATCCACCAAGCCCAATAGAAGGCCGTCCAGTCTTGGCGGAACAGGTCGTCGGTTCGGCCGACTGGATTGGAGAGCGCGGGTATCTCCCGCAAGTACGTCACGACGCCAAGCGCGAAATCGGTCAGCAGGCGCAGCGTCGGCCCGGCGACAAGCACGAACAGCAGCAGCACGCCGGCCAAGGCGACGTTGATCTGCGAAAGCACCTTGACGCCACGCTCCATCCCGCGAGCCACGGAGGTCAGCGCAATGGCGGTAATGGCGATGATCAATGCCACCTGGACCCCCGTTGAAGCGGGCGTGCCGAACACATGGCTTAAGCCGGCGCTGGCTTGCTGCGCGCCCAAGCCAAGGGAGGTGGCCAAGCCGAACAGAGTGGCGAAGACCGCCAAGGTGTCGATGACGTGGCCCACCCAGCCCCAAACCCGCTCCCCAAACAGGGGGTGGAAGGCGGAGCGGATGGTGAACGGCAGCCCGCCGTTGTGCGCCGCCAGCCCCAAGGCCAGGGCCACCACGCCATAGACCGCCCAAGGATGCAGGCCCCAGTGGTACAGGGTGGCACCCAGGCCCATGGCCTTGGCTCGCGCGACCTGCTCCGCGGCAATGCCGCCGTCCGCGCCAAAGGGCGACGCCACGCCCAGCGGCTGCGACACGCCCATGTGGTAAACCGGCTCCAAAACGCCGAAGAACATCAAGCCGATGCCCACCCCCGCCGCAAACAACATGGCGAACCAAGCGCCGAAACTGAAGTCCGGGACGGCATCGCGGCCACCGATCTTGATGCGCCCCCAAGGCGGCGCCATCAACAGGAGGCAGAACAGCACGAACAGATTGGCAGCGACGATGAAGAACCCGTCGAAGATGTCCGTCAGCGCGGCGCGCAGCCAGCCAAACGCGCTGGCCGCTTGGCCGGGAAAGGCCAGCGCCACTAGCACGAAGACCACGATGGCCCCTGCCGAAATCAGGAAGACGGGGTTGTGGATGTCGAAGCCGTAGCGGTAGATCCGCCCGGAAATGTTGTCTTGGCCGATCACATGGCCCGGGGCCTCTGCCCCCGGCCCATCAACCCCCAATTCCGCTTGCGCCATACCCCCGTCAGCCAATCAAGCACTCCGCGTCTTCCGCCACGATCCGATTTTCCAAGTGGCCGAGCTTTTCGATCTCCACCCGGACCACATCGCCCGCCTTCAGGAAGCTCGGCGGATTCCTCGCCGCGCCGACGCCCGCCGGCGTGCCCATGAACAGCACGTCGCCAACCTCCAAGGTAAACGCCTTGGTCAGGTGGGCGATGGCGTCATGGCAGTCGAAGATCAGGTGGCGGGTGTTGGAGCTTTGCCGCTGTTCGCCATTGACCGTGCTGCGGATGTCGAGGCTGTGCGGGTCGCCCACTTCGTCCGGCGTCACCAGCCAAGGCCCCATCGGGCCGTGGGTGTCGAATGACTTGCCGATCTGCATGGTCATGGCCGCCCGCTGCCAATCCCGGACGCTTACATCGTTGCCGCAGCAGAAGCCGCCGATCACCTCCGCCGCGCGCTCCCTAGGCACATGCTTGCAGCGCTTGCCGATGATGACGCAGAGCTCCGCCTCGTAGTCCAGGGCCGAAGAGACGGCAGGCAGGTTGATGCCGTCATAGGGGCCGTTCGCGCAGGTCACCTGCTTGTTGAACCACATCTGCACCGCCGGCTTGGCCATGCCGGTCTCCTTGATGTGGTCGGCGTAATTCAGGCCAATGCCAAGCATCTTGCCGGGGTTGGGAATCGGGGGGCGCAAGTAAACAGCGTCGAGCGGGAGCGTCGCGCCGTCGGACTCACCGGCCCGGCGCACCGCATCCATGGCGGCATCGCCACCGGCGAGCAGCTCCCGCATCGTGCCGGGCACGCCTGGCGCGCCGGTGAGGTCGAGCACGCCACCATCCCGAACGATGCCCAAACGCGGTGCGTCATCGCCGGAGGTGCGGAAGGTGGCAAGTTTCATGGTCTGGCTCCAATGGGTTGCTTGGGTCGCCGTGATTGACAACCCGGTGAGTGGTGCTGAATGGCGCACACTCTACACGAATCCGGCCTCCCGGCGTTCGCCCGCATCACTTCAGCAGTGACTCAGTTTGACTCACCTCATCGTCGTGATTCGGCCGAGGACGGGACGCGCTCGCTCCGGGGGACAACGCCAAAGCCCAGCAACGTCTCTTGGATTGGGCATTCCGCTCTCCCGAACCGAGCCAGTGCTCAACTTTCCGCTACAATCACGGCAATGGATGCGCGTTGCAGTCAAAGGCACCCGGAACACCTGCGATTGGTGGCTTCACGCTGGACCGAGGCGTTGGAGGCAAGCGGCTTCGAGGCCGTGGTAGTCGGGGCGGGCCGCCCCAGGTTCCACCTCTTCGACGACCTCGCGCCCAGCTTTCGGCCCAATCCCCACTTCACGCTCTGGTTTCCGGAGAAACGCTGCGAGGGCGCGGCACTGCTGTTCACTCCGGGCAGCCGGCCGGCCCTGTACTTCCATTCGCCCGCAGACTACTGGCACCAGCCCGCGCAAGCGCCGGATTGGGCGGCGGAGCGCTATGAACTGCGCAGCTTCGAGGAGGCTGAGGACTTGGAAGCCGCCGTCAGCAAGGCGTTGCGCAACCATCGCCGGGTCGCCTTCATCGGCGAGAGCCCGCCGGGGAGCTGGGCCGTCGAAGCCAATCCCGCGCCGCTGATCCGTCGGCTGCACCACCAGCGGGCCTGGAAGACCGGCTTTGAAGTGGCTTGTCTGGAGCGGGCGACCGAGCACGGAGTGAGGGGCCACATCGCCGCCCGCGAGGCCTATCGCGCCAACGGCAGCGAGTTCGACATCCTGGGCGCCTTCCTGACCGGCTCCGGCCAAACCGAGGCTGAGGCGCCCTACCCCTGCATCATCGGGCGCAACGAGCACGCCGCGGTGCTGCACTACCAGAACTACGACCGCAGCCCCCCGGCGGACGACCACGGCTTCCTGATCGACGCCGGTGCCTCCCACTTGGGCTACGGGTCCGACATCAGCCGCACTTGGCCCGGCCGGGATGCCGCCGCGTTTGCCGAGCTCATAGCCGCTCTCGATGAGCAGCAGCGCGCGCTGATCGAGACCATCCGCCCGGGCCTTAACTACTTGGACCTGCATCTGGCGATGCACCGCCGCATCGGCGAGCTCCTCAGCCGCTTTGAATTGGTGCGGTGCAGCGACGACGCCGCCTATGAACTGGGCCTGACCCGCACCTTCATGCCGCACGGCCTCGGCCACCTGCTCGGCGTACAAACCCACGACGTCGGCGGCTGGCAGACCACGCCGGAAGGCGGCGAGACGCCGCCGCCGGACGCCCACGCCACCCTGCGCCTGACGCGAACCATCGAGGCGGACATGGTCTTCACCATCGAACCCGGCCTGTACTTCATTCCCATGCTGTTGAGCCGCTTGCGCCAGGAGGCCAGCGCGCGCGAGGTCAACTGGCCGTTGGTCGAGACCATGACGCCTTCGGGCGGCGCCCGAATCGAGGACAACGTTCTGGTCACGGAGGACGGAGTCCGCAACCTGACCCGCGAAGCCTTCGCCGCCTTGGATCCAAGCTAGCCCGTGCCGAAGCTCACCGTCGAACGGCTGTTCAGCGACCCGCCGCTGTTCGCCGATGCGCCACGGCATCCGCAGATGGCGCCGGACGGCGGCTGCATCACCTACCTGCAAGCCGCCCCCGACGACCGGGAACGACTGGACCTGTGGCGGGCGGACCCGACAACAGGCGCGGCGGAGCGCTGGGTCTCCGGTGCCGACCTGACCGCGGACACCTCCCCAACAGCCGCGGAGCGCGCCGAACAGGAGCGCCGCCGCACCTTCGTTCACGGCATCACGAGCCATCAATGGCATCCCGATGGGCGGGCCCTGCTGCTGGTGGCCGAGGGCAGCGGCCACCTGCTCGACGTGGCGACAGGGCACATCCGCAGGATCACGCCGGAAGGCAGGCGCTACACGGACATCAAGCTCTCGCCCCAAGGGCAGCATCTGAGCTACGTCGCCGACGGCAATCTGTACATGAAGAGGCTAGCGGACGGCTGTGAGCGAACCGTCGCCGCCAGTGAGGACCCGAACCTAAGCTTCGGCATCGCCGACTTCCTCGCCCAAGAGGAAATGAACCGCTACGATGGCCACTGGTGGCGCAAGGATGAGGCTCAAATCGCCTTTACCCGAGTGGACGCCTCGCCGGTGCGGGCCAGCCGCCGCTTCGAGGCCGATAGCCAAGGGCTGCGGGTGATTGAGCAGCGCTACCCTTTCGCCGGCGAGGCCAACCCCGCGGTTGGTCTGGGCCTCTACGACGTCGTCTCCGCCGCCACCCGCTGGATCGACTACGCCGATGCGCCCGAGGACTACTTGGCGCGAGTGGCCTTCGTCAGTGGCGGGTTGGCCGTGCAGGTGCAAAACCGAGCCCAGAATCGCCTGCGCCTGAAGTTGATCGACACCGCCAGCCTCGCGGCGCACACGCTCCTTGAGGAGTCCTCCGCCACTTGGATCAACCTGCACGACAACTTCACGCCCATTGGCGAGGACGACTACCTCTGGACCTCCGAGCGCAGCGGCGCCGGCCAGATCTACCGCTACCGCAACGGCGGCTGCGAGCCGGTCAGCCGAGGTCAGGGACACATCACCCGCATCCTGACCGCCAACAGCGAACGTGTACTGGTCTGCGGCTGGCTGGAGACGCCCACCGAGCAGCACCTCTACCGCATCGACTTGGCCGACGGCAGGCCGACTCGCCTGACCGGCCCCGGCTGGCATGACGTGACCGCCAGCCAAAGCGGCGCATGGCTCTTTGCTCAGGGCTCAAGCCTGCAAAGCCCCGGCCGGATTCAGTTTGGCCGAGGAGATGGCGAATGGCAGCCGTTGTCCGAGATCAAGATCGACAGTCAACACCCCTACCATCCCTTCGTTGACGAGCACGTCACGCCCGAGCTCGGCACGCTCGTCGCCGAAGACGGACAGACGCTGCACTACCGCCTAACCGCCCCCCCATCGGCGGCTGAGCCGGTTCCCCTGATCGTTTACGTCTATGGCGGCCCAGGGGCGCAGCGGGTGCGCAACGAGTGGCCGCCCCTGCTGCTGCAGCTCTTGGCCCAGCGCGGCTTCTGCGTGCTGGAGCTCGACAACCGAGGCAGCGCCAACCGCGGCCTGCGCTTCGAGGCAGCCATTCATCGATGCCTGGGTCAGGCTGAGGTGCGCGACCAGGCATTGGGCGTCGAGTTCGCCGCCAACCTGCCTTGGGTGGACCCCGAGCGCATCGGCGTGTTCGGCCACAGCTACGGCGGCTACATGGCATTGATGTGCTTGGCGCAAGTGCCCGAGCGGTTCCGGGCCGGGGTGGCGGTCGCCCCGGTCACTGACTGGCGGCTCTATGACACCCACTACACGGAGCGCTATCTCGGCCATCCCGAGGACAATGCCGAAGGCTACGCGGCGAGTTCGGCGCTCACCCACCTTGAAGGCATCCACGGCAAGCTGCTGCTCATGCACGGCATGTCCGACGACAACGTGGTCTTCACCCACTCCATGCGCCTGATGGCGGCGCTGCAGGAGGCCAACGTCGCCTTCGAGCTCATGACCTACCCTGGCGCCAAGCACTCCCTGCAGCAGAAGGCGGTGGCCATCCACCGCTTCAACCTGATCCTGGATTTCTTTGAGAGGCATCTATGCCAGTAAGCGTGCGCCGGGCGAATGAACGGGACATCGACCGAATCGTCGAGTTCAACTTGGCCATGGCCCGCGAAAGCGAGGACAAGGGGCTCAACCCCGAAACCCTCCGAGCCGGCGTGGCGGCCGTGCTGGCCGAACCCGCCAACGGCTTCTACCTCATGGCCGAAGCGGACGGGCGGCCCGTCGGCTCGCTGATGGTGACCACCGAATGGAGCGACTGGCGCAACGGCCGCTTCTGGTGGATCCAAAGCGTCTTCGTAGCGCCGGAACACCGCCGCCAAGGCATCTACAGCCGCTTGCACGACTCGGTGCGCCGCGCCGCCCAAGCCGACGGTCAATGCTGCGGCCTGCGGCTCTACGTCGAAAAGCGCAACATCGGCGCCCAAGCCGCCTACGCAAGCCTCGGCATGACGCCCACCCACTACGACCTTTTTGAAGAGGAGTTCGGAGTGGGTTAAGCCATGGAACATGAGGGATTGCGCTTGGCTTTCGGAACCAATAACATAACAGGCGTTATGCATTCTCGGAATCGGAGCAACCAGTGAAGCTGGACATTTTCAGTGAAGTGCAGAAACGCGACTGCGAAGCAAACGGCGGATTCGCCAAGCTTTACAGCGAAACCTTGCAACAGGCTCGCGCCGCCGACCGATTGGGCTTTGACTGCTGGTGGCTTGTTGAGCACCACTGCACGGAGGATTTCAGCTACAGTTCCTGCCCGGAAATGCTGCTGCAAGCCATCGCCTCGAACACAAGCAATCTGCGCGTCGGCCACTCCGGGGTACTGGCCCCATTTGCCATCAACCATCCGGTCCGGGTCGCGGAACGCAGTGCGCTGCTCGACCAATTAAGTGGTGGCCGTCTTGAGTTGGGCTTGGCCAAATCGGGTGGCAGGGAATGGGAGACCTTTCAGGTGGGCTTGGATGAAGCGGATGCGGACTTGGTCGAGCTCACGCAAATGCTTCCCAAAGCCTGGGCGAATGAGCCATTGAGCTGGCACGGCAAACGTTGGTCAACGAACGATCGAAACGTCTTGCCGAAACCGCTGCAAACGCCCTACCCCCGGCTGTGGCACACCTGTTCGAGCCCGCCCTCCTTTGCCCGAGCCGGCGGCATGGGGGTGGGTGTCCTAGCCACTACCATGTTCGCGCCGCTCGATGTCCTTGCATCAATGGTCGATGCCTACCGAGAGGCTATCGCCGAAGCGACGGCGAATGGCCTTGCCAACCTCAACAACCAACTGGGCGTGTTCACTTTCGTGCATGTGGCGCAAACCACCAAACAGGCCATCGACAGCGGCGCCCCAAGATCGGCTCTGTGGTACACCAGTTCCGCGCCCCGCGTTTTCAATGTGCCACGGGAGATCTTCTATCAGGCAATCCGCGGACAGACGGACCCACGCACGGTGCCTTCCACGGAACCTCTGGCCTGCGCGGAGCAGGCTGATCCGAACGACGTTTCCGACGCCAATCCGGTAGTGGCTCTCATGAAACGGGAGTTCGCTGGCGAGGAGATCAGCAACGAGGAAATCTACGAGACCATCAAGCACCTCGACTCGGTTATCATTGGCGACATCGCCACTTGCCGCAAGAAAATGGAACGATACAAGGCGCTCGGGGTGGACCGGCTCATGTGCTTGGTGCAGTACGGCGAGATACCCCCGGAGCAGGTTCTGTCCTGCATCGAACTCACCGGCAGCGTCCTGCTGCCCGAAGTTGCCGCAGCCTAGCGGACAAGGCCCTGCAAAACGAACCCAATCCATGCTTGCTGAAGTCACGCCAGCGTATTGCCAAGCGCTTTGGGAAAAAGTCTGCAACTGGGGTCGCTGGGGGCTGGAAGATGAGCACGGCACGCTAAATCTCATCACGAAGGACAAGGTACGCCGTTCCGCTGCACTGGTCACGGAAGGCGTCAGTTTGGGGCTCGGCAACCTATGGCCCGTAACGCCCGGTCCGCACAACGCATGGCCTGCCGAACATCGGATGATCCGAGCGGGTGACGATTGCCACTATCCAGGCGTTCCCGGGCTCGCCGTGGCACTCGACTACATCGGCATCCAGCACCACGGCATCGCCTGCTCGCACATCGATGCGCTGTGTCACGTCTTCGTCAAAGAAAGGATGTACAACGGACGAGCGGCCACCGAAGTGCGCAGCACCGGGGCCGAGTTCAACGATGTCATGCCGTTTGCCTCCGGGGTCGTCACTCGAGGCGTGCTTTTAGACCTCTGCGCTGCGCTGTCGGTGAACCACCTCGATGGCCACCACCGCATCTCCGTTGACGACCTCGAAAAGGCCGAGCGAATGGCCTCAATCCAAGTGGAACCGGGCGACGTGTTGATCGTCCACAAGGGCCGCGAGCGACGAGTGGCACTGGAAGGGCACACAAATCCGCTGGCGACCGGAATGCCGGGCTTGCATCCGGAGTGCGCCGAGTGGCTCCATCAGCGCGGCGTTGCGGTGCTCGGCAGCGACTACATGAACGATCCGCAGCCCAACTGGGACTGCGTTGATTGGCCGTTGCCAATCCATTACCTTGGCATCTGCGGCATGGGAATGACGTTAATGCACAACCTCGAAACCCAAACCCTCGCCAACCACTGCGCGGCGAGCGGCCGATACGGTTTTCAGATCACTATCGCCGCGCTCAAAATACCCCGCGCAACGGGTTCACCACTCAATCCCATCGCCCTCTTCTGATGCCGAGGCGAGTCGATCACGCCGTTCGACGAGATGGCATCATCGATGCCGCTCGGTCCATCATCATGGAACGCGGCATCGACCGGACGACGGTGCGGCTGATCGCCCAACGGGCCGGATTCACCACCGGTGCCCTAGTCCATTACTTCGGGGACAAAAGCGAACTGATCCGCCAGGCGCTGGAGCGCTTCGGGCATGAAGTGAGGGGCGAAATGCGCCGTATCGGCGAGCTCCACCGAGGCCGGGATGGCCTGGGCCTGCTGCTGCAGGCTGCTCTGCCGCTAGAAGCAGATGCGCGAGGCCGATGGCAGGTCTGGATGGAAATGTGGGAGGGAGCCGAAAGGAGCGCCATTCTGAGGAACGAGGTCAACAGCCGCTACGCGGAATGGATTGGCCGAGTCACCCTCTGCATCGAGCAGTCCATCGAAGACCGCGAACTGCCTGAGGACACTGACGCACGGCTTGAGGCGGAACGCTTAGTCGCATTGGTTGACGGCCTTGGCGTACAGCACCTGATGGGCTTGGGTTCCGGGACTCGCGAACTCATGACCCGGCAGTTGGAAGTCACTCTGAAGCGCCTCTACGACAACCATCGCTAGCTTGCGCCAACATCCTGAACAAGGTTGCGCCACGCCAAAACATAACGTATGTTATGCTTTAGTCAGCCCAACCTTGGAGGACGAGCGATGCGACGATCCCACTGCGCTTTTTCCCTTCTACTGTTGTGTTCCTCGGTTCCGGCGCAGTCCCCGCCAGCGATCGAAGAAGTGTTGGTGACCGCCGAAAAGCGAACTGCATCCGTTCAGGAAACCTCCCTCGCCGTCACGGCCTATGGCGCGGAGGAACTCGAAATGCGCGGCATCGGCAACATTGAGGATCTGCAGTTTTCGGTGCCGAACCTGCTGATTAGCCACAACGCCCAATCACCCGTGACCTATGCGTACATCCGCGGAGTCGGCTCCGACCAGCTAGTGGCCGGATTCGATCCGGGCGTGGCCTATCACTTCGACGGCCTCTACGTTGGGCAACCCTCCTCAATGCCAGGCGACCTCTGGGACCTCGACCGCATCGAGGTGTTGAGAGGGCCGCAAGGCACCCTCTACGGCCGCAACACCACGGGTGGGTCACTCAACGTGATTACCCGTGAACCCTCCTCGGAAGCGGACTTCAAGGCCGATGTCACCTTCGGCAACTACGCCCGGCAACGCTACCGCGCCGCGGGCGGCGGCGGTCTGACCGACGGGGTTTCGGGCCGGTTCGCCGTCATCGCCGAAGAAGACGACGGCTTCCAAGGGAACTCAGCGGGCCGCGACGGTGATCAAACCGACTACGTATCGGTGCGCGGCAAGCTGCGATTCGAACTCGGGGACACTTCGGATCTTCTGCTCACCGTGCAGCGGTTCGAAAACGAGGGGCGTCAGTCACAGAAAAAGCGCGAGGCGTTCGGTCCAGTGCAGTTAGCTCCGGGCTTCGTTGTCAACATCTACGACGGCGCAACACCCAACCCAGCCGATCCACGCAAGGTCGCCAAAAACCATCCCGAGGAGCTCGACCTTACCAACACCTTGGTCTCCGCCAAACTCACTTGGGATTTGGGATTCGCCGATCTAGTGTCCATCACCGGCTACATCGAGAACGAGTGGTTCCAAACTTCCGACATCGACATGTCCGACAACGCGGTGCAGTTCCAGAACTGGGAGATGGAAACCGAGCAGTTCACCCAGGAAGTGCAGCTGATCTCATCGGGGGACGGCCCGCTCGAGTGGATTTTAGGGGCCTTCCACTTCGATGAGGACCTCGCCACGGACTACTACTTCGAAGACAGCTCCATCGCTGGCTTCGTCTTCTTCAACGGCGGCGAACTGGAAACCTCATCCAAAGCGCTCTACGGGCAGGCCTCCTACGACCTGCGCAAGGCCGCCGGACAGCCGTTTCGCTTCATCGCCGGCGTACGCTGGACCGAAGACAAGAAAGACATAGACGAGTACCAGCGAATCCCCGCCTTCGGCGTGGACCTCGCCGCAGTCGACAGCGAAAAATGGACTGAGTGGACTGGCAAGGTAGGGGCTGACTGGTTCGTCAACGACAACAGCATGGCTTATCTCCATTTGTCGCGGGGCTACAAGGGCGGCGGCTTTTCCATCGGCCAGTTCGACATTTTTGATCCGGAAGTCGTCAATGCGGCCGAAGGTGGGCTGAAGACCCAACTTTGGGACAACCGAGCCCAGTTGAACGTCGCCGCCTTCTACTACGACTACCAAGACCTGCAGGTCAACTTCCTGTTGTTCACGCTTTTCACCACCGACAACGCGGCGGAAGCCACCATCCAAGGCATCGAATTCGAAGGGTTGGCAATGCCGACGGAAAATCTATTGCTTAGCGCCAACCTCTCGCTTTTGAGCGCTGAGTTCGACTCCTATCAGTTCTCCGACACCCTAAGCCTAGACGGCGATACGCTTAATCGCGCCCCCGAAGTGTCGCTAAGCCTGACCGCACAGTACTCGTTCAATCTGCTGAACATCGGTTCGCTTACCCTCCGGGCCGACTACTACTGGCAGGACCACGTGTACTATCGGGTTCAGAACATCGACCGCCACAAAGCGGACGCATTCCACACCGCGGACCTTCGGGCGACACTGACCACACTAGATGGCCGATGGGAGTTCGAAGCCTTCGCCAAGAATGTCACTGACGAAGACAACCAGCGCGGACTCACAGTCTCCGATGGCCTATCCTCCGGCAACAACAGCTTCATCAGCTACTACCCTCCTCGCACGATCGGCGTGCGCGTGGGCTTCAATCTAGGAGACTGAACCCATGGCTGACTGGCACGCCCGCTCCATCTTCCACTTCATTCTGCCCTGCACCAATGTCGAGCGCTCAGCGGCCTTCTACGCCCACTTTGGCTTTGAGGTCATCAAGGACAACCGCGACGTGAAGTGGCCGGAATACGTGGGCGACAACTTCAACATGGTTCCCGGCGCCCAAGGAAGGGCCGTGCAGCTTATTCTGCCCCAAGACCGAAAATTGCAGACTCGCATCGACCTCATTGAATGGGTTCGTCCCAAGTGGGGCAATGAGGAAGCCAACAAGTCCTTGGAGGAACGGCTGCCGCGAGTGATCGCGTTGCTCACCCACAACGTCCATGAAGCGGCTAGGGAACTGACCGACAAGGGTCTAAACCCAACCAATCCGATTCGTGGCCCTGACCCGTCGATCGGCGTCGAGGGCGTCATCTGCTTTGAAGGGCCAGACGGGCACATTGTCGAACTGATCGAGTACTTCCCCGGACAACTCGGAAGCAATACCGACGATCTCCCCCGGCGGGAAAGCTAAAGCGTGAGCGTCTCCCGCTCCGTGCGGGGCGAATCGCCCAGCCAGTCCTTGACGATTGCCGCGAGCCGGTTGTCCGGCTCGCTGAACTGAATGCCAATGCCCGCCACCCGCTGCCCTTCGCAGTTCGGCGGCGTTATCCAAACCACCTTGCCCGCCAACGGGACGCGGTTGGCATCACCGGGCAGGGTCAGAAGGACAAAGACCTCGTCGCCCAACTCGTAAGCATCCATCGTGGGAACGAACAACCCGCCGTTGCGAACGAACGGCATGTGGGATGCTTGCAGCACCGCTTTGTCATGGATGGCCAGGGACAGGATGCCATTGTTGACCTGATGGGATTCGCTCATGTCACATACCTTAAGTTGCCAATGGGTCTATGTTGGCGGTCCACACGGCCCTGTCCAGTGGTGATTTCCCAAATGTCTGTAGGAAATCAGCCTGCAACCAATGAGCACCAACGGTGACAGAGCCGTTCCAGCAGTAGCCGCACGTTGGCGCTGCTCGACACAACCACCTGCAGATGGAACCACTGCAACTCGTCAATGAAGGCGAAGGTGCGCCGGTCGGCAGCAGCGCGGCCGAGGCCGGGCGCGGAACCGCCCATGGCGTTGACCAGGCACCGGGCCCAACGGGCGCTTAGCCGTGCCGAATCCAAGGCCAGCATCTCCTCAACCAGCGCCGCGGTCCGCTCCCGCCCGCCCCGACCGAGTTCGCCCAGCAGCTCCGCCATGGGGCGCTCCCCATCCTTGGCACCGGCCAACGCCAGCAGCGGCGCGCCGTCGTAGTCGTCCAGCAACCGCCGCGCCTTCGCATCGGTCAGCCAGGTCTTGGCCGCCTGAGCGTTTCGGGCTATGGCCACCTTCTGGCAGCGGCTGCGAATGGTGGGCGGCAAGGCTCCGGCGCGCTGGCTGGTGAGGATGAGATAGGTGTTCGCCGAGGGCTCCTCCAAGGTTTTCAGCAACGCATTGGCGGCGTTGACGTTCATGCGGTCCGCATCCTCAAGCACCACCGCCTTGGCCGGGGCCATCCGCGCAGCGCCGACGCTGAAGTCTCGCAGCCGACGGATGGCATCCACCGGAATGACGCCTTTTTCCGGGGCCAGCCAACGCAGGTCCGGGTGGGCCAATCGCCGGGCTTCAGGCACACCCTGAACGGCGATCACGGTCAGCGCCAACCACTCGCCAAGCACTGCGGCGCCCCATCCCGGATAGGCGCTCAGCAGCAGCGCGTGGGGCAGCCGGCCAGCCTCGATGGCGACCCTTAGGCTCGCCTTGCTGACTTCATGCCACGGCAGGTTCACTGGTCCTCCCGGCAGCCGGCCAGTTCGGACAGGTGCGCCGCAATCAACGGGCGCAGGGCGGTGGCGACGGCGGCGCCCACCTCCTCGACCGGACGCGCGGCATCGACCACCACAATGCGTTCATGACGCCTAGCCCGCGACAAGTAGCCCTCCCGCACCCGGCGGAAGAATTCCGCACCCTCACGCTCAAAGCGGTCGGCACCCTCACGATCGCCCATGCGCTGCGCTGCAGCGTTCAGCGGAGCGTCCAGGAGCAAGGTCAAATTTGGCTGCAAGGCGTCTTGCACCAAGGACTCCAATTGGCCAATGGTGCGCTCGCCCACCCCCCGCGCACCGCCTTGGTAAGCGTAGGTGGCGTCAGTGAAGCGCTCGCTGACGACCCAAACGCCCGCTTCGAGCGCCGGAAGAATCCGCGCCTCCAGATGCTGGCTGCGGGCGGCAAAGACCAGCAGCAGTTCGGCAAGGGGTGCCACGTCCTCTTCGCGCACATCGAGCAGCAAGCGCCTGACTTGCTCCGCGAGCGGAGTGCCGCCGGGTTCCCGCGTGACGACGTGGTCGATGCCCGCCTCCTCCAGCAATCGGGCGATGCAAGCCATCTGGGTGCTCTTGCCCGCTCCATCAACGCCTTCCAAGGTGATGAATTTGCCTCTCACTCGCCCAAAGCCGATTCCGCAATCAACAACGCTACATTAACAAAGATCAGGCCTCGCTCCCTTGCTTGCGAGGGACGGGGGCCTTGCGCTCCCTAGCTGAGGCAGCCCTCCTGCGGGAAGCGAGGCCCTCGCGCTCCCCGGCTGAAGCTCTTCCCTGCGAGGGGTGCGCCCCTCGCGCTCCCCCCGGCTGAGGCTTTATCCTGCGAGGGACTGACCCCTCGCGCTCCCCGGCTGAGGCTTTGTCCTGCGAGGGGCGGGCCCCTCGCGCTCCCCGGCTGAGGCTTTGTCCTGCGAGGGGCGGGCCCCTCGCGCTCCCCGGCTGAGGCTTTGTCCTGCGAGGGGCGGGCCCCTCGCGCTCCCCGGCTGAGGCTTTGTCCTGCGAGGGGCGGGCCCCTCGCGCTCCCCGGCTGAGGCTTTGTCCTGCGAGGGGCGGGCCCCTCGCGCTCCCCGGCTGAGGGCTCCTAGGAATCCGGCGCGGCGCGGCTCCGGCGGCGATTCAATTGGAACTTTCGAACCGCCCGGTTGTGGGCGTCCAAGGTGGCTGAAAACTCGCTTGAACCGTCGCCGCGGGCGACGAAGTAGAGGTAGTCGGCACCGCTCGGGTGCAGCGCTGCCGCCAAGGCGGCGCTGCCCGGCAGGGCGATGGGGGTCGGCGGCAGGCCCTTGTGGACATAGGTGTTGTAGGGCGTGGGCTGGCGCAGATGAGACCGGGTCAGGTTGCCGTCGAACTTCTCGCCGAGTCCGTAGATGACTGTTGGGTCGGCCTGCAGGCGCATGTTGCGCTCCAAGCGCGCCGCAAACACTTGGCTGACATGGGCGCGGTCTTCGGCCCGGCTGGTTTCCTTCTCGACCAAGGAGGCCGCAATCAGCGCTCCATAAGGGTTCGCATAGGGCAGGTCCGGCGAACGGTCCGCCCAAGCGGATTCCAGCTCCATGCGCATCTTGGCGTGGGCGCGAAGCAGCAGGGAGCGGTCATCATCACCGGCATTGAACGCGTAGGTGTCGGGAAAGAACCAGCCTTCGCCATGCGCGCCAAACTCCAGCGCGATCGCCAGGTCGAGGTCCGCCAGCAGCGTTTCCGAACGGGCCGCGCCGAGCGTGTGCGCCAACCGCGCATCCTCGCCCAAAGCGTTGAGCACGTCGGCGATGCGGCTGCCTTCGACGATGCGGAATGAATGAACAACCACATCGCCAGCCAGCAGGCGGGCCATCAAGCCCTCCAAGGTCTCGCCGGTCGCCACCCTGTACTCGCCTGCTTGAAGCCGCTGCGCATCGCCCGTGAACCGCATGATCCAAGGCAGCAGGCGAGCGTGCTCCACCCATCCGACGGCGTGAATCTTGATAGCCAAATCCACCGCCGTGTCCCCGGCCTCCAAAGTCAGCACAGCGGGCGAGGCCAAGTTCAAGGGGGACGTCCACCAGCGATCGATCCACCAAACGGCGACCGCTGCGGCAAGCGCCAGGGCGCCGAGCAACCCACCGGCCACTGCAGCAGCGCGGGAGAGGGCCAAGCGAGGTTTCATGGCAATGCCTGGAACGCCTCAGCGCAAAGGCTCACACGGCTCCGAAGATCACCGTGCCGTTGGTGCCTCCGAAGCCAAAGGAGTTGCTCAAGCCAATGCGCAGGCTGGCCGGGCGGGCTTGATTCGGCACATAGTCAAGATCGCATCCGTCGCCGGGGCTGTGCAGGTTGATGGTCGGCGGACAAATCTGGTCGCGCAGCGCCAGAATGGTGAAGATCGCCTCCACCGAACCCGCCGCGCCGAGCAAGTGGCCGGTCATGGACTTGGTGGAACTGACCGGCAGGTGCGCATCGTCGCCAAAGACGTGCTTGATCATCTTCGTTTCAGCCACGTCGCCCAAGGGCGTGGAGGTGCCGTGGGCATTGATGTAGTCGATGTCCGCGGGGCGCAGGCCCGCATCGGCAATAGCGTTCTCCATGCAGGCGATGCCGCCGGCGCCGTCCTCCCTGGGGCTCGTGATGTGATGGGCGTCCGCACTCATGCCGAAACCGAGCAGCTCCGCATGGATGGATGCGCCGCGCTGCTGCGCGCGTTCATACTCCTCCAACACTAGGACGCCCGCGCCGTCGCCGAGCACAAAGCCGTCCCGGTCCTTGTCCCACGGACGGCTGGCGGCCTCCGGGGCGTCGTTGCGGGTGGACAGCGCCTTCATGTTGCTGAATCCGGCGATCGAGGTAGGTGAGGTGCCGAACTCAGCGCCGCCCGCGACCATGACGTCGGCGTCGCCATGCTGAATCATCCGTGCCGCCATGCCAAGGTTGTGGGTGCCCGTGGTGCAGGCGGTGACCACGGCAACGTTCGGGCCTTGGTAGCCGTACATGATGGAAAGGTGGCCGCCGATCATGTTGGCAATGGCGCCCGGCACGAAAAAGGGCGACACCCGGCGCGGGCCGCCCTTCTCCAAGATTGATCGAGTCCTCTCGATGCTGTTGATGCCGCCAATGCCGGAGCCGACCGCGATTCCGTAGCGATGCGCATCCTCGGGATGGCTCGGCAGGCCCGCATCGGCAATGGCTTGAACGCCCGCGGCAATGCCGTACTGGATGAACTCATCGCAACGCCGGGCTTCCTTGCGCTCCATGTAGAGCTCCGCATCGAAGTCCCGCACCTGCCCGGCAAAAGTGACGGCAAAGCCCGTGGTGTCAAAGGTGCTGATGGGCGCGATGCCGCTCCTGCCGGCGACCGCCCCACGCCAAGCCTCGGCAACGGTGTTGCCCAACGGGGAGACCACGCCTAAGCCGGTGACGGCAACCCTACGGCCAGTCATGCCCTGTCCCCTTCCCGGAACCGGGGCGACCTGAGGAAGTGCATGAACTACTGGTTATGGGCGATGTAGTCGATGGCTTCCTTGACCGTCGTGATCTTCTCCGCCTCTTCGTCGGGAATCTCGGTCTCAAACTCCTCCTCGAGCGCCATGACCAATTCAACGGTATCCAAGGAATCGGCGCCTAGATCTTCGACGAAGGAGGCTTCATCCTTGACGTCCTCCTCCTTGACGCCAAGCTGTTCGCAAATAAGCTTTTTGACTCGTTCTTCAACGCTGCTCATGCCTGAGGTGTCTCCCAATGAGGTTCCGCGATGCGGGGCAGGCGAATTCTAAAGCGGCCCCCTAGACCAATTCAAGGCAAATTGCACGGCAACGCCCTCCACCTACCCGGCGGACTGGCCGAAATGAAGCCGCGAAGCCCGTGCTAAACTCCCGGCATGGGGCTGATCAATGAGCACTGCGGTCCCAAGACCATGCGGTGTGTCTGCGGGCTCTCCCTGAGCGCCGCTTCTTGGGGCGACGGAAAGCGGCGCCGGGCGCGCTGGACGGCGTGGCCTTTGCTGGGCGTGATGTTCTGCACCGCCGCCCATGCCGCGGAAATCCCCTACTTCCCATCGGCGAGCGACCCCGACCGAGAGGGCTTTGTGCGCCTAATCAACCACAGCGGACTGACAGGCTCGGTCACCATCGCCGCCAAGGACGATGCGGGAAACCAAGCCGGTCCGGTCAGCCTGTCCGTCGGCGCCCATGCGGCCACCCACTTCAACTCCGCGGATCTGGAGTTCGGCAATGCCAGCAAGGGGATCGCCGGCGTCGGTGGCGGCGTGGGCGACTGGCGGCTTTTGATCAGCAGCAGCGATGCCGACATTGAGGCGCTCGCCTACCTGCGCGTTCGGGGCGGCTTCCTGACGGCCATGCTTGATGCCGTCCCCCTGATTGGCGAACGCCACCGGATCGCAACCTTCAACCCGGCCAGCAATCATCGGCAGCGCAGCCTGCTGCGGCTGGTGAACGGTGGGGGCACGGCGGCCCGGGTTTCGGTTGACGGCATCGACGATGCCGGCCAAAGGGGCGGCGTTGTTCTTTCCATTCCCGCTGGCGTTGCGCTGACCGTTGACGCCGAGGCATTGGAGGCCGGCATCGCGCCCGGCGAGTGGCAGCAGGGGGCGGACATTGAGGGCGCACTGGGGGACGGCAACGGCAAGTGGCGACTGCTGCTCTCCAGCGACCGCCCGTTGACGGTGATGAACCTGATGGCCACCCCGGAAGGCCATGTGACCAGCCTCTCAGCAACGCGTGGGCATCGTTGGCGCGGGGTGGCGGTGGCCCCGGAGTCCCGTTGCGCCGGCGCGGCCTATGACCGCGGGGAGTACGGAACCGGGCATCGAGCCTTGGAGGATGACATCGCCGAGCGGTTCGGGGGCAGGCTCTCCCCCTATTCCTGCATGCGGTTCGGCTCTGCGGACGCCTTTGAGGTTGACCACATCGTGGCGTTGGCTGAGGCGCATCGCAGCGGCATGTGCGGGAGGGACGCGGAGGTCAAGCGCGCCTTTGCGGGCGATGTGCTGAACCTCGCGCTGGCCGCGCCCTCGGTCAACCGCGCCAAGGGCGCTAAGGACGCCCTCGACTGGCTTCCGGAGCGAAATCG
>JAPOTD010000089.1 GCA_026709365.1 Gammaproteobacteria bacterium
CGGGCGCGGGGTTTCGCACCGCGCAACACCCACCGCCACTCGCCCCCAGGGCGCGAGGCGCCATGAAAGCAGGGGCCGCAGTCAATGATATTGGTTCCGAAATAGCAGAGCTTTTATGGGAGAGCAGGCATGGCAGGCAACGAAAAGTTCGATCTCCGCGGCATCAACCACTTGGCGCTGGTTTGCCGGGACATGAAAAAGACGGTGGATTTCTACTCCGGCGTGCTCGGCATGCCGTTGACCAAGACCATCGAACTGCCCAATGGCGCCGGCCAGCACTTCTTCTTCGACATCGGCAAGGGCAATTCCTTGGCGTTCTTTTGGTTCCCGAACGCCGGGGACAGCCAGCCCGGGGTCACCCATGCTCCGGACTTGGTGGGCCGGGGGGACATCACTTCCGCCCACGCCTCGATGAACCATGTCGCCTTTGACGTGCCCGAAGAGCGGATCGAGGCGTATCAACGCCAGCTCAAGGCGGCGGGCATCGATGTCACCGAAGTGGTGAACCACGATGACTCCGCATTCGGCGCCAGCCCAGAGATCACTGAAAGCACCTTCGTGCGCTCGATCTACTTCAAGGATCCGGACGGCATTTTGCTGGAGTTCGCAGCCTGGACTCGGGAACTCGACGAGCGCGACGTGAACATCGCGCCCGTCAGCGTTGACTAAACCGTTGACTCGCCCTCAGGGCAGCCGCCAGATGGGTGAGGACCAAGCACGTTGCTGCACCATGACGTCCTGGTCGGGAAACTGGTCACACAACCCGCTGCGCTGGCATAGGTGCTTGGTCCAGCGCGGCGTGGGCTGCTCCAGCACACGGGCATACCAGAAGGCGGGGCTGGCGGGATCGTAGTTTGGGTCGCGCCACGAGACGCACAAAGTGTCGCGGCCGTCAGCGAAGTCCGCCAGCACCAGCGTCCGTTCCCGGTACTCGCCATTCGCCAAACTGCCCTTGATGAGGTCCACGCGGACCAGCCGCTGCCGGTCCCGCGCTGCTTGCACGGTGAACGTGGGCGACTCAATGCCGTCCAGAAGCTCCCCCATGAAGGGTGCGAACTTGGGCGCGGCCTGCTCGCAGGCGTTCGCCGCACCCACGCCGAAGCGCAGCCTGATGCGTGGTCCGCTGGTGGCGTAGGCGGAGCGCGCCTTGAGCGCATCGAAGATGGCCGCCCGCGTGTTCTCTGCGGCCCACACGGCGACCAGTCCGCCCGGGTTGTATCCCGATGCGCCCAAACGCTCCTCATCCGTCAGCCATAGCGATGAGATGCCGCCGAAGAAGTCGTCGCTGCTCACCTTGCCCGCCGTGCCGAAATGGGTGTCGGTGGAGCCAATGGCGCCGAGCATCAGCGGATTGCGCTCACCGCCGCTGGACGCATAGGCGGCCAACCCCCGCCCCAGCAGGGTCCGGTAGTAGCTTGAGCGGGCGTTTGCCCAGATCTGCGCATCGGTCAAATCCTCATGGCCAGTTAGGCGTTCCTTGGCCGAATTGGTGACCAATCTCTCGAACGCGCAGTCGATGCCAGCGTCATTGCGGTTCTTGGGCAGGCATTCGCTGTTGCCCTTCTCTTGGTGGATCTCGGCGAGGCGCTCGAATCGCGCGCGGGCGGCCAGTTCCGCTTCGGGCGCTCGCTCGACCTCGAACGTGCCGCCGTCCGCCCAGTTGATGTTGTGCGGGATGGTCAGCGCGTCGCAGCCGTCCTCGACCTTGCAGGCAGCGGCCAACGCTTGCCAAAGCGCCCCCACCCGCGGATAGCGGATGTAGTCGAACACTTGCTGCGGGACGCGCTCGCTGCGATAGATCACGTTGCGATGCCAGTGGCGCCCGCCCGGCGAGGGGGTCCACTCGTAGCCGATCAGCGCCGTGAACGCGCAGGGTTCGTTGGCCTCGTTGGCGGCAAACTGCGTGCGGCGCCATTGGCTGGCGCTGGCCGCCGCGCAGTCGAGGCTGTCTTGGCCGCAAAACCGTGCCGGTTGGGGAGGCGAGTCGCTGACCAAGGGCAAGAGGTAGTTATTGAAGATGTGCCGGGCCAGCTTCCCTTTGCTGTTCCGGCCGTCGCGAATCGCCTTGCAGTAGGCGTTGTCGATGTACAGCGGGTCAGTGCATGCGTACATGACGTCGTAGGTTTCGCCGTGATCGGTCACCGCAGCGAAGTCCAGTGGCCGCTCGAGCGACGTGGTTGTGCCGTCAGCCAGGCGCAGCGGCTGGCCCTTGGCAAAGGCGTAGGCCTCCTTGGGCGTGGCGATGGCACCGAATGCGTAGCCGTCCAGCGAGTAGGCAGTGTGTACATGCAGGTCGCCCCAGTACAGCGCCTTCACGCCAGGCGTTGAGTGGTCGCAGGTGGCCGCATGGGCGCTGAAGACGCCGCCGCAGAGGCTCGATTTCAGCGCCAGCATGATCGCCGGTCCAGCGCGTCGGGACGCTCGGCTAAGCACCGTGGGATTGCAGCCAGTCGGTGATTAGGTCCGCCACTTGGTCACGGGCGGTCTTCGGGGTCTGCAGGTAGTGGTCGCCGGCGACCATCTCCAGCGTCTTGTCAGCGGACCCCAAGGCGTTGAAGATGGCCTGCGCATCGCTGGGAAAGACGCCGACGTCACCGAGGCTTTGGATCACCATCGCCGGCTGCGTGATGCGATTGAGATGGGGCGCACCGCGGCAGTGGGAGTCCCTGAGGCTCCACATGGACAGCCAAGTGCGCAGGGTGTTGGTCAGCCCGATGCCGCGCGGGCCGAAGTTCGCTGCCTTGGGATTGCCCGCATAGCATACGCCCACTTGGCGCTCGGATGGGTCCAAGGCGCCATCCATGAGCCGAAGGTCCGCCCAAGTGCGGTACAGGTTGAACGCGCGGTCGAACCAGCCCAACGCCTTGAGCCGCGCCAGTTCAGCATGGCACCAGTCGGTGATCCGGTGGTTGCGCGCCTCCTGGGCGGTGCGGTAGCGCGCGACGAATTCGGGCGAGTACGGCGGGCCGTTGGCAGGATCGTACATGTTCAGGCTCGAATCGACGCTCATCGGATCCGTCTCGTCCGTGATCGATGGATCGAACCAGTCAGTCAGCACCTCCGGTCGGCCCAGGTGGGCGCATAGCGAGACGTACAGGTCCGCGCCCGGCAGGTCGTGCATGGCATCCGGCAGCTTAAGGCCGGGGGTGGGCGCGATGGTGACTCCCTGGGCTTGGGAAAGGTAGGCGCCCATGAGCGACCCGCCGCCGGAGTTGCCTAGAATCACCACTTGGTCAACACCGGCGGACTCCTTTAGCCAACGCACGCCGGCACCGATGTCAATGAGCGCGTGCTCCAGCAGAAAGAATCCCTCGTTGCCACGAAAACGAGTGTTCCAGCCGAGAAATCCGTATCCCCGAGCGGCCATCAGCTCGCCGAGATAGTGCTCGCTGAAGTCAACGTTGTAGTGGGTGGCGATGAGAGCCGTCTTCGGCGGCTGCGCGGCGGGATGGCAGTAAAGCCCTTGGCAAGGCATGAAGCCCGCCCCGTTGCGCGTACTCGTCGCCGATTCCAGCGATACGAAATCCCGTTGCCACTGGGTCATAAGGTGCCGCGCAGTATCGTCTTGGCGAGCGATGATGATACCGGGAAAGAATGGCGACACCCAAGCGATCCCGCGCACCCGCTTCGCGCGTGCGTTTGATGGTTTCGCTGCGCGAAACTCCGCACGTGATCCTCGGCTGGATCAGATTCCGAAGCGAGCCATCGCCCCCTTGATGGAAGAGAGTGCGCTTTGGTATGGGTTGGCGAGAAGCCCGGCTGCCCTAAAACGCAACTTCCTCCATGTAGTAGGATTGATTGATGCCAACTCGTTCGTGGAGGTTTGCATCATGGCTGTCCCATTCCCTTTCCGACGCTTGATTCGTGCCTCATCAATCCGCGGCAAACCGCTTAGGCCGGACATCCGCTGGCTGCTTCGGCTCGCCATCGCCTTGTGCGGCGCACTGGCGGCCAGCTGGGCAGCGACCGCCTCGGCTGAGGAGATCGCCTTGGAGGAAATCGTCGTCACGGCGACCAAGCGCACTGAGAACCTCCAGGACGTGCCCATTTCCGTGGGCGTGGTGACCGGAGAGTTCGTCGAGATGTACGACATTGTTGATCTGGGCGACTTTCAGAGCTACGTACCCGGTCTGCAGGTGCAGAAGACTTTCGGCAGTTGGGCGGTTCGGGTGCGCGGCTTGGGCTCCGCCATTACCAATCTGGCGTTCGACTCATCGGTTCCGGTGTTCAATGACGATGTTTACTGCGCTCGGGGCAAGTGCCTGGAGTCCGCCTTTCTGGACGTGGACCGCATCGAGGTGGCGCGCGGCCCCCAAGGCGCGTTGTTCGGCAAGAGCACCATGTCGGGCGCCATCAGCATCACCAGCGCCGCGCCGACCGACGAGTTCGAAGCCAGCGCCAAGGCGTCCTATGAAGTCGAGGACGACAGCTACGGCGTATCCGGCTTCGTATCCGGCCCGCTGGCTGATGCGTTCCGCGCCAGGTTGGCGTTCAGCTTTGACGACGTGGGCGGATGGGTGAGCAACCCCTACGTTGCCGGCCAGGAGCCTACGGAGGACCGCTGGGCCCTGCGGGCGACCTTCGATTGGGACGCCGCGCCGAACACCCTGGTGCGCCTGAAGCTGGAAGCCGGCGACTCCGAAACCGATGGCCGCAGCAACCAGCTGGTCGCACCCGGCTTGATGACGGCCATCAGCAGCGACCCGGCGCCGGAGTTCAAGGCGGACGACATCCGTCGGGTGAGCACCGGGGTGGGGTCGGAGGACTACTACAACCACGACTGGAAACTGGCGACGCTGACCGTGGACCGCGGGCTTGGCGAGCACACCCTCACCGGCATCCTGAGTTACTGGGAAACGGAAACCGCCTGGCGGCTGGACGTGGACGGCGGCCCGGACTACGCGCTCAACACCGACCTGCGCGACGCCTACGACCAAGTGACCTCCGAACTGCGGCTGCTTTCCCCGACCGGCCAGCGGTTCGAGTACATCGTCGGCGGCTGGTACCAAGCCTCTGACCTTAGCACCCAGCAGTTCTCACCCTTCTCGCCGTCACTGTCCGCCTTTTTCGGCGGCGTGATCCTCGGCGTGCCCCCGTTCCTGATCGCCCCCGAGTCGGCTGGCGGAGCGGGGGCGGACCGGCACATCAAGCGTGACCAGGATGCTTGGTCGGCCTATGCGCAGTTGACTTGGAACCTAAGCGACCGTGTGCGCGTCATCGGCGACATCCGCTACACGGACGAAACCCAGGACGGGGAGGGCTACGCCCTCTCCGCGACCTTTCCCGATCAGGTCAACCCGGTTCACACCGGGCAGCAATACCTCTTCCAGGCACCCGACTACCGGTTCTTTCAGAAGCGCACCGACGACTCCCTCGATCCGGCATTGCGCGCGCAGTTCGACCTGAACGACGACCTGATGCTCTACTTGGGCTTCTCTCGGGGTTCCAAGGCCGGCGGCATGAAGGCCAACGACCAGAACATCGGCACCCAAACGCTCAACGCCTGTGCCGACCCCGCTTGGTGCCAGCGCTATGCGGGACGGGACGCGCTCTCGCGGGCGGAGCTGGCGGCCGGCGTCACCTTGCGCGACGGCAACGCCACCTTCGACTACGAGGACGAGAAGGCCGAGAGCTTCGAAGTGGGTGCCAAGATGACCCTGCTGGACGGACGCGCCAACCTGAACATCGCCGCCTACACCATGCAGTTCGACGACCTGCAGACCTCCTCCTACGACGGCACTCGCTTCATCATCAACAACGCTGCATCGGCCGAAGTGGAAGGCTTCGAAATCGAAGCCGTGCTGCAGGCCACGGAAAGCCTGCGCATGAACGCGGCCGTCGCTTGGGTTGACGCCACCTACGACGACTTCAATCAAGCCCAGTGCCCGGTGGGTGCGGATGGCGATCAGCTTGACCCAAGCTGCATCGATGGCCAGGCCGACCTGTCCGGCCAGCAGCTTGAGCGGGTGCCGGAGTGGGAAGCCAACGTCAACTTGGATTGGAGGTCCGAACTGGCCAACGGCATGCAGTTGCTGGCGTTCGTGAGCTTGTTTTACTCCGATGACTACGCCGTGCGCCAGGATTTCTCGCCCCTCGGCACCCAGGATTCGTTCGTCAAGTGGGATGCGCGCCTGGCGCTCGCCGCTGCCGACGGCCGCTGGGAATTCGGCGTCACCGGACGCAATCTCTCGAACGAGTACGTCATTCAGCACGCCTACGAAATACTCGGCGACGCCTTCGTTTCGCTGGCCCGGGGACGCACCGTCACGGCGGATCTCGTTTTCCGGTTTTAGCGTTCCTCCGGTGTGCCGTCCCGCAAACAAGCTTGATTGTTCGTGTCGCTTCGGCTCCCGGCCGCCTTGCTCTGCGGAGCCCTTGGCTGCGCAGTGCGAGGGGCTTGAACCGGTGCAGGCTGGTCCTCGACCACCGCTGCGCTAAGGTGATGGGCATGCAGGAACAGGAACTGGTCGAGCGCATACGCGCATTGGTCCCCATGGTGGCCGCGCACGCGGCGCAGGCGGAGCGGGAGCGCAAGCCGGTGGATGCGGTGATGCAGGCCATTGAGGACACCGGCGCCTACAAGTTCTTCGTGCCGAAGCGCTACGGGGGCTATGAGTTCAGCCTTACGTCCTTCATGGAAATCGGCATGCTGCTCGGCGAAGGTTGCCTGTCCACCGGCTGGGTGGTGACCTTCTGCATGGAGCACAACTGGCTGCTGGGCCTGTTCAACAAGCAGGCCCAGGATGACATCTTTGGCAGGCAGCCCTACATCATCGCCCCCGGAGCGCTGGCGCCCAAGGGCACCGCCACGCCGGTGGACGGCGGCTATCGAATCAGCGGCCGCTGGGAGTGGGGCACCGGCGTCATGCACGCGGATTGGGTCATGGTTGGCGCGCTGACGGCGGGCGGCGACCCCGAAGCTCCGGAACTTTGCATGTACCTCATTCCGCGCGACCAAGTGAAGGTCTTGGACACTTGGCACGTCGCTGGCATGGTCGGCACCGGCAGCAACGACATCGAGGTGACTGACGTGGTGGTGCCCGGCCACCGCAGACAAAACATCGCTGACATGCGCGGCGGGGGCAGCCCGGGGGCCGAGCTGCACGGCTCGGCCACCTACCGCATGCCCATGATGCCGGTTCTGGGGCTTACGGCAGCCGCGCCGGCGGTGGGCGCCGCCCGCAAGGCCGTGGCCTTGTTTCGCGAGCGGCTCTCCAGCCGCGGCGTTTATGGAACCCAGGAGAAGCAGGCCCAGCGCGCCATGGCCCAAGCGCGGTTGGCCAACGCGCAAGTTGCCGTTGAAAACGCTGAGACGCTGCTGATGCACATCGCCGGCCAAGTGATGGCTTGGGGCGAGAAGGGCAGGAGCGGGCGGCGCTGCGAAACCGAGGACCGCGCCCACCTGCGGCTGCAGATCGCCACGGTGGTGCGGCAAGCGCGGGACGTGGTGCGGGCCGTGGTGGAGGCGAGCGGCGCTCACGCGCACTTTCTTGACAGCCCCTTGCAGCGCAGCCTGCGCGACCTGCACACGCTGTCCTGCCACACGGTGTTCGACATGGATGTCGGCGCGGAGCTCTACGGCCGACTGCTTCTGGGATTTTCGCCCAACGCGCCGGTGTAGCGGAACCGCAAGCTTGCCGGGAACGGCACTGTGCGCCGCCTCAAAGATCCATTCCTCCGGAACGGAGGTTCGCGTCAGCGAAACTCCAATGCGAACCGAAGGTTCGCGCCGCTGCGCACCGTCCAAAAGGCGGAACGCCATCGTCTTGAGTAAGTTCCTAGGCTTATCGACGCACCGCCGGCGTTTCAATTGGGAGGTCGGCGGCGCGCCAAGCGAGGAACAATTCAAGGTCGAGGTATTCCGCGGAACCGTAGTCAAACGGCTCGGCCCGGATGGCCTGATTGCAGAAGCGCAGCCTGCGGTGCAGGGAGCCCAGGCCTTGCCATTCGAGCCGATAGGTCGGGTAGCCGTTGCTGTGCCCTTGGCTGAGGCGCTCGCCGCGCATCATGCGGCCGGCGTGCTGTTCGTGGCAGTGGCGGCAGGCCAGGTTCATCTGCCCGCGGCGCTGCTGGAAGTAGGCGCGGCCCCGCTCGAAGTGGGGCCGGTTGCGGCCATCGATCCGCACGGCGAAGGGCAGGCCCTTGGATTGGTGGGCAACGAGCGCAGTCAACGCGAGCATCGCATAGGATTCATAGCCCAGTTCGGGTTGCCGCTGCTGCTCGGTGCGGCATCGGTTGATGCGCTGGGTGAGATTGATCAGCCCGCCTGCGGCGGCATCGTGGCGCGGATAGCGCGTTGCGGCGCCAGCCATGCTTGATGCTGCTGATTCGTGACAGCCCTCGCAGCTGGGCGCATCGGTTGCCGACGGCTTCTCCCACAGGGCTTTCCCCCGGTCCACCCAAAGCAGGCCCGGGTTGGCGAAGTCGTCGAGCTGCAGGGCTTGGGTGTCCGCCGATTGGAATTCGAAGCCGGACCGCTCTTGAGCCAAGCTGCGCTTGGGTGGCCAGTCGGCGCCCTCCCCCAGCACCCCCAAGGGCGGCCAGAGCATCCCCGCAAGGCTTACGGACGTCACCAACCACGCTCGCGTTCGCAATGTCTCAGACAACGCGAATCGCTCGTGTCTCGCGAACGTTGAAGCCGTGCTGGCCGTGCCACTCGAATTCGAGGGTGCCGCTGCGTTCGGCGCTGACGAGGAAAGCAATGTAGGGATTGGCGGCGACGCCGGTGTCGAGGGCGGCCTCGAAGGCCAAGATGCCGTCGAGACGGCAGGTGAATCGAGTGATGAGATTCTGGGGGATTGGATTGCCCAGCGGGTCCGGACGCCGCCCGGTTTCCATCGGATGCGTGATCAGGGTCTTCACCTCGAACGGCTGGCCGGCACGTATCTCATCCGGCATGGCGATGCGTGTCGGCGTCACGGTTCCGGCCCGAAATCCGGTGTCCGACGCACAATCACCTTCGGCTCCTAGAAGAGAAAGTCCAAGCAGGCCGCTTCGGTAACCACGATCTCGGCAGCGCCCGCGTACAGATTCCCGTCGGAGCAAGCTGCGACCGCAACCACCGTCTGCGAGGCGGCCATGCGCACACGGGTCCGCACTTCCGCCCGAGGGCACGCCGGACCGAAGTGGAAGCGAGCGATTCGGGGGTTGGGGTTCTCGGGCGCGAAGACCTCCAAGCTGACCACGCTGCCCGCCTGCCCGCCATCCGCTTGGGTCATCAGCGGCTGCACCGCCACGCCAAGAGCCACTGAATTTCCGTTCTCGGCCAAGGCCGGCAAGGAGAGCGCCACCCGTTCAAAGCGAACATCGGCACCGCCGTAGGCGCGAGCCAGCAACGCACGGGCGCTTTCCGGCAATGCCCGCAAGGGCAGCGGCAGCATTAGCAGAAGCCCGCCGCCCACGGCCCGCGCAAGCCAGCGGCGGCGAGACCAAGGCTGGCATCCCCCGCCCTGGTTTGGCAACTCAGGAGCTGGCCGCACTGGTGGGCAATTCACGTCTGGGCTACCGCAACTCTATGCAACTTCCACCCTTCTCACTCTGGTTCCGCGGCATCGGTGCGGTCAAGTGTAGCAAGGAAGGCCATCAAGTCCGTCAACTGCTCGGCGGTCAAGATGGGCCGGCCCGAAAAGGCGGGTGCCAACTGGTGCAAGCCTCGCGTGCGGTGATAAGCCGGCATCGCCGATTGCGGGCTGGAAACGGTGGGATCCTCAATCTTGGCGCGTATCTCGGCGAGGGTGAGACGCGCTGCCACATCGCTTAGGTCCGGCCCCAAGTTGCCCTGAAACGGCGCATCGATTTGGCTGGCGTGATGGCACAGCAGGCAGTGCCCGAGTTCCCTGTCGAGGTATATCTGCCGACCCCTTTCCGAATCTCCAAGGGCAATGTAGGCGTCGGCGTTCGCCGACGATGCCGCGACCGTTCCGATGGTTGTCGCTGCAATCAGGAACTTCAGCAGGGCCGGTCGCTGCGGGGAGCGCGAACGAAGCCAGGACGACGGGATGCCCGCAGCCGCGCGCTGCCGCACGGGGACGCTGCCCGATCTCGTCAAGGCGGGAGTGCCAGCCTTACGAATGCCCACCGAACAGCTCCGTGGTCAGCGTTTCAAACCAGGCGGCGGCGTGGCCCGCCTCCAAGCGGCGGAACTCGTCATCGGCCTGCAGCGGGCTGGTTCCGCCGGAACCGGCGACCTCGACCCAAGCGTCATCGGTCGGCCGATAGACGCCGGCAACGGAAAAGCCGTAGTCCGGCGCGGCCAAGCTGTAGCAGGTGTTGATGAGCTTGCCGGGCAGCGGTGCTTGTTCGGCCAGCAATCGCACCACTTGAACGGCGCAATGCTTGGCCTGGGCATCGGCGGCGAACGCGGACTTCGGCATCGCATTGGCGATGGCCGCATCGCCGATGACGTGCATCTTGGGCTGCAGGCGCGACTCGAACGTTGCCGGCGCCACCGGGCACCAGCCGCTGGCATCCGCAACGCCTGCGGCTTGGGCGATGGCGCCGGCCCGCTGGCGCGGGATCAGATTGACCACATTGCCTTTGAACATCTCGAAGTCGGTGTTGACCGTCATGGCGTCGGGCGCGACGGAAACCACTTCGCCGCCCTCGGAGCGGCCGTGCCACTCGACCATGTCACCGTAGAAGCGCTGCCAAGCCTGCGTGAACAGCGCCTGCTTGGAAAAGTGATCCTTGGCATCAAGGATCAGCAGCTTCGACTTCGGCTTGTGCGCCTTGAGGTAGTGGGCGATCAAGCTGGCCCGCTCGTAGGGCCCCGGTGGGCAGCGGTAGGGATTGTCCGGCACCGCCATCAACACGAGGCCGCCGTCCGGCATGGCCCGAAGTTGGTCCCGCAGCAGCAGGGTCTGCTCGCCCCCTTGCCAGGCATGGGGCATCCGGGCGGACGCGGCTTTGCCGTAACCCGACATCGCCTGCCAATCGAACTCAATGCCGGGAGCGAGAATCAGACGGTCGTAAGGCAATTCCTGGCCGTGCGCCAATGTCACATGGCGCCTTGCTGGGTTGACGTCGCTGGCGCGGGCATGAGCGACCGCTATGCCCCGCGCCGCCAACCGGCCATAGCCGAATTTCTGTGCGCTCATCGGCCGGATTCCGGCAACCACCAGATTGCTGAGCGGGCAGGCGGTGTAGGTGCGCTCAGGCTCGACCAACGTGACCGAGAGGCTGGGCGCTGCCGCCTTCAGTGCGAGCGCGCAGGAGGCGCCCGCGAATCCGCCGCCAACCACCACAACCCGCGCCGCTGCGGCGGGCGTTTTGGTTGCGGCATTCGCCCATGCACAGGACAGGCTCGAACCGAGACCCACTAGGACTTTTCTGCGGTTGACCATGTCCTACTCAAGCTGCGCCCTATTCAAGCAGCCCCTTGGCAAGCAATTGGATCTCATCGTCGCTGTAGCCGCGGGCGATTCGGTTCATTATCGTGCTTGAACGCTCTCCGCGTTTGAATTCGCCCATCATCCGCGTCAGCGTTGCGGGGCGTAAGCCGTGGATGGCAGGGATGGTCGATGCAGACCCTTGGCGGTGACAGCCCAGGCAGCTCTGGACCAAGAGGCGAGCCGCCGGAGCCGTTGGTTCACTCGTTGAACCTGAAGTGAAATCCGAGGCTTGGGCGCGGGCGGTTGCCCCATCTCTTCGCAGCGCCACCTCGCCTGAGTCGAAACCCGCGTTTGCCGGAACGCCCTGCCACTGACTGGCAAGGCCAACCACAAGCAGCAAGGCACCGGCACCCGTCCACCGAGCCTGCTTCATAACGTGGTTGGAAGCCATGCGCCCGCCTGCGAGTCCGCCTGGGCGCAGCCGCGCCTGCCCACCTAGGCGAACTTGAGGCCGCTGCGCTTCAACGGCACCTCGCGGCAGCGCTTGCCGGTTGCCGCGAATATGGCGTTCAACACCGCTGGCGCCGCCACGGCGATGGTGGGTTCGCCGACGCCGCCCCAGAAGCCGCCGGACGGCATGACGAGGGTTTCGACCTCCGGCATCTGCGAGATTTGCAGGGACGGGAAGGTGTCGAAGTTGCGTTGCTCGATCTGCCCGTCGCGAACCGTGCATTCGCCGTAGAGCAGGGCGCTTAAGCCGTAAACGAAGGAACCTTCCACCTGCGCCTCAGTTTGTTGCGGATTGACGCAGAAGCCGGGGTCGGTCGCGGCAACAATGCGCTTGATGCGCAACGCGTCGTCCGCCTCCACGGTGACTTCCGCGCAGGCGGCCACGTCGCTGCCGAAGGCGTGGAACACCGCCAGCCCCAAGTGTCGGCCGTCTTCCTGCCGGCTCGCCCAGCCGGAGCGCTCGGCCACCGCCTGCAACACCGCCCAGCCCCTCGGATTGGACCGCATCAACGGCTCCCGAAACGCCAAGGCGTCGGTGCCGGCGGCGTGCGCGAGCTCGTCCAGAAAACACTCCATGTAAACGGCATTTTGATTGACGTTGACGCCGCGCCAGAAACCCGGCCGGATGTGGGTGTTGCGCATGGCGTGGTCCACCAGCAGGTTCTCAACCCGGTAGCTGATGCGTTGGTCGCCTTCGGGGAGCAGCCCTTGGAAAGTGGCGAAATCGACGCCGTCGGCCAAGCGGTTGGGCATGAGGCCGGCGAGGATGGATTGCCCGGAGACTCTCAGGTGCAGCGCTTCGAGCTTGCCGTCGGCATCCAGCCCGCCCCGAACCCGCGCCTTGGTGATGGGGTGGAAGAAGCCTTGCATCATGTCCTCTTCCCGGGACCAAAGCAGTTTGACCGGCGTGCCCGGGAACTGCTTGGCGATCAGCACCGCCTGGCGCACGTAGTCCGGAGCGCCGCGCCTCCCGAAGCCGCCGCCGAGATGCACTTTGTGAACCTCCACCTGCTCCAAGGGCAGGCCGGCGGCTTCGGCGGCACCGGCGTGGGCGGCTTCGCCGTTTTGAGTGGGGCACCAGACTTCGCAGAAGTCCTCGGTCCAGCGCGCCGTGGCGTTCATGGGCTCCATGGTGGCGTGGTTGAGGTACGGATAGCTGTAGGTCGCCTCAACCAAGGTCTCCGCCGATTCCAGCGCCGCCCGAGCATCACCGCTTTGGTTGCCGATGAGCGGCGTCTCCGCCGTCAGCCCCTCGTCAAGTCTGGCGATGATGTCCGCTTGGCTCAAACTGCCGCCATCGCCAAAGTCCCATTCGATGGGCAGCGCTTTGAGCGCCTTCTGCGCCCGCCACCAAGTGTCGGCCACCACGGCGACGGCGTTGTTGTCCAGCGGCACCACGCCCTTCACGCCCGGCATTGCCGCCACCTTGGCCGCATCGAAACGCTTGCGCGCGCCGCCGAAGACCGGACAGGCGGAAACCGCGGCGTTGAGCATGCCGGGCAGCTGGATGTCGGCGCCGAACACCTGCTTGCCGTTGAGCTTGTCGGCAGTGTCCAGGCGCTTGACCGGTTGGCCGATGAGTTTCCAGTCCTTGGGATCCTTGAGCTTGACTTCCAAGGGCGGCGCCAGCTTGGCGGCGTCGTTGGCCACCGCGCCGTAGGTCAGGGTGCGCCCGCTGGGTTTGTGGGTGATGATGCTGTTGGCTGCGGAGCATTCCGCAGCCGACACTTGCCAGCGCCCGGCCGCCGCTTCGACGAGCATGAGCCGCGCCGCCGCGCCCCCCTCGCGCACGTACTGATGGCTCCCGCGGATGCCGCGGCTGCCGCCGGTCGCAAAACTCCGCCACACTCGGTCGCGCAGCAGGTTCTGGCGCGGGCTTGGGTACTCCCAATCGACCTTGGACCAGTCGCAATCGAGTTCCTCCGCCACCATTTGGGCGAGGCCGGTGAGGGTGCCTTGGCCCATCTCCGACCGGGCGATGCGAATGACGACCGAATCGTCCGGCTTGATGACGACCCAGGCATTGACCTCGTCCGCTGTCGCGCTGGCCGAAGCCGCTGCCGTGCGGGGGTTCAGAACGCCCAGCGACAGGCCGGCGCCGGCTGCCGCCGCGCCAACCAGGAAACGGCGCCGTGAAAGGGCGCCGATGGCGGGCGCCCGCGCGGAACCGCCGCTTCCGCCAAGAGCTTGCCGGTCGGCCCGCTGGACTGCCCAAGCCATGTCGGTTGCCGCTCTGGCATCGCCGAGGTCATCGGGCGGTTGAATGCTTCCTGGCCGGTTCATGCCGTTTTCCCCTGCGCCTTGATTTCCGCCGCCCGATGAATGCCGCGCCGCACACGCTGCAGGGTGCCGCAGCGGCAAATGTTGGTCATGTTCGCATCGATGTCGGCGTCGGTTGGATTCGGATTGCCGTCGAGCAGGGCGCTGGCCGCCATGATCATGCCCGACTGGCAGTAGCCGCATTGGGGCACGTCAAGCTCCAGCCAAGCCTGCTGCACCGGGTGGCTGGAATCCGGCGACAGCCCCTCTATGGTGGTGATTGCCTGGGCGGGCCCAAACGCCGATGCCGGAACCACGCAGGAACGCATCGGCTGGCCGTCCACATGCACGGTGCAGGCGCCGCAGCGGGCGATGCCGCAGCCGTACTTGGTGCCGGTCAAGCCGGCCTGCTCGCGCAGCACCCAAAGCAAGGGCGTGTCCGCATCGAAATCCAGCTCAAGGGTTTGGCCGTTGATGTTGAGCTTGCTCATTGGGTCATCCTGCGACGCGGTCCGGTAAGGCGCACAAGTGTAAGCGGAAACCTTTGGCGGGGTTCAGTCGGATTGCGGCGGTTTGTCCCAAGCCGCCCCTGCCCAGTCCGCGCGTTCCCCGGCGGCGGGAACCGGCACTTCGCGGATGCGCTCGTCCACGTCGTCGTATTCCAGGCGCAGCGCCTTGCACATCACCCCGTGCAGGTTGTAGGCGAGCACGTGGTAGGTGAGTTCCAGAATGTCCGCGTCGGAGAGGTGTTGGCGCAGGGCCTCGAACAGGCTGTCGGAGGCGCGCCCGCCTTGCAGGATGAGGGCATCGGCCCAAGCCAGGATGGCGCGCTCCTCGGCATTGAAGCAGTCGGCGACCTGCCAATGGGGTATCGCCGCAATCTGTTCCTCGGAGATGCCGAAGCGGCGCGCCGCCTTGCAGTGCTGCGAAAACACGAACTGGCTGGCTTGGGCGAAGCCCGCCCGCATGATGCCCAGTTCGCGCACCTTGGGGTCAAGCTGGCTGATGCTCTTGTCCGCAAACATGCCGAACATGCCGAAGTGGCTGGTGGCGTGGTCAAAGACATAGGGCACCAGTGCGAACACGGTCCACCAGTTGCCGGGGGTTCCGGTGGCAGTGCCCGGCTCCGCCACCGGGTCGCGATCGCCGAACAGCGCCTCGTAGTATTTGCGAACGTTCTCCGGCGCCTCCGCAAGCGGCACTTCCCTGAGTCTCGGCATCGGCAATCTCCCTCCGGCAACTTGAGTGGAGCGAGCAATATCATGGACGCGAAAGCTGGGTGTCAATAGGCGGGAACGGGCTCCCGAACGGGCTTTTCGGCCTGCTGCAGTGCGCCGGCGGCGATGCCCTGGTCGATTTGCGCCTTGGACATCCCCGCCCACTCCTTGAACACGGCGACCGTGTGCGCCCCAAGCAACGGCGGCGGCGTGAAGGACTCGGCGGCGTTGACCGACAGCTTCACCGGGTTGCCGGGCACTTTGGCGCTGCCGCCGAGCGGATGGCCGAGTTCGACGACCATGTTGCGATGCAGGACTTGGGGGTCGCTCAAGGCTTGGGCGAAATTGTTGACGCGGGCGCTGGGCACGCGGGCGGCTTCCAGCTTCTCCAGCCATTCAGCGGCAGGTCGGGTCTTCAGTTTTTCAGCAATGAGGCCTTCAATGCGGGCTTGGTCCTTAAGGCGCTCGGCTGCGGTCGCATAGGCCGGGTCGCGCAGTTCCTCAATCTCCACGACCTCGAGAAACGGGGGCCAGAAGCCATCGCCGATCACGGCAATGGTGATGGTGTCGTCGGCCGTCGCGAACGCGTTGTAGGGCGTGTGCACGAAGTGGCCGTTGCCGATGGGTTCGGGAAGCTCGCCGGACAGCAAGTGCATGGTGGCCATGTAGTTGAGCAGGCTGATTTGCACGTCGAGCATGGATATGTCCACGTGCTGGCCAATGCCGGTGCGCTGGCGCGCCAGCAATGCCGCTTGAACGCCCATGACTGCGAACATGCCGCCGCCCAAGTCGCCGATGGGGATGCCGGCGCGCACGTTCCGCCCCGGGCCCTCGCCGGTGATCGACATGCCGCCGCCGAGGCCCTGGATGATTTGATCGAACGCGGGCCGCTTGTGGCGTGGGCCGTCTTCGCCGAATCCGGTGACCGAGCAGGTGATGATCTTCGGGTTTTGCTTGGCAAGGTGGTCGTGGTCGATGCGCAGGCGCTTGGTGACGCCGGCGGAGAAGTTGTCGAGCACCACATCCGCGTGGCGCACCAGCTGATGGAAGAAGTCGAGTCCCGCTGGCGACTTTAGATCAACGGCCACGGAACGCTTGTTTCGGTTCAGGGTGAAGAAGTAGGCCCCCATGCCGCCAATGGAGTTGCGGGCGTCGTTCTCCAGCAGCCGCCGCGTCCCCTCGCCGCGGCCGGGCGGCTCGACCTTCACCGTGTCGCAGCCGAGGTCGGCCAGGATCATGCCCGCATAAGGGCCGGCCACCATGTGCGTGAGGTCGATGAGGCGGATGCCGGCCAGCGGCTTGGAGGCGGTAAGCTCGGTCACTGGCAGGCCAGCGTGAAGCGAACCGCGGGGAGCGTCCTTTGGTTCTCGTAACGCCGGTTTGGTCAGGCGCGGGTTCCCGAAAAGCTGGCGTTGCCGAAGGCACCCAGCTTGACGTTGCCGCTGATGCTGTCGCCGTCCAAGGTGCCGCTGAACTCCAGCGTCATGGCCATTGGCGAGGTGATGTCGGCCTTCCAGGACACGGAATTGCCGTCAACGACGCCGTCCTTGAGTTCGATCTCGCCTTGCTGGCCGCTCATTTTGCCGCTCAGCGCACCGCCGTCCGTGGCCAGTTCCAAGGTTCCTTTCTGTGCGCCCATGGGGGTGTTCGTGGTGATGTTCCAAGTGCCGTCTGCGCTCATGCAATTCTCCCTGTAGGGTTCAAGTTGGCATTGAGTATGTCATAGGAATTGGAGCAGGTCATCAATCGGCTGCCCAACCGTTAAACTTCGCCGCATGCGCCGCATGCTGATTGACTTTGACGCCTTGCGCGAACTGGGTCGCCCAGTTCGGCTGATCGACTGTCGGGCGGGCCTTGGCGATCCCGGCTACGGGCGGCGGGCTTATGAGCAAGGCCACTTGCCCGGTGCGCAGCATGGCGACTTGGATCGCGACTTCGCCGCCCCGCCCGGTTCGGGCGGCCGGCATCCCCTGCCCAGCCGGGCCGCTTTGGCGGAGCGCTTTGCTGCTTGGGGTGTCAACGACCAGGACCAGTTGGTGTTCTACGATGACGCGGGCGGCGCCTTCGCAGGCCGGGGCTGGTGGTTGGCCCGATGGTGCGGCCATGAGGCGGCGGCGGTGCTCGACGGCGGTTTGGAGGCTTGGCCGGAGGCGCTGACCACGGCTTGCGCGGCACCGGAACGCGGCACCTTCTCGCTGCGTCCGCCGCTGACGCGAATCGTTGGCGCCGCCGACATCGAAGCCGACCGGGGCGCCCTGACCCTGATCGATGCCCGCGCCCAACGCCGCTTTGACGGCCTTGAGGAGCCGATCGATCGGGTGGCGGGCCACATACCCGGTGCCTTCTGCCGGCCCTTCCAAGGCAACTTGGATGCCACTGGCCGGTTTCTGCCCGCCCCGCAACTGCGCGAGCGCTTTGCCGGCTTGGCGGACAATCCGGTCTGCTACTGCGGATCGGGGGTGACCGCCACCCACAACGTGCTCGCCATGCGCTTGGCGGGGTTTGACGAGCCGGCGCTCTATCCGGGCTCCTGGAGCGACTGGATCAACGATCCCAAGCGTCCCGTTGCGCCGTGATTGAACCGGCCGATCTGGTGTGGCGGGATGGCCAGCCCTTCGCCCGGGACTTCAACGACATTTACCACGCCCCCGACGGTGCGCGCGAGGTCCAACGGGTGTTCATGGCGCCAGCCCAGATCGAGAGCAAAGCGGCGACGGCGGCTGTCGAAGGGCTGACGCTGCGCATTGGCGAGCTGGGATTCGGCACCGGCTTGAACTTCGCGGTGGCCGCCGCAACTGCCCTCAAAGCCCGCTGCCGACTGCACTTCATCAGCTTCGATTCGCGTCCCATTGCGCCGAACGCCTTTGCGGAAATCGTCCAATGCCGCCGCGCCAGCTGGCCAATCTACGCCGAGCTCCATCGAGCCTATCCGCCGTTGCTGGCGGGCTGGCACCGGCGGGCGCTCGCCGAAGGCCGCATCATGCTTTCCCTGTACTGGGGCGAGGCTGGGGGCGGCTTGGCCGATTTGGCGAACCGCCAGCGTCAGCCCATCGACGCTTGGCTGTTGGACGGCTTTGCGCCGAGCCGGAATCCGGCGATGTGGCGCGAGGGGTTGCTGGGGCAGATCGCCAGTCTGTCCACCGCGGGGACTACCGTAGCCACGTTTTCGTCCGCTGGAGCCGTTCGGCGACGCTTGCAGGCTTGCGGCTTCAGCGTCCGGCGCGTGGATCAGCGTCCGCACAAGCGCGAGAGCCTGGCGGGAACCTTCGGCCAAGCGGGCCTTGCTCGCCGACCCGTTACGAAACGGGTGGCCGTCGCTGGCGCGGGCATTGCGGGCGCCAGCATCGCTCGCCACTTGGCTGACCAGGGCATTGCCGTGGACGTCTTCGACCCGGCTGCATCCATCGCCACCGGGGCCTCCGGCATCCCGGCAGCGCTGCTGCATCCGAGGCTGCTCGGGGACGGCAGCTTGAGCGCGGCTTGGCGCGTCCACGCCTATGCCTACAGCCAAGCCTGGGTGCGGCGGTTTCCCGGCTTCCTCGAAAGCGGTGCGCTGCAAGCCGGGGGGCCGAACCTTGGTGCCGAGAAGATGCGGCGCATCGCTTCGGCATACGCCGGGACCGGGCTGGTGGAAGCCCTGAACTCGGTCCAAGCCACACAAGCTGGCGGCTGGCCCATCAACGGTGATGCGCTTTGCTTTCCGCACAGCGGCCTTGTGGAACCGAAGACGTTAACGCGGGCGCTGCTTGACCATCCGCTCATCAGCCTTCAGCTCGGCCGCCCTGCGCCTCCCGGCGCCCGGCCATTGGCGTTGGCTTGCGCCGCCGCCGCGCGCCAATGCGATGGGGCTTCCTTTTTGGAGCTGGTGGCGGTGGCAGGCCAGATGGACATCGTGGCTCTGGACGTGCGGCCCCGCCTGCCAGTGGTCAGCGATGGCTATCTGGCGCCCATCAGGTCAGGCGTTGTCGCCGGCGCCACCTTCGAGCATCGGCCTTGGGCCGCCGAAGACGCCACCGCCCACAACTTGAGGCAGCTGGAGGGACATCACCATCGATGGATCGGTCGCGTTCGGGCCAATCGAGCCATCGCTTCCGACCGCACCCCCATTGTCGGCGAATTGGCCGAGGGCCTCACCGTCAGCACGGCTCATGGGGCGATGGGCATGACCACCGCCCCGTTCGCCGGCGCCATCGTCGCCAGCCGGTTGACCGGCGACTTCCCGCCGTTGGAGCGCACGGTCGAGGCCCTTGTCGAACCGGCCCGCTTCCGCCGCCGCCAGGCCCGGCGCGGCTATCGGCTCGGCGCCTCCGCCTGATCAGAGACTGCCCAAGAGCCTGCCGACGGCGTTGCCGTTGAGAACGCGGACGTTGATGACGCTGTCGATGGCGGCGAGCTCCTGGATCAGCGCATCGTCCGGGGCCGCCTCGATGTCCAGCAGGTTGTAGGCCACATCGCCCCGGCTTTTGTTGAGCATGTCGATGATGTTGATGTCGTGCTTGGCGAGCACTGAGGTCATTTGGCCAAGCATGCCGGCCACGTTGCGGTTGGTGATGGCCAAGCGGTGCCCCCCGGACGGCTCCAGGGACACCGTTGGAAAGTTGACCGAGTTGACGATGTTGCCGGTCTCCAGGAAGTCGATGAGCTGGTTGGCCGCCATGACCGCGCAATTCTCCTCCGCCTCTGACGTGCTGGCGCCCAAGTGGGGGGTCAGCCTGACGTTGGGGCGGCCGATCAGCCCGGGCACGGGAAAGTCGGCCATGTAGCTGGCGAGGCGTCCATCGTCGAGTGCGCGGATCAAGGACCGGCGGTCCACCACCGGCTCCCTGGCGAAGTTGAGCAGCACGCTGCCGGGACGCGCTGAGCCCAGGGCCTCCTCGTTGATGACGCCCTCGGTCTCCGGCAGCAGCGGCAGGTGCAGGGTCACGAAATCGGAGCGGGCGAACAGGCTTGCCAGGTTCTCCATGCGCCGCACTTCGCCGGGCAGGCGCCAGGCGGCGTCCACCGAGATGGAGGGATCGTAGCCCAGCACGTCCATCCCCAAATCGAGCGCGGCCCGCGCCACCAAGGAGCCGATGGCGCCAAGGCCCACGACGCCCAGGCACTTGCCCCGAAGCTCACGGCCCTTGAAGCGCTTCTTTTCCGCCTCGACCAAGGCGTTGAGTTCAGCGGCGTCGGCCACGCCCGCCAAGGTGGAGACGAAGTCCAGCCCGCCGACCAGGTTCCGAGAACTGATGAGCAGCGCCGCCAGCACCAATTCCTTCACTGAATTGGCATTGGCGCCTGGGGTGTTGAACACCACCACTCCCTGGCGGGTGCAGTGCGCCACCGGCACGTTGTTCACGCCGGCGCCCGCTCGGGCGATGGCCCGCAGGCAGCCTTGGACGCTGTCCTCGCCGAGCTTGTGGCTGCGCAGCAACATGGCGTCGGGGTCCGCCAAGTCGGCGCCAAGCTCGTAGCGCTGCCGGGGAAACCGCTCCAGGCCGCGAGCGGCGATCTGATTGTAGGTGCGAATTCTGTACATGGTTGCGGAACTGCCCTCATTCCCCTTTGAAGCTGGCCGCGCGCTTCTCGAGGAACGCCGACACGCCCTCCCGGAAGTCCGTCGTTGCGCCCGCCTGGTTCTGCAGGCGTGCCTCCAAGTCAAGCTGCTGCTCGTAGGAGTTGTGCCAGGTGCTCCAGTAGGCTTGGCGGATCAAGCCCAGGGAGCGCGGACCGTCGGCGAGCCGGCGGGCCAAGGCGGTGGCGCCCTCCAGGAGCGCATTGTTGTCCTCGAACAGCCGGTTCACCAAGCCCCACTCGTGGGCCTTCTCGGCTGGCAGGCGCTCCGCCAGCAGCGACAGCTCCAAGGCCCGGCCCCAGCCGATCAGGCGCGGCAGCATGAAGGTGGAGCCGCCGTCCGGCACGAGGCCGATGCGGGCGAACGCCTGCAGGAAGTAGGCGCCCTTCTGGGCGCAGACGATGTCGCCGATCAGCGCGAAGCTCATGCCGACCCCGGCCGCCGGCCCGTTGACCGCGGTGACGATGGGCATGTCCAAGTCCCGCAGCCCCAGCAGCAGGGGATGGTAGCCGCCGCGCAGGCCGTCGCCGGCGCCGCCGCGCCGCTCGTTGCGTCCCTCGTCCTGCAGATTGGCGCCAGCGCAAAATGCCCGGCCCACGCCGGTGAGCAGCAGGCAGCGGGCGCCGTTGGCGGGATCCTTCACCCGGCTGAACGCCTCGTGAAAGTCAGCCAGCATCTGCGCGCCGACGGCGTTGAGCACCTCCGGGTGGTTGAATTTCAGGACGGCGACCTTGCCGTCGAAGTCCAGCGTCATGCGTTCCATGTTCAGTCTCCAAAAAAAGTCGGTAACCTTAACGCATATGCCCCACGCTTTGCATTCGCGCTCCCCGGCTGAAGGCTCCTTTTGCGAGGGGTAGCCCCCTCGCGCTCCCCGGCTGAAGGCTCTACCCCGCGGCCTTCGCTGGGAGACCGCGCACGACGACGATGAGCGGTGCGATGAGGCCGATGAAAACGCCTAGGCTCAGCGCGGCCAGCATCAGCAGGGTCGTGCCCAGCCCCCAGAGGTCGAAGGCGAGCCCCACCGGTGGGCCAGTGGCGACGAACAGGCCGCGAAAGCCGAAGCTGGCCAGCGAATTGGCGGTGGCGCGGAACTCGCTAGGCACCCGGCTGTTCAACGCGTCAGTTAGGATCACCGTGCCGAGACCGCGGGCGATGAAGAATGTCGAGGCGGCCAGCAGCCCACCCGCCACGCCGAACCGGTCGAGCCCCAAATAGCCCAGCGCCGGCAGCAAGCCCATGATCGCCAAGACCCCGGCGGGCCCGATGCGTTCCTCAAGATGGGGCGTCCAACGTCCCGCCACCGCACTCAAGGCGCAAAGGCCGCCCCAGAGGTAGCCGAAGTGGGCCAGCCCGAGGTCCTGCTGCTCCCACAGCTTGGGCAACAGCCACACGGCGTAGAAGGTGGTCAGGCTCCAAACGCAAAGCGCCAGAAACACCAGCCGCAAGATCAAGTCGCCGCGCAGCAGGTGGCGGGTGATGCGGACCATGTTGGCCAAGTGGCCCTCAGCGGACAGCCTGGCCGTTGGCGGCTCGCGCAGGCGCAAGGCAAGCAGCAACGGCAGCCAGCCGACCAGCACTTGGGCGGCGACCACGCCGCCGAGGGTGCCCCACGCCAGCAGCAGGGAGCAGGCGACGCCCGCCGCAGCTTCGGACAGGGTGCGCACGGCATAGAGCTTGCCCACGACCTGCCGTTGCCGCCGGTTGCTGCTGCCACGGGCGAGCTCGGTGTCGTAGAGCAGCGCCAAGTCGGCACCGGAGGTCAGGCTGAAGCTCAACGCTACGGCGGTCTCGAACAGCGCCAGCGTCCAGAATCCGTCGGCAACCACCAACAAGCTGTAGCCGACCCCGGAAAACGCCGTCCCCAGAATCAGGCAGCGGCGCCGGCCAATCAGGTCGGCCAGATAGCCGGACGGCGCCTCGGTGACCATGACCACGAAGGCGAACAGCGCCTGCAGGGAGAAGACCTCCTGCATGGACAGCCCCTTGCCCTGAAAGAAGGGCACGGCCACGGGCATGATGACTAGGAAGGCCTTGAAGAAACCCAGCCACAGCGTGCGCCCCACATTGGCCCGCAACCCGGCCCCATCGAGTTCCATCGGTTCTTTCTTCAACCTGTTCATGCTCGAAAACTTCGCCAATCAACTGCTTGCCGTTCGGTCGCCTTAATGGGGCAACCGCCGCAACCGGACGCCCAGAAACAAAAAACCCCGAAGGCCTGCGGGCGCTTCGGGGTCTTTCGAATCAGCGGAAGGGCCTCCCTACGGGTCACCTTCCGCAGCCGTGCGCACTACCCATGCGCCCCCGCCGCCACCGGCACGGTCACCGTCGCCCGCCTGTTGGCGGCGCACGGCAAGACCCGGCAATGTTGGGAGGACAGCTTCATGGCAGCGGCAATGTCCGGTGCTTTAGTCAAGGGCGGCGCACCATATGCAAGCGGTTGGGCGATGTCAAGGCACAGGCGCACACACCCACTGCTAAATTCCTGCCGCAATTTGTGGGCTGCCGCGCAGGGCGGAAAGACGGATCAGGCCGTCGCGGCTGATCGAGGGTGGGAGGCGGTCAAGGGGGCCGATCGTTTGCGGATTCATCAGCAGCCATCATCCCCAGGCAGGCCGCCTGCGCGGTGAAAGGTGGCGTCCCTCTGCCCGTGGATTTGATACTGGTCCTGCGGCAGGGAGCCGTTCATCGGCGCTGCCTTTTCCAGCCGCATCGTGAAGGTCTCTTGTCCGCCGGCGCTGAGTTTGCTGGCAAGACTTCCGGGCCGGATACGGATATGACGGCGTCCCTCCGTTACGTCGACGAACCATGTGTTTCCGGGGATGTAAGACCAGCCTGAGCCGGTGTGCCATTGCAACCAGAACGCTCCTTCCACACCCGCGATCCGCAGCCGTGCCGTTGCACCGTCCCGGCAGATCGCGCCGCCCGACGCGCCGATGTTGATTCCGGTTTCGTGCAACGAAGCGTATCTTCCGCCGTTGCATCCCATGAGAACATTCCTTCCGGCCACTTCAAGCCAGACGCTGGCGTTCTGGGCGCAGTTCTTGGCCGCCACCGGCGCGGCGATCACCATCGCCGCCAGCGCGGCGGCGAGTGCGGTCAGTCGTTTAGTGTGTGTGTGTGTGTGTGTGGGGGGGGGGGGGGGGGGGGGGGGGGAGGGGGGGGGCGGGGGGGGGGGGGGGGGGGGGGGGGGGGGGGGGGGGGGGGGGGG
>JAPOTD010000118.1:0-732 GCA_026709365.1 Gammaproteobacteria bacterium
GGACGCGTGACCGTGGCTGCGCACACCGAACGGGCGTTCGAGGCCGCCATCGAAGCCGGGCGACCGGCTCCGGCGGCTACGAGAAGCGAAGCCCAAACGCCTATGACGAAACGCTGGCCCTCTTCCCCACCGATGTCACCGGCTTTCTGAAGGAGAGCCAGCCGGCCAGATGGCAGGCGCCTGAAGTGCTTTTCGGCCCGAAGACCGCGGCAACTGTGCTGGAAGGCCTCCCGAAACGGCCGGACGGCTTCAGGCCGCCACGGAGACAGGATAGCGCTTGCGGTGGCGCCGGACGGTGATGTCGATCCCGTCCAGGAGCACCGAGAGTTCGGTCCGCGACAGCGACTTTTGCCCCGGAGCCAGGGGCGAGGCGAACAGGCCCCGCTCCAGGCGCTTGGCCCAGATGAAATACCCGCCATGCTCGAAGCCGAGAACCTTGACCATCGTTCGGCGGCGGTTGACGAACACGTACCAGCGCCTGCTGGCGGGGTTCTCCCCGAGATGGGTCGCGACCAGCGCGCCCGTCGAAGCTGCGGCGGATGCCCGTCGGTTCCGTCGACAGCCAAATGCCGCCTGCCGGCCAGCCGCCGAGCATCAGGGCCGCCGCAGACGGAGCGTAACGCCGTCGCCGAGCGAAAGCTCGACGTCCCAGCACTCGAACTCCGCCATCAGGGCTAGCCCGGATTTCTCACGAGGTCGTTTTGGGCGTTGATTTGCTTTGAGTTTTGGGCT
>JAPOTD010000118.1:742-2561 GCA_026709365.1 Gammaproteobacteria bacterium
ATATTGATCGTCCTTGTCATGACGCGGTTACAATCCGGGCTTCGTGATTCGAGCGTCTTAATGGACGCTGTAGCCGGCTATCCCGGATTTCTCACGAGGTCGTTTTGGGCGTTGATTTGCTTTGAGTTTTGGGCTGTCTGTCTGGCATGGCGGTTTTGCCAGGGTTTGGGCGCAGGGGTAACGCTGGCGCCTGAGGCGCAGGGTATGCCGGATCGTGTTGCTTGTTGTTGACGGTTGGGGTTCAGTGCGGGCGTTGGGCCCGGGTCAGTTGCATAATCGGTGGTGAGCCTGTGCGAAGATATCGGCATAAGGACAAGCCATGGCGATGCGGATGCGCCTTGCGCTGCGCCGGACCTGGGCGCCGATCTTGAGGAGTTTGATCCGGATGGAGCCGCATGTAGCTTTGGCAAGGCGGGTTCCGGCAAGCGCGATGCGTCGGAGCGCGGCGAGCAGGACATAGGCCATGGAGGCGAGCCAGAGGCGGAGCTGATTGGCGCGCATGGCGGTTGCCGACGTGCGGTCGGCAAAGAGGTCTAGCTGGCACTCCTTGATGCGGTTCTCCCTCTCGCCTCTGGCGCAGTAGAGCCCTTCGTAGAGCGTGGTCGATGACAGCGGGGCGAAGTGACGTGACGACGGAGCGCGGGTTGGCGCGACCGGGGAGCCACTCCGCCTTGCTGACAACGCGCCGCCGGCGCGACCATGTCTTGAGCGTGCTATAGCGGAACTCGGTGAACAGACGCGCAGGCTCACTGCTCTCCCGCGAGCGCGCCTCGGTCGAGGGCCGGTTGCAGGCGGGCCGTGAGGCGCTCGTTCAGACCGAAGACATAATCGACAGCGTGGTCCTCGCACCAGGCGGCTCGCGGGCAAAGCTGGAGTCAGCACGCAACACGATCTCCACCCAGCGCGTGCGGATACGCCCAACGATCCGCTCCACCTCCTCAAGCGCCCCGGCACTGGCGTCGATGTTCGACCGCCTGAGCTTCGCCGCCAGAAGGTGGTCGCCGCAGAAAATGTAGAGTGGCAAGTAGCAGTAGCAGTGTAAGCGATGGAGTGGACGCCCCTCCCGACGGCATCGCCATGTGCCAGGTTGACGGTGTCGTAAACGCCAAGAGGAAAGGGGCGTCCATGGAACAGGTTAGCATGATCGATCTCGCGAAGAACAGCTTTCAGCTTCACGGTGCGCGGCCCGAAGGATCGGTTGCGTTCCGGAAGAAGCCGGGCGAAGGTGCTGGGGTTTCTGGCCTCGCCCTGCACGGTGGCGATGGAAGCTTGCGGCGGTGCGCACCATTGGGGCCGCGAGATCGGCCGCCATGCGGTGCGGCTGGTTCCGCCGGCCTACGTGAAGGCATACGTCAAGCGGCAGAAGAACGATGCGGCGGATGCGGAGGTGATCTGCGAGGCGGCATCGCGTCCGACGATGAGTTTCGTGGCGGTGAAGACCGTCGAGCAGCAGGGGCATGCTGTTCCGTACGCGCGATCTCCTGGTGCGCCAGCGGACCCAGACGATCAACGCGCTTCGCGGCCACCTGGCGGAGTTCGGTGTCATTGCTCCCCAAGGCCCGGTTCATGTCGAGCGTCTGGCGCTTGAAGACCCGGACCTGGATCTGCCGGATGCGGTCCGCGAGTTGGCCGTCCTTCTGCTGGACCAGATTGCTTGGCGAGAAGATCGATGGCCTTGAGGAGGAAATCCGGGCGGCTAGGACAACGAGGTGCGCCGTCTGATGACGGTGCCGGGGATCGGCCCGATCACGGCGATGGCGGTTCATACCAGAGGCGGTTGCCACTGACTCATGAGGGGGGATTCCCTGCCGGCCCGATT
>JAPOTD010000132.1 GCA_026709365.1 Gammaproteobacteria bacterium
CGACCATGGCACGAAACAGCCATTAATTCAATCGAATTGTGGCGCAGCACACTAGGTACTTTGAGGGCCGCGAAGAGGAAATCACGCTGTTCAAGAATGGCCTGATGTCCTCCATGGCCCGTGAACAGGCCATTTTCCGCATCTATCAAGGCGCTCCCGGCTGCGGCAAAACCTCACTCGCCGCTCACTTGGCCCAAACCAACGAAAGTGCTGTCTTCATTAAGCTGAGACACCACCACATGGTTGACTTCCCGGCCATGATGGCGCGCATCAAGAACACCGCTTCCCGACAGGGCGGGCAATATGCAGCCACTGCTGTCAGATGCACTGCCATCGCCATTGAAAGACTGGCGGGGCGAGCATTGTCCGAAAAACTTCAGAAGGATGCCGAAGAGCTTTCCACGGAGGGCCTGCGCTTGGTGCTGCACGTCGATGAGGCCCACAGCCTGCCGGACAGCGCCTTGGACGTGCTCAAGGACCTGCACATCGGCGGATTGGGTGAAGCCGATCAAATCCCCTGCGTCGTGCTGCTGACCGGCTTGTCCCACACCAGAAGCCACATCAACGATTATTCGGGCCTGACCAGAGCGGGTGATGCGGGCACATACGCCATGTCGGCCATGACGCCCGATGAATGCGCCGCATCCACCGCCAGGATGCTGGAGGAGCTGCGCTGCGACAAGGCGTCGCCGGAGTCAACCCAACTGCTGGCCGATGAGACGGCCCGCTGGTCATTCGGATGGCCCCGCCACCTGTGGAGCACACACAAGGCCATTTGCGAAGCGCTGCTTGAGGCCAAAGGAAATCTGCAGGCCGTGAGCTTCAAGCACGTCGGGAACCGGTGCGCCGAGCTGCGATCCGATTGCTATGCAGCACGCCTGAAGGACATAAAGGCGCCCTGCGACCCCGACCTCACCAAATGCATCGTCGCTCAAATCGGCAAGGCGCCGCCGCATTACAGCCACCGGGCCTTGAAGGCCCTGTGCGTGAAGGAAGCCAAAACACTCTGGCAGTCCGACGAGGACTTCGACGCACAGGGAACGATCAACGAACTCATCGAAAACGGCATTGTTGAGCCGAGGGACGGCGTTTGGTCGTTGTCCATCCCATCAATGGGTGATTGGGCCGAGCAGCAGCTTCGACGAACCGCTGCCAAAATCGCATGACTTCGGAAAACCGAATGAAACTTGGCACTTCCGTGGCGTTGGCTGCGGTGCTGATTTGGCAGTTCGCTTGGCTGCGGGCGGACATTCTCGACCTGCGTCGGGAACTGCAGGCCAAAAATGAGGCTGCCCGCGCAGAGTTGAGGGCTGGTGATAGAGCTTTGCGCGACGAGGCGGATTTTAAGAATGGCAAGTCGCGCACGGAGGTTCAGGTGGACCATGCCAGTTTGCGCGAATAGACATCCCTTTGGCTGCCCTTCACCTGGGCTGGCTTCCAACGGGCTGTTGCCAGTTCAGCTACCCGGCTCAATTCACCACGAACGACTTCAACTGCTTGGCCAGGCTTGAGCAGGCCGAGGAGCGGACTCGGGCGATGATCGGGATCGGGACGATGACGGCGGGCACGTAGCTCATGCCGGTGGCCTCGGAGCTGATCTTGCCGGCGGCCTGTCCGGTGGCCACGTCCCAGACCGAGGCTTCGTAGGTGGAGTCGTTCTCCCAGGACAGGAACCCGAAGCAGCCGCCGCCGCCGGGACCGACCACGCAGCTGAGCGACCCGCCGGAGTCGATGCGCTGGGTGGAGCCCTCGATCCAGACCAGGTACTTCAGCCCCATTTCGTCCAAGCGCTCGGCCAAGGGCGCCTGCTTGATGATGCTGGGCAGCTCGGTGTGGTTGAGCGGCGCGATGCGGGGCTCGAACCACGGGAAGGTGGCGTCCAGAAACTGCTGCTCCTCCAAGACGTTAAGGGCGTTTTGGCCGCGGCTCATGCTGTTCGCCACGCAGGAGATGAAGTCGAGCTCGGTCTCGTCGGTGGTCGGCTGGCTGCGCCGCCCGAGCACCACGATGGAGTCGCCCGTGGCCATGGCCGTGGCCGTCTCCCGAACCTCCTGGACGGTCGCCGTGACGCAGCCGGTCAGGCCCGCCCAAGCCAGCAGCAGGGCCATTCCTCGCGTCAGGCTCACGCGGAACCCCCCAGCTCCCGGCCCAGCCAGGACTGAACCACGGGCTCCTTGCGAAACTGCTGGGTGAAGAACGCCATCGCGTCCCGGCAAGCGACCAGCGCCGCGCTTTGCAGTGCCGCCGAGGCGCCGGCATGGTTCTGCTGATGGGCCTTGCCGTAGGCGGTGAGGTTCCACTGCCCGAGTTCCTCGCCGTCGTTGGCGTGTAGTTCGAAGCGGTAGCGAATCCAGACCTCGTAGTACTCCGAGCGGGTCTGCTCCGGGGTGGAGAACTGCAGCTCCTCGATGGCCGGCGCCAGCACACCGGCGATGTCATCGTGGCTCGCCCCAAGCCGCTCCACGGGGCGGTGGCCGATGAACAGGCCGCTCAAGAGGTTGTCGAACATCGGCCGCTGGGCGGAGCCGAGCTCGAT
>JAPOTD010000001.1 GCA_026709365.1 Gammaproteobacteria bacterium
AAGCTATAGTCCGTTGTGTGCCGCCAGCACCTCAAAAACCGTCGGGGCATGGCGCGTGGCGCCGGTTCCGGAAGTGGTACAGGTAGGCAGACGGAGATGGGTGCCTTGGCCGAAAAGCCAGCAACGGCAATGCTTTTCAGGGCAACGGAAAGCTACGAGATGTTTTTGAGCCCGCGCTGCTGCTTAGGTCGGACTCCGGTGTGTTTCCAAGGCCGCGCATTGCGTTCCGAACCATCGGAACTCGGCGGCAAACACCCCCGGCTTACCGCAAACGCCGCTCCACCAGCGATTGCGCTGCCTCGATGGCGGCGGCAAGACCGCGATTGTCGGCTCTGCCGAGGCCGGCGATGTCGAAGGCGGTGCCGTGGTCCACCGAAGTGCGGACCAAGGAAATGCCCAAGGTGGCGGTGGTGCTCTGGTGGAAGTCATGGACCTTCACGGCGATGTGGCCTTGGTCGTGGTAGAGGGCCAGCACCACGTCGAACTCGCCGCCGATGGCGCGGTTGAACACTGAATCCGCCGGGATGGGACCGGTGGCGTCCAAGCCCTGACGGCGGGCGTCGGCGACGGCGGGCGCAAGCTCGTCGATCTCCTCACGGCCCAGCAGCCCCCCTTCCCCGCCGTGGGGATTGAGCGCCGCCACCGCGATGCGCGGCCGGCGCAGGCCCCACCGCTCAAGCGACTCATGGATGAGGCCGAGCTTCTCGCCCACGTTGGCGCGAGTGGCATAGCGGGCTGCCTCGATCAAGGGCTTATGGGTGGACAGATGCACGACCTTGAGGCCCGGCGTCATCAGCATGGTCGCGGTGGAGGCCGAGCCCGTCAGCCGTGCCAGAATTTCCTGGTGGCCGATGTCGTTTACGTAGCCGGCTGCGTGAATTGCCTCCTTGTTGATGGGGCAGGTCACCATCGCCGCCAACCTTCCGTCCAGGCAAAGCGCCGCCGCTGCCTCCACCGCCCGCACGGCATGGTGCCCGCAGGCGGCCTGAACCCGGCCATGCCGAAAGTCTGGTGGCCGGGAAACCCCGACGTCGAGGATGCCGGCAACGGCGCCGCTGCTGGGCATGTCGTCCAACGAATCGAACGCCGGGAGGGGCGCCAAAGCCAGATCCGCTGCCGCCGCGCCCTCCGCCAAGGCCCAGTCGCTGCCAATCAGCAGCAAGCGAATGCCGGTGGAGCCCGCCGTCCGCAAGTGTTTGGCCAGCACCTCCGGGCCGATGCCCGCCGGGTCGCCCATGGTGATGCCGACCAATGGAAACGTCATGGGCGCTAGAGAAGCTCCGTCGCGTCGAGGATCAGCCCGAAGCCGCGCACGCCGACGAAGCCCACTTCGCGGCCCGCGATCAGGCGAATGTGCGTCAGGCCCAAGTCGCGCAAAATCTGCGCGCCGACGCCGATCTCCAGCCACTGGGCCTTGCGCTCCTGCTCCCGGGACTGATCCTCCAGCTTCTCCAAGGGCACGCCCACAAAGCCGGTGCGCAGGTAGATCAGCACGCCCTGCCCCAGGGCATTGATACGATCCAGGGACGCATCGAGGAGATTCTGGTCGTGGTCGGTCTGCGGCCCGAGCACGTCATCGATCAGCTTTTCACGATGTATGCGCACCGGCACCGACGCATCGCCGCGCAGGTCGCCGAACACCAGCGCCAGATGCTCGGCATCCTCGAACTTGGTCTTGTAGGCCAGCGCCCGGGCCGGGCCGATGCGGGTCTTGACCTGGAATTCCCGGGTGCGCTCCACCAGACGCTCCCGGGTCTGCCGATAAGCGATGAGGTCGGCAATGGTGATGATCTTCAAATGGTGGCGGGCGGCGAACTCGAACAGTTGCGGCAGCCGTTGCACGGTGCCGTCGTCATTGACCAGTTCCGCCAGCAGGCCCACCGGCGGCAGGCCCGCCAGCTCCGCCAGGTCAACGCCCGCCTCCGTATGCCCGGAACGCACCAGCACGCCGCCGCGACGGGCCACCAACGGGAAGATGTGGCCGGGACGCACGAAATCCTCACCGGCCACGTTGCTGCTGGTCAGCGCCTGCACCGTGGCCGCCCGCTCCTCGGCGGAAATGCCGGTGGTGAGGCCCTGCTTGTAGTCTATGGAGACGGTGAACGCCGTGCTCATGGGCGCATCGTTGCGCGCCACCATGGGATCGAGGCGCAAACGGTTCGCCAAGCTCTGGCGAATCGGCGCGCACAGGATGCCGCTGGTGTGGCGGACCATGAAGGCCACCTGCTCGGGCGTCGCCTTGCTGGCGGCCATGATGAGATCGCCTTCGTTCTCCCGGTCGTCATCGTCAACAACGACCACCATCTCGCCTGCCGTGATGGCTTGGAGCGCGTCTTCAACGGAATCGAATTGGGACATGGCCTTAGTGTACTTGATGTAGGTGCGGGAAACTCACGCCCGCAAAGCGGATGCGCTTTGCGAGCTCAGAAACATTTCGGAATCTGGCCCAAGCGACTAGCGCAGAGTTTCGCGCCAGCGAAACTCCAACGCACCCGCGAAGCGGGTGCGCTTGCTCCACATTGTGGAGCTCGCTACAGTTCTCGGCAGTGGGCATCGCCGCTCGAATGAGCCGTTATGAAAATACTGAGAACCCCTGAGTCACGTTTCGCGAATCTGGCGGACTACCCCTTCGAACCCAAGTACACGACGGTTCGCACTGACGACGGCAGCGACTTGCGCATTCACCATCTGGACGAGGGCGCCAAGGATGGCCCGCTGGTGCTGTGCCTGCACGGCCAGCCGGTCTGGAGCTACCTCTACCGAAAGATGGTCCCTTTGCTGGTTCGGGAGGGAATGCGGGTGATCGCGCCGGACCTGCCCGGTTACGGCAAGTCCGACAAGCCAGCCGCCCGCGAGGACTACAGCTACCAGCGGCAGGTTGACTGGATGGGGCGTTGGCTTGAGCTAAACGACCTCTCCGGCATCACTTTATTTGGCCAGGACTGGGGCGGGCTCATTGGGCTGCGCCTCGTGGTGGACCACGCGGGTCGATTCGACCGCGTCGTGATCTCCAACACCGGCTTGCCGTACAACCCGGACCTGCCCGACGACGTGGTCGAGGAGGTGGAGAGGTTCCGCGCGGATGCGCCCACGCCGACCTTGGTTCAGATGCAGAAGGCGTTGGGCCAGATGCCGGGAAACCCGACCACCAAGTTCGCCTACTGGCAAAAGTTTTGTTGGGAGACGGCGGACCTGCCCATCGGCTTCATGCTGTCGATGATGGTGGAGCAGCGGTCCAACCTCTCGCGGGCGACGAGATTTCTGCTGCACAACCTAGGGCTGGGTTCGCTGCTCCCGTCGGACTTGGCGAGGGCCTACGATGCGCCTTTCCCGAATCCCGCCTACAAGATGGGGCCGCGAGCCATGCCGAGCCAAGTGCCCACACTCCCAACAGACCCCTCGCTGGCGGCCCAGCGCGAGGCTTGGGCGTTCTTCGCCGGTTTCGACAAGCCCTTTCTGTGCGCGTTTGCGGACAATGACCCGGTCACAAGAGGTGGGGAGGCCCAGTTCAAGGAACGGGTGCCGGGGGCGCAGGGGTTGCCCCATGTCACCATCCCAGGCGGTGGACACTTCGTGCAGGAGAACTGCCCGGATCAGGTGACGAAGGCCATCGTCGATCTGATTCGCTCCACCTGACCGACCGCAAGTGCCGACCGACGAAGCACATAGGGCGCCAACCGAGGTCCGCACCATGATCGTCAGGACGCTGCTTTGGTCCGCAGCCGTGCTCGTCGTCTGCTTCCTGCTGGCGTTCTGGGCGATCTTCCTTTCGCCAAGGCCGCCGCTCACCACCGATCCGGCGACGCTCGCCGGCGATGGCAGCCTGATCGACTACTGCGAACTCCCCGCGCTCGACGGCAGCGGCAAGCTGGCGGCGGACATACCCAAGGGCAACACCCCCGGCTGCGGCTACGCCCACTTCCCGTTGCCGATTCTGGCGGATTGCACCGAACCGCTGGCGGCCGGCACCGATGACATTAGGGGATTGTGGCTGGGGGTGGAAGGCGGGCACGTCGGACATGTGGAACGCATCGAACAGTGCGGGCGCCGGGTGGTGGTCACCACCAGCGGCATCATTCACGACTACGGTCCGAACAGCACCTTGGGCGAGAACACCAACGACACCGAAGGCTCCTTGGCCTTCAGCATTGGCGGCAGGACCTATTGCCCGCGGACGTCGGCCAGCATGATCTGGAATCAAGGCGTCCTGGGCTTCCACGTGCTCGGTTGGGGCCCGGTCGTGGTGCGGCGCTACCTTGATGGTGAGCAGCTCGTGTGGGAATACGCCGACGGCAGCGTCACCCGAATGGACCGCATCTGCACGCTGCCGGACACGGAGAGGATTCCACGCCCGCGGTAGGCGCCTATCCAAGGCCCGTTGGTCCGACAGTTCCCAGACCGACTTCCCTTCACGTCCAGCGGCGCTCCGCTTCAGTTTGGGCGTCCAGTCCCCTATGGAATCCGCCATTCCGGTTCAAGGGCAAGACGCCCGCAGGCCGACAAAACGGAAGCCGCCGCGCCTTGTCCGCCCGCACCGTCCCGATCTCCAGCACCCCTTTGGCTTGCAGGTCGGCTGAGCTTCACCCACCGATCCCCGGTGCGTCAGAAAGTGCTGGATTGCCGTCCGAGTCGATCGGCAAAACCTCGCCGATCCCCAGTTCCCGGATGTCCGCCTCGATGCGGCCTCGATCTCCCACCACCACCCATATCAAGCCTTCGGGGCGCATCACATCGACGGCTGCCTGCCGGATTTCCGCTTCGCCCAAGCTGCGAACCGCATCCGCGTAGGTGTGCCAATAGTCGTCCGGCAACCCAAATCGCACGATCTCGGACAGCGAGTCAGCCACAGCCCAAGCGGTCTCCCAACGGCCCGGCAGCGACAGCGTCCGCCGATCCTTCACTTTGGCAATCTCATCCGCCTCCGGTGGCCGCGCCCCCCGCATCGCCTCGATCTCGCGCTTCAACTCAACCATCGCCGCACCGGTCTTATCCGTCTGCACCGGCGCCACCGCCATGAACGGCCGCTGCCCTCGGGCAGCGACGATTTGCGTGCGGGCACCGTAGGACCAGCCCTTGTCCTCACGCAAGTTCATGTTGACGCGGGCGGTGAAGTCGCCGCCGAGCACTTGGTTCATGGCCCTGATGGCCAGATCCGCCTCGTGGTTGCGCGGCGGAGCGATGTGTCCGGCAATGATGACGGATTGCTCGGAGTCCGGGCGGTCCACTAGGTAAACGACCGACTCGTCGCGAGGCATGACGGCGCCTAGGCGCTTGCTCGGCACCTCGCCCGGCGTCCAGGCCGAGAACCGCTCCGCGAGCAGCGGCTCAATCTCCTCGCGGGTCACGGCGCCCACGACGATGAGCGTCGCGTTGCCCGGTTTGAACCAGGCTTCGTGGAAGGCCGCCAGATCCGACGGCTCAAGGGCCATCACCGAGGCCTCATCGCCGGAGCCGGTGAACGGCTGGCTGTAGGCGTGCCCCTCCCCGTAGAGAATGCGCGGGAACAGGCGCAGGGCCAAGGTGCGGGGCCGCACCTTTTCCTGCTGGATGCCAGCCAGCTGCAGTTGCTGGAGACGATCGAAGTCCGCTGCGGGAAACGACGGGGAGAGGACGATGTCGGCATAGAGATCGAGCGACTCGGCCAGATTCTCCTTGAGGGCGGAGAGGCTGACGTATGAGGTGTCCAGGTCGGCGCCGGCACTGAGCCGGGCACCCAAACGCTGTGCTTCCTCACTGATGTCAAGGGCGCTGCGGGTCGCGGTGCCCTCGTCCAGCATAGCGAGCGTCAAGTTGGCAGTGCCCGGCGCGGCGAACTGGTCCGCCGCAAAGCCGGCATCGACCAGCAGATTCATCTCCACCACCGGGATCGCATGCCGCTCGGCGAGCAGCACCTTAAGGCCGTTGCTGAGCGCAAACCGCTCGAAGGCATCGAACGGGGCCTCAGGCGGCGTGCCCGTGTCCGGCAAGCGGGATCGATCAGCGCGAGCCTCGGTGACTGAGGTGGCCGGAAACGGCACCACTTCCAGACTGACCTGCCCGCCGGTCATCCAACGCTCGGCCGCCGCTTGGACTTCGGCGGTCGTCGCGGAGCCCCAACGGGCCAGCCTGGTCTCGTGAAACGCCGGGTCGCCCATGTAGGTTTCGTTGCGCGCCAGCTGGTCGCTTTTGCCGCCGAAGCCGCCCACCCGTTCAATGCCGCGAATGAAGGCGGCGCGGCGGCTGGTCACGATGCGCGCCAGTTCCTCCTGAGTTGGCCCATCGGCAACCAGGGCGGCAATCTCCGCTTCGATGGCGGCATCAAGCTCAGCCAGGCCGTGTCCCGGCAAAGCGCTGGCGACAATGCCGAACAGGCCGGCGATCTCCATGGGAAAGGCGAACGCGCTCACGTCAGAGGCGATGCGCTCATCGTAAACCAGCCGCTTGTAGAGCCGCGATGTCTTGCCTTCGCTCAACACGCCCGCCACGAGATCCAAACGGTTGGCGTCAAGGGTGCCGTAGCCGGGCATGGTCCACGCCTTGTAGAGGCGGGCTTGCGGCACCCGGTCCTGCATCGTCACCCGGCGCTTGCCCTGCGCCTTCGGCACCCAAGCCGCTTGGCGCTCCAGCGGCGGGCCGGCGGGAATATGGCCGAAATAGTGCTCGACCCGGGCCTTCGCGGCTTGCGCCTGCACGTCCCCGGCGATCACCAGCACGGCATTGGCGGCCCCGTAGTAGCGGTTGAACCAATTCCCGACGTCATCGAGCGATGCCGCCTCCAAATCCTCCATGCTGCCGATTACGGACCAGGAATAGGGATGGCCTTGGGGAAAGAGATTCTCGAACAGGATGTCATAGACTCGGCCGTAGGGCTGATTCTCCCGCTGCCGCTTCTCGTTCTGCACGACGCCGCGCTGCTCATCAAGGCGCGCCTGATCCACCGCCCCAAGCAAGTGCCCCATGCGGTCGGACTCCATCCACAGCGCCAGGTCGAGCGCGTTCCTGGGGACGACTTGGAAATAGTTGGTGCGGTCAACGTTGGTGGTGCCGTTCATGCCCGTGGCGCCAACCCGCTCGAAGGGCTCAAAGAACTCGCCCGGATAGTTCTCCGTGCCGTTGAACATGAGGTGTTCAAAAAGATGGGCGAACCCGGTCTTGCCCGGTTGCTCATTCTTCGAGCCGACGTGGTACCAAACGTTCACCGCCACGACCGGGGCCTTGCGGTCCTCATGGACGATCAGGGTCAGGGCGTTGTCGAGGACGAACTTCTGGAACGGGATGGCCATGCCCACAGCTGGTTCCTGGCCCGCCTGGTTGGCAAACGCGACAAGGGGCACCAAGGCCAGCACGGCGAGCGCCCGCCGAAAGGCCGCTTTGCGCAACCCGTTGCGCAAGCCGCGGACGGGACGCGGGAGTTCGGCGGGGATTGGCATGCCACTGCTCCTGTCGGCACTCGAAAGCGCGAACTCTAGCGCAAATTGCGGTGTCGGGCACCGGCGCGACCTGACTATCGCGGCGAGCCTTCAACTCCGATGCAGGAAAAGCGGCGCCCACATGGGCGCCGCCCCACCTTGGTCCGCGCCGGCTACAGGTCCCAAGCCAGTTCCACGCCCCACATGCGCGGCGGGCTGACGTTGCGGTAGTCAAACAGCGGCGGCACGATGGTGCGCGAAACCACGTAAATCTCGTCGGTCAAGTTGATGCCGAAGAGGCTGATGCGATAGCGGTCGCCGGGGGAATCGTAGTTAATGCTGGCGTTCAGCAGTTGCACGGAGTTGCGATGGCTGAGTTCCAGATGGTCAATGAAGAGATCGTCCACGTAGGTGTAGGTGGCGTTGAGGACCACAGTTCCACCGTTGGCAAGGCTGCGGGTGTAGGTGCCGCCGATTGATGCGTTGAACTTCGGCGCCAGCTGCAGGTCGAAGCCGGAATTGTCCTCGTCAACGATGTAGGCATCGGGGCCGTCCGGATACTCGATGGCGAGCACCACCTCGCCCCCGCAATCGGAAGCGGGCGGCGCATCGTAGAGTTGCGCTCCGTTGATGTCGGCGCAGAATTCCTTGTACTTGGTGTCCAGAACGCCCGCCATCAAGTCGAGCCGAAACTCCGGCGTCACCCAAGCGGAAACCTCCAGCTCGATGCCCCTCATCTCCGCCTTGGCGGCATTGTCCGTCACCGTCTCCTGAGGATTGGTGGCACCCGGCGGCAAGGGCACCAAGCGCGTGCGCTGCAGCCCCTTGATCTCGGACAGGAACAGCGCCAAGTTGGTGCGCACCCGGTTGTCCGCTAGGTCCGCCTTCAGGCCCAGTTCGAAGCCGTCCACCTTCTCCGGGTCGAACGAGCGGTTGCAAGTGGCTTGCTGGCCGCAGCGGCCGTTGAAGCCGCCGCTTTTGAAGCCCCTCTGGTAGGTGGCGTAAGTCATGATATCCGGCGTGAGCTGGTAACGCAGCCCAAGCTTGGGTCCGGCATCGTCCCAGGAACGGGAGTAGTCCTGCCTAGGCCCGGTATTGGGATAGACGGCGAAGGTCTGCTGGTGGAAATCCTTCCTCTCGTCCGTGTAACGTCCGCCGACGGTCACCGTCAACTGCTCGGTGAGGTCGTAGTTTAGTTCGCCGAATACCGACCAGGTTTCGTGCTCCTGGCCGGTGATGCTGTACAGCGGAATCACGAAGGCATTGGGATTGGGCGCCGAGAGCCGATCCGAGGCGATGCCGGTGCGCCGTTCGAGGTCGTACTCCTGGTTCAGGTAGAACAGGCCCCCAATGAAGTCGAACCGGTCGAAGCCGGCGGAGGCGAAGCGCAGTTCGGTGGAGTATTGCTGGTGGGGCTGGCGCCGGTCCACTAGGAACATGTCGTAAGCCCCGACGCCGTCCGCATCGTAAACCCAGGTTTCCTCCGTATCGCGGAAGTTGCTCAGCCAAGTGATGGTGCCCTTACCCAGCTCCCAGTTGAACTCCTTGGTGATGGAGTGGATGTCAATGTCCACGAAGCCAGGCTCGATGACATCGGCATCGAAGTCATCCCGCTTGGGGGCATCGCCGAAGGGTACGCCGCAGTAGCCATGGTTGCTGCAAAGCGAGCGGTTCTGGCCGGAGTAGTTCTTCTGCGGGCGTATTTGGGACTTGTCCTGGTGCCATTCGCCGATGAAGGTCAGGTCCATGCCATCGCTCAGAATGAACTGAACCGACGGACGCAGCGTCAGCTTGTCGTCTTTGCCGATGTCGCGCGCGGAGCTGTTGGCGGTGATGGCGCTGTTGTAGAAGCCGTCGGTATTCAGCGAAAAGCCCGCAAGACGCGCGTTGATCCTGCCCTCCACCAGCGGCAGGTTGATGGCGGCGCGCACGTCGGTGCGGCCGTAGTTGCCAAGGGTCACCTTGCCCGACGTCCCGAACTCGTCGGTCGGGCGCTTCGTTCTGAGCTGGATGGCGCCCGCGGTGGTGTTCCGGCCGAACAGGGTGCCTTGGGGCCCGCGCAGCAACTCAAGCTGCTCCACGTCGAACATATCGAGGTTGTTCATCACCGGGCGGGTGTAGTAGATGCCGTCCACCATGACGGCCACCGGCGGATCGAGGGTGGAGTCAACGTCCGTCAGTGCATAGCCGCGCACGGAGAGGTAGAGCACGTTGCTCAGAAGGCCGTTGTTGATGTTAACGTTCGGGGCCGGAAAGGGCATCGCGGCCAGGTTCGGCGAGAACGTCAGGTCAATCTGCTCCGACGTGATCACCGACACTGCAACTGGGGTCTCCTGCAGCGGCTCCTCCCGCTTGCGGGCGATGACGACCACTTCCTCCAGAGAGCCGTAGGGGGTTTCGATGTCCGCATCATCGCCGGAGGCGGCCAGCGTTTGCTGGCTTAGCAGGAACAGCGCCAGCCCCGGCAACGCGGCTAGCGTTCGCATTATGATCGCCATGTTTGCCTCCATTTCACATGACAGCCCATGAACTTGCGCACCGCCAGCGGGTCCCAAGTTCACGGAGCGCAGTTGTCAGGCCTGGATTCGAGGCGACTTGCGGCACTCCCCACCGCCTAGTCGCGCCCGTATTGTAAACTGGAAAACGCTGTTAGGGGATTCAGCTAAGGGAATTCATCATCATGCTCGCCGAGCAGCGGGGCGCGCCGGTCGGGAGGCCGTTTTCCGTCAATTTGAATGGGGCTGGACAGCATGCGCAAACCGACCTCGCGCTGCGGATGCTCGACTTGGTTGAGCATCCCCACCTCCTCCGCGAACGGGTTGTCCAGCGCCCCGGCGATGTCGTTGACCGGCGCCACTGGCACCAGGCCCGCCAGCAGCGCCATCCAATGGGCGCTCGGCGCGGCCTCCAGCGTTTGCTCAATCTCCTTCTGCAGCGCTTCCCGGTGCGCCATGCGGGCGGGCGGGTCAACGAAGCGCTCGTCGTTCAGCAGGTCCGGGCGCTGCAGCGCGTCGCAGAACAGGGTCCAGAACTTCGGCGTCTGGCACATGACGAACAGCCAGCCGTCCTGGGTGCGGAACAGCTGGCTGGGCACGATGCTGGGATGGGAGGATCGTGGCAGGCGTTGTGTGCGCAGGCCCTCGTTGAGATACCAAACCGCCGGATAGGAGAGTTGGTGCAGCGCGGTGTCATAAAGCGACAGGTCCACATCGCAGCCCTGGCCGGTTTGGCGGGCGCGCAAAACCGCCGACACCAGCGACAACGCCATCAGCGAGCCGGTCATGAAATCGACCATGGACAGCCCGAACCGCGCCGGCGGGCCGTCAGGCTCGCCGGTGAGGCTCAAAAAGCCGCATTCCGCCTGCATCAGGTAGTCGTACCCCGGCCATGCGGCGCGGGCGTTGCCGCGCCCGTAGGCGGACAAATGCGCGCAAACGATCGCCGGCTTGATGGCCGCCAAGTCGGCGTAGCGGATCCTGAGCTTCTCGGGCTGGTCGCCGCGCAGGTTGTTGGCCACGGCGTCGGCGTCGGCAATCAGGCGCTCAAAACGGGCCCGGCCTGTTGCGGACTTCAAGTCTAGGTTGACGCTTTTCTTGCCGCGGCTGAAGGTCTGGTGGAATTGGCTGTCGCCCTCCCCCAACAGATAGGGCCCGACGGAGCGCGAGTAGTCGCCGCCGCTGGCGCCGTTCTCCACCTTGACCACCTCCGCGCCCAAGTCGGCGAGCAGTTGGGTGCCGTAGGGGCCGGCGCCATAGTGTTCGACGCTGAGCACCCGAACGCCGCTTAAGGGGGACATCGCAATCACCTCCCGGCTAGTAGTGCCCGACCCGGTCCTCAACGGCGTTGCCCTCGTCCGGCACCAGCACGTTGCGCAAAAAACTGCACACCTCCACGCCGTCCTGGTTCAGGCCGATGGTCCGCACGGTGACGATGCCCTGCCCGGGCCGCGACTTCGACTCCCGCTTGGCGATCACCTCCGATTCGCCGTAAATGGTGTCGCCCTCAAAAACCGGTGCGCTGAACTTCACCTCATCCATGCCCAGGTTGGCGATCGCCTTCTGGCTCACGTCGGTCACGCTCATTCCGATCAGCAGCGCCAGCGTGTAGGGGCTGACCACGATGTTGCGGCCAAACTCACTGCCCTTGGCGTACTCCGCATCGAAATGCATCGGGTGGGTGTTCAGCGTCAGCAGCGTGAACAGGTGGTTGTCATACTGGGTCACGGTCTTGCCTGGACGATGCTCATAGACGTCGCCAACCTTGAAATCCCCGAAGTAGCGCCCGAAGGTCTCCCGGTATCTCTGTGGCCCGATTTTCTTTGAAGATTTCGACATATTATTTTCAATCCATTAATTTATATGGGTTTTCTTGATACCGCCAAGTTCAAATCAGACAAGCAGAACGGCGCAGCGGCGTGGGATCGACATTGGGGCGGCAGCGATGCCGTCATTTGCCTCCAGCCGCGCTACGAAACCGCGACTCAAGCGGCGCGGTTGCGTTCATGACGCTTATCAGTCGGCGTCCCACCCACTCGGCCACTTGGGGGGTGACGGCATTCCCAACTGCATGGTAGCGAAGGCTGTCGATGCGTTCAGCCTGTGCGCTCCCCATGTCATGCGGCAGCGTCCAATCGTCGGGAAAGCCCTGAACCCGCTCGACTTCATTGGGCGTAAATCGCCGGACCCGGCCATCAGGATACCAAACGTAGTTTCTCGACCAGTCCGTTCCCGTATGGCGAGCTGACTCGGCGTAGATGCAGTGCGCAATGCTCTTTACGAGCGGCCCTTGGCAAGCGTCACCAATGACTTTCTGAAAGAGGGAGGGAGGTTTCTGCCCATTCGATCGACCCGACGGAGAATGCCCGTTGCCGCATTCGGGCTCAAAAAGTACTTCTCCGGGACCTCGCCGGTCTCGATGCATGGCAACAACGTACACTCGACGGCGTTGTTGGGGGACTCCGAAGTCTTTGCTGTTAAGCACACGCCATGCGACGCCATACCCGCATTCATCCAACGCCTTGAGTACGATGGCGAAGTCTCTTCCTCCGTGGCTAGAGAGAAGGCCGTGCACGTTTTCGAGGACAAGGACGCTTGGGCAGTGCGCTCCAACGAGGCGCATAAGCTCATGAAACAGTCCAGATTGGCGCCCTCGAAGCCCAGATCGCGGCCCCATTCTCGCAAGTGAAAGGTCTTGACAGGGAAACCCTGCCGCCCAGACGTCAGCTTCAGGGATGTCTGCTTCATCCAGCTTCCTTATGTCCTCGTGGATCGGGAGGTTTGGCCAATGCTGAGCCAGAATCCCGCGACAAAACGGCTTGATCTCGCAGTGAAAGCGCAACTCGAAGCCCGCCCGCTCAAGGCCGAGGTCAAGCCCACCAATGCCGGAGAAGAACGAAGCGACGGAGTAGGACAGTTTCAGTTCCTCGTTGGCGCAAACAGCGATTCATTCCGCACGGGCGAAGTTTACCGCGCCGGAACGATCAGCGAAACTGGAAATTTCCCACGGCCGCAAAGCCGGAACCAGCCGAAGGATTTGATGGTAGGCTGATGGCATGGCAACTTGCTCGGTTAGATGGCGTCCATCCGGCGGTCGTGGGGAGTTTGAGTTTGTTCCTGCGGACTCCCTGCGAGATCGCGAGATTTCGGTGGATTTTCCAGCCCTCGGGGTCCGGATTCCCGCAGAGGTAAAAGGAGTTCCCGTTCAAGGCAAGCCGCGCCTGAGAAAGTTCGAGCCACACAACCGCCGCAAGTTCCACCTGCCTCAACTCGTCATGGCAGTTGCCGGCCTGCCGGAGCCAGCGCGTTCGGATCGAATAGGCCGCATCAGGTTTCCCCTGGAAAACAAGGCATTCGTCTTGAGTCAATTGGAGTTCGAGGTGGTTGAGGACCAAGAACCAACGATTGTCCTCCGGCCAACCCGTGCTTCCGTACTGCACAGTGACTTTGAAATTCAAATCGGTGAACGCTTGGCCTCGATGGCTCGCGATTTCGCCGCAATTCAACGAGTGGAGGCCCGTGATCCGGGACTCGCCAAGGCGCTCCAAGCGCATGAAGCGGAAATACGCACGGGGGTCAACAGCACGACAATCCGAGAAACGGCGAATGAGCTGATTCGTATCAAGTCTTCGCTTTTTGGGATGACCAACGCGGGCTCTGCTTTGGCCTTGATCGAAGCCGAAACCCAGCCAAGCTCTGAAGAGGAGTGGGAGCCGGTGGGGACGGAGGGGCGCATTTTGACCCGTTTGCACGTTTTCAAGGAGCGTGACCGCCGGTTCGTCAAGCAAGTGCGCGAGCGCTACAGAACCCAACACGGTGGCCCGCTGAAGTGCGAGGTCTGCGGTCGGATTCCCGCTGAAAGCTATGGGTCAGGGACTGGAGACCGGTGCATTGAGGCCCACCATAAGGTGCCGATTGAGCAGCTACAGCCCGACAGCACCACCCGCCTTGCGGACATGGCGATGGTCTGCGCCTGTTGCCACCGCGTCATCCACTCCCAAAGTCCCTGCTTAACCATCGAGGAGGTCCAGGGTCTGCTCAACAGGCAATAGATCGCCGAACCCTACCCTTGCACAACAGGCGGAGCGTGGCGGGGACCGCCGCCGTTCGTGAATTCGCTCAAGTATTGGTAAAGGCGGGCGAGCTGGCCCACCTCGTCGCCTCGGCTGAGCAGTTGCTCCCGGTCTTCCGCGGGCAGCTTGCCAGTCTCCGCCTCCACGTCCGTTTGGGCGGCATTCTGGGCCAAGTCCACCGAGTAGGCCAACAGCTGCCCCATGGGCTTTGCCGCCAAGTTGATCAGCCAGATGGCGGCAAACACGCCGACGATGAAGATGATCGAAATCAAGTAAACTTGCTGGCCGATGGCGCGCTGTATCTTCAAGGCGATCAAGCCGGTGTCCATGCCGACGTGGACGGTGCCGGCCACCCCGGCGAGTATCGGGCTGCCGACTTCGACGAAGTCGCCCATGCCGGGCAGGCTGCGCTCCACCGAGTCGGTGCCGAGCGGACCACCGTTGCGAATCTCGTCGGGAATGCCCGGCACGAAGGTGTGGGCGATGAACTCGCCGGTCTCATCGGTGATGTAAACGTACTTGATGGCCTGAATGAGAACGAACTGGTCGATCAGCGACTGCAGCGCCGACAGGTCGCGGTTCAGCAGGATGTCCACGCTGGAGTCGGCGATGGTCTGGGCGATGTTCCTGCCGTTGGTCTGGTATTCTTCGGACAGGTGCGTATCCACGGTGACGATGCACAGGATCGAGGTGGACAAGCCAATTGCGCCGAAGAGAAGGAAGATGCCGAACAGGGTTTTCTGGAAGATTTTTTGGACTTTCATGCCTTCATGCAACCTCATGGTCTGGGTTAACGCGCCCCGAGCCAACATCGCCGCCTCGCTTCCGCGCTGTTCGACGTCCGCCCGCACTTCGCCGCGCTTCCCCCGTAGAATACCCTGCCTAAGCTGCGGATTGGCAAGTTGACGATGGGAAACATCCAACGCCGCCCACTCGTGATGGTCGCGCTGTGCCTCGTGCTGCACATCTGCTTCGGCACCGTTTACGCTTGGAGCTTCTTCCAATCACTGTTGGTGCGTCAACTCGGCTGGTCCTACACCGATTCCGCTTGGGCCTTCAGCGTGGCGATCTTCTCACTGGGCGTGTCGGCGGCTTGGGCCGGCGCCATGCTGCCGCGCTACGGCCCCCGCCGGTTGGCGGTGATCGGCGGGATGATGTTCGCCAGCGGCTACCTGATCGCCAGCCTTGCCCTGCGCTTGGATTCCTTGGCGCTGTTCTACCTCGGCTACGGCGCCATTGGCGGCGCCGGCATCGGTCTCGGCTACGTCACTCCGGTGGCCACCGTGGCGAAGTGGTTTCCGCACCGCAGGGGCTTGGCGACCGGCATCGTCGTGATGGGCTTCGGCGTCGGCGCGCTGGTGCTCAGCAAGGGCCTGGCTCCTGCGCTGCTGGCGTTTTGGGACGGCGACCTGACCGCGACCTTCCTCTGGCTGGGCATCGTGTTCGGCTGCATGGTGATCCCCGCCGCCTTGGGGTTGAGCGATCCGCCCGACGGATCCGCAGCGCCCCGCTTGGCCGAAGCGCGTTTGGCCGAGGACGATGGCGCATCCGTCCTAGCTTGCATCAAGTCTCCCGCCTTCATCGTCACTTGGATCGTCTTCTTCTTCAACATTGCCGCAGGCATCTCGGTCATCAGCTTCCAGTCATCGCTGCTGCAGGATGTTTGGAGCTTCGCCGACCCGACCGTGGAGCCGGAGACGCTGGCCGCCTACGGCGCCATGCTGATCGCGGTGAGCTCGATGTTCAACGGCGGCGGCCGGCTGCTTTGGGGCGTGGTGGCGGACCGCGTCGGCCGCGCACGGGTGTTCCGCATTCTGCTGGCCAGCCAGATGGTGGTCTTCGGCGTGCTGATGACCGAACGCAACCCCATCGTCTTCTCCGCCCTGGTTTGCTATGTGCTGCTGTGCTTCGGCGGCGGCTTCGCCGTGATGCCCTCTTTCATCTCGGACGTATTCGGCACCAAACGCATGTCCTTCGTTTACGGCGCCATACTGACCGCTTGGGCGGCGGCCGGCCTCATCAGCCCGCTTTACGTGGGCTACCTGAAGGATGTCTATCCCGACCGGGCGGTGATGTACTGCTTCCTGATCGGCATCCTAATGCTGGGGCTCGGCTGGGTGTTCACCTACCTGCTGAACGACGACCCGGTGCGGTTGAAGCGCCCGACGCTGGCCAGTACCCTTCGCGAACTCGGCATTTCGAAGGTCTGAAGGCCATGTCATTCACCCGACGGGCGTTGGTTCAGGGCGCGGCAAGCGCGGGATTGCTGCTGCCGGCGGCGGCCTCCCGGAGTGCCGGTGGCGTAACCGATTCGGCCTTCATCCTGGGGATGTCGGCGGCCTTCTCCGGCCCTTCCCGAGGCCTTGGCATCGAGCTCTACCGGGGTGCCAACGCCTACTTCACCCACATCAACGCCCAAGGCGGCGTGGGTGGCCGGAAGATCCAAATCAAGACCTACGACGACGGCTACCAGCCTGATCCATCGGTCAACAACACCATGACCCTCATGCTGGAGGATGACGTGTTCCTGCTGTTCGGCTACGTCGGCACCCCGACCGTGACCCGGGTGCTGCCGATGCTGAAGAAGTTTCAGGAGCGCGACATCTACCTGTTCTTCCCGTTCACCGGCGCCCAGCCCCAGCGCGAGCCACCCTACGGCGATTTCGCCTTCAATCTGCGCGCCTCCTATCGGCAGGAGACCGGCGGCTTGGTGGACAACTTCGTGCGCATCGGCCGGCAGCGAATTGGGGTGTTCTACCAAGCGGACGCCTACGGGCGCAGCGGCTGGGCCGGGGTGCGCGCCGCCATGGCGCAACATGGCCATCGGATTGTCGGCGAAGCCACCTACCGCAGGGGGGAGCTGTTCACCGGCGGCCTGCGGGCGCAAGTGGAGATTCTCAAGGCCTCCAATCCCGACGCGGTCATCTGCATCGGTGCCTACGCCGCCTGCGCCGCCTTCGCGCGCGACGCCGTGGACTTGGGCCTCAGGGTGCCGATCGCGAACCTCTCGTTCGTCGGCAGCGAGAACATGCTCAAGCTGCTGACCGGGCTGGGGGGCGACACCTCCCAATACACCGAATTGCTGGTCAACTCCCAAGTGGTGCCGAGCTACGAGGATGTCTCGATTCCGGCGGTGGGCGAGTACCGCGAACTCATGCGGCGTCACGCACCCGATCCGCCAGCGGAGTTGGTCAAGGAGGCCTACACGCCATTCGACCACAGCTTCACCAGCTTGGAGGGCTTCCTGAATGCCAAGCTGCTGGTGGAAGTGCTGCGCCGCTTGGATGGACGGCCCAGCCGCGCCGACCTGGAGCGTGCCGTCTTCACCGTGCGCGACTTCGATCTCGGCATCGGCGAGCCGGTCTCATTCAGCCCCGAACGCCGCCAAGGGCTGCAACGGGTGTACTACACGGTCGTGGAGGATGGTCGCTTGGTGGCGCTGGACGATTGGCAGGCCAAATTCGGCTGATCGAGGCCGTCCGCCAAGCGGGCGCGTTGGAGTTTCGCTGCGCGAAACTCCGCTACCGTGTGCGGGTCCAGAAACATCTCGGAATCCGACCTACGCAACGAGCGTGCGGAGTTTCGCGCAGCGAAACTACATACGCGACCGTCAGGTCGCGCCATTGGCTTGGGTCAGGTTCCGATGTTTCCCCAAGCCCGCAAATGTGGCTGATTGGGGTTAAGGGCGGGCAGTCGCGCGGCGTCCGCCTTTTCCCGAAGTTAACGCCTGAAATCAAAGCATCAATAGGCTTCGGCCTGCCGCAGGGCCTCGACCTCCTCTTCGCCGTAGCCACCCAATTCCCGCAGCACGCGCTGGGTGTCGGCTCCAAGAGCGGGCGAGTCGGTGAGTTCCGGGGGCGTCATCCCTTGGTAGCGCAACGGCGTGCGGCACAGGGCGATCCGCCCCAGGCCCGGATGCTCCCGCCATGCCAAGGTGCCGCGCTCGTGCAGGTGCGGGTCGTTGACCACCTCCTCCAGAGTCTGCACCGAAGCGCAAATGACGCGGTGCGCCTGCATGGTGCGGAAGATTTCATCACGGGTGCGCTGCTCAGTCCAAGCCTCCACCAGCGCATCCACCGCATCAATGTGCGCAGCCCGGCCAGCCATGTCAGCAAACTCCGGCCGCTCCCCCAACTCCGGCTGGCCGATGGCTTGGATGAGCCGGCGCCAGTGCCCTTCGCGAATGCAGATCATGGCCACGTGGCCATCCCTGGCCCGATAGACGTTGTAGGGCGCCAGGCTCAGGCCCGGGTGCCGGTTGCCGTGGCGCGGACCCTGCTCGCCGTTGAGGTAGTACGCGCCCAGCGCCGTTGCCAGGGTCGGGAAGACCGTATCCTGCATGGCGATGTCGATGATGGCGCCCTCGCCGGTTCTTTGGCGCTGGTAGAGGGCGCTGACGATGGCGCCGTAGAGGTGCACCCCGCCGAAGAAGTCGCACAGCGCCGCACCGGACTTGAGCGGCGGCGTGTCCTCCCGCCCGGTGATGCTCATGATGCCGGACATGGCTTGGATGGTGAGGTCCATGCCCAGATAGTCCCGATGCGGCCCCGTGGCGCCGTAGCCCGTGCCGGCGGCGTAGATCAGCCGCGGGTTTTCCCGGCGCAGCGCCGATGCGCCGATCCCATAACGGTCCATGGTGCCGGGCGCGAAGTTCTCCAGCACCACGTCCACCTCCCGCGCCAGACGCTTCAGGATCGCCTGCCCCGCCGCGGACTTGATGTTGAGCGTGATGCCCTCCTTGCCCGCATTAAGCAGGGCAAAGGCATAGCTGGCCGTCGAAGGCTCGCCCCGAGCCCGCAACGGCTCCCCAATCGGCGATTCCACCTTGATGACGCGCGCCCCCGCTTGCGCGAGCAGGAACCCGCAGTAGGGACCGTTGTAGATTTGCCCGAAGTCGAGCACCGTGACGCCGGCCAGCGGTTGGTCCATGGTCAAGCTCCAATGGATGGCCTGCAACCCTTGGCTGCAAGGGTTGAGTGGCGCGCCCGGGAGGATTCGAACCCCCGACACCTGGGTTCGAAGCCCAGTGCTCTATCCAGCTGAGCTACGAGCGCGGAGAAGCCTTTGAGGGGAAGGCATAGTGCAGCAACGCCGTTGGGGATTCAACACTGCGCTCACTGCGTGGGTCAGGTTCGAGTTGTTTCTGAACCCATGCACACTCGACTCGGCAGTGCGCCCGGCATGGCCGTTCCGCTCCCGAATCCTGCGGAAGGCTTGAATGCCGATGGGCAAAAGCCGGCGTTTGTTCACGGACGCGCCGTAAAACGCTACGGGGGATGCGAAAGGCCGCAGCACAGCCCATGGGCACAGCCCGGGTCAGTTCATCTCATAGCCGCCCGACACGCTCAGGGACACGCCGGTGACGTTTGCGGCACCGGCCAGATAGACGGCGGCCTGCCCCATGTCCTCCACCGTTTGCGGCCTGCCAAGGGGAATCATCGAGGCCATCGCCTCCTCGAAGTGCCGCTGTTGATCGGCTGCGTCAGCGGTGTTGGCGGGCAACAGGTGTTCCAGCCACATGGCCGTGCCCACCATGCCCGGGCACAGGGCATTCACCCGAATGCCGGTGGGCGCGAGTTCCGTCGCCAAGGCTTGGGTGATGCCGACCACGGCGAACTTGGAGCCGCAGTAGGCTGCCAAGTTGCGAAAGCCCCGCTTGCCGGCAATGGAAGCCGTATTGACGATGGCGGCATCGGACGAGGCCTTGAGTTCCGGCAGCGCGGCTTGGGTCATCAGGAACACGCCCTTGACATTGACCGCGAACACCTGCTCCCAATCCCCCTCGGAGAACTCCTCGATGGGTCCGGACTGCAGAACGCCAGCGTTGTTCACCAACACGTCCAGCCCCCCGAAGCGGGACGCCGTCGCCCGCACGGCGGCCTCGCAGCTAGCCTTGTCGGTGACGTCGAGGTCGATGGCGGCGATTTCGCCAAGGGACTCGGCCTCGGCCAAGGTTTGCTTGCGGTCCGCCGTGCTGGCCAAGTCGTAGTTCCACTCGCCGCCGTCGGGCAAGTCAGCGATCATCACGTAATCGCCGTTGGCGAGGAAGGCACGGGCGATGCCCCGGCCGATGCCACGGGCACCGCCAGTGATCAGGATGGTTCTGGGCATGGTAATGGGTCCATTGCGGTTACTTGGGTCGATTATCAGGCATAGGCACCCCGCTGTCCCAGTGTTCCCAAACGTCGTGGCTCCGTTTGGCGCATGGCCGAAGCAAGCTCTCCAGCGCTTTAGCCGAGCAATGGCTAACAGGAGCGGGAAGTTCACGGGGAGCGAGAACTTCGAAGCGTTCCTTATCCTGAATTTCGGGCAGGAGGAGATGCCATAGCATGAAACAGCCCACCGCCCTCGTGGCTTGTGCGCCCCAACATCAGCGGCCCCCGCACGGCAACTGCGAATCGTAGCGTGACCATCGCGGTGGGCCGCCCACCTCTTGGCGTCTCAAAATTAGGCATTCGCCCCGCCTACCAGTCCCCCTGAGCTCGGAAGCACTTTGCCTCCCAAGCGCTTCCGAGTAATCTTCCGAGCCATGAACATCGTTGAAATTCTACGTCAACCCGAGGGCAAAACCTTGGAGTTCAAGCGCGAACTGTCTTCGCCCAATCCCATTCTGCGCTCAGTCGTGGCCTTTGCCAACACCGCCGGCGGGACGATTCTCATCGGTGTGGAGGACAAAACCCGTCACGTGCGGGGCGTCAACGATCCTTTGGCCTTGGAGGAGAAGGTCGCCAACCTGATCTGTGACACGATCTCGCCCCGGTTATTGCCCGATATCGAGATCCTGCGGTACCGCAGCAGCCATGTTCTCGCGGTACGAGTTCACCCAAGCCCCAACCGGCCGCACCACCTCGGCAGCGAGCCCGAGAACGGAACCTATGTTCGCGTGGGTTCAACCAACCGTCGGGCAGATGCCGATCTCATCGCCGAACTGCGTCGTTACTCGCTTCGCCATTCCTTCGACGAAGGCCCCATGCTTAATCTCGACTCGGAAGCGCTGGACTTCCGAGCTGCTTCCGAGTCCTTTGCCGAGTTCAGGAAACTCACTGAGCGCGACCTCGATGTCTTGGGACTACGCACTGTTTACCAAGGGCGCAAGGTGCCCACCGTCGGAGGCATTCTGCTCTACGGGCGCGAACGCCTTACCCACTTTCCCGACGCTTGGGTGCAAGCCGGACGATTCATGGGCACAGATCGGGCCCGAATAGTGGATCAGGCGGAACTGAGGATGCCGCTCGCGGAAACCATTCCCGCAGCCTTGGATTTTGTCGAGCGGCACTTGGCGTCCGGCGTCGAATTCGACCGTGTTCACCGTCAACCCCAATGGAAACTGCCTCCTGTAGCCGTGCGCGAAGCGTTAGTAAACGCCGTGGCTCACGCGGACTACTCGCAGCGCGGCGCACCCGTTCGCGTAGCTGTGTTCAATGATCGACTGGAAGTCGAAAACCCCGGCCTGTTGCCGTTCGGACTTACGCTTGAAGACCTGCCTCGGGGCGTCTCCAAGCTGCGCAATCGGGTGATCGGACGCGTGTTCCACGAAATCCGGTTGGTCGAGCACTGGGGTAGCGGCGCTCAGCGGATGATTGCCGCATGCCGGGAGTTTGGGTTGCCGTGGCCCGTCTGGGAGGAGGTGGGCCAACGGCTGCGCGTCACTCTACGGACGCAGCAAGTAGTCGAACCTGAGATTGACGCCACAGACCAAGCCATCCTTGGTGAGTTGGATGCCAACGGCAGTCAAACCCGTGAAATCGCGCTTGTCATCGGACTGTCGCCACGGGCGACGCGGGCGCGTCTCGCAAAGCTAGTCAAGCGCGGCCTAGCTGTCGAAATCGGAAGTGGGCCTCAAGATCCGAAACGGAAGTACTTCCCGGCATAAGCCCATCCTATATCCATCAGTTCGATTCTCGCTTAGGGCACCCTGCCCGATCCGCCGTCCGCCATGCAAACTCACTTGTCCCAAACTCGGAAGAAGACTCGGAAGCACTTCGCCTTCCGAGCGCTTCCGAGCAATCTTCCGAGCCCTGGGCCTCGCAAAATTCCACGTCAGCCCGAGGGCAGGTCCTTGGATTCAATGAAACGACATCAGCCAACCATGGCTTCAACAACCCGTCGATTCCCACCCTCTGAAACCCAGCCTCAGGATGCGCCCATCCAAGCCGCCCTGCCCCTGCGGGTGGAGCTATGCGCGCAGGGCCTGCCGTTGGAGGACCACGGCTATCGCTGTTCGGAGGGCGTTCTGTACTTCGCCGGCTCCAAGGAGCGGGTGCGCATCCCCTTCGATGAAGAACTGCGTTCGCTGACGCGGTAGTCCTTGCGCCTGTTGCGTACCGTCGTGCAAGGCGGGCAGGTACCGCCGCCGCTTGAGGGTAGCCCCAAGTGCTCGCGGCGCTCCCTCGTTGGCATCTGCCTGCGCTTGGCGCGGGGCTGGGTGCAGGCCAAGATCGGCAACAGCCGTATCCTGCTGCGCCGCAACTGGCGAGGCACGGAGGACGCCGGACCGGTGCTCAAGGACTTAAAGCGGCTCGGCGACAAAGCTGGCCGGATCAAGGGCCTCAACTCGCTACTCGGCATTGAAGGGGCGGCCGCGGCGCTCTACTTTCAAGCGCTTCCCCAAGTGTTGAGGGGGGTGGCCAGCGACATGCCGAGTTCAGGCACGGGGCAATTGCGCCAGCGGCAATTCAACGATCATCTCAGTGTGGCTGCCGGTTTGGGTATCGACGCGAATGGCGCCGCCGTGGCCGCGCATGATGTCGTTGCACAGCGACAGACCCAAACCGGTGCCCTTGTCGGTGGGCTTGGTGGTGAAAAACGGATTGAACATCTTTTCGACCACGTCATCGGGGATGCCCGTGCCATTGTCACGAACACGGACCTCCAAGCGCTCATCCAAGCGACGCGTGCTGACGAGCACCTTGGGTTCATGGACCTTGCCCGCCTGCTCCTCCGCAAGACGCCGCTCCTCCGCCGCGTACCTCGCATTGAGGATCAAGTTCTGCAGCACCCGGCCAATGTCTTGGGGAACGATCTCGACCTCACCGGCGCCGGCGTCGAGATCCTGCTCGATGTCCAGCGGCGGCGCCTCATCCCCGCCCCGGGCGACTTCCAGGGCGAGGCGCACTTGGTCCGCCACCAAGCTGTTTATGTCCGTGGGCTGCCGCTCACCGGTGGCGCCGCCCATCTTGAGCATGTCCCGCACGATGCGGTCGGCGCGCCCACCGTGGGAGCGGATGCGTTTGAGGCTGTCGTCCAGCTCCGCGCGGATGGGCTCGATCAACTGCTTTTGCGCTTCAGTGAAGCCGTTGTCCTGCGCTGCCAGCTCCTCGTTCAACTCCTCAATCAATTCGCTGGACACTTCCGCATAGTTGAACACGAAATTCAGGGGATTCCTGATTTCATGCGCGACTCCGGCGGCCAACTCGCCCAACCCAGCGAGCTTCTCCTGCGCAACGATTCGGTTTTGCGCTTGGCGCAGCTCGTCCAACGCGGCGGTGAGCTGGTCGTTCTTGCCGCGCAACTCCT
>JAPOTD010000090.1 GCA_026709365.1 Gammaproteobacteria bacterium
TACCGGAATCCGACCTAGGCGACGAGCGCGGAGTTTCGCGCAGCGAAACTCCAACGCGCCCGCTTAGCGGGCGCGCCTCGACAACCGACCCAAAGCGGGCAACAATCCTGCCTCAGCTTGCAACCGCCCGGCAATGGCCATGGTCGGCAACCCGCCGCAGACATCTCGCACGTCCGCAACCGCAGGCGCCGAAGGAAACACCGGCGCGCTGGCGCTTGAGGACCTGGGCGCACTCACCTTCGACGGACCGGACTCGGCGGCGTTTCTGCAAGGCTACCTCACCATCGACCTAGACGCCCTCGGCGGCGAGCCGGCCTTCACCGCAATGTGCAACATCAAGGGCCGCACCGTACTTACCGGCTACGCCTGGCGCGAGGACGAACGGGTGACGATCATTGTCCATCGGAGCCTCTGCGCCTTGGCCCTGTCCTTTCTGGCGCCCTATCTGGCGTTCTCGAAGACCCGGGCCAGTGATGCGACGGCGCACTGCACCTTAATCGGCGCCATGGGCTTGAACCTTCCCGCACCCGCGCGCGACCTCGACGCGGAACGCCAGATCATGCTGCTGCCGGGCGAGGGCGTCAACGAAGCTGAGAGGCTCCTGGCGGCGGGGCCAACGCTCACCACCAACGACTGGCGCCACGCCGCGATAGCCAGGCGGGAGGTTTGGCTGGAAACCGCCACCTCCGGGTTCTTCCTGCCGCAGATGCTGGCGCTCGACGAACTCGGCGCGGTGAGCTTCGCCAAAGGCTGCTACCTCGGCCAGGAAGTCGTGGCCCGCGCCCAGCACCGGGGCGAGGTCAAGCGGAAGCTGACAACGCTGGCTTGGACGGAGGACCAACCCCACGTCGGGGCCGAGTTGCGCGGCGCCAACGGCCACGCTGCCGGGGTCGTGGTTGCGACTGCGGCGAAATCCGCAAACGAACGCACGGCGCTCGCCGTGATGGGCCGTCACGCCATCGAGCCGTTCACGATCAAGGGCAGCGCAAGCACTCTGCGAACGTCGGCTCTGTCCCGCGAGCAGGCGGGTTTAGGCGCCAACTGAGACCTTTCGCACGTCAAAACGTGTCGATAAAATCGAAATTTATCGACACGTTTGCTTGACATGTCGATGAAATCGACATATCCAGCAGACTTCCCCACGAGGGGCAGGATAGACCAGACATGGACTTCGACCCCAATCGTCCCTTCAATGGCCTTCCGAACCTGCCGCCCAAGGCGGACATTGAAACCAAAGCAGTTCTGCGCCGCTGCATCGGCGCACGCGCCGCACTTTCGGAACTCCGGGCTTCCGGCAGGCTTATCCCAAACCAATCCATAGAGCATGAACCTGGACATTCGCAAGACCCCGGGGACGGCGCTGATTAGTGAGACCAGCAACGAGGTCATGTACACACTGCCGGAAGGCGAAGGCGTTCTTCGGGCCAAACTGGCCAACTGGGAGCGCTACATCCACGACGCCGATGAGACGGACCCTTTGATCCGCCTTGCGGTGATGCACTATCAGTTCGAAGCGATTCACCCCTTTATCGACGGAAACGGACGCACTGGACGTGTGCTGAACCTGCTCTATCTGGTTGACAAGGGTTTGCTTGACATTCCGATCCTCTACCTCAGCCGGCATGTCATTCAGAACAAAGCGCTGTACTACCAGCATCTGCTTGAAGTGACGGCCCGACAGGCTTGGGAAAAGTGGATCATCTTCATGCTGGAGGCGGTCAGACAGACCGCTGAATGGACTTCAGCAAAGATCCATGCAATCAGGGAACTGCGCGATGAAACGGCTGACGCAATTCGGCAGAAGCTGCCTCGGGTTTACTCCCATGAACTGGCGGAACGGATCTTCATAAACCCCTATTGCCGGATAAGCGACTTGGTTGAAGCGGGCATCGCCCAACGCCAGACGGCTGCCCTTTACTTGAAAGCCCTCGTTGCCGAAGGTTTTCTTGAGGAGTTCAAGGCGGGGCGCGAGAATCTCTACATAAACTCACCGCTTCTGAGTCTCCTGTCCGAACACACCTGACTACGCGGAAATCGTTCCAAGACCACAGCGCGGCCTATTACGTTTCCTGATCGAAGTAGTCTTCGTCGATCTGCTTGATCTCGTAACGTTTTCGCACTCGAACACCGACGCCATGGCGAACCATCAGACGCGCGAGTTCGGGGCCGTCGATCAAGATGATCCGCTTCTGGCTCTGCTTCACGTACTTTTTTGCATTGTCCCTGAAACTGGAGGTGGTGACGAAAACGCCCTTGTTCCCGCCTCTGGCATCGATTGCGCCTACGAATTTCTGTAAGTCATCTCTTGGCACAAGACGGTCATCAGCATACCTCTTCGCCTGCATGTAAATTTCGTCCAATCCGAGCGCATCCTGCCGGATCATACCATCAATGCCCCCGTCGCCCGGACCTCCCGTTACGCGACCCATCGCGGGATTACCGCCGCCGTAGCCCATCGCGACCATAAGATCCACGACCACCCCTTCGAGAAACGCAGGCGACGCACTGCGGATCCGCTTCAGCACTTCGTCTGTCAAAACATCATTTAACTGTCCGATAGCCTTTTCTATTGCTTCCTCCGGGGTGTCAGAGCTGTTCTCGTCCAAAGACGCCACATCCGCACTAGCGATCGAACCTTTCTCCCTCTGCCGCCCCTGCCGCCACTCCCGATACTCAGGGTACTCTCGAAGTAGCTTCTTATCTATGCGCAAAGGCTCGCGAGACAACAGGCTTTCACCCTCATGCGTGATACGATAAATTCCCCTCCCGATTCTCTCTAATAGTCGAGCGGCTCCCATATGGGTCAGTGCCCATCCCACACGGTTCGCGAAGACCAACTCCCGACCGCTCGGCAACTTTTCCTGAAGATCTTCAGGAGAGAGCCCTTGGGCAGTGGCGACCTGTTCGCGAATTTGGGAAATCCTTCGGTCCCCAGCACCGGCCAACACTTTGAGTATCGGAAGCATCAGTGACTGAAAATCAGGAATTGACATGGGCTGATCTCCCTAAGTTGCTTTCAAGACGAGCCGCAAAGGCCTTATGGGGATCGCTGCCAATCCCTTCGTTAAGAGCTTCCAGCGCCTGGGCGATTTGGTTGTTGAGCAACGCAGGAACCGCCAAGCGCAGGCCTGGGAACACGGTGCTGTGAATGAGTCCCTCTGAGTCAGGCGGCTGCGGCTCAAATTGGCCGTCGGCCAATTCAAACCAGTCGATGCGATTATCGAGCGTGCGCCAAACAACGTACTCGCGCACGCCGTTGCGCCAGTAGGCGTGGAATTTGCGCTGCAGGTCGCGGGCAACGCTGCTCGCGGCGACCTCCACAACCAGTTCCGGGGCGCCGGCAATGTAGCCGTCCCGATCGACGCGAGACTGACCGCCGGCAGCCGCTTCGATGAGCAAGGCTGCATCCGGCTGCGGTTCATTGTTTCGGTCCAGCCGCACGGTGGGCTCAACCACGGCGGAAACGCCGGGGGTGTACGCGGCGTAGGCGAACAGGAGGCCCGCAATCGAGGAATGCGGCCGACTGTGGTTGTAGAAGCCCACGGGCTCCCGAACTTGCGTGACCCCCTCGACCAGTTCCGCGTTCTTGATGTTTGGGTTCGCCAAGTAGCGGCGCTCGAACTCGCGGCGCGTCAGCTGCTCGCCGGCCCTCAGCGGCAACGCAGCAGGAGTATGCCGAGAAGATCCGCGCCGCTGACTGCTGGTCGAACCTTCAGGTTGGGGGCCGGGCATGATGACTCCACACTGCTGTCAAGACAGTGGGCATCTTGGCAAGAGGTCTCAAGAAAGTCCAGAAAGTCTTCAGAAGAATACGAACGAGCGGACCACCACGTTTTTTCGGCAGGGCGCATCGGCCGGCGCCGAGGGATCGACGCAGGCGCTGTGGAAGGACCAGCGCGAGACGGACCCATCGGTGACGGAGTCATAGCACTTGAGCATCGAGACCTCGGTCGGGGTCTGCTGCGGCACCCAATACCACTCGTGTTCAGGGCGGTAGGTGAAACGGGTGGTCTCCCCCACGCGGTCGTCGTAGATGCGGTAGTTGGTGATGTAGGGCTGGTCGGCGAACGACGGCCAAGCGCAGAGCACGAAGGGGTTCTGGCGCACCGTCTCCATGGGCTTGGCGAGATTGATCGACATGAAGCGGCGCGACATCTTGGCGTCGGCCTCCGCCTCCGTGCAATGCTGCTCGCGCCCGAAGTTGCGCAGGTTGCGGGTCAGCAGCTCGCGGCAGCGCACCCGGCCGCTGTTGTCGTTCAGGTCGTTGTGAACGAGGTTGGCGTAGAAGGCGTTCACGCCCGGATTCTTGTTGTCCTGGTCCTCCGTTCGGTCGCCCTCGTAGTCCTTGTCGAACACGTCATGGTTGTACACGAGCGCATCCGTCGCGTCCGGGAAGAAAGCCAGCAGGAGCCGCTCCATCTCCGGATAGAACACCCGCTCCACTTCAGCGGCATCGTAGAAGTTGCGGCACTTCGATTCACAGTGCGCCAAGGCGACGCCCAGCCGGTCCATGCATTCGGGACTGTGGGGCGACAGGCCATCGTGGTATTCCCCAATGCGCCGCGCATCGCGCAGCACCTGCGGAAAGTAGAGGCAGCGGCGGTTGTTGTCGTGCTCGTCCTTGCGCAACGCCTCGGCCTCGGTCTTGCGGACGAGATCCCGCCACAGGGCGTTGGAGGAGACGACCGAGTAGGACGGCTGCTCGTAAACCGTGTAGCGCAACGGCAGCGCCACGCCGCCTTCCGGGGCCTCGATGTTGTTGGCCCGAATGTAGTCCAGGCACTCCGCGTAACGGCGGAATCCGATGCCCCATTGGGTTTCGATGGGGCCCGGCGGCGCATTCTCGATCATGTCGGTAACGGCCTGTCCTTGGCCTTGGGCAACTTGGGATAAAGCCGCCTCCATCGCCGCCCCGGTTCCGGCATCCCCATCCCGATCGAATGACGCATAGGAGCGGCCACCGTTGGCGGCGATGGGCGGCGGCTGTCCGTCCGTGAGCTGGAACGCGGGCACATAAGCCGACGCGGCCGACCTAGCCGCATCTTCGGCTGGATTCATTGGAGTCCTCCAAGGGCAAAAGATGGATTATGGCACACGCGCCGCCTGCGGCGGCGTGATCGAGTTTCGCTGGCGCGAAACTCGGAGTCCTGGCGAGCGTCCCGAATCTCACTGTGCGCCGCCTGCGGCGGCGTGATCGAGTTTCGCCGGCGCGAAACTCGGAGTCCCTGGCGAGCGTCCCGAATCTCACTGTGCGCCGCCTGCGGCGGCGTGATCGAGTTTCGCCGGCGCGAAACTCGGAGTCCCTGGCGAGCGTCCCGAATCTCACTGTGCGCCGCCTGCGGCGGCAGGCGATTTAGTGGTCGTGGCCGTGGGGTCGCTCGGCAAGCGCCTGCTGGCGGGATTCCAGCGCCGCGCCGGTGGCCATCCCCTTGCCGACCAACAGCGCCTCCAAGGCTTCCTGGAAGCGGTCGTAGTAGGCGCATTCCTCGTCCCGCCCGACACTTTGCTGCCCCTCGTGGCGGGCGATGGCTTCAATCAGGCTGGCCTGAAACTCCGGCCACTCGAAGCAACCGCTTTCGCAGAGCGCCCAAGCCATGCCGAAGACGCGGCCCTGCCAAGGTTCGGCGAAGGCCAATTCACCGTTGGCCATCGGTGGCGCCAGCGGGCCCTCCAGAGCGAACTTCCCATTGCCTTCCAAAGTTCAAGGTCCCGCTAGAGCGCCACCCCGATCATGGCGTCGCGACTGACGCGGTCGAGCAGCGCCTGCTCACTCAGGTGGGCAACGTCCTGCGGGGCTTGGGGCAGCACCAGGTAGCGCACCTCAGCGCTGGAGTCCCAGACCCGAACTGCGGTGCGCGAGGGCAATTCGACGCCGAACTCCGCCAGCACCGCCCGCGGCTCGCGCACCACCCGCGAACGGTAGGCCGGATCCTTGTACCAGCGCGGCGGCAGGCCCAACAGCGCCCACGGATAGCAGGAGCACAGGGTGCAGACCACGACGTTGTGGACCGTCGGCGTGTTCTCCACCACCACCAGCTTATCCACTTGGCCGCCGCCGAAGTTGAAGCGCTTGATCGCCTCGGTGCCATCCGCCAGCAACAGCGCCTTGAAGTCCGCATCGCGCCAAGCCTTGACCACGACCTGGGCGCCGTTCATGGGGCCGACGCGCTCGTTGAACAAGGCGATGACCTCATCCACGGCCTCGGCCTTGAGCAAGCCCCGCTCAATGAGGATGGACTCCAGGGCCTCGGCCCGTAGGGCCTGGGGCTTCGCTTGACTCATGGTTCGGCCGCCTTCTCCAAGTAGGGCTCAAACAGATCCAGGCACACTGCGGCGTCCGGCTCCGCGCCGGTGCCCCAAAGCACTTGGCCGGGCAACCGAATGGTGTACAGATGGGCGGGCCGCTCGCCTTCGCCGTGGGCGTTGGCATCCGGGAGGATCCAGCCGCCGTGCCAGGCGACCACTTCGCCCGGCTTGCCCCGGGCGTAGGCAGGCAGACGGGTGTGGCCGACCGAAGGCACATCCCGCGTGGCCACGGCGTCGCCAACGGCGAACTTGGGCGCATCCGCAACCGGCCGCCGCGCCCCCACGTCCTCCGGCGCGCGGTCGATTCGGTCCGGCGCGTCCGATGGCCGCGCAGCCACCCGCCCAAGCGCGCCGCCGGCGCGCCGAACCCGATCATCAATCTCCCGCTGGGTGACCAGCCCCGCCTCAACCAGCAAATTCTCAATGCCGCCCAGCCAACGGCCGTAGTAGCCGTGGTCGAGGTAGGCCACCGGATCGATGCGCTCCACGGCATGGCGGAACTGATCGATGTTGCGCATCACCCCGGCAGCGCCCAACGCGTTCGACATGGCGAACACCACCGCCTCCCAACGTTCGTGGAAGGCCGGCTCGTTGGGCTCGCTGACGATCCGCCCGAAGCCGTGCTTGCCGCCCAAGTCGTGTATGCCGTCCATGTCGTGAGTCTAATTCAATTGCTTCCTGCCGGGGAGGCTTGACTGGCGCTACGCATGGCATCACTAGCGCCTGCCCTGCAACCGACAAGCCGGCTCGGATCGACGGCGCCGCGGTTCATCACCTCGAACGTAAGCGGTGGCGTCCGCCTTGGGCGAATCGAAATCGACTTGCCACCGCGCCACTGCTGCCAATGGGTTATAGTCGCAATGCACAAACTCGGGAGAGCGGTGATGCAGTGCAAGGCGCCTCAACCCAATCAAATCTTCTTTAGGCGGCCCTGTTGAGTCCCCGCCCAAACGGCTCCTACCTGCGAAAAGCTGCTGCAACGGCATTGGCGGCAGCTTGCTGCGCCGTCGCGATGCTCGCTCAGGACCGGTTCCGCGAGGGGCCAAACGTTCCCACGGCCACCAAAACGGACGCTGAGCGCATCCTTGGGGACGCCAAGGCCCGCATCGTTGCTGAGAGTCGCGGCGAGTTTTCTCCGCCACTAGCCCAAACCGCTCCGAACGTTTCCCGGCGTGACGCCAACGCGCAGCCATCGCCTGAAAACTCACCCAAAAGACCACCGGCAAACTACGCTTTTGTTGAACACGGCGGGGAAATGTCCAAGGGCCGGATCGATCGGCAGGAGCGCGGCGGGGCCTTGGACGACAATGTCCCGGCTTGGCTGGATTCGTCCGAGGGTGACGCCGCGATTCTGCGCCAGGCGGCCGCGGCTGGGCGCGACTGGTCCTTTGGCTGGATCTGGCTCGGCGATGTTGCCAATCGGCGAGGCATGGAGCGTGGAGTAGCCGGTTTCGGCAGGGTTGTGGAAGGCGGTTCTGGACGCGTGATCCGCGCCCGGCTGCCGGCTGACCGGGCACACCTGCAAGCGATTCGGGCGCTCGCTTCGGTTGCCGGCCTGGGCGCCGTGCCCACGGACGCAAAGCTGTCGGGGTTCAAGGACTGGGGAGCGAGTCCCGTCGGCGAGGAAACACCGGTTTACGTCAGCTTAATGGCCGACGACCGAGACGGCCAATGGCGGCGGGCGATGCAAGCGATGGGAGCGGTCGTTGGGGGCTACGATCAGGATCTGCGCGTCTATCGCGCCAATGCGGACGTTGCCGTCATCGAAGCGCTGGCGAAGGCGGATTTCGTGTTGTCGGTTGAACCCATCCCCGTGGTGCAGGCCGCCCACGACACGGCCGTGCCCGCCATGGGGGCGGATGTCCTGCGCTCGCATGACGGCGCACCGGGCATTTTCGTCGGCACGGACGGCGCCTCGGTGCCAATCGCCGTCATGGATACGGGGCTCAACGTCAATCACCCGGACATCGCCATGCACCGGGACAGCATCTGCGGCGCAAATTTCGCCTACACCCCGCGCTCGGGCGCACCCAACGGTCCGATCATTGAGGAGGACGACCTATGGGTGGACGCCGACGGGCATGGAACCCACGTGACCGGCACCGTCGCGGGCAACGGCTTTGCCGAGCAACGCTTCGCCGGCATGGCGCCGGGCGTCCGGCACATCCGATTCGCCAAGGTTCTCAACTCCAGCGGATCAGGATCCGGGGACGGCATTCGATTGGGCATGAACTACCTCGCCCGGGCATCCGATTGTCGTACGGAGACCGGTTCGACCGAGTCGGTGAAGCCGCTGATCGTCAACATGAGCCTATCGGCTTCGGCGCGGCACTTCGAGGGGCGCGACAGCGGCGCCCGCAAGCTCGATGCCGTGGTGTGGCGCCACCGGCAGCTCTACGTGGTGGCCCAATCCAACTCAGACATCCACGGCTTTTCCAACTACGGCGCCGCCAAGAACGCGCTGGCAGTCGGCGCCGCAACGGACGGCGGCGCGTTGGCGGCGTTCAGCAGCCACGGGCCGACCGCCGACGGGCGCTTGGCGCCCAATGTGGTGGGGGCAGGCGTGGGGCTCAACTCCGCGGCGGGCGGCGGAAGCCGTTGGGGCTATGAGAAATTCAGCGGCACGAGCATGGCCTCACCCGCAGTGGCAGGCGTCGCGGCCTTGCTGATGGACGCGGCGCCGGCCCATCGCGAACGTCCGGCGTTGACCCGGGCTCGGCTGATGGCGAGCGCGATCCGCCCTGACCCTTGGCTTGCCGAGGACGCGGGGTTTCCGTTGCACAACTCCTCCGGGCCGGGGCCTTGGCAAGCCCGCTACGGGATGGGCAAGGTTTCGGCGCGCACAACGGTGCTGAACCGCAACCTTCCGGAAGGGTGGCACAGCGGCAGCGCAACGTCGGATTTGGCGGATGGCGAATACGCTTGGCACGACATTGAAGTGCCGCCCGGCGCCAGCCGCTTGGACTTGGTGATGACCTGGGACGAGCCGCCCGCCGACGCCATATCAAGCACGGTGCTCAACGACCTTGACCTGTGGCTTGACCGGGACGCGGACTGCGCGGCGGTGGCCTGCGGCGAGCATGCGTCCCGCTCTCGAATCGACAACGTTGAATGGATTATCGTAAGAAACCCCGAGCCCGGCCGCTACCGCGCCAAAGTGCAGGCGCGCCGTGTTTACACGCAGGCGCCCCGGGCGGCGCTGGCTTGGACGGTGATTCGGGGGAACTCGACGCCGACACTGGCGGTCGAGGCCAGCCGCAGCCGCATTGCCGGCGCGGGCGAGCACGAATTGACGCTTGAGGTCAGCGCCGATTCCTACGTGGCTGCGGGGGCGCGGCTGCACATCGACTGTCGTGCCGTTGGGGAAACGCCATGCCATGATCTTCTCACCATTAAGGGCGCGACCGTGCTTCGGGAAGACGGCATCCCGGTAGATCTCGAAGACGACATTTCAATTCCGGTGCCGCGCGGCCATAGCAGTTCGGCGTTCAACCCCGACCCCATCAGCCTTGGGGCGCAAATCCCGATCGGCGAAATTGCGGTTGGCGAGAGGCTGAAGGTGATGCTGCGCGTTGCCTTGGCCGCAGCGCCAATTGATGATGCGGCGCATCTGCACTTGACGGCCACCGCTTGGAACGCGCGCGCCGGATCGACTTCGGTCGCCATTGGCGCCGCAGAGACAGCGGCGATTGCAAGGCCCGGCAACGACGCTTTCAAGACGGCCACCCCGATTGAGGGCGCCCAAGGCTCCGTCAGCCTGGACCTTCTGCACGCCTCGCCGGAGCCGGGGGAGCCGGTGTGGGACTCTCGGAGCGGTCGGCCCGCCAGTTCCCTTTGGTACGTTTGGACCGCACCCGCCGATGGCCTGTTCCGGTTCCGCGTGCCAACCCTTGACCCCGGCTTTGGTTCCCGTGGCGATGTTGCCAGATATGAACGGATCGGGATTTACCGGGGCGAGCAGGTGGCCGCACTGCGCGAATTGGCAGCTGGCCCCTGGACCGCGACCGTCCGTGCCGAGCGGGGCCGCAAGTACTACGTCCGCGTGGGTGGCTACGCCCGCGGCGCCGAGTTGGCCTTGAGTTGGTCTCCCGGTGAGCGGCCCGCCAACGATGACCTCCGGGATGCCGTCGTTCTCGAGGGCGAATCGGGCGTGATTGGGGGTTCGAGCGCCGGTGCGACGCTGGAGTCGGGAGAGTCGTTGGGCACTTTGGCGGCGACCACTTGGTACCGCTGGACGGCGCCGCGGGACGGCAATTGGCAGTTCGAGGCCGGGGGGCTGCGGGTTCTGGCGTTCGAGGGTGATGCCATTGAATCGCTGCGGCTGGTCTCAGCCGGAAGCAGCGATGCCCTGTTTCCGGTCGGCGCCGAGAAGGAATATTTCATTGCGGTGGCCGAGAACGACGCCGCAGGCCATGGCGGCGACTACTCCCTGCGCTGGGAGCCTTCGGGACCGCGCCCCCGGAACGACTCGTTTGCACTGGCCGAAGCGATTGATGGGGGAGTCTCGGAACAGGAAGTCCATTCTTCCATCGAGGGGACTGTTCAACCCGGCGAACCGGCCGCTACCGGCGTCCAAACACTGTGGTGGGCTTGGCGGGCGCCCAGTTCGGGCCTCTACACTTGGCGGTTGGGCGATCTCGGCGAGCCAAGGCCAAGCTACCCCAAGCTGCGCCTGACGCTGTTTACCGGCCAAAGGCTCGCCGACCTTGAGCTCGCTGCCGAAATCGGGCCGGGAGCGCCGTTCGACACGCTTCTGGACGTTGCCGCGGGTGAAGTTTACTGGATTGCGGTGGGTTTGAATGCGGAGGACGAGGCGGCCTATGTCAGGAGCTGGTATCGGGCCCAAGGCAAGTTGATCTGGGGCCCAACGCCCGTCAACGACGAGCCTTCCGGTGCGGTTGCGCTGAATGGCGCCGTCGGCTCGCTCACCGGTTCGACGACGTTTGCGACTGCCGGCTCGGGCGAGAGAAGCGAGCAAGTTGGCCGTCAAACCTTGTGGTGGGACTACGAAGCCGACGAGTCCGGGTGGGTCCAGTTCGCTTTGGACGATGCTTCGGATGCCCGGGTGCTGACGGTGTACCGGGAGTCCGCGGATGGACTCGGCGGTCGTGAAGTTCTGACCTCCAGCCGATTCCAGCGCAGTCGGGATGGCGGCGCGCAGGTTGTGTTCGAGGCCGAAGCCGGCGTCCGCTACGCCATCTCCCTCGGGATTGCGGAGGGCGGTGGAGGCGGTGCGTTCGAGCTGCGGTGGCGCCCAACCGCGGCGCCCACCTGGCTGCATTACGTCGGGCACCTTGCGGATGGCGACCGGGACTCGCGCGGAAGTCCGGTTGCGATCGGGGCGCCGGCGGGCCTGGCGATCGATGCCGACGGCCAAGCGTTGCATCTCGCTTCGAGCAGCGGCCTGCACGTGTTCAGCCGGGATCCCGCAAGCGGACGGCTCGACCCGGTGCAACAGATCGAGTCCGACTTCGACTTCAGCGCGGCGACGTTGCTTTGGGATTCGCGCCGGAATCGGCTGTACGCCAACAACTGCGGCGCTTGGCGCTGGTACGCACAGGTCGATGGCGGGCCGGCGCTTGAGGCGCTCGGCGAACGGTCGCAAGCCAGCACCACTGGAACTTGCGCCATCCAACTCATCATGAGTCCCGACGGGTCGAGCGTTTACCGACTGACCCCGGCGGGAGTCGAGCAATTCGCAATTGACGGCGCGGCCCCGCGATTGGTGGCGCAGGAGACCCTGACGTCCGGAGCGAAGGGCGCCGTGCTGTCCAACGACGGCAGCCGTCTGTTCGTGGCGACTCGATCGGCTTTGGTGCCCTATGAAGTTGACCCCGCATCCGGAGCCTTGACTCGACAGAACCATGAACCCATCCAAAACTACTCGGAGGGGCGGGTGCATTTGGCCATCACCGAAGACGACGCCCACCTGTTCGTGGGCGAACGCGACACCTCAACCGCCCTGCTCGCCCTGACCGGCCCGTCGTCTCCGCAACGCCTGTCAACCTTGGAGGAGTTCTGGGATCGTGACTACCATTGGTCGAACGTCTGTCGGCTGGCGGCGGCCCGGCCCGATGCGGTTGTCGTGGATGTGCTCTGCCCGGGTTTGGCATTCACCGCCGCTTGGGATCCAAAGAGCCGGGAGCTTGTGGGCACGGATTGGCTTGGCGAGGGAGACACCGACCGATTCAACGGGCTGGTGGTCCCGGGCTTCGGCGACCCGGTGGAGCTGGTCGCCAGCCCCGACGGCGAGCACCTGTACCTGGCCACCGCCAAACAAGGCATTTTGGTGTTCTCAAGAAGCGCGGGTGCGGCCATTGGCGAGACCGCCTCAGCCCCCGAGATCGCGATGCGGCGGGTTTGGTCAAGCACCGCGCATCCAACAGCGGGCGCAACCTTCCGACTGAGCGCGTTGGTGCGCAACGGCGGCACAGGCCCTTCCGTTACGGCGACGGTGCGATTCCTACAGTCCCGGGATCGGTCGATTTCCGCGGCGGATTCCGAAGTCGGGTCGGTCCCTGTCGGAGTGCTTCCCGCTGCCGGCACCCGCAGCCTCGCCTTGGACGTGGCGGCTCCCGCAGCGCCCGGCAACTACTACTACGGCGCCTGCGTCGAGGGCGACGATGTTGTTGGCGGGGGAGATGACTGCTCGGAGCCGATCGAGGTCACCGTCAATGAGCGCCAGCCGGGAGCGCCCGATTTGGTGGTTGATCTGCCCACGGTCGATGTCCAGGCGATTGAACCGGGGGATGCGTTCACCCTTGGCGTCGTCGTGCGCAACCAAGGCGATGCCGACGCAACGCCCACGAAGCTGCGCTACTACCGATCCGACAACGGCACGGTTTCCGCCGCCGACGAGGAAGTCGGTGACGATGCGGTTGCTGCGCTGGCCTCCGGCGCCGAGGTGCAAAAGTCCTTGTCGCTGACCGCACCAGCAGTTGGCGGAACCCACTTCTTCGGCGCCTGCGTCCAACGCGTTGGGGGTGAAGTGCGCACGCGAAACAACTGCTCCGAGGCTGTGCCCGTGGAAGTGTCTGGCGGCGGTGCGCCGCAGACGGGCAGCGACGACCACGGCGATGCCTTTGCGCAGGCGAGCATCGTCGCCGTCCCTTCCACAACCACGGGCAACCTGGAGCAAAGCGGGGATCAGGACTTCTTCAGGTTTGATCTCTCCCAGCCCAGCACTTTGACGGTGGAAACCAACGGCGGCACCGACACCTATGGAAGCCTTTTCGACGGCAATCAGAACCTCCTGGAAAATGACGATGACGGCGGAACAAGCTTGAACTTCCGAATTTCGAGGCCAGTGGCGGCGGGAACCTACTACCTGAGCGTTAGCGGCTACGACGTATCGACCGGTGCATATTCGCTGAGCGTTCAGGCGGCGGCGCGATAGATCCACACCGGGGCCACTTCTTCCGGGCCTTGCCAATCTAGACACCGACTCGTCCAGAAGCACGAATTCCAATCCCCCGCCCACCAACGCCAGCCCGTTCGTATGCGGTCGGTCTGAGGCGTCAGTTGCCGGCTGTTTACAGTTCCGCCCTCACTCACTGGGGCATCGCGGCATGACTCATCCGTGTCCTCGCAAACACCGGCACGCGCATGAAGCACGCAGCACTTGACTGTAAGGGCATATCGCCTTACCTTGGCGGCCATTCCACGCTTGGATTTCACGTCATGACAATAGCCCTCACCGTTACCGCCAAGGGACAGGTCACGCTTCGCAAGGAAGTGCTCCGGCACCTCGGGGTTCGGCCTGGCGACAAGATCAGCGCCGACCTGCTCAACGACCATCGCATCGAGCTGCGGCCGAAGCCGGGGAAAGCGGCATCAACGATCTTCGGATTGCTGGCGCTGTCGAACACGGAGCGCTTGACGATGGAGGAGATTGGGGAAGCCGCGGCCGCTGGTTGGGCTGGCGAGGAGTGAATGTCTCACTGGACACGAACGTCCTGCTGCGCACCGTCCTGCGGGACGATGCCGAACAGGCCGCTGCAGCCGAGGCGCTGCTCACGAAAGCAGCCGTGCTGGCAATCCCAGTCCCGGTCTTTTGCGAGTTCTCTTGGGTGCTTAGGCGCAGCTACCAACAGACTGCAAGCCAAGTGGCGGACACGATTCAGGCAATCTGCGCCATTGAAACGGTTGTCACCGACAGGCCCGCAGTCGAGGCCGGCATCCGAGCACTTCGATCCGGCGGCGATTTCGCCGACGGCGCAATAGCCCGGCAAGGCGAGAGCCTTGGGGGAACCGTTCTGGCAACGTTTGACCGTCGGGCTATGTCAGTCCTGCGACAAGGTGGCTTAGCCGCAGCTGAGCCGTCGGAGCTCGTGGACTGAGCAGCAGGCAGCCTTTCATGGCCAAGGACTCCCATCCCGGAGACCAACTACCCCCCGGTTCGCAAGGCGATTGCCCCGTAACAGCTCCGAGCGGGGCTGATCGGGATCCGCAATCTTAAGGTCGTCCGAGACCGTCCAATCCAGCGTCGAGCTAAGCTTCCACTCCGGGTCATGCCGATGCAGCACATCCTCGAAGTTGCCAGATCGACGAGAGCTTCCGTCCCTCCGAAATCAAGCACCAAGCCCCGATCGGTCGCGTTCCGGGTTTGCTTAAGCAGCAGCAGGAACTGCAGAAGGCTCGTTTTGCCAGCGCTGTTCGCACCGAACAACCCGGCCACCGAGCCGAGGTCCAAATCCACCTCCTCCCACGCCTTGAAGTTCTCGAGTCGCACTCGCTTAAGCATTGCATTCTCCGTCCAGGAAGCATCGTCTGTCCCACAGACCTTTCAGCGAGTATATCCTTGCAAGGGCTTGCAGCGACGGGTCATCATCTCGCGCAACGTCCATCAAACTTGAAGAAGTTCTGGGATCGCAACTACCGCTGGTCGAACTTCAGCTGGTTCGCGACTAGCGTGGAAGCACTCTGCCCAAGTTTGGCGTTCACTGCTTGGGATCCGCAAAGCCGGGAGCTTGTAGGCACGGATTGGCTTGGCGACGGCGATCACGACCGATTCAACGGGTTGGTGACCCCGAGTTTCGGCGACCCGGCGGAATTTGTCGCCAGCCTTGACGGCGAACACCTGTAACCAGTGTCCTGTCCCTCCCGCAAGTATTTATGCTGAAATCATACTTTACATTTGGCGGGCCATAAGTATAGTGCGTCTGTGATTTTGAGGGGCATATGGCTGGAACGACTGGCGACAGCTTGGGCCCGGCGCTCCGTGATCTGGCTGTCTGGCGTGCGACGCGTGGGCAAAACCACTTTGACGCAGATGATTCCAGAGGCCGAGTACCTGAATTGCGACCTGCCCTCCGTCCAGCGCCGCCTGCGTGATCCGGAACTCTTCCTTGATGGCCTGCCGCCCGACGCATTGGTGATCCTTGATGAAGCGCATCGCCTTGACGACCCCAGCCTCCTGCTGAAAATCACAGCCGATGCACACCCCAAGATACGGGTGGTGGCAACCGGCTCATCAACGCTGGGCGCCACCCGCAAGTTCCGCGATGCGCTGACCGGGCGCAAAGCCAGCATTCACCTCTGCCCCGTCCCTTGGCATGAATGCCGCAGCGCCTTCGGCATCCGTGACCTGGATCGCCGACTGCTGCATGGCGGACTGCCGGAACAGCTCTTGGCCGAGCGGCCGGAGGCCGACTTTTTCGCCGAGTGGATCGACAGCTTCTACGCACGGGACATTCAGGAGCTGTTCGGCATCCGCAACCGCCAAGGCTTTCTGACCTTGCTGCGGCTGCTGCTCCGACAAAGCGGCGGCCAGGTGGACTACAGCCGGCTGGCATCGCTGAGCGAACTGAGCCGTCCGACCGTCAAGGCTCACATCGAAGCCATGCGAATCGCCCATGCCATCCACCTGCTGCCACCCTTCCACGGCGGCGGCAAGCAGGAAATCGTCAGCCGGCCCAAGTGCTACGCCTTCGACACCGGCTTCATCGCCTTTGAGTGCAGCTGGACGCAACTCCGCGAAGGGGGCCGTGGACCGTTGTGGGAGCATCTGGTGCTCGATGCGCTGCGGATGCAATTCCGTGACGACCAAATCTTCTATTGGCAGGACAAGTCAGGCCGCGAAATTGACTTCGTCATTCGCCGCGAGGAGGAGCGCTTGGACTTGATCGAATGCAAGATCAACCCGGACAAGCTGGATGCACGGGCGGCCGCGGCTTTTCGGAGCATCTACCCCAACGGCAACAACTATGTGGCGGTGCCCCACGCACCCAACCCTTGGCGAATGCGTCGGGGCGAATTGGTTTTCGAGGTTTGCGAAACCCCGCTGGCGTGAAGATGGCGCGCTCCAGCAATCCAAACGGATCAAGTCAGGAAAAGACGCCGCCCCTCCCCCGCGAGGCGAGGCAAGAGGGGCGGCGCCCACTGCGCTCATCATGGCCCGCCCTGGACGCTCACCGCTCGCCCACCGGCCCCGTGGGATCGCTGGCTCCGGCTGTTGAGCGTGCGGGCAACGCGGAAGCCGTTGTTGTTGTTCCGGTTGCCAGGGTTGTTCCTGTTGCGGTTCGCGGAGCGGAGGTTCCTCGGTTTGTTGTTCCAGGAGCCGCCGCGCAAAACGCGTTCGGGGGCGGGCCAGGCTCCGGCGCCCTGTAGAACCGCACGGCGCTGAAGATCGACCGGCGCAGGCGCCGGGTGTTGGCGTGCTCGGCGTGGGCTATCCAAGACACTATCCGCCGCCGCACCTCAGGTGGTTCCACCGGCCCGGTCCGCCAACGGTCGCGCAGGCCCCGCAGGCGGTTGCGGAAGCGGCGCACGTTGGCCTCCGGCAGAAGACGGCGGCCGTCCGGCAGCAGCACGAAGCCGAGGAAGGCCGCAGGCTCGGCCGTGGGCAGGATCTCCGTCTTGCGCGGATGCAGCTTAAGCCGCCTGCCCTCAAGGTAGCCCTCGATGCGCCGCCGCCAGTCCTCGAGCTGGCCTGGTTCGTCGTGGAACAGCGCGAAGTCGTCCACGTAGCGCAGGTAGCCCTTGGCCCGCAGCACCTCCTTGCAGTAGTGCGCAGAAGGCGTGATGCACCACCCGGTCCCGGAACGGGGCGGCGGAGACGATGCGGTGCTTGGGGTCGAATACCTCGATCCTCTTGTAACGGCCCGGGCGGTAGGCACCGCTCAGCAGCTGGCGCTCAAGGCGCAGGGCCTCGGTTTCGAGGTTGGCCAGGAAGGCCGCCACCCCCGGCTTGGCCCGCTTGCCCTTGGCCGCCCTCATCGCTGCGGCAATCAAGGCCGGAAAGCTGGCGATGCCGCCGAACAGGTCGCGCTCAGGCTTGGGCATGGTGCGCCTTGCGCCAGGCGCCTACCTTGCGACCGGTGTCGTCAATGCTGCGGGCGGCGTGCCGATAGCGCCGCATGTCCAGCAGATGCAGGTCGTGCGCCAAGCGGAACAGGAAGCGCAGCTTCTCAAGGCCGAGGTTGGCGCGGGCGAGCAGGTCGCCCCGCCGCTTGGTGTAGGTGACCTCGATCAGGCGCTCCAGCACATCCAAGGCCGTCATCTGGATTCGGTCGCCGAGCAGGAACTTCTGGCGGCGCGGAAAGCGCTCCACGGCGGGCACCAGCCAGAGCAGGAAGCGGTAGTGGGCCTCCAGTGCCGCGCCCGTGGTTCGGGCACGGTCGGGCTGGCTGGCAGTTGGCCCCTGCCCTCCCCCGCCGTTCAACAGCGGCACATGAAGGGGGGCGTTTGGAATGGAAGGGGTTGACGTTTGATTTGCAACTCGGTAAGTCGCTGTTTTTCTGAGGGGAGTGGTGCAGTACTCGCAGGTTTAACTTCGGAATTTCCGGTTCCTAAAATCTTTCCTTTTTGATCGTTTTCCAGCACTTTTCTGACCAATAAATCGACGGAAAAACACCGTTTGTTGGCGCTTTTTTGCGGCGGGGCCGCGACTCAGGTGTGGTATGGTGGGCACCGCCGAAGCGGCTGGCCCCGGGGGGCTACCGGCCGTGGACGCATGGCGGGTCCACCCCGGAGGATGTCCGTCAGTTTCTCGAGCGGCGGGGATAGAGCAGTGTGCCAACTCTCACGCCGTTCAGATTTCGATCTCGGCGTGGCATGAAGTTGTAGAGGACCGATCCGTCCTCCAGTTCGGTGACTATCGACAGCGCGTTCCTGCGATCGTCGAACCTCTTTACGAAGCTTTGGCGGTACTCCGGCCCTCGCGGGGTGTCGTACTGCGTCATCCAAATCTCGTCCGGATCCTCAAGCGTCGGCCGGATGCGGTTGGCGTAGCGCTCGCGGGCGTGATCGCGCTTCTCGTGATGTGCAGCGCCCATTTTTGGGACAGGAGCACCGGGCCGGTCGGGGTCTCGACCAGCCGCGAAGGGCGCTCGTCGGACAGCCCGAGGGCCTGCTCGACCGCCACGGCCGCGGCATGCCTCGACGGCGCTTTTGGCAGGGCGGGCGGCGCGGGCGCCCTGGGCAGGTCGCGGGCGTCGGGCAGGTCGAGGTCGCGCCAGGTTGCCTGGCCCGTGGCCACAGTCGCGGACTGGCTGGGCGGCGGAAGCGACCCGGGGAGGTATCCCCAGCCGGGGTCCGGGGTGAAGCTGTGGGCGCCGTCGGGGCCCGTCCAGGTGGCGCGCCGGAGGGGGGTGATCTCGCCGGTGTCGGGATCCACGTCCTCGACGTCGGCGACCGCGCCGCCGCGTCCGGGGGCTTGGCCGTTGCGCTCCGCTTGGCGCTCGGTGATCGCGCGCACCCGGCAGCGGCAGTTGAATCCGTTGGGTGGGTAGATTGCCTCCCAAGCCGGGTCGTCGTGGCGCAGGGTGGTGCCGTGCAGCTCGAGGTGCGACGGCCGCGTCCTGGCATCCCGGATGGCGACGTAGCGCCAGAACGGGCGCTCATCGGCGAGCTCGGCCTGCCGGCGGCGCCTGCCGGCGTTGTAGGCCACGCCCATGTTCGTTCGCAGTATCGTGCGGATGCGGTGCATGGAGCCGAGCTGGACCATTTGGGTCTGCCCGTCGGCGTTGGTGACGGCCTGCCTGCCCCACCATCCCGCCGACCGGAAGGCGCCCTCCATCTCCTTGGCGGCCATCTCGACGGACATGCCCTTGGCCAGCATGTCGTCGACGATCTGGCGGGTTTGGGAGAGCAGCCTGTAGCGGGCCATTTTGGCGACCGTGAAGGCGCGGTCGTTGGCCTCCTGCCAGGTGTCCCGCCAGTTCCAGGAAATGGCGTAGCCCTTGGACCGGAAGTACTGGACAGCCTCCTCGGGCGGCAGGGCGAACGCGGCGCCGAGGTCGACGGCGCCCGGGTCAGCCATCGCCGTCCACGCTGAGCCGGGCCCAGGTCTCGGCCGTGAAGATCAGCCGGGCCAGGCGCTCCTGAAGCGCCTCGGCGTCCATCCTCGGGTGCAGCTCCGCGAGCCGGCCGAGCAGCATTCCGGGGTCCGCGCGCGCCGCCTCGACGACCGGGCCGGCGAGATCGCGCCCGATCGAGGCCAGCCCGGCTGCCTCGGCGGCCCCCTCGAGGGCCTGCAGCCCGCGCTCGAAGGCGTCATCCTCGGCCTGCCCGGCGGCGAACCGCCGAGCCGCGCCGCAGCCTGGGCATCGCGACATGCGCAGCGGGTCGTCGTCGGCCATGGCGTCCGAGCCGAGCACGTCCTCGCCAGCCTGCGGCATGGGGATGCCGAGCCGTTCGTGCGCGAAGGCGGCCGGGACTTGGACGTAGCGGCGGGCGACATCGATCGTCTCCGCCCACTCACGCTCGGCGGGCGGGGCCTCGACGTACTCCCACCGCGGCGGCGCCACCTCCTCGCCGAAATTTATCTCGGTCGTCCATCTGAGCAGCTCGTTGATCGACGCCAGCGGGATCGTGCGGTCGCTCCGCTGCACCTCCGACTCGCGGAGGTGGTGCGTCTCGCTCGCGGCGCGGCTGCCTTGGCCGTCGATCTCGGTGGCCAGCGTCTGCGAGGTCAGCGCCTTGCTGATCTCGCGGTTGGCCGCGGCCATCAGGCGCTCCTGCGGAAGCGATCGCCCGACGGTCGCCCCGGCCGTCAGGAATTCCACCGTCTCGTCGTCCGGCAGCGCGATGACGCCGGAGTCCAGCATGTCCAGCATCTGCCGGACCATCTCCTCGGCCCGGCCGGTGGCCCCGGCGCCGGCGTACTTGCCGACCGGCCACGGGAGCCCGAATTTTTTAGCGAATCCCGTGAAAGCCCGCCAGCCGATGCGCTTGAAGGCGTGGGGCCAGAAGCACGCCGAGAAAACCGCCACCCCGTATGGATTGTCGTCGCTCGCCATGTGGCGAGAGAGCAGGAATTTCCGGTCTTCGACCGGCTCCCCCACCACTGGCTTGGTCCGGGTGAGCAGCCTCAGATTGCGGTCGAGATCGAACCGGAATCTCCTGTTGGGCCTGTCGTACAGCTCGGGGACGACGAATGCGCCGTCGCGACGCCACACCACCTCGTGAACCGCGTAGCCGAGGAAGACCGCCCTTGCCATCGACCACCTGGTGTCCGCCCAGCTGAGGTTGGGCGCGGCGTCACGGTCCAGCACGGCCGCGCACAGCTCGTGCGCCCGCCTTGCGCGGCGGCTCTCGTCGCCAGGCTCGAGGCGCGCCTGGAGCGCCAGCAGCCCGGCCCTGACGCTGCGCAGCTCGCCCAGCACGTGCGCGTCGTAGGTCAGCAGGTCGTAGGCCTCCTGCTGGCGCCCCAGGCGCCGGAGCACCGTGTCGGGATTGGGCAGGACGCTGAATATCGAGCTCCACACCATCGGGTCGGAGTCGTGTCCCGCCAGCACCCTGTCGATCATGTCCGCCATCAGAATCCCCGCAAGTCCGCGCCGTCGAAGTCTTCCCGCGCGCCCGTCGCGATCCCGCCGCCGCGCCGCCGCCGCAGGAAGCGCTGCGCCTCGCGCCAGAGCATCTCCAGCGCGTCGGGGCCGTCGTCGTGGTCGGCGTCGGGATAGTGCTCCAGCTGCTCGATCAGCGTGGTTTGCGACCTGTGCAGCAGGATCAGGCCATTTGCCAGGTGCGGCTGGATGGACTCGATGCGCAGTCGCTTGTCCGTGTGCGGCACCGTGCCGCGGGCGGGCACCGCCGACCCCTTCGCGGCGCTCTGCCGCACCAGCTCCTGGCGGCAGTACTCCTGGAACTGCACGGCCTCGAAGGCCCAGCTGAAGCATGCGTGGCGCGACTGCGCGGCGATCACGTCGCCGATGATCGCCTCCGGCTTGCGCTTGCGTATCCGCGCCTCCAGCACGTGGAGGCGCGGATCCTCGAATGTGGCGTCGATCCCGCCAACCAGGATCGCGCTGGGGTCGGCGCCCCGGCCCTTGCCGCCGAGCGAGGGGTCCACGGCGCCGACGGTCACCATCTGCCGCGGCGCGTCGTGCCAGAATCCGACGCAGCCCGCGAATACGTTGTCAGGGCTGGCGGCGGGCTCGTTTTGGCGCTCCTTCGCGAAGGCGGCCGGGTCGGCCGCCCGCTCCATCATCAGCTCGACGAGCGGGCCGCCCTCCGGCCAGCTCAGCTCGGCGCCGGCGTCCAGCAAATCCCGCCGGTGGGCGTGGAAGCGCATCGCCGCCTCCTCGCCCTCGGCCTCCAGCACCTCCTCGAAGGCCTCCCAGGCGTCCATGTCGTCCGGCCACCGCTCGATCGCCCGAAACTTCGCGGACTCCCAGAGCGACGAGTCCATCAGCGACCGCAGCAGTCCGTCGTGGTGGAGGAGCGTGCCGACGGCCACCGCGTCCAAGTCGCGCTTCGGCCCGCCGAGCTTGAGGACGGCGCTCTGCCACCACGCCTTGAGCTGCTTGCGCTGCTCGAGGCTTCTCACCGAGACGTCGTTCTCGAGGTCGTCGGCGATCACCAGGTCGGGTCGGTGCGGACCGTGGCGGATGCCGCGCACCCGCTGTCCGGAGCCGTAGGCCCGCACCATCTGCCCTGAGCGCATCACGATCACCCCGTCGCGCCACGTCGGACCGGCGCCCGCGCTGTCCGGCCGGTCCATCGCCAGGCGCGGGTTGGCCTCCAGTTCAGCCTTGATTGCGGCCAGCAGCAGCTGCGCCTGGTCGGACACGTCCGACAGCAGCACGCAGAAGCGCTTGCGCCCGGTCAGCAGCGCCCAGAGCGGCAGGACGAGCGAGCAGAGCACGCTCTTGCCCTCGCCCCGCGGCGCGGCCAGCGCGGTGCGGGTGCCGCGCTCGCAATCGATGCGTCGGGGCAGCGCGTCGAAAAGCCAGCGGTGCATCGCCGACTCCGCGGGAATGGTCAGGAAGTGCGGGAAATAGGTGCGCGCGAAGAAGCGCAGGTCGTCCTTGGACCTCCGCACCCGCTCGGCCCTCGCCGCCGCGTCCGGCGCGAATCCCTCGACGGCGGCGGCGACCGCCTGGCGCATCTGCTCGAGCGCCTCGTGGAGCTCGCGCCGGAACTCCCCCCGGCTCAGCGACCGCATCCCGCTCACGACCACTCCACCTCCATCTCGGCGGCGAAGCGCTCCAGGTGCGGGAGGAGCTCCGCCGCCAGCGCCGGCGCCCGTTCGGTCACCCGATCGGAAAGCCTGCGCACGACGTCGATGAGGATGGCCCGCCGGGCGTGCTGCGGGTCGGAGCGGCCCGCCGCCTTGACGACCTTGACGTAGCTGTCGGCGATGGTGGCCATCGCCCTCGACGTCTCGATCGGGTCGGCGCTCCCGCCCTTGAGCGAATCGATGGTGCCGGTCATCAGCGCGGCGAATTCAGCCAGGATGCGCTCGGTGAGGGATCCCATGCCTCCCTCGGCCAGCCTGGCCGCGTCCCGCGCCCTGTCCCAGTCGTCGCCCTCGGCCGCCGCCGAGCGCTTCCAGCCCCGCGCCGTCGCCGGGCTCACCCCCGCCTGGCGGGCGGCCTCCGAGACCGGCAGGCGGCGGCGGACGTAGCCCTGGCGGACGGCCGTGCGCACGGACAGGTCATGCATCCCGGCGTCCGGCCAGCTCGCCGGGCCGCAGCCGCCGGACGCCCGCGACCGACGACAGGCCCTGGCTCACGTCCTGGCCGTGCGGCGTCAGCGTCAGCGTCCCGCCGATGCCGGGCTCCTGGATCGCCAGGCCTGCCTGCTCCAGCCACTGGACGGCCGACCGCACCTCGGACCCCGTGG
>JAPOTD010000053.1 GCA_026709365.1 Gammaproteobacteria bacterium
CAATGCCTTGACCAGCACCTTGGCGCCGCGGGCATGATTGTAGAGGGTCTGCTTGGGTGCGGGCAGGTCTGCCACGGCCCCCTCCGCAAAACCCTGCTCGACGAACCAATCACGGGTTTGGGTGGTGAGTGCGAACATCCGCTCGAAGCCTTGGGCCCGGGCGGCGTCCTCCGCCGCCGCCAGCAGCTGCGCGCCGGCTCCGCCGCCGGCCGTGGAGCGATGCGCCGGATGCACAGCCACGCAGGCCAGCTCCACGCTGTCGCCAGCTGGATAGAGGGCGCAGCAGCCAATCACGAAGCCATCGACCTCGGCGACCAGAAAGCGTTCGACTTCCCGTTCGAGCCGGTCCCGGGAGCGCTTCACCAGCACCCCGGCCTCCTCCAAGGGCCGGATCACCTCCACGATGTCGGCCAGGTCCCGGGGTTCGGCCTGGCGCACGGTGCGGCGGTCGTCCTCGGTGATCTGGGTGCCCACGCCCTCTGCCGTGAACAGCTCGGCGAGCAGTGCGCCGTCGTCCTCGTAGCTGACCAGCTGGCCGCTGGCGACCCCGCTGGCGACCGCCTGCGCCAACATGGCCAAGTGCCTTCCGGCAGCTTCGTCGATCAAGCCCGACTCCAAGGCTGCGCTCGCGCTTGTCGGCGACAGGTTGCCGAGCCTGCGGCCGTCGGCATCGGCCAGATAAGGCAGCCGGTCAAACGCGATCAGCTTGCGGGCCTTGAGGGCCGCGGCGACCTCCCCGGCCAGCTCATCCGCCGCCAAGTTGAAGGCTTGGCCGGAAGGGGAGTAGCCGATCGGCGAGAGCAGCACGATGGCGCCGGCGTCCAGCATGGCGGTCATCCGATTGGCCTGGATGCGTCGCGGTCGGCCAGTCAATTGATGGTCCACGCCGCCTAGTACGCCGATCGGCCGGGCGGTGATGAAATTGCCGCTGACGATTTGAATTTCGGCGTTGCGCAGCGGGCTGGTCGGTACGCCGGTGGAGAACAGTGCCTCCAGCTCGCTGCGCAATTGCCCGCACACCCCGGCGATGACCTGCATGGCGTCCCGGCTGGTGATCCGGCGCGCCACCCCGCCCTGGGTTTCCATGCGGCGGGCCGAACCGCTGTCCGACAGGGCGGCGTTGATCTGTGGACGGGCGCCGTGAACGATCACCAGCCGCGCCCCCAACACGTGCAGCAGCGCCAAGTCATGCACGACGTTGACGAGATTCGGATGGGCGATCGCTTCGCCGGGCAGCAGCACCACGAAGGTCTGTCGGCGATGGGCGCTGATGTAGGGCGTCGAGGCGCGGAACCAGCGGGCGTAGTCCTGGGTGTTCATGGCGGTTTGCGATCTACAGGCAGTAGTGCGCGATCGCCTGTTCCAAGGCGTCTTGGGCCGGCGCGATCTGCTTTTGGGCCAGAAACTCGTCGGGCTGGTGGGCTTGGTCGATGCTGCCGGGGCCGAACACCACGGTCTCCAGCCCCAAGCACTGGTAGAAATGCGCCTCAGTGCCGAAGCTGACGCTGCCCGGCGCGGTGCCGGACAGGCCGCCCAGCAGTCGCACCAGCCGCCCGTCCTCGGCGGTTTCAAAGGCGGGCACCGGCGGGTGCAGGGACGTTATGGTGGCGGGCGTTCCAGCCGCGGCAGCGACCGCCGCCACGCGGGTGCGCAAGCTCTCGAGCACCGCATCGGAGTCCATGCCCGGCAGCAGGCGCAGGTCAATCTGCAGTTCGGCGTGGCCGCAGATGCGGTTGGGATTGTCCCCGGCCCGCAGGCAGCCCAGGTTCAGCGTGGGCACTTCGATTTCAAAAAGCGGGCTGCGGTGCCGACGGCTGAGTTCCTCGCGAAAGCGGATCAGCTCGGTCATCACCGAGTGCATGGCGTCCAGCGCGTTGTGGCCCAAGGCCGGATTGGACGAGTGCCCCGCGGCGCCCTCAAGCTGGATGGAGATCAGCATGAAGCCCTTGTGGGCGTGTATGGGCTGAAGTCCGGTGGGTTCGCCGATGATGGCGGCCTCCGCCCGGGGCTTGCCCGACTCCAGAAGAAACCGGCCCCCGGCCATGGAGGACTCCTCATCGCAGGTGGCCGCCAGGATCAGCGGCGCCCGCAGCTTGCGGCCGGCGAAGGCGGCGGCGGCGCTCAGCGCCACCGGAAAGAAGCCCTTCATGTCGCAGGCGCCCAGGCCGTAGAAGCGGCCGTCGCGCTCGGTCATGGCGAGGGGATCCTGACCCCAGGCGGCTTCATCGAAGGGCACGGTGTCGGTGTGCCCGGCCAGCACCAACCCGCCTTCGCCGGCCCCCAAGGTGGCGACCAGATTGGCCTTGCCGGCGACGCCGGGCAGGGGCATCAGCTCGACGGCGGCGCCCAAGCCCTCAAGCCAGCCGGCCAGGTGCTCGACGACCCGCAGGTTGCTCTGATCGACATCGGCGTGGGTGCAGCTCACCGATGGCTCGGCGATCAGCGTCCCCAGCATTTCCCGAAACGTTGGCAGCGACACCGCGACCCTCCCAAGACCAGCGGGCGGAATTTTCCTCTTTTTCGGGCGGCTTTGCTAACACTACCTTTGACTTAAGACGTCCAGACGTCTAGGATTTATGGATGTCGCCTGCCGCGAGGCCGGATTATTTTGAGGCAGCACATCAGGACAATCGCGTGAAGTCAAAAAAGCAGAGTCCCGGAAGGGTTCGCGATGCCATCATCAAGGTGCTGGGGAATTCTGAAACTCCGTTGACTGTGGCGCGGATCGAAGCTGGCGTTCGAAGGGAAATCGGCGAGACCCCCACTTCCTCCATTCGATCCTACCTAAGGCTCAACACGCCGGGACTATTTGTACGGGAAGCTCGGGGCGTTTATCGATCCGGGGTTCAGCAGTCGAGCCCAAGGCAGCCTCGTCTTGAGCAAATTGAGGCTTGGGAGGCACCGTTTGCCTACGGTAAGTCCAACCTGCAGCACGATGAGTGCTTTGCTTGGATGGAGCGGCGGCCGCGGCATTCGGTTCAAGCCATCGTGACCGACCCGCCCTACGGCCTGCACGAATACACCGAGGAGCAGCAGAGCAAGCTGCGGGCGGGGCGGGGGGGCGTCTGGCGGCTTCCGCCCGCCTTTGACGGCCACCGGCGATCGCCGGTCCCCCGTTTCACGACCTTGGACGAGAGTCAGCTTCAGGAACTCCATGCGTTCTTTTTTGTTTGGGGGAAAGCCGTCCTGCCTGCCTTGGTGCCCGGCGCCAATGTTGTGGTCGCATCCAATCCGTTGGTGTCGCACATTGTCGCCGCTGCGCTTGCCCGCGCAGGGCTTGAACGCCGGGGGGAGATCGTGCGGTTGACCATGACCATGCGCGGTGGAGATCGGCCCAAGGGCGCACATGATGAGTTCGCCGGGGTCAGTGTAATGCCACGCTCGATGTGGGAGCCTTGGCTTGTGTTCAGAAAGCCCTTGGAGGGCCGGGTTCAAGATAACTTGCGGAAGTGGCGAACCGGAGGCTTCCGCCGACCGGGCGAGGACAAGCCCTTTGGGGACGTGATCGCCTCCGCGCCGACGAGGCGTGCCGAAAAAGCGCTGGCGCCGCACCCCAGCCTGAAGCCGCAGGCATTCCTAAGGCAGCTGGTGCGGGGTGTACTGCCGCTGGGTGAGGGCGTGGTTCTGGATACCTTTGCTGGCGCCGGTTCGACATTGGCGGCCTGCAACGTCGTAGGCTACGACAGCATCGGCATCGAGAAAGACAGGGAGTATTTCCTAACCGCCGTTAGCGCGATCCCCAAGCTGACCGAGTACACCCCGCGAGGAGCCGCTAGACTTTGTAAATCCAACTCTCCCGGAGCTTCTTGATCCCGTCGGCGTGAAGCGTGGCGGTTCTGGTGCCGAGCTCGCCTCGGGGATTCCGTCGGAAATCGTCAATTTCAACTCGACCTAAGTAAACCTCCGTAAATGTCATTGGTTTCCGGCTTGAAGCGGGTTCTGACTGCGTATCCACTGTGTAAACGAACACGCACATCCATTGCGCTCTTGCGCCATGCGTGTCAACGGCGCCTCCCTTCTTTCGAGTGGTTTTGATTTCAACCCCTTCGGTCCCCGACTTGACGGAGTTGTTTGGATAGACGCCTTGAACCAAGAGGTCAGGGTGGCCGTTGAAGTATTTGTTTTCAACAAGCACCCGGGCGTGAGTGGCAAGGCTTGAGGTGAGCATGTCCGACAGAACGCCGGACATGATCGCCGGCCTCAGCATGTCGTCCAATCTCTGTAGGCCTTTTGAAGTCAGGTGCGCATTTACATCGTGAAAGAAGTCATAAACGTCTTGCATCGCCAGTCGGAAGTCGTCTTGCCTCAATTGAAATGGCCAATCGAAGCCAAGATTGAAGCACTTGGGGTCAGCCGTGTTTCTTAATGTTGACATCGATTTATCGTAGTTGATGGTTGAAGATGGCGTGTCTCGGCTCAGTCCTTCGGTTGACGGAAGGACTTTGGCGGATTCTAACCCCCTCAGACACCCTTCTTGGAGTCAGGAGTAGTGACTCAGTTTGACTCACGTCGTCGTGATTCGGTCGAGGGCGGGACGCCCTCCGGGGGGTCTCACCTGAAGTGGGTGTCTCGCCCTGGAGCGAGGGCATCCTGCCCTCGCAGTGACGCTCGTCAGGCGCCAGCCGCTCAAGCCCAGCCAAAGGCAAACTGAGCCACTACCGAAACAGGGTTTCCCTTGACCATGAAACCCAACCTGTTTTCCAAGTGATTCTGTTGGTGTTTGATGCAATGATTAGCCTACATGAAAGATCTAGTGTCGGATCAGAAGTCCATCCCCCGGCCTGCGCTGCCGCAGGCGATCGCTGAGCGGGCGGACCGCTTTGCCGGCCAGACTGGGCTCGCGCTTGCGCCGGATGCCCGCTGGGTCATTGGCCTGAGCGACTTCGCCGCCCAGGTCGCACGCAGCGAGCCGGAGTGGTTTGCCGAGGGGCTGGCTGGCGACGCCTTCAACCTTCCGCCGGATGCGGCGGACCTCGGGGCTGAGCTCGGCGGCGTGGCCGCTGCGGCTGACATGGCGGCACTCAAGCGCACCCTGCGCCGCCTGCGCAATCGCTGGCAGTTCGGCATCGTCTGGCGCCATCTGCTGCGGCTCGCTTCATTCGAGGAGACCGTGGGCAGCCTCTCCGATTTGGCCGATGTTTTGATCGGGGCGGCGCTCGACCTGCTGGAGCGCTGGGAGGTTGAGCGCCACGGGGAGCCCTTGGGCGCATCCTCGAGCCAACCCCAGCGGCTGGCGGTGCTTGCCTTGGGCAAGCTCGGTGGCCGGGAGCTCAACCTGTCCTCGGACGTTGACCTGATCTTCACCTTTGCCGAGCACGGGCACACCGCCTCGGGCCTTCCGAACCGCAACTTCTTCACCCGCGTCGGCCAGCGCCTGATCGAGGCGCTGCACAGCGTCACCGAGGACGGCTTCGCGTTCCGCGTGGACATGCGCCTGCGTCCCTACGGCGGCAGCGGCGCATTGGTCATGGACTCGGCGGCGATGGTCCGCTACTTCGAGTCCCAAGGCCGCGACTGGGAACGCTACGCCTTCATCAAGGCGCGGCCCTGCGCGGGCGACCTTGCCGTTGGCGCTGCCCTTCTGGACGCCATCCAGCCCTTTGTCTATCGCCGCTACCTGGATTTCGGGGCCATCGACGAGATGCGGGCGATGAAGGCCCGGCGAATCGATGATCGCCGTCGGGCGGACGATCTCAAGTTGGGCGCCGGGGGCATTCGCGACGCGGAGTTCTGCGTGCAGGCGCAGCAGATCGTGCGCGGCGGCCAGCAGCCCGAACTGCGGCACCCCGGCTTTCTTGCCGCCTTGGCCGCGCTTGGGGAAGCCGGCGTTCTCGACCCGGAAGCGGCCCGCGGACTCGGCGACGCCTACCGTTTTCTGCGCGACTCCGAGCACAGCCTCCAGGCCGAGGCCGATCGGCAAAGCCAACGCCTGCCGGCAACGGATCTCAGCCGGCTTCGATTGGCGCTCAGCCTCGGCTACGACGGTTATGACGCCTACCTGGCGGCCTTGGCGGCCCACCGCGGCCGAGTCGAAGCGGTCTTTGAGCGCCTGCTGGTGGCCGATGCGCCTGAACCCGACCGGGATCTTTGGGCATCGCGCCGCGTGCCGCTGGCGTTGGCGCGTGCGGGCTTTGGCGACGGGGCCCAAGCCGCCGCCCTGCTCGACGAACTGGCCAAGGCTCGGGATCGGGCATCCGTTGGGGAGGCCGGCAGGCATCGACTGAATGAACTGATGCCGCGGCTACTGCAGGCGCTTTCCCTGGCGACGGATCCGTTGCAGGGCTTGACGCGCCTCGTGCCGCTGCTGCGGGCCGTCCTGCGCCGTTCAACCTATCTGGCTTTGTTGCGCGACCATCCGGAGGTGGCGGAGCGGCTGGTCCGGGTCGCCTGCCGCAGCCGTTGGCTGGCGGAGCGGATTCGGCAGCGGCCGAGCCTTCTGGGCCTGCTGATCGACCGCCCCTCGGTGAAGCTGGCCCCCGATCGGCAGACGCTGTCCGACGCCTTGGGCCAGCAGCTCGCCGAGGTGCGTGACGAGGAGGCGCTGCTCGATGAGTTGCGCGCCTTCAAGGAGCGGCACGTCTTTCAAGTGGCGGCGGCGGAAGCACTGGGGGGCCTTGCGCTGATGCACGTCAGCGACTACCTGACCCGCTTGGCCGAGGCGGTGCTTGAGCACAGCCTCAAGCGGGCTTGGGACCATTGCGAGGTCCGCCATGGCGCGCCTGAAGGGCTGCAGGGCAGGCCGTTCATCATCGTCGGCTACGGTAAGCTCGGCGGCATCGAGCTCGGGCCGGGGTCCGACCTCGACCTGGTCTTCGTGCATGACCTGCCCTTGGCGCACGTTCAGTTCGCGCACCGGCTGGTGCGCAAGCTGCTCCACTACCTGGCCGCGCCCACCTACTTGGGGCCGTTGTACGAGGTGGACATGCGCCTGCGCCCTTCGGGCAACGCCGGCACCCTGATGACCGGCCTGAAGGCTTTTGCGCAGTACCAGCGCAGCGATGCCTGGGTGTGGGAGCACCAGGCCTTGGTGCGGGCGCGGGCGGTGGCGGGCGACGCCGAACTTCAGCGGCGCTTTGAACGGATCCGCATCGACTTTCTGTGCCAGCCGCGCGCGGCGGAGGCCCTGCGCGCGGAAATCAACCAAATGCGCCGCCGCATCGCCGCCCATCAGCAGGGCGAGAGCTTGAAGCGGGGCAGCGGCCCCGGCGCCGGCCTCGAAAGTGAAAGCCTCAAGCGGGGCCGGGGCGGTATCGTTGACATCGAATTTATGGTGCAATACATCGTCTTGGCCCACGCCCATCAGGAGCCAGCCCTAGCCCGCCATTCCGACAACGTCCGCATCCTGGAGGCGGCGAAGGAGACTGGCGTTCTGGGCGGCGAGGACGCCGACGGCCTGACCCGCGCCTACCTTGCGCTGCGGGAGCGCCGTCATCGCGAAGTGCTGGACTTGGAGCACGATGGCGGGGATGCGGAATTGGCCGTCCACCGAGGCGTCATTCTGGACCTCTGGCAACGGTTGTTGGAGCAGCCGCCATCGGCTGGCGACTGATGCGGGCGGCCAGGCGGGATCGCAGCGAAGGAGAACATGAGCACACCGAATTTTGCCGATCGAGACGGCTTCATCTGGTTCAACGGCGAGCTGGTTCCGTGGCGCGACGCCAAGGTCCACGTGCTGACCCACACCCTGCACTACGGACTCGGCGTGTTCGAGGGCGTGCGCGCCTACCAGACCCCCAAGGGCCCCTGCATCTTCCGGCTGCGCGAGCACACCAAGCGCCTGTTCAACTCCGCGCACATCCTTGGGATCGAGATTCCCTATTCCCCGGACGAGGTCAACGCCGCCCAAGTCGAGACCCTGCGCGCCAACGCGCTCAGCGAAGGCTACCTGCGGCCCATGGCGTTCCTCGGCTCGGAAGCCATGGGACTGCGGGCCAAGGGGCTGAGCGTCAACCTGATCATCGCCGCTTGGCCGTGGCCCAACTACATGGACGAAGACGCCCGGGAGCGGGGCATTTCGGTGCGCACCTCCTCCTACACCAGGCACCACGTCAACATCACGATGTGCAAGGCCAAGTCCAACGGCAACTACACCAATTCGATACTGGCGCTTCACGAGGCGCTGGACTCGGGCTGTGACGAAGCGTTGCTGCTGGACAACGAGGGTTATGTGGCGGAAGGCTCCGGCGAGAACATCTTCATCGTTCGCGATGGCCTGCTGCACACCCCGGAGCTGACCAGCTGCCTGGACGGCATCACCCGAGACACCGTGTTCCACTTGGCCTGCGAGGCCGACATGGAGATCGCCGAACGGCGCATAACCCGCGATGAGGTGTACATCTGCGACGAAGCCTTCCTCACCGGCACGGCGGCGGAAGTGTTGCCCATTCGCGAACTCGACGGGCGCCGCATCGGCGACGGTCGGCGGGGGCCGGTTACCGAACGGCTGCAGAGCGCCTACTTCAATCAGGTGCGCGGCCAACGCAACGCCTTTCCTGAGTGGCACACCCCGGTGTAGCCCGATGAGGGCTCTGATCGTGGCGCCGGCCTGGGTTGGCGATATGGTGATGGCCCACACCTTGGTTCAGGCGCTCAAGGAGCAGGACGCCGATGCCGAGATTCACTTGGCAGCGCCGACGGCGACGGCGCCGTTGGGCGCGCGCATGCCCGGCGTTCATCAAGTGCATGAACTGGCCACATCCCACGGTGCGCTGGGTTGGGGGGAGCGGCGGCGGCTGGGACTAAGGCTGCGCCGGGTCGGCTTCGAGGCGGCCTACGTCCTGCCCAACAGCTTCAAGTCGGCGCTGCTGCCCTGCTGGGCGGGGATTCCTCGCCGCATCGGCGCCCTGGGCGAGGCCCGCTTCGGCTTGCTCAACGATTGGCGGCGCTTGGACCGAGACCGCCACCCGAAAATGATCGAGCGATTCATGGCGCTGGCCTACCCGCCGGGACAACCCTTGCCGCAGCCTTATCCGGCACCCGCGCTGACGGTCGATGCGGCCAATCGCGACGCCTTGGTCGAGCGCTTCGGCTTGGCCGCTGCCGGGTGGGTGACCATCCTCTGCCCCGGCGCCGAGTACGGCGCCGCCAAGCGCTGGCCGGCCGAGCACTTCGCGGCCCTTGCCCGGGAGCGCCTGAAGGCCGGCCACGGCGTCTGGGTGATCGGTTCGCCGGGGGATCGGGAACGGGGCGCCGCCATTGCCGAAGCGGCTCCCGGCGCCGTCAATCTGGCCGGCCGCACCCGCCTAGCCGATGCGGTGGACCTCCTGTCGCTGGCCGATGCCGTCGTGACCAACGACTCCGGGCTGATGCACGTGGCCTGCGCCCTGTCGGTGCGGGTGGTCGCTCTGTACGGCTCCACTTCACCCGAATTCACGCCGCCCCTCGGTGCCAACGCGCAAGCGCTGTCCTTGGGCTTGGACTGCCAGCCGTGCTTCAAGCGCCAATGTCCGCTTGGCCACTTCAATTGCCTGCGGGAGCTGAAGCCCGCGGCCGTGGTCCAGGCGCTGTCATGAAGGCCCTTGGCGTGCCGCGCACGGATGCCCAAGGGCTGATCGGGCGGTGGCCGAAGTGCCGCCATTAGTTGAATGAAAGCCCTGCTGGTCAAGACCTCCTCCTTGGGCGACGTGACGCATGCCCTGCCAGCGGTCACGGCGGCGGGCCGACATGGGGTGCGCTTCGATTGGGTGGTGGAGGAGGCCTATCAAGCCATCCCGGAACGGCATCCGGGGGTGGAGCGGGTGATCCCCATTGCCTGGCGGCGCTGGCGGCGCAATCCCGTGTACTCGCGCCGGGAAGCGGCGGCCTTCAGCGCCGACCTCCGAACCCGCGAATACGACTTGGTGCTCGATGCCCAGGGCCTGATGAAAAGCGCCTTGGTCGCCGCCCTTGCCCGTGGCGGGGAAAGGGTGGGATTCGCTCGCGGGGACGTGCGCGAAGCGGTCGCGGCCTGGTTCTACCAGCGTGGCGTTGCGGTGCCTCGGCGGCAGCACGCCATCGACCGCCAGCGGCAACTCTTCGCAGGTGCCTTCGGCTACGCCCAGGATGCGGCTGAGCCGATCGAATTTGGCTTGTCCCGACGCGAATCCGCAGGCTCGGCGGGCCATTTCGCTTGCCGTTCGACGTGCCTGTTCCTGCACGGCGGCTCCTGGCCCTCCAAGCAGTGGCCACAAGCCCTATGGGTCGAGTTGGCGCGGCAAGCCCAAGCGGACGGATTTGAGGTTTTGCTGCCTTGGGGGAATCCGGCGGAGCGTTGCCGTGCTCAACACATTGCCGCCCAAGGCGGCGGGCGAACTTTGCCGGCCATGGGCATTGATGAGTGGATAGACCTCCTGCAGGAGGTGCGCTTGGCGGTGGGCGTGGACTCGGGGTTGGCGCATCTGGCAGCCGCCTGCGGCGCCCCCACCCTGGCCCTTTACGGCAGCACGACGCCCAATCTGACTGGCGCCCGCGGCCCGCGGGCCGCCACCCTTGCCTCAACCTTCCCCTGCGCGCCTTGTTTGTCGAGAGCCTGCCGCTATCGCGGCCCCGGGCGCGTTAGGCATGATGAACCGGTAAGTCCTCCGTGCTACGCCGAACTCACGCCGGGGCGGGTTTGGGCGCGGGCCATGGCGCTGCTGGATGCTGAAGCGTGAAGATCGCCTTCCGCATCTTCAAGTGCTCTCTCCTGTTCGGAACGCAACAGCTCGAGTGGCGCGGAGTTGATGCATGAAGGTTGCCTTCTGCATCTTCAAGTACTTCCCGTTCGGCGGCATTCAAAGGGACATGATGAAGATGGTCGCCGAGTGCCGCCGTCGGGGGCATGGGGTGCGCATCTACGCCATTCACTGGCGTGACGACGGCCCGCTGCCGGATGGCGTGGAACTCAAGCTGGTGCCAGCCAAGGCCTTGGCCAACCACCGGCTCTACGAGCGCTTCGCCGACTGGGTGCGCGATGACCTGAAGGCCGATCCGGTAGGCTTGTTGGTGGGAATGAACAAGATGCCCGGCTTGGATGCCTACTACGCTGGGGACTCCTGCTACCAGCACAAGGCCCGCACCCAACGCAACGCCTGGTACCGGCTGCTGCCGCGGTACCGTTCCCTGCTGCGCTCCGAACGAGCGGTCTTCGATGCCGCGGCCGACACCGAAATCCTGACCATATCCGATGCCGAAACGCCGATCTACCAGCGCTGCTACCAGACGCCGCCGAAGCGTTTGCATGCCTTGCCGCCTGGCATTGAACGCAATCGCACCGCACCTGCGGACAGGAGCGCCATTCGTGGGCGCATGCGGGCGAGCCTAGGCGTGGGCGAAGCCGAGTGCCTGCTGCTTTTCGTCGGTTCCGGATTCATCAAGAAGGGCCTCGACCGCCTGCTCAAGGGGTTCAAGGCCTTGCCCCGGGAGCTCTTCGCCAGAACTTGGCTGTATGTGCTCGGCGACGACAACGCCGATCCGTTCCAGCGCTTGGCGGGCCGGCTTGGCATCGGCGAGCGGGTGTACTTCATGGGCGGACGCCCCGACGTGCCCGACTTCCTCTTTGCCGCTGACGCCTTCGTGCTGCCTGCCTACGACGAAAACGCGGGCATGGCAATCCTTGAAGCCATGATTGCGGGCACGCCCGCCTTGGTCACCCAAAACTGCGGCTACGCCCGCTATCTGCAGCAGGCCCGCGCCGGACTGGTCACGCCCATGCCCTACGACCAGGACACCTTCAATGCCCAGCTTGTCGAACTGATCACCTCAGACCAAAGGGCCGAGTGGGCCCGCAACGGCAGGGCGCTGGCCGACGACGAACGCATCTACCAACTCGCGCAGCGCGCCGTGGATCTGTTTGAGCGCTTCGCAGTCCACTCGCAGGCCATCACCTCCGGCGTTCGCCACGGCGAGCGCGAGACGCTGTCCGACAAGCCCAAGCGGGCGGCGGACGGCATCGAAGCCGAAGTCAAGGGCAAAATGGGAATGGTTGGGACTTACTTGGCCCCCGACCTTGCCGAGCGGCTTGGCGGCAAAGACCTGCTTCGTTGGGCCGCATCGGCCGAGGGCGAGATGTTCCGCAAGGTCAAGGGCCGCTCCACGTTGCGGGTGCTAATTGGCGGAAAACCCTACTTCCTCAAGCGGCACCTTGGCGTCGGCTGGCGGGAAATCCTCAAGAACTGGATGGTGGGCAAGCGGCCCGTGCTGGGCGCGGAAAACGAATGCCGCGCCTGCCGCCACCTCGCCGCCATCGGTTTGCCCGCCCCCCGCGTGGTGGCATTCGCCACCGAGGGCGGCAACCCGGCCCGGCGCCGCTCCTTCGTGCTCTGCGAGGAGCTCGATGGCCACGACAGTCTGGAGGCGGTGGCTGCACAATGGGTTCACGAGCCTCCGTCGCCCTTGGCCCAGCGGCGATTGATCCTCGCCGTGGCTCGCTTTGTGCGCCGCCTGCATGAGGCGGGCGTCGCCCATCGGGACCTCTACATCTGCCACTTGATGCTTGACCGCCAACATTGGGCGCAAGGCGAAGTGCGGTTGGCGGTGCTGGACCTGCATCGGGCGCGGCTGCAGCCGAAGCTGTCCGCCTATTGGCGGAAGCGGGACCTGGCCGCACTACTGTTCTCGACCTTGGACCTCGGCCTGCCGGCCCGCTCGCAGCTACGGTTTCTGCGCATCTACACCGGGCGGCCGCTGCGGGAGGTCTTTGCCGAGGATGCGCGCTTGTGGCGGGCGGTGGCGCGGCGGGCCCAAGCGCTGCACGACAAAGCCCGTCGGCGCGGGCTGGGCTGACCGCGGAGCGACCGGCTTGGACTTGGAACTCCAGGATCTCGCGCGCCTCGGCAGGGATGTTGAAGTTCCGTTCAGCATCGCCCTGGATGGCAGCCCCTGCCGGATCAAGCGCATCTTCCGTCTGCTGCCGGGACGACGGCTGACGGCGCTGGGCCATTGGCGGGGGCGTGACGTGGTGGTGAAGCTCTTCATGGGCACCGGTGCTGCGCGCTATTGCGCACGGGAGCGCCGGGGCGTCGAGCGGCTGTCAGCGAGTGGCGCACCGACGCCGGAGTTGCTTGGCGGTGCCGCCGCGGCCACGGGCGGGCGGGCGCTGCTGTTCGATTGTCTGCCGCACGCCCAGCCCTTGGCGGCGGGGGATGCCGATGGGGCAATGCAAGCGGTGCGCCTGCTTGCCGGCCTGCACGGGCACGGGCTTACCCATGGGGATCCGCACCTCGCCAACTTCCTGCGCAGCGGCGGCAAGCTTTGGGTGGTCGATGGGGATCGCGTGGGTCGGCTCTGGCGGCGCGGCGAGGGGGCCAGAATTCGGGCGCTTGTGGAATTCCTGGCACAGCTTCCCCCAGCGCCGGACCTTGGGTTGGAGAAGCTGCTCGCTCACTATGCGGAGCGCTCGAACTGGGTGGCGGATGTCGGCCGGATGCGCCGGCTGAAACGGCTGGTCGCGGCGGCGCGCCGTCGGCGGGTGCGGCGCTACCTGGCCAAGACCCAGCGTTCCTGTACTGAGTTCCACACCGCTTCCAACTGGCGTTGGCGATGCTTGGCCAAGCGGGCTTGGCGGCGCGACGTTGCGGTTCTTTTGCGAGCCTTCGCGCAGGATCCCGAAGGTGGCCTCAAGAACGCGGAGGTCATCAAGGACGGCCGTTCGACGACCGTATTCCGGCTCAAGCTCGGCAGCTCGTCGGTGGTGGTGAAGCGCTACAACATCAAGAGCCCGGGCCACCGCCTTCGCCGCTGGTTCAAGCGCCGGGCGCTGACCGCCTGGCGCAACGGGCATCGGTTGGAACTGTTGGCGATCCCCACCGCCGCGCCGCTGGCCCTCGTCGAGCGTCGCTGGGGACCGTTGACTGGCCAGTGCTACTTGGTCCTGGAGGACAAGGGCCGCCTCGACTTGGCCGCCGAAGTCAGCGCCCAAGGCTGGCTGCCGGAGCGCTTGGACCAAGTTGCGGCGCTGCTTCAGCAGCTCAAAGTCGCCGAACTGGGCCACGGTGACACCAAGGCCAGCAACTTTTTGGTCCATGACGGCCAAGTCCATCTCATCGATCTGGACGCCCTAAGCCCGCGCCGCGATCCGGCTGCCGACCTGACCCGCTTCCTCGACAACTTCGACGGTGGCCTGCGCGCCCAGGCGGAGGCGAGGCTTTCCGCCGCGGGGCTGACTTAAGAACTGAGGCTGCACTTGCCATTGATCCTTGACGGCACAGCCCAGGACAGCCCCCAGAACTTCGCCTTGCTCATTCACCCAGCCATCCGGGTTCTGTCGCCACTCGTTTGGCGAAGTAGGTCAGGATGCCGTCGGCGCCCGCCCGCTTCAGGCAGAGCAGCGATTCTAGGATCACCGCCTCATTCAGCCACCCCGCCTCGACCGCTGCCATGTGCATGGCGTACTCGCCGCTGACCTGGTAGGCGAAGGTGGGCGCGCCGAAGCGCTCCTTGGCCCGGCGGATGATGTCGAGGTACGGCATCCCCGGCTTGACCATCACCATGTCGGCGCCCTCGTCGAGGTCCAGGGCGATCTCGTGCAGCGCCTCGTCGCTGTTGGCGGGGTCCATCTGGTAGGAGCGCTTGTCGCCACCGCCCAAGGTGGCGCTGGAGCCGACGGCGTCGCGAAACGGGCCGTAGTATGAGGAGGCGTACTTGGCGGAGTAGGCCATGATGGCGGTGTTGATGTGGCCGTCGCCATCGAGCGTTTCCCGGATCGCGCCCACCCGCCCATCCATCATATCCGACGGCGCGATGACGTCGCTGCCGGCAGCGGCGCAAACCGCCGCCTGCTTGCACAGCGCTGCCACGGTGATGTCGTTGATGACGTAGCCGGCGTCGTCAACGATGCCATCCTGGCCGTGGGTGGTGTAGGGATCGAGGGCCGCATCCGTGATGATGCCGAGCTCCGGCACCGCCTGCTTGATGGCCTGAATCGCCCTAGGGACCAAGCCGTCGGGATTGTAGGCTTCGGCACCGTCGAGGCTGCGCAGCTCCGCCGCCACGTTGGGGAAGAGCGCCACCGCCGGAATGCCCAGGTCCGCCGCCGCCTCCGCCTCCCGAACCAAGTTGTCGATGGAGTGCCGCTCAATCCCGGGCATGGACGCCACTGGCACCGATGCCCCCTTGCCCTCGATGACGAACATCGGATAGATCAGGTCATCGACGGTCAGGACGGTCTCGCGAACCAACCGGCGGGAAAAGTCCTGCGCGCGCGCCCGGCGCAGGCGGGTGGCGGGGAACTTTCGTGGCATGGTGGTTTCCTGAGGCTTTTGGGAAGGAGTTTACTGGAACTAGGGGGGTCATGGCCTAACTTGTCGCCGAGCGTCCCCCCTGATTTCTGTACTGATCAGGGCTGGTGCCGTTCCATCCGAACTACTGCGACGCCTTCGCGATCATGGAGAGAACTGGCGGGGACCAAGGGGAACAGCGGATATCGGCCTCACTGCTCGAAAACGTTGTCTCGATGCCACTGCAGAAATTCGGGGCAAGGTAGAAACCGCGATGGCGTCTTGATTTCCCGGGACTCGTACCACAACAACATGCTTCGCACCGCATCGCTCAAGGATTGAGAGACGAGACTGCTAACTGCAACCGTGTAGTCGTCATTGACCGCAATTAGTCCGCGGTCAAACGCTCGATCATGGAGAGCGTTCAAACACAGTCCATTTTGCGGATTCAGCTTTTCCCTGTTGTTGGATTCCTTCCAGGACTTGATATGACTCGCTATCAGTACCGTCTTGAGGTCGATGCCTGTGATGCAGCACTTGTAGTCGTATGCAGACAGCACTGCCTGCCGAAAAAAGTGTTGGTTCACCCGAACTCTTCGGGACACCACGCGATCCTCGCCCTCCAACGCAGTATCGGCATGGGCAAGGTTGGCGTGGTTTGAGGTTCGAACCCCTAATGCCTTTTCCCGTTGGGAAATAAGCTTTTGACTTTCGTCTATGCGGGCTGACCAGTCGGCATGAAACTCATCCCAAGTCGCTTGGTCGAGATGAGAGGCGTTGGCTAGGCCGCGAATTCCGCGCTTTCCCAGTTCTGGGTCCAAGCTACCGAAGTTGCCGATTTTCATATTTACGGCATCGGGGGTTCTGTTTATAAGGCGGGCAACATGCTGCACATCGGGATGTGAGCGATTTGAGACATTGAACGGAATCCGGCAGTACAGGTTGAACACGATCAGTGACTCTTCTCGAGTCCATCGCCGACGATTGGATTTTCGTTCGCCCATCACCGCCCCAAATGGTCCTCTATGCGCCTAGGCCGACCGACTGCTGTCCTGACCTCGCAATCCTAGCTGGCAGCCACTAAATCACAAGGTCCAATGGCAAATCGGAGATATCCCGCAGCCGCTTGCCTTCAATCATTGTTTGAAGCATATCGCTGGCATCAGAAAAGTCGAGGCTTTCAGCGGTGTCAACGAGTTCCGGAAGTGCGAAGTGGTAGACGCAATCTATGTCGCCGGTGCCGAGGGCGATTGAGGCAATCCGATTGGGTGTCGGCTCCCCGGTCACCACGACGATGTGAGGCAGCCGCCCTTTGCGATTGCGAACCAAATTCAAAGCCTCCGACCGTGCGTTCTGAGCCCGGTCGCTGCGCAAGGTCCATTTGCAGGAAACGCTGGCGTGGAGGATTGGAAGTGGGCTATTGAAGTTCCGCAACGAAGTGTGAACGGCTTGTTCATTATCCACCAATGCTCCTTCGGCGTTGATGGTTCCATCAGTCTCTGGTGTGCGAAGGATCACGATATCCGGTTTGATCAGGTAGTCGGTGCCAAGCGCAGCGGCGAGATGTCGATTTTCTTTGGAGGCCGCGTCGAGCGCTGCTAGGTGCTCGTACTGGTCGTACTGTGATATTGCTGTTCGTCCGCCCACGCCCTTGCTTATCTCCCACTGGCCCGGCCTAAGATGACTAAGGCGCGGGAAGACCGCCTCCAAGTAATCCTTGCACAGTTCCTCAAACTTACTTCCCGCCTGCTGCCCCGACAAACGCTGTCCCAACCGCTGGACGCCAAGACGCTCAATGATTCCCGTGGACAGTTTGACACTTTGTGTGCTGTGCTTGTCGGCGTTGCTGGGAACGCCTTCCGCATCGGTTTGCAGAAGGGACTGCAAAAGGGCGGCATGGAAGTCCCGGCGAGCCTGCGGAATGACAGCAATGCGGGCATCTGACCCGGTGCCAACGAGTTTTTCATTGTCCATCCGAGCTTTACGCCCGCCTGTTTCGCCAGTTCGAACCGCTATCCGGCAGCTTGAAGGCTATGCACGGTTCGACCGGCTGATAGGCATTGGTGAATTTTCTCACCAACAGCACGGGCCACCGGAGGGGGAAACGCATTTCCGACTTGTCGGTACGAAGCAGTCTTTCTTCCGGAGAACTTCCATGTGTCGGGAAAGCCTTGGAGGCGGGCCACCATGGGAACGGTGAGGCGCGGCATACCCACGAAGTCAGCGGCAGGAGATGTGTCGGCGATGCCCAAGCCATCCACTCCCAAGGTTGCCCAAGCCTTTCGCGCACGGGTTGGTCCGAGATCAGGACCGCCGTGCTTAAGGGATCCCCCTACTATCGTCGGCGCAATGTCATCCGCTCGCTTCTGCCAAGCGGCCACCCCTCTCCAGCCACGTTCTGCCATTAGGTCGTGCAGGGTTTCACCGACAGTAGGAGGATTGCGGCCCGCTCCGGTCGGCCAAGTAAACGCATCAGCGATTTCCTTGCGCAACGCGACTATGACGACGCGGGGACGAAGCTGCGGCACTCCAAAGTCCGAAGCGTTGAAGAGGCGCCAATCGGCCCGGTATCCCAAGCGCTCGAAGCGTCTCTTGAGTTGCTGGCGATAGTCTTCGAAGACAGCGCTCATCAACCCGCGAACGTTCTCTATCATCACCGCTGTTGGGCGGATGATATCAACGAGGTCGAGCGCCACCGGGAACAGATTGCGTTCATCTGAATCGCCGAGTTGCTTGCCGGCGATCGAAAAAGGGGGGCAGGGCAGCCCGCCTGCAAGGAGTTCGATGCCTTTGAAACGAGCGGCATCCTGATCAACAAAGTGCCGCAGGTCTTTTTCGAAGACGTTCCATTGCGCGCGGTTCAGTCGCAGGGTTGAGCAGCAATGGCGGTCGATTTCGACGAGGCCCTCGTGCCCGAAACCTGCTTGCTCCAAGCCAAGGGCTTGACCGCCGGCTCCTGCGCAGAGTTCCAGCGAACTGGTCAAGTTCAGGTTCATTGTGGTCTGATCTCCTGATTCAGTTGGACGAGATCTAAAGGCAGTTGCAATTGGCCATCGCGGCTACGCTCCAGGAATTCCGTGATGGCTCGGCGTCCCAGCCAAGCTTTGGAAACCCGTGCGCTCTCGGCGAGCGCCGCTAGTTCCCGATGCTCGTCTCGAGATAGGTTTACCGACACTCGGTGTTTTGAAGCCATTTTTCTCAAGCCTTACCGGTTGGCCGCACCACGGTGCAGCACTTTGATGCACTTTCACGGAATTCCCCGCCGGTGTCAACACTCCCGGAAACGGGCCGGGCAGAGCTTCACTTACGACATCGAGTTGGACAAAGGCCAATCGCCCTAAGACGCCGAGGTTGCTGGTCCTACCGTTTGCGGCCAGTCGGCAGCTTGAACACGTACAGCGCCTGGCCTCCGGCGGGTTGATGGATGTCCGGGCTGATGGCTGCCGTCATGGCGCGAAAGACGCCCATGCCGGTGGGCACGGCGACGAACTGCTCGCCGTCCGCCAAGTAGGTGATCGGATAGCCGTGGGTTGGCGCGCCAAGGCGGGTTTGCCAGAGCACTTCCCCGGTATCCACATCGAAGGCCTTGAAATAGCGGTCCAAGTCGCCGATGAAGACCAATCCGCCGGCGGTGGCCAAGGCGCCGGTCATGAACATCGCCTTCTGGGTGTGGGTCCAGGCTTGCTCCAGGCGGTCGGCGTCCACCGCCACCAGCATCCCCAGCAGGCCGTCGCTGCCGGGCATCGGATAGGAGCGGGAATCGCCGCCGAAGCCGCCTTCCCCGGCCACTTGGGGCACGGCGCGGCCCGTCAGGTCCGAGCAGAGCCGGTGCAGGGGAATGATCAGGCGATTGGCTTTTGCGCTGTAGGCCATCGCTTGCCAGTTGTGGCCGCCGTAGATGCCGGGGCAGGCTTCGATGGCATCGCCGATGCCGGCCTCGGCGATGTCCGGCCGGTAGCTGGCCCGCCCGGTCTGCGGATCGATGTGGCTGAAGATGTTCTGCGGCAGGGTCTCCAAGTGGCGGAGGTAGCGTCCGGTGCGCCGATCAAGCTGCCAGAGGATGCCGTCCTTGCCGACGGTGTAAAGTCGCTTCTCGCCGTGGCGGTCGATCAGCACCCGCTCAAAGCCGGTTTCCATGTCGATGGTCTCGCCGGGCGCGTGCTGGAAGTGCCAAACGATCTCGCCGGTTTGCGCGTCGATCGCTAGGGTGGAATTGGTGTAGAGGGCGGCATCGGCAACCGTCATCCCCCGGCTTGCGGCCACCCAAGGCTTGGCTTGGGAAGTGCCGACGTAGTAGAGGCCGAGCTGCGGATCGTAGCTGCCGGCGATCCAGACATCGCCGCCGGCGCGAAACTCCGCCGCCCGCCCGCCCCAGGTCTCGTCGCCCGGCTGGCCCGGCAGGGCGATCGTGGAGGTGCGCCACAGCTCCCGGCCCGTGGCGGGATCGTGCCCCGTGACGAAGCAGCCGTCGGCTTGGAAGCGCTCGCAGCCGTTGATGCCGCTGAGCAGTATGCCGCCGCCTAGGATGGGACCGCTGGTGTGGGTGTAGCCCTTGCGGTAGTCGGCCTTCACCGTTCGCCAAGCGAGGGCGCCGGTGCGGGCATCGATGGCGACGAGGGCGGCATCGTAGGTGGCTAGAAACAACTTGTCGCCATGAATGGCGATGTTGCGCAGGGGACCGCCGAGGGTCTTGGCGGCGGGCGGGTAGTCGTAGGCGTGTTCCCAGATCAGTTCGCCGGTGGCGCCGTCCAGCGCCTGCACGACGTTGTCCGGGTGGGTCAGGTAGAGGATGCCGTCATGCACCAAGGGCGTCACTTGGTTGCTGCCTTCCCGCATGGTCGCCACCCAGGCCAGTTGCAGCTGGTCCACGTTGGCGCGGTCCATTTGGTTCAGCGGGCTGTGCGCTTGACCGTCTTGGGTCCGGCGCCAATGCAGCCAATCCCCAGGCGGCGGGTCGCGCAGGCGGGCGTCGGAAACCGGCTCGAAGCCTTGGATCGTGCGGTTGCGGAAAGCTGATCGGCTGCGGGCAATCTCGTCGATGTCGGCCACGCCGGACCAGGAGTCCGCCACCGATGCGTCGTCGTCGGCTTCCGGCTCGCTGTGGGCGGTCTCGACGTCGGCCAGTAGGAAATCGACCAGTGCCGCGTGCTCGGACTCATCGAGCCGGGAGCCACCCGGGGGCATGCTGGCCAAGTTGTAGGTCAGCAGCGCTTGGCTTACACCGGCCCAGCGGTTCAGGAAGGCCGCGCCCTTGAGCGGCGGGCCGTGCGCGGAGCCTTGCAGCGCCGCGCCGTGGCAGGCCAGGCAATGCCGTTCGTAGAGCGCTTCGACCGATGTCGCTGGCTCGCCTGCCGCAGCCAACGGGCCGAACGCAGCGCTGGCCAGCGCCAGCCAAGGGATTCGCATCGCCGCGGCGGGGCTCAGTTCCCCTCGAAGCTGTAGCTGATCTGAATCCCGTAGGTGCGCGGTGGCCGGGTGGCGGCGTAGCTCCACAACCCCGCCACGTCGAAGCCGATGCCGTAGCCGTCCTCCTCCGCCAGGTTGCGTCCGAACAGGCTGAACCGCATGGCCCCAACCTCCAGGTTGGCGGAGGCGTTGATCAGGTGCTGGACGGCGTTGGTGAGCTCCGGCTTGTTGGCGAAATCGACTTCGTGCTTGCCGAGGTAGCGCCAGCCGAAGGTCAGCCAAGCCTGGCCGCTGCCGACGGACCATTCGTAAGTGGCGCTGAGCGCGGCGGTGACCTCCGGCGCCCGGCGGATATCCAGATGCGAGAGGTCTTGGACGCCAGCGGGGCCGATGAACTCGAAGTCGTCGTACTGGGCGTCAAGCAGGCCGAGGTTGCCGCGCAGGCTCAGGCCCGGTGCGGGAAGCCACTGGGCATCCAGCTCCAACCCGTAGATTTCCGCCGTGGAGGCGTTGGTCACCAAGGTCACCTGCCCGGTGCCGCTGGTGGCTGAGGGCAGCTGCAGCTCCTCCTGCTTGTCCTCGTAGTCCATCAGGAAGGCGGCGAGGTTGATGCGCAGGCTGCCGCCGAGCCAATCGGACTTCAGGCCCAGCTCGTAGTTGGTGACCGTCTCTTCATCGTAAGGCCTCGTTGCGGTCTCCAAGCTGTCCACCCGGCCGTTGAAGCCGCCGCTGCGGTAACCCACGGAGTAGGTGCCGTAGAGGGTGGCGTCGTCGCTTAGGCGGTACAGCAGGCTGGCCTTGGGCGTGAACTTGCTCCAATCGTCGCTGGCCGCGGCAGTCACGACGCCCGCTTGGTCGGTGTCCTTTTCATCCTCCGTGTAGCGGCCGCCGAAGTTGAGCGTGAGCCGGTCGGTCAGGTCGTAGTCGGCCTCGAAGAAGAGCGCCCAGGACTGGGAGTCCTGGCGGGAGGTCTGCGGCAGGTCGAGCACCGTGTTGGGCACGGCGAAGCCGATGTAGCTGCGCAGGCGGATTTCGTATTCCGAGTCCCAGACGTAGGCCCCGGCGGTGCCGCGCAGCCGGGAGCTCGGATCGTCCAAGGTGAGGCGCAGTTCGTGGGAGGTCTGCTCGTACTCCGCCGGGCGGGTGGTGTGGAACAGCTCCGGCGGCACGGCGTCCCAGTCGGTGAGCACGGTCTCCTCCGTCTCCCAGGAACCGAAGATGTAGTCAAGACTTAAGGACTCGGTCAGGCTCCAACGCAATTCAAGGATGTGGGTGTCCGCATCAAAGGTCGCGTCGTTGGGGCCGACCAGAGCCTGGGTGGTTCTCCAGCGGTCGCCAGAGACGGGCGTGTCCGTGTCCGGCGAGCAGAAGCCGAAACTGTCACAGAACAACTGCCCCGGTTGGCCAACGTTCAGCAGCGGCGGCGTGTCTTGGTCCGTGCGCTCGAACTGACTGGTGTACTCCAGCTCAACGGCTTCGCTGGGGGTGACCAGGACATTGGCGCCGAAGGACTGGTACTCAACGCGGCCTTGGTCGCGGCCGGTGTTGACGTTGTCGTAATAGCCCTTGCCTTGGTCGTTCAGGGCGCCGGTCAACTTGACGGCCACTTGGTCGCTGAGTCCGAAGTTGACCAGCCCCTCCAAGCGCAGGTTGTCGTAGTTGCCGTAGCTTGCCCGGATCTTGCCGCCGGTCTCGCCAGTGGGCTGGGTGCGGCGCAGGTGGACCACGCCGCCGATGGTGTTGCGGCCGAACAGGGTGCCTTGGGGGCCGCGCAGCACCTCCACGCTCTCCAGGTCGATGGCCTGGGTGATGCCCCCGGTCATGGTGCCGAGGAAGATGCCGTCCACCACCACGCCGACGGCGGGGTCGAAGTTCTTCTCCACCTCCGAGACGCCGATGCCCCGGATGTAGGCGGCGGCGACCCCGCCGGGCCCTTGGGCGGTGTCGTCGAGCACCAGGTTGGGCGAGACGAACACCAGATCCCGCAGATCGCGGGCGAAGGCCTGCTCGATCTCCGTTTGGCTCAGCGCGCTGACGGCGATGCCCACGTCCTGGATGTTCTCCTCCCGCTTGCGGGCGGAGACGACGATCTCCTCAATGACTTGGGCGCCCTCCTCAGCCTGCGCCGGAAACGGCTGCGCTGCGAGCAGCGCAAGCGGGGCGGCCAGGAGGGCGAGGCGACGAAAAACATCAGGCAAATTTTGCGCTTGCATGGGTGGTGAGTTCTCCTGTGTGCGTCAGGCAGCTATGGCAAAGGCCGCGGCCCCAGCGCCGTCTGGCGCCTAGAGTGCCGCGCAGCATATCAGTCCACCCTCGCAAAAATAAGGGTCCAGATCCGAGCGGCGCCAGGACGTCACCTTTGACTCACATCACCATCCGCAAACGGTCAAGACAAACCGAGTCAGCGCCAGGGGCAGGGCGCCGAGTTTGGCGCCCGCCAAACTCGAACGGGCCGAAGGCCCGCGTTTTCGCTATACTCAACCCCTGTCTCCTGAGGTGTTCGCCAGTTGGTGTCGTCCTTGAGCCGTTATAGAAACGAAAGGGGGCTTGGCGACGGTGACGGTGTGCTTGCCCGTTGCGGTTTTCGTTCCGCACGGGATGCCTTAGACGCCGCCTGGGTCCCCGCC
>JAPOTD010000133.1 GCA_026709365.1 Gammaproteobacteria bacterium
GATGGGGTGTGCGCGCTTTCACGCACCCCGCCGGATTCGGACGAAACCTCAACGGCGCAAGGGTCAGACCGCCATGAGGTCGGCCTCCTTAGCTTCAAGGGCCTGATCGACTTCCTTGACGCGGCGGTTGGTGACCTGTTGGACGGCTTCCTCGCCGCGCCGCGCATCGTCCTGGGCCACCTCCTTTTCCCGAAGCAGTTCGCGGATGTCGGAGATGGCGTCGCGGCGAATGTTGCGGATGGCGATGCGGGCCGCCTCCGCCTCCTGGCGAGCCTGGCGGGCGAGTTCGCGGCGGTTCTCCTCGGTGAGGGCCGGCAGCGGCAGCCGCACCACGTCCTGGCTGGCGGCCGGGGTAATGCCCAGATCGCTTTTCAGGATGGCCTTTTGAATGGCCGGAACCAGGCTCTTCTCCCAAGGGGAAACCAGCAGGGTGCGGGCGTCCTCAACGCTGATGCTCGCCACCTGGTTGAGCGGCGCATCGCTGCCGTAGTAGGGCACTTCAATGCCGTCCAACAGGCTTGGATGGGCGCGGCCCGTGCGGATTCGGGCGAAGGCCGCCTGCATCGCCTCAATGGTCTTGCCCATGCGCTCATCGGCATCGGCGGTGAACTCCTCAATCATCGGCGGGCTGCATCCATGTCAGGGAAGGGTTCCGCGCTCCGCTGCCCAGCCGCCAAGCCTCAACTCGCTTCGGACGCGATGCGGGTGCCAACCTTCTCACCCTTGACCAAGCGGGTCAACGCGCCCGGCTCGGCAAGGTCGAAAACCACCACCGGCAGGGCGTTGTCACGGCACAGGCAAATGGCGGCAAGGTCCATCACGCTTAAGTCCCGCTTCAGCACGTCGTCAAAGGATAGCGCGTCAAAGCGCTCGGCGGCAGCGTCCAGCATCGGGTCGGCGGAATAGACGCCATCGACCTTGGTGGCCTTGAGAACGCAGTCCGCGCCGAGCTCCACGGCGCGCAGGCAAGCGGCCGTGTCGGTGGTGAAGAACGGATTGCCGGTTCCCCCGGCCAGGACGGCCACTTCGCCGTTGCCGAGCGCGGCGCGGGCCTCGTGTACGCTGTAGGCCGGCAACGCGCCGGCCATCGCCACCGCGCCGAACAGGCGCGCCGGAACGCCGGCCCTGGCCAAGGCGTCGCCGATGGCCAAGCCGTTCATGCAGGTGGCCAGCATGCCCATCTGATCGGCGACCACGCGGTCCATGCCGGCCCGGGCCAAGGCTGCGCCGCGAAACAGGTTGCCGCCGCCGCAAACCAAGGCGATCTCAGCGCCCAAGAGATGCGCTTCGCGCAACTCCCGGCAAACGCGGTCGAGCACGCCCGGATCGATGCCGAACCCCGGCTTGCCCGCCAACGCCTCGCCGGACAGCTTCAGGAGCAGCCTCGTCAATCAGCTTCCCCCAGCCGCTTGGGCGGCCACTTCGGCGGCGAAGTCCTCCGCCGCCACGGCGATGCCCTCGCCCACCTCAAGGCGGGCGAAACGGCGGGCCTCGGCGCTCTTCGAATCGAGCAGCTTGCCGACCTTCAGCTCGCCGTCCTTGATGAAGGCCTGGTCGATCAGGCTGACCTCTGCGAGGAACTTGCGCACCCGGCCTTCGACGATCTTCTCAACGATGTTCGGCGGCTTGCCGCTGTCCGCCGCCTGGGCGGTGAGGATTTCCCGTTCCTTGGCGATCACCGACGGCTCAAGGTCGGCGCTGCGCACCACCAAGGGGGTCGGGTCGTGGGCGGTGATGTGCATGGCCAGATCCCGGCCCAGCTCGGCATCGTCGATGGACAGCTCGACCAAGGCCCCCTTGCGCGCGTCATTGTGCAGGTAGCTGCCGATGCAGCCGGCCTCAGAGGACAGGGACTCGGCCCGGCGCACGTTGATGTTCTCGCCGATCTCCTGCACCAAGGCCTCGCGCTCGCCAGCGAAGGCGTCGGCCAGCTGGGCGCCACCGGCACCGGTTTCCAAGGCGGCGGCGGCGACTCGCTCCACGAAGTCGATGAACTTCGGGTTGCGGGCGGCGAAATCGGTTTCGATGTTGACCTCAACCAGGGCGGCGCGCTTGCCGTCCGCCGCCACCTTGAGGCCCAACAGGCCTTGGGCGGCGGTGCGGGAAGCCTTTTTGGCCGCCTTGAGCGCGCTCTTGCGGCGCAAGGCGTCAATGGCCTGCTCGAGATCGCCGTCGGCCTCCTGCAGGGCGACCTTGCAGTCCATCATGCCAAGGCCGGTGCGGTCGCGCAGCGCCTTGACTTGCTTCGCGGAAATGGACATTGCCTACTCCTCCACCGGCGCCGGGCTTGCGGCTGCAGACGGTTCGGCAGCAGCGGGCGCTTCGGGGGCGGCAGGGGGCGGTTCGGCAGCAGCAGACGCAACCGCGGCGGCAGGCGCTTCGGCACCCCCATCCGGCGCAGCGGCGGCACTGGCGGAAGCCCCTTGCTCAACCTCAAGGAATTCATCCAGCCTGACCGCCCCACCCGCGTTCTCGCGCCCTTCGGCGACGGCATCCGCCACGGCGGTGACGTACAGGCGAATGGCGCGAATGGCGTCATCGTTGCCTGGAATGACGTAGTCGATGCCGTCCGGGTCGCTGTTGGTGTCCACGATGGCAAACACGGGAATGCCGAGCTTCTGGGCCTCGGTGATGGCGATGCGCTCATGCTGGACATCAACCACGAACACGGCGTCCGGCAGCCCGCCCATGTCCTTGATGCCGCCGAGGCTGCGCTCCAGCTTGCCCATCAGGCGGCGCTTGTGCAGGGCCTCCTTCTTGGTGAGCTTGTCCAAGGTGCCGTCCTCGGCCTGCTGCTCAAGCTCCTTGAGCCGCTCGATGGACTGGCGGATGGTCTTGTAGTTGGTGAGCATGCCGCCGAGCCAGCGCTGGTCGATGAAGGGCATCTCCACCCGCGCCGCCTGCTCGCGAATGACCTTGGCCGCCGCCCGCTTGGTGCCAACGAACAGGATCTTCTTGCCCAAGGTGGCCATGCTGCGAATCTCGACCAGCGCCTGCTCGAAGGCGGGCACGGTCCGTTCCAGGTTGATGATGTGGATTTTGTTCCTGGCGCCGAAAATGAAGGGAGCCATTTTCGGGTTCCAGTACCGGGTGCGATGGCCGAAGTGGACGCCCGCGGCCAACATGTCGCGCATGCTGATGTTCAAGATTGTCTCCGGGTTGAGCCTCCGCAGCCCCTTCCATTCAGACCGGACCCCAAGGCCCCGGCACCCGTGAATTTGCGACGAGCTGCGTGCGTTGTGTTTTCCGGCGCAGCGCTTAAGCGCCTGCCGGATCGGGCCTAGCGGAACCGGATTGCCGCACAACTTTAGGTGGCGGCGCAGCCATTGCCCCTAGGCGGCGGGCTTTATACCATACATTCCCATGTCCGCCAAAGCCACCACCGACGCCGACATCGAGGGCATGCGCCGGGCCGGGCGCTTGGCCGCCAGCGTGCTGGAGATGATCGGCGCGCACGTCAAGCCCGGCGTGAGCACCGATGCGCTCAACGACCTCTGCCACCGCTACATCGTCGATGAGATCGACTGCGTACCAGCGCCGCTGAACTACACCACCGGCCCCAGCGTGCCGCCGTTTCCCCGCTCGATCTGCACCTCGGTCAACCATGTCGTCTGCCACGGCATCCCCTCCAGCAAGAAAAAGCTCAGGAACGGCGACATCCTCAACATCGACGTCACCGTCATCAAGGACGGCTACCATGGCGACACCAGCAAGATGTTCATGGTCGGCAAGACCCAAGCATTCGCCGAACGGTTGGTGCGGGTCACCCAGGAGTGCCTCTACCTCGGCATCGAGGCCATACGTCCCGGCGCCACCCTGGGCGACATCGGCCACGCCATCGAGACCCATGCCAAGGCCCACCGCTTCTCGGTGGTGGAGGAGTTCGGTGGCCACGGCATCGGCAAGGTCTTCCACGACGACCCCCATGTCATGCACTACGGCCGCCCGGGCACCGGTGCGGCCATCGAGGCAGGCATGACCTTCACCGTGGAGCCGATGCTCAACGCCGGACGGCGGCACATCAAGATACTGCCCGACCGCTGGACGGTGGTGACCCGCGACCACAAGCTCTCCGCCCAATGGGAGCACACCATCCTGGTCACCCGCGACGGCGCCGAAGTGCTGACGCGGCGGGCCGAGGAGGCCTTCGGGCGAACCGCCGCCGCCCTCGGCGCGACGGCTTGAACGCAACGGCTTGAACGCCGCCGCCATCGCGCAGCTGCGCCAGCGCTTGGATGCGGCCGATGCCGAGCTGGCCCGGCGCTACTGGGCCCGCGAGGAGATCGCCGGCATCGTCGCCGATCGGGCGGCCTTCCTCGACGACCTGCTGCGGGACATGTGGCGCGGCCACTTCAGCGCCGCGGCCCAGCGCGATCTGGCGCTGTTCGCGATAGGTGGCTACGGGCGCGGGGAACTGCACCCCGGCTCGGACATCGACCTGCTGATCTTGGGCGTGAAGCCGGACAAGCACCGGGCCGAAATCGAGCCGTTCGTGCGGGCGCTGTTCGACCTGAACCTGGAGATCGGCCACAGCGTCAGGAACCTCGCCCAGTGCAAGGCCGCGATCAAGGCCGACCTCACCGCGGCCACGGCGCTGTTCGAGCGGCGCCTGCTCACCGACCCGCAAGGCCCGGCGCTCAGGCGGCTGATCCAGAGGCTCGATGCGTTCATCGACCACCCGCGCACCTGGCCGGCCAAGCGCTACTTCCAGGCCAAGCGGGCGGAGCAGGAGCGGCGCCACAAGCGTTTCGAGGACGTGGAGTCGGATCTGGAGCCCAACATCAAGGACGCGCCGGGCGGCCTGCGCGACCTGCAGACCGTGCTCTGGGTTTGCCGACGCAAGTACGGCACGGCGGATGCGGCCGAGCTGGAGCGCCTCGGCGTCCTCACCGGGCAGGAGGGGCGCTGGCTGACCGAAGGCCAGCACTACCTTTGGTGGGTGCGCTACGGCCTGCATCTGGTCGCCCGGCGCAAGGACGACCGCCTGCAGTTCCAGCACCAGCGCGACCTCGCCCAGCGGCTGGGCTACGCCGACACCACCGCCCGGCCCGGCGTCGAGCGCTTCATGCACGAGTACTACCGATGGGTGCTGGCGCTGCGCGAGGTCAACGACATCGTGCTGCAAAGCCTGGCGGAGTCGTTCGCGCCCGCCCGGCCCAAGCGCGAGCGCATCAACGAACGGTTCCAAATCAATGCGGACGCCATCGAAGCGGTCCATGATCGGGTTTTCGAAGAAACGCCGAGCGCACTGCTGGAGCTGTTCGTCATCCTCGCCAACCGGCGCGACATCAGCGGCGTGCGCGCCGCCACCATCCGCCTGATCCGCCGGCACCTGGCCCTGATCGACGACGGCTTCCGCAACGATGCGGCCAACAGCCGCCTGTTCCTGGAGCTGCTCAAGGCTCCCCACACCCTAGTCACCCAGCTCACCCGCATGCGGCGCTACGGCATCCTCGGACGCTACATCCCCGAGTTCGGGCAGGTCGTCGGCCAGATGCAGCACGACCTGTTCCACATCTACACCGTGGATGCCCATACCATGATGGTGATCCGCAACATGCGGCTGTTCCGCTACCGGGCGCAGGCCGAGCGCTTTCCGTTGGCCCACCACTGCGTGAAGACCATTCCCAAGGTGGAATTGCTCTACATCGCCGGCCTCTACCACGACATCGGCAAGGGCCGAGGGGGCGACCATTCGGAGATCGGCGCCCGGTTCGCCGTCCGGTTCTGCCGCCGCCTGGGGCTGAACGAGGACGACACCGAGCTGGTCGAGTGGCTGGTGGCCGAGCATCTCGCCATGTCCGACACCGCCCAGCGGCGCGACATCCACGACCCCGAGGTGGTGCTGGAATTCGCCCGCTTCGTCAAGTCCGAGCGGCGCCTGGACTATCTCTACGCGCTGACGGTGGCGGACATCACGGCCACCAACCCAAAGCTGTGGAACAGTTGGCGGGCGACGCTGCTGCGCCAACTCCACGCCAAGGCCAAGGCGCTGCTGCGCCAAGGCATCGAATCGCCGGTGGACCGCCAGGCGACGGTGCGCGCCTGCCGGGAAAGCGCCGCCGAGCAGGTCGCCGCGCTCGGCCTGCCCGCCGAGCGGGCACAGGCCCTGTGGAATGCCATGGGCGATGACTTCATGCTCCGCCATCCGGCCCGCGACGCGGCGGAAATCACGGTCGCGGTGGCCCATCACGACTTGGCCGACGGCCCCTTGGTGCTGCTGCGGCGGCTGGCCAGCGAGGGCTCCGAGGAGAGCGCGACGGAACTGTTCATCCACACCCAGGACCGGGCCAATCTGTTCGCCGCCACGGTGGCGGCCATCAACCGGCTGCGCCTGCGCATCTATGACGCGCACATCCACACCGCCGACAACGGCCAGTGCTTCAACACCTTCGTGGTGCTCGACGAGCACCGCCAACCGGTTCGCGGCGACGGCAGCGCGGTGGTCGAGCCGCTGGCCCGGGCGATCCGCGAACCGCGCCCCAAGCCGTTCCGCCACCAGCGCCTGCCGCGCCAGCACCGGCAGCTGCACCGACCCACCGAGGTGTGTTTGGAAAACGGCACTGGCCAGCGCTACTCCACGCTATCGGTCCGCACCACCGACCGGCCCGGCCTGCTGGCCCGCATCGGGGCGCTGTTCTTCGAGCTGGAAGTGGCTTTGCTGGAGGCGCGCATCGTCACCTTGGGCGAGCGGGTCGAGGACGTGTTCCACATTCAGGATCGGGCCGGAGCGCCCATCACCGACCCGGAAGCCATCTACCAACTGGAGAACACCTTGCGCCAAGCCCTCGACAGAGTGCCCCCGTGAACCCGCGCCTGGACCAACTGCACGACTACCCCTTCCAGCGCCTCGCGGCGCTGCTGGACGGCGTAGCGCCCGCCGCCGGCCAGCCGCACGTCAGCCTGTCCATCGGCGAACCCAAGCATGAGCCGCCCGCCGCCGTGGTTGAGTTTCTGGCCGATCGCCGGTGCCTGTCCGAGGGCTTGGGCACCTACCCCGCCACCCGCGGGATCCGGGAACTGCGCGAGGTGGCCTGCACCTGGCTGAAGCGCCGCTTCGGCGCCGAACTGGACCCCGAACGGGGCGTGCTGCCGGTGTCCGGCACCCGGGAGGCGCTGTTCTCCTTCGCCCAAGCGGCGGTGGGCGCCAAGCCCAACCCGGTGGTGGTGCTGCCCAACCCCTTCTACCAAATCTACGAGGGAGCGGCGATCCTCAGCGGTGCCACACCGCACTACTTGAATGCCGACGCCGCCAACGGCTACCAACCCGACTTCGAATCGGTGCCGGACGCCATCTGGGCGCGGACCGAGGTGCTCTACCTGTGCTCGCCCGGCAACCCCACCGGCAAGGTGGTGCCGGCCGCCACCCAACGCTGGCTGATCGAGCAGGCCCACCGCTTCGACTTCGTGATCGCCGCCGACGAGTGCTACTCGGAGATTTACCTGGACGAGAACCGTCCGCCCAGCGGCCTGCTGCGCGAAAGCGACGCCTTGGGCAACTTAGGCTACGCCCGCTGCATCGTCTTCCACTCCTTGAGCAAGCGCTCCAGCCTGCCGGGCTTGCGCTCCGGGTTCGTGGCCGGCGACGCCGACCTGCTGGAGCGCTACCACCGGCACCGCACCTACCAAGGCGCCGCCCTGCCCGTCCACGTGCAGCAGGCGAGCGCCTTGGCATGGCAAGACGAAGCCCACGTGTGCCGCAACCGGGCGCTGTACCGAGCCAAGTTCGAGGCAACCCTGCCGCTGCTGAACGCCGCCTTCGACGTCGCGGCGCCGGAAGGCGGGTTCTACTTCTGGCTGCCGACGCAGGAGGACGACCGGCAGTTCGCCCGCGCCCTGCATCAGGATCTGAACATCAGCGTGCTGCCGGGCTCATTCCTGGGCCGGATGACCAAGGCGGGCAACCCCGGCGCCCATCACGTCCGCATCGCGCTGGTGGCCCCCGAGGCGGAGTGCGTGGCAGCGGTCAAGCGGCTCGCCATCTGGGCGCGCGCAAGGCGTGAAGGAAGTCGATCAGGGCTGGATTGGAGTGCGTGAAGTGGTGGCAAATTCATATGCGGATTGCTACTCTTTGCTGACATTAACCACACCCAAGTGTGCAAAGCGTGGCAGCGATAGACACATTGGCGGCAGCCAAGGAATTGCAGGATGCGGGCTTTGACCAAGAGAAGGCCGAAGCCGTCGCTCGAACAGTGGGCAAGTTCGCAACGGAGCACTTGGCAACCAAGGCGGACCTGTACAAGGTCGCCGTCGCGATAGTGGCCGCGAACGCGACGATCACCTTCGCCTTGATCAGACCGTTGGCCTTGGGTACCTAGCAGTTCTGGAGCGCGTTGAGCGCCAGTTCAATTTCTGATCACGATTAGAGCCTGCCATTGGCACAGCAAGCACTTACTCCGCTGGCTTGGCACAAAAGTGGTTCTGCCTCCTCCTGCACGTTGACCGCAGTAAAGAGTTGAAAGTCACGAGGCCGCAGCAGCCTTTGGAGGAGTGGTTCTTGGCGAGAGGCAACGATGAAAACTACCTTCAGCATTGGGTAGCCCATCAAGGAGGCGACCGTAAATTGGTCGCACTGTTGTTTTCCAGCGAGGAACTCGCGCTGGGATTCGTTCCTCCCCGCACAACGCCGGGCCGAGGATGAGGCGCACGGATCTGCTCCCGGCGATAGGGCTGCGCCCAGCCTGGAACTCAAAGGAGACCCCATGCCCACATTCGCCTTCGCTCTCGGCCTGCCCACCCTAAGCGGCTCCGGCCGCTGCATCGACTGCTTCTTTCCGTCGCCGCTCAAGCAACCAGCCGGAGCGCTGGAAGCGGCCATCGGCGAGTGGTTCACGCCGGGCGAGGCGATGCTCGAGCCGGAGGCGGCGCGGGCCTTCATCGAAGCGCGCCAACCGCAGGCCGCGCCCCTGCTGGAGGCGGACCGACCCTTGATCGCCGTGCTGCTGCCGGAGGATGCGCCCATCGCCTCGACTGCCGAGGCCTTCCTGAAGCTGCACCTGCTCTCCCATCGGCTGGCGCTGCCCAACACCCTCAACCTCGACGGCATCTTCGCCCATCTGCAAACCGTCGCCTGGACCACCGAAGGGGCGGTGGCGCTGGAGGAGCTGGCCGAACGGCAGCTGCGGGCGCGGGTGCGGGGCCTTCACTTTGAAGTGCTCAGCGTGGATAAATTCCCCAAAATGGCCAACTACGTCGTGCCGAGCGGGGTGCGCATCGCCGATTCGAGCCGCATCCGCCTCGGCGCCTACCTCGGCGAGGGCACCACGGTGATGCCGCCCGGCTCAATCAACTTCAACGCCGGCGCGCTCGGCCCCAACATGGTGGAGGGCCGCATCTCCCAAGGCGTCGTGCTGGGGCAGGAGTCGGACCTCGGCGGCGCCGCCAGCACCATGGGCACCTTGGCGGGCGGCGGCGAAATCGTCATCAGCATCGGCCGCCAATGCCTGATCGGCGCCAACGGCGGCACCGGCATTCCGCTGGGCGACCGCTGCACCATCGAGGCCGGCCTCTACATCACCGCCGGCACCCGAGTGGCGCTGATCGATGCGGACGGCCAGCGGCAAGGCCCGGTGAAGGCGCGGGAGCTGGCCGGGCGCTCCGACCTGCTGTTCATCCGCCACAGCGAAACCGGCGAGGTGCAGTGCCGCGTCAACCGCAAGGCCATCGCCCTGAACGAGCAGCTGCACGCCCACAACTGAACTGGAGATGTCATGGCCAACCCGTTGCAGACCCCGGAGCGCGACGACCGCACGGTTCTGAATCTGACCCAGGAACTGATCCGTCGCCCGTCGGTGACGCCCGAGGATGCGGGCTGCCAAACGCTGCTCATCGAGCGGCTGCAGCGCCTGGGGTTTTCGGTCACCCGTCTGGACGCCGGCGGCGTGCGCAACTTCTATGCCGAATTTGGCTCAGGGGCGCCGTGCCTCGCGTTCGCCGGCCACACCGACGTGGTGCCGCCCGGCGAACCGGCCGCTTGGCGCAGCCCGCCCTTCGAGCCGAGCATCCGCGACGGCCTGCTGTTCGGGCGCGGCGCCGCCGACATGAAGGCGAGCCTAGCGGCCATGATCGTCGCCACGGAGCGCTTTCTCGCCCGCGTGCCGAAGCCCGCCGGGCGCATCGCGTTTCTGGTGACCAGCGATGAGGAGGGCGAAGCCCGCCACGGCACCCGCCACATCGTCGAGCATCTGCGCCGCCGCGGCATTGGCCTGGACTACTGCATCGTTGGCGAACCCTCATCCAGCGAAGTCCTGGGCGACACCCTGCGCAACGGCCGCCGCGGCTCGCTCACCGGCACCCTCAGCGTGTACGGCGTTCAAGGCCATGTCGCCTACCCGGACGCGGCGCGCAACCCGATTCACGAGGCCGCCCCCTTTCTGAAGGCACTGTGCGAAGAGGTCTTCGACCCCGGCAACGCCCACTACCCGCCGACCAGCCTGCAAGTCGCCAACATCCGCGCCGGTGCCGGGGCGGTCAACGTCATTCCCGGCGAACTGGCCATGGACTTCAACATCCGCTACTCCACGGAGCAAACCGCCGACGGCCTCAAGGCGCGGATCGCCGGGCTCGTTGAGCGGCACGGCTTGGACGCCACCCTGCATTGGCACCTGTCCGGCGAACCCTTCCTCACCAAGCCGGGCCGCTTGACCGCCTGCGTGCGCCGGGCGGTGTCCGATGAGCTCGGCATCGACTGCGCGCTGTCCACCGCCGGAGGCACCTCCGACGGCCGCTTCATCGCGCCGCTCGGCTGCGAACTGGTCGAACTCGGCCCGGTCAACGCCACCATCCACAAGATCGATGAGTGCGTGGCGGTGGCCGACCTCGACCGGCTGGCACGGGTCTATGAACGCATTCTGGCGGGTTTGCTGAAGGCAGCGGCGCAGCCGCAGTGAAGGCCGTCGCGGTCGGCGTCCTAGCCTTCGCCCTGTTCTGCGCGGCCTTGGCGCCGGCCGGACTGCTGGCCATTCCCATGCAACGGCTCGGCGGCGCGTCCTTGACCGCAACGGCGGGCACCCTCTGGTCCGGCAGCGGCGCGCTGCGATTGGGCGGGCTGGACTTGGGCCGTTTGCATTGGTCCTTTGAACCCGGCACCGCGCTGCGGCTGGCGCCCGGCGGCGCTTGGCGGCTAACCGGCGATGCGGTCGATCTGCAGGGACGCATGGCCTTCCACGACGGCGCCGTGGAAGTGTCGGCCCAAGGCACGGTGACCGCCGCCGCGGTCAACCCGGGGTTGGCCGCCTACGACATTCGCCTGGACGGGGGCTTGGCCATCGACAGCCTCGACACCGCCGTGGCCGACGGGCGCCTGACGCGCCTTGACGGCGGTGGCCGCTGGACTGGCGGCACGGTAAGCTACGCGCTCGGCCGCCAGTTGCACACTGCGCTGCTGCCGCCGATGCGGGCCGAGGCGAACTCGGCGCCGATCCGGGCCAGCGCCTTCGCCGAAGCCGGGGACACGCTGCTCATTCAAGCCGAGATCATCGACGGCGGATATGTGAAAATCGGTATCACGCGGCGCCTGCTGCAGCTGCTCAACCAGCCTTGGGCGGGCGGCGGCGCCGAGGATGAGATCGTCGTCTCCGTGGAGGAGGCCGTGTTCTAGGGAATCAATCTCCGACATGCAGGACATCGACATCAACGCTTGGGCCGCCAAGGCCGCCGCGCCGCTTCGCTGGGCGCTCGTCGTCGGCATCGCCTACACCTTGGCGAGCACGGCGATGTTCTTCGCCTCGCCAACTCCCGTGGCGTCCGCCGCGTCGGCGTCCGCCGCGCCGCCGGCCGCCGCGTCCAGCCCGGCGGCGGCAGCGGCGAGCGCCGATCTCGGTGCCATCCTCGAGGCCGGCCTATTCGGTCACGCACCTGAGGACCGGGAGGTTGAGGCGGCCTTGCAGCCAACCGCCCGAACCCGCCTGCCGCTGACGCTGCAGGGCGTGTTCGTGGCCGAGCCGGCCTCGGACTCCGCCGCCATCATCGCCAGAAAGGGCCAGGCCGGCCGGCTCTACGCCATCGGCGATGAGCTGCCGGGCAACGCCACGCTGCGCGCGGTGCAGGCCGAGCAGGTCATCCTGCTGCGCGCCGGCCAGCACGAGACCCTGACCTTCCCGGAGGCCAAGCCGTTCCGCCGGGTGCGCGTCCCGGCCCCCCAGACGCGGGCGGAAACCCGCCCGCCGGCGCCCGGAGCGGCGCCCCGGGACGAGCCGCCCCCCGAGAGCGCCGAGGAATGGGTTGAGCGCTACCGGGAGCGCTTGAACGATGATCCGCAGGGGTTGCTTGAGGAGCTCGCGGTGGCTCCGGTCAGCGTCGGCGAGTCGGCGGGCTACCGGGTCGGCAGCTTGACCAACCTGCCCTATCTGACCCAGACCGGCCTGCTGGCCGGCGACCTGATTCTGTCGGTGAACGGCCGACCGGTGGGCGACGTGGAGGCGGACCGATCATCCATCAACAGCCTGCTGGCAGCCGGCTCCGTGCGCATTGAGGTGCAGCGCGGCGAGCGCCGGTTCTTCGTCACGACCTCGCTGCCGGATCCAAGGGGATAGCCAATGCGCCACGCAACGCCTGCCACAACGCCATGAACGGCTCGCTGCGATGCTCCGCCCTGCTGCCGGCGCTGGCCTTCGGCCTGCTGCTCGGCAGCGCGTCCATCGACGCTGCCGAGCAGGTGGCCGACGACACCTGGGTGGTCAACATCAAGGAGGCCGACATTCACGAGTTCGTCTCCCAAGTGGCGCAGATCACCGGCAAGACCTTCGTCATCGACCCGCGGCTGAAGGGCAACGTCACGGTGGTGTCGAGCGTGCCCATGAACGCCGATGCGGTGTACGAACTCTTTCTGTCGGTGCTGCGGGTACACAACTTCACCGCCTCCCCGTCCGGCGACGTCATCCGCATCCAAACCACGGCCACCGGCAAGCAGGGTCCCGGCCCGGACGGCGAAGTGCGGGAGCTGCCTCCGGAGGAGCTCATCACCCGGGTGATCGCCGCCCAGAACGTTGAGTCCGGGGAGCTGGTCAAGATCCTGCGTCCGCTGATTCCGCAGTACGGCCACATCGCCGCTGTGGCGCAGCCGAACATCGTCATCATCAGCGACCACGCCAACAACATCGGGCGGCTCACCCGGATGATCGAGCAGATCGACGTGGCGGACGAGGACGAGATCACCGTGGTGCCGCTGCGGGAGGCTTGGGTGGGCACCGTGGTGGCGCTGCTGGAAAAGCTCGCCCCGGAGCAAATCGGGCAGGGCGCCGCCGGGCCGCAGCGCATTCAGCTGATCGCCAACGAGCGCAACAACAGCATCGTGGTGCGCGGCAAGCCGCGGCCGACGGCGGAGATACTCAAGCTGATCGACAAGCTCGACCAGCCCGCCACCACCACTGGCGGCGCCCAGGTGTTCCGCCTGAACCACGCCGACGCGGTGGATGTGGCCAACATCCTCTCCGCCCTGCTGGCGGGCAATGATCGGGGTGGCGAAGGCGCCGAGCCCACCACCATCCAGGCGGACGAGTCCCTGAACGCCATCGTCGCCCGAGCCAATCCGGGCACCATCAACGAGCTGCGCGGCATCCTCGACAAGCTGGACGTGCGCCGCACCCAAGTGCTGATCGAGGCCGCGGTGGTGGAGGTCAACCTCCAGGACCGCAGGGACGTCGGCGTGGAGACCGCCATCGTTGACGGCGAAGGCGACACCGTGCCCTTGGCGAGCACGTCGCTGAGCGGCGTCGTCTCCCAGCTGCTCACCAACCTGGCCGAGGAGGGCGGCGAGGACGGCCAGGTCAACATCGACGTGCTGGCCGGGCTGGCCAGCGTGTCCAGCCCCACGTTGGCCGCGGCGCGCATCAACCCGGACGGCATCTCCTTCGGCGGCATCGTCACGGCGCTGGCCACCTCAAGCGATGCCAACCTGCTGTCCACCCCCAGCATCATGGCCTTGGACAACCAGGAGGCGGTGATCGTGGTGGGCCAGCAGGTGCCGTTCCGCACCGGCAGCTTCACCACCACCGGCGACGGCTCCTCCAACCCGTTCACCACCGTGCAGCGCGAGGACGTCGGCCTGACGCTGAAGGTCACGCCGCACGTCCACGAAGGCTCCTCGGTGCGCATGCAGGTGGACCAGGAGATCACCAACATCGTCGAGACGCCCATCGGCGACGGCGGCTTTGCCGACGTGGTGACCTCCAAGCGGCAGATCACCACCACCATACTGGCCGAGGACCAGCAGATCATCGTGCTCGGCGGGCTGATTCAGGACAACGTGACCCAAACCCGGCGCAAGGTGCCGCTGCTCGGCGACATTCCGGGCCTAGGCTTCCTGTTCCGCTCCACCGGCGACAGCCGCACCAAGACCAACTTGCTGGTATTCTTGCGGCCAACGGTGATCAAGACCGTGCAAGATGTCGATGCATCCGCGCAGCGCAAGTACCGGGATATCTGGGAGGTCGAAATCACCAGCCCCGTCCGCAACCAGATCGAAGGCCTCTTCCAAGGCGGGCAGCCCGACGCCTCCGAACCACCCAACGGCTGACCGCCCTCTCGCCAACGGCCAAGCCGCGGAACCCGCCCGCGCCCAGCCCCTGCGAACCCTCGGCTACCGCATCGCCCGCCGCCTGATCGGCTGGATCGCCCGCCCCCGCATCGCCGGCGCCGCCCCGGAGTCGCTGCCGTCCGCCACGGTTTACGTGCTGCCCCGGCGCTCCCTGTCGGACCTGATCATCCTCGATCTGGTCTGCGCCGCGCACGGCTGGCCTGATCCCTTGAGCGCCCTGCCCATCGGGACGGCCCAGGAGCGGCGCCGCTTCGCCTTTCTGGCGCGCCCCGCCGGCTGGCTGCGGCGCAACACCATGCAAACCTACTCGGCGCGGCTGATGCGGCTGACCGCCGATCCCGAAGCCGCGCCGGCCAACGTGGCGCTGCTGCCGGTGCAGATCTTCTGGGGACACACGACCGGGCGCGAACACTCGCTGATCACCCAGCTGCTCTCCGAGAACTGGGCCGCCACCACCCGCCTGCGCCGGCTGATCAACCTAGTGATCGCCCGCCGCCGCATCGTGGCGCATTTGGGGGTCCCCGTGCTGCTCGCCGAGGCCGGCGACGGCGACGCCAACCGCCGCTTCCGCCGCTGCGCCCGGCTGCTGCGGGTGCGGCTGCATGGCCAAAAGCTGGCGACCCTGGGGCCGGACTTCTCGCACCGGCGCACCTTGGTTGACGAAGTGGTCAACAGCCGCCCGGTGCAGGCGGCCATCGAGCGCAGCCTCGCCAACGAAGCCGCCACGCCAGCGCCAAGCGCTCAGGACAGCGGCCGGCAGCGGGCGCTCCAGGCCCTGAACCCGGCCGGGCGCGACGCCGGGAACCGCGCCGAGCGGCTGCGCAACCGCGCCCGCAAGGCGGCGCTGGGCATCGCGTCGGACATGTCCTATCCCACCATCCTGGCCTTGGCGCACTTGGTTCGAGGGTTCTTCAAGCGCCTCTACGACGGGGTGGCCTTGAATGGCCTGGAGCGGCTCACCGAACTCGCCCAGACCCACATCTTGGTCTATCTGCCCTCGCACCGCAGCCATGCGGACTACCTGCTGCTCTCCCTGCTGCTGTTCGACCGCGGGCTGATGCTGCCGCACATCGCCTCGGGCGACAACCTGAACCTGCCGGTGGTCGGCGGGCTGCTGCGCCGCAGCGGCGCCTTCTTCATGCGCCGCAGCTTCCAAGGCGATCCGATCTACGCCGCAGTGTTCTCGGAGTACCTTTACCAGGTCTATCGCCAAGGGCATTGCGTCGAGTTCTTCCCGGAGGGCGGACGCAGCCGCACCGGGCGGCTGCTGCCGGCCCGCACCGGGCTGCTGAGCATGACGCTGGACCACGCCGAACGCGGGCTGCCGCGGCCCATCGCCTTGGTGCCCGTCTATCTGGGCTACGAGCGGCTGATCGAGGGCCGGGCCTACGTCGATGAGCTGCGCGGCGCCGCCAAGCGCCGCGAGTCGGTGGGCGACATCATCCGCGGGCTGCGCTTCGTCCGCCAGCGCCGCGGCCGGGTCGATGTGAACGTCGGCGAACCCCTGCGCCTTGACGAATGGCGCGCCGGGAAGCGGGACGGCGGCAACGCCACGGCGCTTGGCCGGGAGATGATGACCCGAGTCAACAACTCGGCCTCGGTCAACCCGGTCAACCTCGCCGCCCTGATCCTGCTGCGCGCACCGCAACTGGCCATGACGGCCTCCGAGCTCGCCGCCCAAATCGACTGCTGCCGCGACCTGCTCCAACGCGACGCCGCCCATCACGACTACCGCATCACGCCCCTGAACGGCTCCCAGGCCATTGACCGGCTGGTCCATCTCGGCCTGCTGTCCCGGGAGACCGCGCCCTTCGGCGAAGTGGTCGCCGCCGAGCCGGCCGCCGCGGTGCTGATGACCTGGTACCGGAACAACGCCGCCCACGTGCTGGCCCTGCCATCGCTGATCGCGTTTCTGCTGGAAAACCGCCGCGCGCCGCTGCGCGCCGAACGGCTGGAGCGCATGGCTGCGACGATCTTTCCCTATGCCGCCTGGGAACTGCACATCCGCTTCGCCCCCGGCGACACGTCGCGATGGATCGGCCACCTGGCCGCTTGCGGCCTGGTCGTGGACAGCCCCGGCGGGCTGCGGCCGCCGCCGGCCGACAGCCCGGAGAGCCGGCGCCTGCGCCTGTTGGCGGGGATCATCCGCCAGACCATGGAGCGCCAGTACATCGTGCTGAGCCTGCTGACCCGAGCCGGTGCCGAAGCGCCAACCCGCAGCGACCTGAAGGCGCAAAGCCAGCGCATCGCCCACAAGACGGCGCGCCTGTGCGGCATCAACGCCCCGGAGTTCTTCGACCAGCGGCTGTTCGACGGCTTCATCGACAAGCTGATCGACGACGGCCTAGTGTTTGAGCGGGATGGGGGCCAGGACCGCCGCTTGGGCTACAGCCCCGCACTCGACCAGGTGATGCGCGCCTCCGTGCGGGTCATCGACCAGGAATTCCGCCATGCTGTGCTCAACGATTAAACCTGTCACACTCGTGCCAATGACCCCGCAGCCCCTTTCCGAATTGGCGTAACCCAGTGTCAGGCGTTACACTCTGAGGCCATCAATTTGGCTATGTCCATGCGGGCTTTGAGGCAACGACGGCATAGCTGAAAGGCAAAGGAGCGGCGCAATGACCAGCGAACGGACGCGAACGGAAATTTGGCAGGGTCTTTGGGACGCGATGAGGATGGGCCGATACTATTCAGCCATCCAGCAGCGCCACCAAGCAGTGAACAGAGTGGCGATCGCGCTGTTGCTACTGAGCGGCACAGGCTCCGTGGCAACCCTTTGGAACATGATGCCTGATTGGTCGCAAGCCGCTTTCGGAATGTCCATTGCCGCGGTCACGATTTGGTCAGCACTCGGCAGGCACGCAGCCAAGGCGGCCGTAGCCCAATCCATCTGTCTGCAGTGCAACGATCTTGCCGTGGAGTGGCGGACTTTGCTGGCTGACGTGGACAGCCAACGGCTTGATGATGCTGCAGCGCGAGAAGCCTTGAATCGACTGGATCACAAGATGAATCACGTGACCGCAAGGTCGGGGGACGTTGGGCTGGCCATCAATGACAGGATCAACAAAATATCGGCTGAGGAAGCCGGTCGGGAACTGGAGCTAAGCTATGCCCGATAGGGAACCAATAGAGAAGGCCAGCACCCCGCCGCGACCCACCAACGTTCCGCCGCCTTCACCTCCACCACCTCCGCCACCGCCTCCACCGCCACCATCAAACAAATAGCGATGTTCGGCGGCACAGGGTTTGAGGTATGGCTCGATTCAAGCGCACCTCAATGTTTGTGAGCGATGCAAGGGATTGCGCAGACCTGTCACACCCGGTAAACGTCGAAGCGAATGCGCCCGCCGCGCAGCTGCCAAGCGGGCTGGCCCGCCGCCGGATCGTGAAGGCGCCGCTTGACCACCACGCGCTGCCGAGCGGCTGCCTTGGCCTGCTCCAGGTGCTCGGCTAGGTCCAAGCCATCCGGTTCGGCGAGTCCGCGCAGCAACTGCATGGACTTGTCCGGCAGGGCCTGCTTGCGGCGGGGCGGGAACATGGGATCCAAGTAGGCGACATCGACATCCCTGCAATGCGCCCGGCACCAAGTGCCGGCTTCCGCGCGTACGACGGTGGCGGGCAGGGCATGGCGGACGATCAGGTCATCGAGCAACGCCCAGACCAAGGGTGAACGCTCCACTAACGTGACGGCACACCCCTTCAGCGCCAAGCTTAGCCCATCGGTGCCCCAGCCTGCGAACAGGTCGGCGACGCTCGGATGCTTCCCCGCGCCACAGGCCCGAGCCAGCAGCAGCGACTGGCCGGCGCGGGCCTTGATGGGAGCCAAGCGCAGCCGGAACAACCGGCGCTCGCCGCCATAAACCAAGGCCATGCCCTGCTCGTCATAGTAGAGCTCCACGCCCGGCCCCGGCGGCGGAGCGTCCGCCGGGCGCAGTGCGAACGCATCGGCATAGCGCCGGGCGGCAACCCGATGGTGGAGAACCGGCTTGGCGTTCAATTCGGCAACGCGGCCGCCGTCAGGCCGCTTGCCCGTTCTGCGCCAGGCGTCCCCCCAGCCAGCGCCGCAGGCGGCGGGCCAGCAGCGCCGGATTGCGTCCGATCAGGATTTTCACGGACACCAGCACCAAGGTGATGGGTTTGGCGAAGAGGGTGCCGAAGCCCAGCGAGATGCCCATGGGCGTCAGGAGTGGTGCGGTTGGTGGACCTTGCGCCACGGGCTGTCGCCTTCGACGTACGCAGGCAGGCCAAGTTCCGGGTCGAGCCCGCGGCCCTCGGCGAGCGCCCGGGCCCCGAGCCGGGCAATCAGGCCCGCACCCACCGTCACCGCCGGTGCGACCGGTGCGCTGCCAGGCAGCCAGGGGGGTGGGTCGCCGACCAATGGCCAGCCCCTGGCGAAGTCCGCCCAATCCGGGCAGGCGGTGAGCAGCCGGTCCGCGCGCCAAGCAGCCGGTTCGCCATCGGCGATGCCGAAGCTGGCGAGATAGAAGGCGTCCTGGCGCGAGCGAATGCTGACCGCGATCCCGTCCGCAACGTCAAGCTGCTCAATGGCGGCCATTGCCAACGCCAAGGTGGAGGAGACCGGCGCCACGCTGGCGCCCGCGCCAAGGGCGATGGCCTGCGCCACGGCGGCGGCGATGCGAACCCCGGTAAAGGAGCCGGGACCGCAGCCGAAGGCGACCCCATCCAAGTCCTGGGGCCTCACGCCGGCTGCGGCGACCAAGTCATCGATCAGCCCCAGGATTCGCTCGTTGTGCGCCCGCGCCATGTTTCGCGTATCCTCCCGGACGGTCCCATCGAGAAGCAGGGCGGCTGAGCAAAGTTGGCGCGAGGTTTCTATGCCGAGAACGCAGGCCATGGGGTGATGTTAACACTGCGGCCGCAGCGCCCACGCGACCTGACGGTCGCGGCGAACCGAAGGTTCGTCGGAGTTTCGCCGGCGCGAAGCTCCGCGCTCGTCGATTAGGTCAGATTGCGGCAGGTTTCTGAGCGCACACACGACGATGAGCCTGCCCGCCCCCTTGGATCTTGACGCAGCGCGCCAGCGCATCCTCGCCGGAATGCCGGCGCCCAGCGCGGTTGAGCGCGTGCCCTTGGACCAAGCCTTGGGCCGGGTCGCCGCCGAGGACTGCCTCGCCCGCATCGACCTGCCGCCGTTCAACGCCTCGGCGATGGACGGCTACGCCTTTCGGTGGCGGCCCGGCTTGACCCGGCTGCAGCTGGTCGGCGCCAGCTTGGCCGGGCACCCGTTCACCGGCCGGGTGGCGGACGGCGGCGCCGTGCGCATCACCACCGGGGCCGCCCTGCCCGACGACTGCGATACGGTGGTCGTTCAGGAGGACTGCGCCCAAAGCGGTGCGGCGCTGGCGTTGAGCAGCCTCCCCAGCCGGGGCGGCAACGTGCGCCTGCGGGGCCACGACCTGCGCCAAGGCGGCATCATTGCGGCGCGGGGACGGCGGCTGAACGCCTTCGACATCGGCACCCTGGCCGCGGCCGGCATCGATGCGGCAACCGTCTTCGCCCGCCCCCGCATCGCCGTCCTCTCCAGTGGCGATGAACTGCAATCCCCCGGCACGCCCCTGGTACACGGCAACATCTACGACTCCAACCGCCACGCCGTTGCCGGCCTGCTCAGCCAACTGCCGGTGGCGGTGCGCAACCTCGGCGTGCTCGCTGACGATGCCAACGCCATCGCCGACGCCCTGACGGCGGCCAGCGACGAGTGTTCGCTCATTCTCACCAGCGGCGGCGTCTCAGTGGGCGATGCGGACTTGGTGAAATCGACCTTGCAGCGGCTGGGCGAACTGGACTTCTGGCGCCTCAACCTAAAGCCCGGCAAGCCGCTCGCCTTCGGGCGCATCGGCCAGGCGCGCCTGATGGGCCTGCCCGGCAACCCGGTCTCCACCATCGTCACCTACCTGCTGCTCGCCAAGCCCGCGGCCCAAGCCCTGTGCGGCATGGCGCCCGAGCAGCCGCTGACCTTGCGCTGCCGACTCACCCAAGCGGTGCGGCACAAGCCGGGCCGGGAGGAGTACCTGCGCGGCGCCGCCACAACGGCCCAGGGCGCCGCTCAGGTGACGCCAACCGGCGACCAAAGCTCCAACCGCATGAGCACCTTCGCGGCGGCCAACTGCCTGGTCCGCATACCCAAGAACGACGGCGACCTGCCGATAGGCGCTTGGGTTGAAGTGCTGCCGTTCACCGGGCTAGCCTCCTGAAACGACTTAAGGACTCCACATGGCCACTTTGATCACCAACGCTAGGCTTTTCACCGCCGTCGATGAGCAGGTCGTCAAGGACGGCGCCCTGCTGATCGACGACGGCGTCATCAAGTACGCGGGGCCTGCGGCAGGGCTGCCGGAACCGAACAACGGCACGGATGTGCAGGACGTCGGCGGCAAGTTCGTGATGCCCGGCATGACCGAGACCCACGCCCATCTGTCGTTCGCCGATGCCAGCCCCTTCGCCATCGGCGCCACCCCGGTTGAGCAGGCCACCATCACCGCCGTGCGCAACGCCGACCTGATGCTGTCATCCGGATTCACGTCCGCCATCAGTTTTGGCTCCACCTACAAGATCGACGTGGCCCTGCGCGACGCCATCGAGGCCGGGCGAATCGCCGGCCCCCGCCTGCTCGCCGCCGGCCGCGACCTCGGCGCAACCGCCAGCAACGTGGACGCCCCCGGGGGCTTGAGCCGCATCGCGGACGGCCCCTGGGCCTTGCGCAAGGCGGTGCGGGAGCAGCGCCGGGACCGCGTCGATGTGGTCAAGATCTTCATCGACGGCGAGGCGATCAACGAGGTCAGTCCGCCGGGCGAGCTCAGCTTCTGCGACGAGGAGGTCAACGCCGTGGTGGATGAGGCCCATCGCCACGGCCTGCGCGTGGCCTGCCATGCGCGCAGCGCCGCCGCCGTGAAGCAGGCGGTGCGGGCGGGGGTGGACTTCGTCGGCCACGCCAACTACCTGGACGAGGAGGCCGTGGCGCTCCTAGCCGCCCGCAACGACAGCGTCTGCGTCGGCCCCGCCATCGCCTGGGAGGTTCAGTACGTCGCGCAATGCGAGTCCTTGGGCGTCAGCCGGGAAACCGTGCGCGCCCAAGGCTACGAGGAGGAGATCGAGGCCACCGTGAGGACCGTGGGCATGCTGCGCCGAGCGGGCGTCAAGCTCGTGGTCGGCGGCGACTACGGCATCAGCATCGCCCCCCACGGCACCTACGCCAAGGACTTGGAGTACTTCGTCGATCTGTTCGGCATGCGTCCGGCGGAGGCCTTGGTGTGCGCCACCCGCAACGGCGGCGCCGCGATGGATCCCAGCGGCGCCCTCGGCACCCTGCAGCCCGGGGCCGTCGCTGACGTGGTGGTGGTCGATGGCGACCCGCTGGCGGACATCCGGGTGCTGCAGGACCACGACAAGCTCACCGTGTTGAAAGGCGGCGTGGTGCATCAATGAAACGGGTGTTGGTCGCCAATCGGGGCGAGATCGCCATCCGCATCGCCAAGGCGGCGGCGGGGCTCGGCATGGAGTCGGTGGGTGTTTACGCGCCGGTTGACGCCCTTGCGCTGCACACCCGCTGCACCACCCAGGCCCGCGAGCTCGCCAACGGCCGAGGTCCGGTGCAGGCCTATCTGGACGCCAAGGCATTGGTGCGGACCGCGCTGGACACGGGCTGCGACTGCGTTCATCCAGGCTACGGCTTTTTGGCCGAAAACGCACTCTTCGCGACCCTTTGCGCCGACAAGGGGCTCACCTTCGTGGGTCCGCAGCCTGAGGCGCTGGCGCTGTTCGGCGACAAGATGCGGGCTCGCCAGCTGGCGCACTCGCTCGGCATCCCAGTCGTGCCGGGCAGCGAGGAGCCGGTGACCAGCGCACAAGCCGCGGTTGAGGCAGCCGAGGCGATTGGCTACCCGGTCATGCTCAAGGCCAGCGCTGGCGGCGGCGGGCGCGGCATGCGCACGGTCGATTGCGCAGACGACATGGCCGCCGCCTTCGACCGTTGCCTCGGCGAAGCGGAAGCGGCCTTCGGGGACATTTTTTCCCTTGATCGCGGGGCAGGGCTGTCACATGAACCACCTTCTGCGCCCGGCGACCGCCCTTCCGTCGGCCCAACGCATCGCCACGTTAGCTTGTTCGTCGAAAAGCTGGTGCGGCGGCCCAAGCACATTGAAGTGCAGATTCTGGCTGACGCACAG
>JAPOTD010000070.1 GCA_026709365.1 Gammaproteobacteria bacterium
CGCGGTCACGGCCCAACAGGTTCTCGGTGGCCATGGCTACATCAAGGAGTGGGGCATGGAGCAGATCGTGCGCGATGCTCGGATCGCGCCGATCTATGAAGGCACCAACGGCGTTCAGGCGCTCGACCTCATCACCCGCAAGGTGCTCCGGGACGGCGGTGCCGCCATGCGCCGGCTGATCGGCCAAATGGCCGCCGACCCAGCGCCCCACGAATACGCTGCCGCGTTGCGCGATGCCTTGGATCGGCTCGCAAGCCTCAGCGATTGGGTGGTGGCTGAAGCGCCCAACGACGCCAACCTGCCCGGTGCTGCGTCCACCGACTACTTGGAGTTGGCGGGCCTCACCATCTACGCTTGGCTTTGGGCGCGCATGGCCAAAGCGGCGGGAGATGATGCCTTTGGGCAAGCGAAGCGGCGCACCGCCACGTTCTTCTACGACAAGCTGCTGCCCAAGACGCAAGCCCTCGAACGCAGCATTCGCGCCGGCGCACCATCCTTGATGGACATGCCGGACGACTGGTTTTGATTGCGGTTGTGCGGCCTACCGGTGCCAGCGATGTTCGCAATCAACAATTCTTCACTCTTGATCTGAACCGAAGCTGATTGAATGCCGATGCCACTTCCGGAACGATGTTTGAGTGATGGTCAAAGAGCTGAGGGCTTGGCCCTTGGCGGACTTGAAGGCCGCTTTTCCCATTCGGGAGAGGCACCAGCGGCCAAGTGGAAAGTCGTCAGCCTATTTTCGGGATGTGGGGGCATGGACGTGGGCTTTCTGGGCGGCTTCCAGTTCGGCCAGAGGCAATACGGAGAGTTGCCCTACGAAGTGATTTGGGCGAACGACAGTGACCCTTCCGCTTGCGCAACCTACCGTCTCAATATCGGAAAGGAGATATTGTGCGGCGATGTTGCTGAAATCCTCGTTAGCTTACCGAAGGAGGCGGATGTCATCATAGGCGGCTTTCCGTGTCAGGACGTTTCGATCAACGGCAAACGACAAGGCAAGGACGGCCAGCGGACGGTTCTGTACCAGTACATGGTCGAAGCGATTCAGCGATTGCAGCCCCAAGCCTTCGTGGCCGAGAACGTCAAGGGTCTGCTAATGTCGCATGGAAGGGCTTTCTTTGATCAAATGCTCTGCGACTTTGAGGCCACGGGATACCATGTTTCACCAAAGCTGTATTTGGCTGCCGATTACGGCGTTCCTCAAATGCGCGAGCGTATTTTCCTGGTCGGCGTTAAACCGGGCGTTGACTTTCAGCACCCGTCGCCGGTCCTTCAATGGGTGACGGCTGCCGAGGCGTTGGGCGATCTTGAGTCGTTGGCTGAGAATCCGGCAATCGCGCATCGGTGGAGCAAGGCGGCTAGAAGCCCGGACCAAGGTTCGAGACGCTTGGTTGCGAACCGACCTGCAACGACTATCCGAGCCGAACATCATGGAAATGTCCAATGGCACTATCGCCTGAATCGGCGCATTTCACTTCGCGAAGCGGCGCGGCTGCAGTCGTTTCCCGACGATTTCCAATTCCCGGCCGGAATGCGCCAGACCGAGCGCCAGATCGGCAATGCCGTGCCGCCAGTCTTGGCTTGGCATATCGCAGAAGCATTGGCCAGTCACCTTGAATGGCCGACCGCTATGCGCAGGACTGGGTTCCCTCGGAGTGCTTGTTCCGCTGAAGCAGGCCCTCACTCCAGCCGGCTGATCATGCGGAACACCGCGATCAGGATTCCGAACCCGACGTAGAAGCCGAATGTGGCCACGCCCATGAGCGCGGCCATTTGCGGCGTGACCACCCGCTCTGCGGCCAGCCAGCCGAACACCGCCAAGAGGGCCACAAAAGAGCCCCCGACGCTGGCTGCGACCAGCCCTCGCCTGCCCTTGCGACGAGCCACTAGCTGGCCAGCCTCCGGTTGATCAACGGATGGCCACTGGATTGATCACCGCTTGGACGGCGCCCTCAAACCTTGGCACGCCCAACACGAACAGGAATTCGGCCGCGCCATCGGCCGCGAGCTCCCGGGTGTCCATGTTCTCGAGAATGTACACGCCGTTCTTGGCCAGCAGTTCCGGATGCACGGGGAAGGCTTGTTCGGGGTCTTCGGGGGGCAGCACTTCCAAGGCCCAGGTGTCCGCGCCGATCGCCACCACGCCCAACTCCGCCAAATAGCGGGCGCCATCGACGCCAAGCCCCGGTTGGCCACCCATGAAACGTTCCGGGTCGGCGTCCATGACGTTCAGCCAGCCGGTGTGGAACAGCACCACGTCGCCCGGTTCGATTTCGACGCCTTGGGCGGCTTGGGCGGCCATGATTTCCTTGCGATTGAAGGCCATGCCCTCCGGCATGGGGCTTTGGCCGGCCAGCTTGGCCATGTCCAGCAGCACGCCACGGCTGACGATGGGCGGCAACTCGTGGATGCTCAGCTTGGTGAGGCCAGTGGGCACGACGAAGTCCTGGGCCCGGTTGCCGTTGTAGTAAACGTGGTCGATGCCCATGTGTCCCAAGCCGTCGATCTGGCTGCCGATGCCCATCCAAAGCATCATCAGGTCGTCGTTGCCGGTGGCGCGATTGATGCCGAGCGGCGTGCCGGTGCCGTCGTCAAGCTGCAGGATGGTCATGGCGTACTGCCGGGGCGGGTAAGCTGGCGAGTCCGCCCCGGTGGTTACCCCCAAGCGGTAAACCTTCCCTGTCTTGACGAGCCCGGCGGCGGCGACCACCTTTTCCGGGGAAAGGTTGTTGATGGCGCCCAAGGTGTCGTCGGCGCCGTATTTGGACGGGTGCCAAGCGTCGTCCCCCCAACTGGCAAAGGGCGCTATGAGCAGGGCGGCGGCCAGTCCGAGTGCGGTTTTCATGGTCTTGCTCCCTCTTCTTGAACCGATGGCGGCTCGGTGGCCTCAGTTTAGCTGCCCCGCAAGGCGGCGGGGAGCTTTTCGTAGATGTTGCCAAAGTCGCCGTTGGACATGATGACCACATGCCGCCGCTGCTTCGGCAGTTCGCGCACTTGCTTGATGAGGTGCGGGAGATCGGAGAAGTGCTGGGCGGGCACAACGCATTTCGTGGTCAGGGCGGCGACGTCCCATTCGATGTTGGCGCTGCGGAACCAAAACGCCTGATCAGCAGCTGCGCAGCAGTTGGCCAAGGCGTCGCGCAGGGTACCCAGCGACATGGTGTGCGTGCGCGGTTCGATGATGGCTAGAATCTCCTCAGCGCCAACTCGGCTGCGCAGGCTCTGGAGGGTCTTGCGAATGGCGGTTGGATGATGGGCGAAGTCGTCGTACAGGGTCGTTTTGCCGACTTGGGCAATCACTTCAAGGCGACGCTTGACGCCGGAGAAGTCCGCCAGGGCTTCGATGGCCAACTCCGGCGCCACCCCGGCGTGGCGGGCTGCGGCGATGGCGCCCAATGCGTTGCTGGCATTGTGCAGGCCGAACATGGACCACGAGACACGGCCCAGAGTTTGGCGGTTCAAGGCGACGTCGAATGCGCTGCCGTCGGCGTTGGCGTTGATTGCCGACCAGCGCTCGCCGTTGTCCATCGCCAGCGCTCGGCTTGGCGCGGTTGCGCCGATGCGGGCCACCGGCGTCCAGCAGCCCTTGCGGAGCAGGCTGTTGACGTTGCCGTCGTCGGTTGGCGCGATGACCAGCCCGTCTCCCGGCACCATGCGAAGCAACTGGTGGAACTGCGTCTTGATGGCGTCCACGTCCTTGAAGATGTCAGCGTGGTCATGCTCCAGGTTGTTGATGATGAGGGTGCGTGGCTGGTAGTGGAGGAATTTTGAACGGCGGTCGAAATAGGAAGTGTCATACTCGTCCGCCTCCACCACAAAGTAGGGCGCCTGGCCCAGGTGCGCCGAACGCTCGAAATTCTTGGGTGCGCCGCCGATCAGATAGCCGGGGTCAAATCCGGCGCAGTTCAAGATCCAAGCCAGCATACTGGTGGTGGTCGTTTTGCCGTGGGTGCCTGAAACGGCCAAAACCCAGCGTTCCCGCAGCAGGTTGGTGCCCAGCCACTCGGCCCCGGAGACGTAGCGCAGTCCCCGGTTGAGAATGTGCTCCACCGAGTCCGCGCCCCTGGGCAGCCCGGCGTTGCCGATGACGACCAAGTCCGGGGGCGGCTGCAATTGGGCAGGGTCGAAGCCCTCGTGGATGGTGATGCCGTCCGCCGCCAACAAGTCGCTCATCGGCGGATAGACGTGCTGGTCGGAGCCGCTTACCTGATGGCCCTGCTGCTTGGCGAGCAGCGCCAGGCTGCCCATCAGCGTGCCGCCGATGCCTAGGAAGTAAATCCTCACCCGCCGCTGGCCAAGCTGGCGAGGCCAGTGCTGATCAGCATCATGCTGAAGGCGAGGCCGACGCCGAGGGCCATGGGCGACTTCAGCGACCGCGACAGAATGAAGCCGAACACGGTGGCCGACCAGATCATGAAAGTGGCGTAGGCGGCAATGACCGCAAGCTCGTTGAGCATCCGCGCAAGGGGCACGATCACTGCAAAGATGGCGGTTAGCACCAGATCGCAGCCGAGCAGAACGGACATGGTCCAGACGAAGCGGTCGCTGGCGCCGCGCAGGCTGCAGATCAGGTACACGAGGAAGGCCAAGGTAGCGACGGAGACCACGACCCCGGTGGCGATGCGCAGGGCGGGCTCCCCGGAGATGATTGTGGACAGCGTGATGCTGCAAGCCAGATTGCCCATCAGCACCAGAAACAGGAAGTACGGGTGCTTGGGCACGACTTCGGGGTTGTGGCGCAGCAGGCATACGCGCCAGAAGAAGTACAGGACGATCAGCATGGGGGCGTGATGTTACCTTGGTTGGGGCACTGGAATGAGCCGACCTTGCCGCCGCCGTCCCCAAAGCGCCAGCAGGGCGGGGTGAATCCGCTGCCCCCGATGGCCACCGCCAGCCCGCCGCTGCCGACTGGGGGCGCATCGCCGAACGAACCGATTTGACGGCAGGCCACGGCGGCGCTGCGGGCCGACCCCACCGACCAAGCCGTGGAGCCCACTGAGCAAGCGGTTGGGGAAGCGTTCCCAAGCGCAGCCGCACCTGGCCCCCGCGCTGCCACTGAAACGCTACTCGTCCTTGCGGCGCACGTAGAGCACGAGGTCGTGGTCGATCAGTTCGAAGCCCTGTTCGGCAGCGATTTCCTCCTGCAGGGCCTCGATTCGCTCATTCACGAACTCGAAGACCTGGCCGGAATCCACATCCACCATGTGGTCGTGGTGCTCTTCGCTCGCCAGCTCGTAAACGGCGTGGCCGTCGTCAAAGTTGTGCCGCTCGACGATGCCAGCCGACTCAAACTGGGTGAGCACCCGATACACGGTCGCCAGACCCACGGATTCGTCCTGTTCAATCAGGTGCCGGTAAACGTCCTCGGCACTCATGTGGTGCGGCTCGGCGCGCTCCAAGACCTCAAGCACCTTCAGGCGCGGCAAGGTGACCTTGAGTCCGGCCTTTTTGAGGTCGCTTCCCTTTGGCATTGAAGTTCAGGCTCTGCGTTGGGTGGATTTGCGCACGGCAACGTGCAAAGCGCAACTTAGCCCATGCCGCCGCTCCCGTCCACTGCCTGCGCGAACCTTTGGTTCGCGTTGTAGTTTCGCTGCCGCAAAACTCCGCGCCAGCCGCTTAGGTCGGATTCCGAAGTGTTTCTGAGCCCGCACAGCTCTCGGTGTTCACATCGCAGCATTCGCATCGCAGTGCTCACACCAGGGAAAGAAGTTAGCCGACGCCTCAAACTTGCCTGTTGGTCGGCTGAGACACTACCCGTCTTTGGCGCCGGCTTGTGGATCTTGGAAAACCGCCAAGTCGAGTTGGCCTTCGCTGCGCGCGACGGTCGTTGCCACCATGCCGTCGCCGGCGATGTTGACGGCGGTGCGCATCATGTCTAGCAGCCGGTCCACGCCGATGATGAGCATGATGCCCTCCACCGGCAGGCCCACTTGGGTCAGCACCATGGTCAGGGTGATGAGGCCCACGCCCGGCACTGCGGCGGTGCCGACGGAGGCGAGGGTGGCGGTCAGGATGACCATCAGGAAGTCCACCAAGCCGAGGTCAATGCCGTAGAACTGGGCGATGAACACCGTGGCCACCCCTTGCATGATGGCGGTGCCGTCCATGTTGATGGTGGCGCCCAAGGGCACCGCGAAAGCGGCCACTTCGTTGCGCACGCCGACGCGGTGCTCCACGGTGCGCAAGGTCACCGGCAGCGTGGCGCCGCTTGACGAGGTGCTGAAGCCGACCAGCATGGGTTCGCGCATTTTGGCGAAGAAGGTGGTTGGCTTGACCCGTCCTATCAGCATCAGCAAGGTGGGGTAGATCAGCGTCACATGCAGGGCCAAGGTCGCCGTGACGGTCAGGAAGTAGCCCAGCAGCTTGAAGATCTCCCGCCAGCCGACCGCCGCGAACAGCGTCGTCATCAGGCAGAACACGCCGTAGGGCGCCAACTGGATCAGCAGCGTGATCAGCTTCATCAGGGTTTCATTGACATCGTCAAAGACGCCCCGGATGCGTTGGCCGGACTCCCCGCTCTTCGCCAAGGCGATGCCGAACAGCAGCGCGAAGACGATCACCTGCAGCATGCGGCCTTCGGCCATCGCCGCCACGGGGTTGGTGGGGAAGATGTTGATCAGGGTTTCCTTGACGCTGGGCGCAGGCTTGGGTTGGTAGTCGATGTCGGCAGGGGGGGCGTCGGCGCCGGTGCCCGGCTCGACGATCAAGGCAGTGGTCAGCGCCAAGGTGACGGCCAAGGCGGTGGTGAGGAGGTACATGCCCAAGGTCTTGCCGCCCAAGCGACCCATGCTGGCGCTGGCGCCCAGCCGGGCCGCGCCGCAGACCAGGGAGACAAACACCAAGGGCACCACCATGAGCTTGAGGCTGGCGATGAAGATCTGGCCGCCAGCGTCGAGCACGCCATCGACCAGGAAGCCGCGCACCCAGCCGGAGGGGTCAAGCTCCAGCTGCTGCACGGCGATGCCGATCAGCAGGCCGGCGCCCATCCCGATGAGGATTCGGAGGGTGAGGCTCACGTTAGCGTACGTTCAAGCTGGCATTGTCCCATCAGCGCGGCTACCCCACCTCGATCATCTCGAAATCCGCTTTGCTGACCCCGCACTCGGGGCAGACGAAATCCTCCGGGACATCCTCCCACTTCGTGCCGGGGGCGATGTCCTCGTCCTCACAGCCCTCGGCTTCGTCGTAGATCCATCCGCAAACGATGCATTGCCACTTCTTCATCCGCCGCCCGCCTCCTTGCACGGGCATGGGCGCCTCGCCGACCCGGAGGCGCCGCAACAGGGGGAAAGTGGGCTAACCTACCCGCGCACTCGCCAAAAATCAATTGGCGCAATAGACTTGCGGCGAGGCGACGCCTCAGACCCAAGAGAACACGGCTGCCGGGCGCATGCAGTTGGCTCGCGCGGTAACCTGAACCCGCGATCGAGGAATGGCGTGACTTCCACATGGCGCCTTTGGCTGGCCCTCATGCGCTTCGACCGGCCAGTGGGCAGCCTGCTTCTGCTCTGGCCCACCCTTGCGGCGCTCTGGGTGGCTGCGGAAGGCGTGCCGCCGGTTGGTCTCATCATCGTCTTCACCTTGGGCGTCTTCATCATGCGCGCCGCCGGCTGCGTCATCAATGACCTGGCCGACCGCCGCCTTGACCCGTTGGTGGCGCGCACCCGCAACCGGCCCTTGGCCACGGGCGCGATCAGCGCGCGCGGCGCCCTGGGTTTGTTTGCCGGCCTGTGCCTGGCCGCCTTGGCCTTGCTGGCTTGGTTGAACGCCCTCGCCCGCTGGCTGGCGGTGGCCGGGCTGGCCATCAGCGTGCTCTACCCCTTCGCGAAACGCTGGACGCATCTGCCGCAAGTGGTGTTGGGGGTTGCCTTCAGTTGGGGCATCGTCATGGCCTTTGCGGCAGTCGGCGGTGGGGTGCCCGCCGCCGGCTGGCTGTTTTTCGTGGCCAGCCTCCTCTGGATCGTGGCCTACGACACCCAGTACGCCATGGTGGATCGGGAGGATGATCTCAAGGCGGGGATCAAAAGCACCGCCATCCTGTTCGGGGCTGCGGATCGCCTGATGGTGGGCGTTTTGCAGGCGGGGGCTTGGTTCGGCTTCGCCCTGCTCGGCTGGCGCTCGGGATTCGGCACTGCCTATGGCGTTGGGCTGGCGTTTGCCGCTGCGCTGTTTGCCTACCAGCAGGCTTTGATCCGGCAGCGCGACCGGGACCAGTGCTTCAAGGCGTTTCGCAACAACACATGGGTGGGCTTCGCCTTGCTTGCGACGGTGGTGGCGGAAACCGCACCCTGAAGACCCCCGACAAGATCGGTCGCTTCCACATCCTCCTTCCCAGACACGCGCTGTGTGTGCTGCATGTGCGGGCTCACAAACACATCGGAACCTGACCCACGCAACCGGCGCGGAGTTTCGCGCAACCGAAACTCAAACGCACCCGCAAAGCGGGTTCGCGTGTTGATTGAAGGGCCCTGTGGCATAAAATGCGGCGCCCATGCCCAACCACTCTCCCTACCGAGCGCTTGCCTTCGACTTGGACGGCACCTTGCTGGTCGGCGAGCAGCTGCCGCCGGCCAATCGCGATGCGTTGCGCGCCGTCCGCGACGCCGGCTACCGGATCATCATCGCCACCGCCCGCTGGAAGGAGGCGGCGTTGGCCATTGCCGCACAGGCGGGCGTCGAGGATCCGGTCATCGCCTGCTCCGGCGCTCAGGTGCATGATCCCGGCTTGGGCGCGGACGTTTTTGATGAGCGGCTGCCCGCCGAATTTGCGCAAGCGCTCTACGCCCTGTGCAATCAGGAGCGGTGCATCGCCACAGTGACGGTCGGTGAGCGGGTTTGGATCAAGCTTGACGGCGAGCCGGACCCAGCGCTGATCACTCCCCCGATGCGCTGGACGCCGCGGCTTGAATTGAGCGGGAATGACTTGCCGCGCATCGCCGCAGTGCAAGGCAGCCGGGTCGGCGCCCGCATAAGGGGAGAGCTTCAGGAGCGATTCAGCGATAAGGTCAATGTATTCGACTCCGTCGGCCCCACCGGAAAGGTCATCTTGACCATCACCGCCAAGAACGCCACCAAGGGCGCCGCCTTGCACGCCGCCTGCGCCCATCTCGGCATCCCGCCATCGGCAGCGGTGGCCTTTGGCGATGCGGAAAACGACTTGGCAATGTTTGCCGCCGCTGGCGCTGCGGTGGCCATGGGCCAAGCCAGCGCGGCAGTCAAGGCGGCGGCCACTTACGTCAGCAGGCCGCACGACCAGGGCGGCGTGGCCCATGCCATCGAAATTTTGCTTGAACGCGGGAGGCTGCCTTGAGCATGGAGACGATCGACTTCCAAGGTGACGACGGCAAGGCGATTCACCTTTGCCGCTGGATGCCCGCGGAAACGCCCAGGGCTGCGGTGCAGATCGCCCACGGCATGGGTGAGCACATCGCCCGCTACCAGCGAGTTGCGGAGCGGCTCAATGAAGCGGGCTACGTGGTTTACGGCAACGACCACCGAGGCCATGGGCACACCGATCCGGATCGGCTCGGCGACCTTGGCACGGGCGGCTGGGAGGCGGTGATTGCGGATGCCCGCCGCTTGAACGAACGCATCCGCGAGGAGCATCCCGGCTGCAAGCACATCCTGCTCGGCCACAGCATGGGCGCAATGCTTACCCAGCTGTACATCTGCCGCCACGGCGCCACCGTAGATGCGGCGGTGCTCTCGGGTTCGCCGGGATTCGCCGGCTGGCTAGCATCGATTCCGTCGCGGCTCATCGCCCGCATCGAGGCTTGGCGGCTCGGGGCCGACGGCGAGAGCGCCTTGATGAACAAACTCCTGTTCGGCTTGGCGAACAAGGCCTTCAGTTCGGAGAACGCGACCGGCTTTGAATGGCTGTCACGGGATTCGGCGGAAGTGCAGAAGTATGTGGACGATCCGCTCTGCGGCGCCATTCTGCGGGCGGGCAGCCTGCTTGGCCTGTTCCGCGGCGCCAGGGAGGCGGCTTCGCCGGCCCGCATCGCCAACATTCCCGGCACGCTGCCCATTTACGTCCTTTCAGGCACGGCGGATCCGGTTAACAACGAATTGAGGAATCTGAATCGGCTGTTCCGACGCTACGGTCAGGCCTCGCTCGCCGTCACCCGAGCGCTTTACGAGGACGGTCGGCATGAGCTGTTCAATGAGATCAATCGCCGCGAAGTGCTCGATGATCTGATCGCTTGGTTGGACGGCGCGATTTAGGGCCGCAGTGTTGCTTGAACTTCAACAATAGGCGGAGCGCCAACCACGACCGACTTGCGGACCACACCGCCAAGGCAATGTTCGGACCGGTGTGCGCCCGTCTTTGAAGGGGCATTTGGCCTGCCCCTCGTTGCAGCAGGCTTCAGCTGGAAGCGCCTGCCCTCAGCGGCCAAGCCCAGCGGGCCTCCGACGCGTCGCTGCCCGCTGGACGCCGGGCCAGAACTCGGCGGCGCATCCGATTGCGGTAAAGGCGATCAGGCCGAGGTTGACGCCGCCCGGCGCTCCGGAATAGGCGGCCGAGCCGAATGTCCCAGCGTGGCAAATGACGAGGAGCAGCGTTGCGGCCACAAGCGCAAGGCGCAGAATTCGCTTGCTGGCGGCCCGGTCCCCCACCGCCAAGCTGACCGCGCAGGCGGCGGCCACGACTGCCCACATCACCCAAGTCAGCGGCAGGTCGGCGTAGAAGCTGGCCACCGCCGAAACGGCCAGCGCCAAGGGCGTGCCCCACACGATTCCCACCCAAAGATCGCTCAGTCCATCGTCCTTTCGCCGCTTGGCCAGCCAGATGTTGACGCCGCTCGCCGCCACCGCTGCCAGCGCCAGACCGAAGGCCAAGTAGAGCAGCTTGACGAACGTTCCCGCAAAATTGCCGAAGTGCAGCCGATAGATGCTGTAGAGCGCCAGTTTGCCAAGGTTGCTGTCCAGCCGCCCTGCGGTGCCCAGGAACGCGCCGTCCGTGGTGAAAAGATAGCTCTCCGCGTAAATGAGGCGGCCCGGATGGCGAGCGGAGACGCTGAGGTGCTGCTTGGCCATGCCGGCATCATGCACGACCACGAGAAACGCCGGAGCGTCCGGCGCCATCCGGGCGACCTCCTCCAGCGGCCCGGCGATATTGAACGGTCCTTCCTGGCTGGCTAGCTTGGGTTCCTCACCGAATGCAAGCTGGACGACCTGATCGCGGTCCCCACCGAACTCGGCATCCGCGACCAGCGCCAGAGTGGGTAGGGCGAGGCCAAAGTAGGCGCCGGTGAAGGCAATCATCAGATGAAAGGGCGCAGCCCAGACGCTCAGTCGATTGTGCAGGTCCGTCTGCGCGATTTGGTGAGAGCCAGCTTGGCGCAGGCGGAATGCGTCCCGAAAGAGACCCGGATGGGCGAGAAACCCCGATGCGATCAGGCCTACCAGCACCGCGCCGAGGACGCTCACCAGGATCATGCCCCAACTTTCCGGTAGATGCAGGTAGTAATGCAGGCTCAGCAGCAGGGTTGACCAAGCGTTGTCCTCCCGGGGGCCAAGCGAGCCGTCGGCGTTGAGGAACCAGCTCTCATGCTCAGTGGCGATGCGGGCGTGCGGTGAATCGGCGCTCGGCAGCACCAGGTAGAGGTGCGGCGTCAGGCCCTCGCCGCGGCGGACAAAGTCATTGAACGTCCTTAGCGCGCCTTGGATGTCCAGCTGCCTGACTTGCGGAGCGAAAGCCTGCTCCCATTGCTCGAGCTCGGAGTGGAAGACCAGCAACGCGCCGCTCAGGCAAATGACGTACATCAAGCCGCCCACCAACAGCCCAAGCCAGGAATGGCTCGCCAAGGCGGACTTGATCAGGGCTGGAGACAACTTTAGCCGCATTGACCGGACTCGCTGATCAGGCAAACAGCGCAGCGCCCGCGACGACTCCGATGCTCAGCATCGCCGCAGCGGGCCGCATGGGTTTCGAGTCGGCCAAGGCCCAAAACATCGCCACCCCCCAGAGCGCGGGAGCGAGAACCATCACCAGCGCGAGCCGATCGGCTGTTTGCCAGGGCAGCCAGCGGCTCGACCAGACGGCTGCCGGAATGATCGCCGCTCCGGTCATTGGAACGACCATCACAAAGCGGGCGAGCTGACGGCTGAGCGCCGGTGCGCTCGGGCGCGGGAACCGGTCGCGCCGCCGCGGCGCCTTTCTTTTGGCGGTTGGCGGGTCCGCCTGCCAGCAAACCAGCAGCCAAGCCAACAAAGCAACGCAGAGGGGAAAATAGACGCCGCCGAACTCACCGCCGTAGGCCCTCGCGAACAGCCAGCCGGAGGCGCCCAGCAAACCCAATCCAACCAGCTTGAACGGCATGGTGTTTGCGGCCCAGCGTTTCCAGGCCGCAAAAAGCGACAGCACACCGATGCCCGCCACAAGGGCGGGAGCGAGCAAAGTCATCAACCGGCCCTAGATCTTGAACCTGATCCGCCCCACCAAGCCGCGCTCTTCGCCGGGGAAGCAGTCTCCTCGCGCCAAGCAGGTTCCGTAGTAATCCGCGTCCGTGACGTTTCTCAAGTTCAGGGAAGCTTCCCAGTGCGCGGCTTCATAGCCCAACAGCAGGTCCGCGACGGTATGGCCGTGCGTCTTCACCCGCACGCCGCTGGCCACCGCATTGCTTTCGTTTTCGCTCGCGTGGCGCAGGCCGAGACCGAAGCGAAAGCCGCGCAGCGCCCCCTCGCTTGGTTGGTATTGAATCCAGCCGGACAGCTGGCGCTCAGGAATGCTGGCAAAGGGCACCCCGTCTGCCGACTCGGTGTCCAGAAGGCTGAAGGCGCCTTGCAGATGCCAGTCACCCATTCGAGTCTGGGCCTCGACTTCGAAGCCGCGGACTTCGCCAATGCCCTCCTGCTGCTGATCCGGGCTGGTGATGAGTGAGGCTGGATTGGGCAGATTGGACTCTTCGATATCGAAATAGGCCATGGTGACGTATATTCGGCTGCCGGGCGGCTGATACTTGATGCCTGCTTCGACCTGCTCGCCTCGACGCGGCTTCAGAAAATCTCCGGTCACGCTGTTGACGCCAACCACGGTTTCGAAGGATTCGGCCCAATTCACATAGGGGGCCAGTCCGATGTCGAGAGCGTAGAGCACTCCGGCGCTGAAGGAAGCCTCGTTGTCTTTCTGCCTGTCCCCATCACCCCTGCGGGTTTGGGTGTGGTCGATGCGCGCGCCGAGGTTGATGCGCCATCGATCAACGGATATCTGGTCGTTGAGATACCAGCCGAGATCCTCGGTTGTTGCTTGCGGGGCATCGTAGAACGGCGTGCCGTCAGTAAAGGCGGACGGCAAGTTGCCGTATGCCGGATTGTAGATGTTCAACGTGCCCTGCCCGGACAAGTAGATGGTGTCGTTGTCGGTTTCGACATCCTGGTAAACCGCGCCCAAAAACAGCTCGTGGTTGAGTTTGCCGGTGTCGAAGTCCAGACGTGCGCGCAGATCCAAAGCCAGCTGCTCGGAGTCCGCTGCGCTGCTGTAGAAGGTGCGGCCGGCGTCGCCAGCCGCGTTGGTCCGGGGATTGCCGGCGCCTGCGAAGTCGAGCCAGGACTGATGGTAGTCCGCCTTGCCGTCCTTGTGGCGGGCCACACCTTCAATGGAAAAACGTTTGTTGAAGTTGTGGCTGCCCAGCAGGCTGACCAGAGTGGAGTCCGTGTTGAAGCGGTTGAACCCAGGCTCTCCCATGTAGGTGGCAGCGTCGATTTCGACCCCCGTGGCGTTGGCGCAGGTGCTGGTGGGCGCCACGCGAACCTTGCCGGTTGCGCAGGCGGTGCCGGTGAGGGGCAGGAACTGGTGGGCGGTGTCGCTGTCGCGGTCGGCGTGCTCGTAGAGCAGCGTCAAGGTGGTGCGTTCGTTTTGCCAAGTGATCGACGGCATCACCACGATGGCTTCATCCTGGACGAAGTCCACTTGAGTGTCGCTGTCCCGATAGACGCCCACCAAACGCGCGTAGAGATGATCGGACCACTGGAAGCTGATGTCGGCGGCCGCCTGGTAGCGGTCGTGTTCACCAATGTCCAGCAGGACTTCGTTGTCTGAGCCCGGACGCGCGATCTTGGAGATGGCATTGACGATCCCGCCCGGAGTGCCTTTTCCGTAGAGCACGGAAGCGGGCCCCTTGAGCACTTCGACCTGCTCGAGCATGTACACGTCGGAGCGCGTGTTGTTGTAGTAGCCAAACAACACTTGCTGTCCGTCCCGGTATTCCGCGGCGTTGAATCCGCGCACCCTGGGAAAGTCGCCTCGGGTGGAAAAGCCGTAGGTGTCGCCGACCACGCCGGCAGTGTAGCTGAGGGTGTCATCCAAGGTCAGCGCCCCGCGCGAGCGAAAAACCGACTCCCGGATCACGTTGACCGAACGGGAGGTCTCCAAAATGGGGGTGGTGGAACGGGTCGCCCCAAATCGGGACAACTTGCCGGTAACCACGATTTCCTCAATGGCATCAGCATTGGCGCTGGCTTCCGCCAGCGTCAGCGATGATGTCAGGAGGATCGCGGAAAAAAACAGATGGGGTAACGTGCGCGCCTTCATGCCCTAAGCCTCTCAATCGTTATTTTTATGCTAATGAGAAGCGAACTCATTTGCAACAACAATTTTCGGGGATTTGCTTAGGGTTGTCTCCAATCTGGATGGGCGGCGGCGTCACCGTGGGCCAGCACCCGCTCATGGACCGCTTGCATGGCGTGGAAGATGCGGTTGGTGGCGTCTGGAACCGATGTGCCTGGCTCGAAGTGGATGGGGTCGAGCACATGGGCGGCAACCGGCCCGGGCGTGGCCTTGCGCTCGCCCGGCGGCCGGATCTTCTTGAGCCCCGCCATGTACACCGGAACCACGGGCACCCCCTTCTCCAGCGCCAGCAGGGAGACGCCGTGCTTGAATCGGGACAGATGCCGACCTCGGGAGCGGGTGCCCTCAGGGAACAGCATCAGGTTGGCCCCTCGGTCGAGCAGCCACTTGGGATGGTCGAGCGTGCGCGAGCCGCCGCCGCGCTGGATGGGGTAGGCGCCCATGACCAGCGACTGGTACCAAGGCCGCAGGGTGACTTCCTTGCGGCCCTTGAGGAACCAACGGTCGGCGGCGGCGCCGAAAAAGAGGTTTGTGCGCAAGCGCCAAGGCAAGGCCTTCATCAGGCAGTACTGATCATAGTGGCTGGCGTGGTTGGCTACCACGATGCAGGGGCCAGTGATCCCCTTGAACTTGTCCTTGCCGGTGACGATGTGCTCGGTGAAGTAGCGTCGCGCCCAGCGGCCGTGGGCATAGTCATACATCAGCAGCCTTGCCAGCCGCGCCCACCAACGCGTCTGCCAACGAGCCGGCCCCGCGGTCTCGGCGCCTTGGGAAATCAATCGCTGGAAGAGCGGCAGATCAATGGCTGGCATGATTTGGGTGTCGGCCGTGGTGCTCAACTCCTGGGCAAGCGTGGCCCGATAGGCCTTGAAGTTGTCCGGAGCGTCAATGATGGTGCATTGGTCCCACTCGCCGAGCAGGTGGAAGCTGCTGAGCACCTTGGCTTCCCAGCGTTCGATGCCGCTGTGGACGCCGGTGAGGAAGTCGGGATTCTGCTTGGTCGCCTCCAAGCCCTCGGAGTGGTACTTCATCAACAGGACGTAGTGGCCCACGGTGCTACTTCCTGCCGGCGTCTCCCGACGGCGGCGCACCCTGCATCATCTCGACGAACTGGTCGATGGGCATCCCGGGCAGGGTGGTCACCTTGAGCGTGCCCCGTGATCCGAGTTCCATGGCGATGCGCGCCATGACTTCGTTGGAGGGCGCCTCGATCACGTTGACGAAGTCGTAGCCGCCGAGCACGGCGTACTGGGAGGTCACCCGAGCGCCCATGGACTCCACTTCCTTGTTGACCGCCTGCAGGCGTTCCGGGCGCTCCTTCAAGGTTTTGCGGCCTTCGTCGGTCAGGGTGCTAAGCATGATGTAAGTGGCCATGGCAACTCCTTGTCAATTGGCCCCATCATAGACCAATGGACAAAAAAAGCCCGCAACTCCGTGAGAAGTTGCGGGCTTTGTTGATCCGCTGTCAGGCGGCGCATTCCGCGCTGCCCTAGGCGGGTGCCAAATCCCTTGAGGAGGAGGGTAGGGAGAGGGGTTTGGCAATCAGGCAGCGGCCTTGGCCGCTGCAGGCTTGGCGCTCTTCTTGGTCGTTTCGGGCGCCTTGGCTTCCTCGGTGGCAAAGACTCCGCGCAGCAGTTCGCCAGCGCTCTCAACAGCTTCCCTGAGCACTTCGCCGTTGGCCTTCATGCCCTCCGTGAAGCCGTTCCACATGGCCTCGCCGTACTCCCGCTGGAGTTCCATGAAGGCGGTGACGTCCCTGATCTCGGGCAGCTTCTCGGCGAACGTCCGGTTCGTCTCGAAGACCTTCTGCACCCCTTCGGTCTGCAGTTCGGCCAGACGGCGCCAAGTTCCCGTGTTGAGTTCAAACCAATTGCGGCCGAAAGCCGCTTGTCTTTCCATTGCGTTCATTCGCTGTGTCTCCTGTCAGTTTCGGTCCGATTGATGGCACCCTAAATCGTGCCGCCGTTGGTGCGCCCTGATTGCTGCAACGCACAATTGACGTATTGTGCAGCACACAATTGTGCATTGCAACACTTTTTTTCAGTTTCATGCCTATAAACGTGCTTCAGCCGATACTTAAGTGGGTGTGCAACTCCGCTGCGTTGTCCCGGTGGGCTTCCAATCGAGGGCGTCCCGCCCTCGAAGTGAACAGGGGAACTCCGCCCAACTTCGTTGGCTGAAACTGGTTTAGAGGCATGTTCAGTCTTTTCCCATGGCCGCAATGCTTTCCCCTGCGCGGTCAGTGCCGGTTAAGCCACCTCACGCAGCTTTTCCGTGGACGGCGGTGCCGTCGCCGCAAGCTGATGCACGTTGGTTGTGGTGCGGGCTGGCTCAACGGGTACGACCGCAGCCCTGAGTTCACTGAACTCGGCGAGGATCGCGTCACGCAGTCGGTCAGCGTCGGGCAACGCCCGGGCGCAAGCGGTGATGCCCAGATACAGCACACCGTCATAGCTTTGCGCCGTCAGGTTGACGCCCATGCCGTGCGCGGCAATCGAAACCGGATAGTGGGTCAGCATCCGCGCGCCGTTGGAATAGAGCGTGTGGCGCGGTCCTGGGACGTTGGATATGACTAAATTGACTTGCTGAGGGCCTTCCCCGGCGCCGATCTGCTCCGCCCAGAGCGCCGCGCTGCGCAAGGCGGCGGGCAAGCCCGGCACGGATGCATTGCCGGTCAGCAGCGGCGCCGCTTCCGCAGTTGCCGCCTTCGCTGACCTCGCCGAGGCGGCCACGGCTGAGACGCGCGCCTTGGCGTCCGCGATGCCGGTGCCCAGCGCCACCTGCATCATCGTGAGCTGGTTGTTCAGCGACGCATCGCCAGGCTGGCGCAGGGAGACCGGACAGCCAGCGATGAGTGGCGCTTGGGGCAGTTCTCCCTTGGCCTTCAGGTAACGGCGCAGGCCGCCACCGCAGCTGGCGAGGAAGACGTCGTTCAGCGTAGCGCCCAATGCGCGTCCGACGGCTTTGATGTCGGTCACCGGCACCTCGCCGACCGCGTAGGTTCTGGCGGCGGACACGGGTCGGTTGAAGATGGTTTTGGGTGCTGGCGCTTGGCGTGCGCCAAAGCTCCTGCTCGGGTCGAGGGCGCGCTGCCACAGGCGGGCGGCGGCGTTGAGCCGCTCCGGCCAGCGGGTGACTTGATCCATTTGCATGAGGGCAAAGTTGCGCCAAGCATCCACCAGCAACGAAGCGGGGTTGTGCTGGACTGCCCGCTCGGCGAATTCCGAAGCCGGGCCTGGAATCTCCTGCGTTGCGGGTTCCGAGTCCATCAGGTTGACGGTCGCTGCCTGGCCAGCCATGCCGTCCAGGCAGGCATGATGCACTCGGCTGTAGTAAGCCACTCGGCGATTGCCGGTGCCTTCCCGGTCCTCAAGGCCGCAGAGCACGGCCATCTCCCAGAGCGGGCGGCTGCGATCCAAGGGCTTGGCGTGGAGTTCGGCGATGGTTTGCTCCAGTTCCGCTTGGCCACCGGGAGCGGGCACCTCAACCCGGTAGATGTGGCGGTCGATGTCGAAATCCGGGTCGCGCACCCACAGTGGGTGGTCGAGATCGAATAGCGTGGCCTGAAGGCGGTTGGTGATGTAGGGCACCAGGTGGCTGCGCGCGCTGATGTACGGTTTCAAGGTGGCGATGAATGCATCCTCGGCGACGCCTTCGGGCAGCGCCAGCACCTGGACGGAAGCGACGTGCATCGGGCTCAGCGGGGTCTCGCCATAAAGGAAGCCGGCATCCGTGGCGCTCAACTTGTACATGATCCATTCCTTCTAAGACGCATTGAAAGGATTGCGGGAAGGCCAACGCCAATAAGGCCAACGCCAATAAGGTCAAGGCAAATAGTGTGCCACCATCGAGTTACACCTCTCTCGCCGTTGATCCGTGGCTGCTGAATCCGTGCTTCCCGCACCGGGAGCGCCGCAATATAGGGTCTGATTGTGACAAATCAACCCCGCGCGAAACTCCGCTACCTTTGCAAGGGCCAGGTTCCGACGTGTCTTGGAGGCCGAGCGCCCAAATTCTCCTGAGCGGACCATCGATATTGCACTGCAACAAAGTGATTGACCGGCGCACGGTAATTGGCGACACTGCCACCCCATGACAGTTTGATGACAGTGAGCGGAGATCGCGTGTACGAAGAGCTTGATGTCGGGCGCCATCGGGCGCAGCCGCCGCCGTTTTTGTACTTGGCCGCCGAGCTTCCGAGGGTGATGGGTGAGGTTGCCTCGTTGTCGATGGCCTGGCCTGCCCTGACGGCCAACGCCCCCAAGGGCGACGGGCATCCGGTGCTGGTGCTGCCCGGCTTCACCGCCGGCGATGGATCGACCTTGCTGATGCGGCGGTTCCTCACCCGGCTCGGCTACAACACCCTGCCTTGGCTGCTCGGCAACAACCGGGGCGCCCCGGCGCAGCTGCTCAGCCTGATGCGGCGCTTCTATCGTCTGACCCAAACCTACGATGAGCCGATCTCCATCATCGGCCAGAGCTTGGGCGGCGTTTACGCCCGCGAGATTGCGCGCGAGTTCCCGGACGCCGTGCGTTTTGTCGTCACCCTGGGCAGCCCCTTCGCGGCCACCAGCCATCGTTCCACCAGCCCGTTTGTGGCGCGCCTGTTTGAGTCCATGTCCGGCGTCACCGTAGAGCAAATGCGCACCGAGATGGCCCACCAGGACTCCCGGCTGCCGCCGCCGGTGCCGGTGAGCGCCCTCTACAGCCGCACCGACGGCGTGGTGAACTGGCGCGCCTGCATGGAGCGGGAGTCGGAGCTGACGGAGAATATCGAGGTCATTGGCAGCCACAGTGGCATGGCCATGCATCCCATGGTGCTGCATGTCGTCGCCGACCGGCTCGGCCAGCGCTTGGGAAGCTGGACCAAGTTCGACCGGCGTCGCGGCTTGCGGCCCTGCGTGTTCCCCAATCCCGCGTCCCCGCCGGCGGCCTGAACGGCCGCGCCAAAACACCCCTTGCCACCCGCCTAACCAAGCCCATCCGCGGGACGCAAGCGCAATGCATCGGCTCAAGAAGTACCCGAATCGGCGCTTGTACGACACGACCGACAGCAAGTACGTCACCCTGCAGGACTTGCGCCGGCTCATCGTCAAGGGCGAGAGCATCAGCGTGGCGGACAGCCGCGACGGCAGCGATCTCACCCGCGCCGTGCTCATGCAGATCCTTGCGGAGCAGGAGGCCGAGGGGCACGAGCCGGTGCTCACCAACCGCGCCCTTGAGCAAATCATCCGTTTCTACGGCGCCCGGCTGGGCAACGTGGCCTCCCGCTACATCGAGCAGTCCATGCTGACCCTGCTGGAGCATCAGGATCAGTTCCGCTCCCGCATGCGGCAACTGAGTGAGCTCAATCCGCTCAACCTCATGCGCCAAGCCCTGGACGGCGCTGCGCCGCGCAACCCGCCGCCGGCGGCTGACAAGCCGGTGGCCGGGGAGCCGCCGGAAGCCGGCCAGTCGTGACCGCCGTCCAAGCCGGCCTCATTTGGCAAAGCGCCCGCCAACTTAGTCAAGCCATCCGTGCGGGGACGCTTTCCGCGGCCGAGTTGATGACGGCGGCTTACGACCAAATCGAGCGGCTCAATCCGAAGGTCAACGCCATCGTCAACCTGCTGCCTCGGAAGGAGGCGCTGGCAGCGGCATGGGCGCAGGATCAAGCCCGTGCCCGCGGCGAACGGGGTGGCCCCTTGTCGGGCCTGCCGCTGGCGGTGAAGGACTTGGAGGACGCCGAGGGCCTTCCCACCACCTTCGGCTTTCGGCCCTTCGCCGGGGCCGTGGCCAAGGCCGATGGCGAAGTCACCGCCCGCATGCGCCAAGCGGGCGCCATCGTCATCGGCAAAACCAACGTGCCCGAGTTCGGACTCGGCTCCAACACCTTCAACGCGCTCTTCGGCGCCACCCGCAATCCCTACGATCCGAAGCGAACCGCGGGCGGCAGCAGCGGCGGTGCGGCTGCCGCCCTGGCCACTGGCATGCTGGCCATCGCGGACGGCAGCGACATGGGCGGCTCGCTGCGCAATCCCGCCGCGTTCTGCAATGTGGTGGGCTTGCGCCCCTCCATTGGCAGGGTGCCGGAGCAGCGCGCTTTCGGTTGGCTGGGGCGGTTGAGCACGCTCGGCCCCATGGCCCGAAACGTTGACGATGTAGCGCTGCTGCTGTCGGCGCAATCGGGTTATTGCGCCACCGATCCGCTCTCCCGAATGGAGCTTGGCGCTGCGTTCGGCGGCTCTCTCGACTGCGACCCACGGAGCCTGCGCATCGCGGTCAGCGGCGACTTGGGCGGTTTGCCGGTGCAGCCGGAAGTGCGGGAGCGAATCGAACAAGCTGGGGCCGTCTTCGCGGACCTGGGTGCCGAAGTGGAGGAGGCCTGCCCGAATCTCGATGGCGCCATGGCCGTGTTTCAGGCGCAGCGGGCAGCGGGGTTGGCCGTCTTGGGCAAGCAGCTGGAGCGGCAGGTGCCGGATTGGCGCCAACAGGCCAAGGATGCGGCGGTGTGGAACATCGACAAGGGCTTGAGCCTCACCGCCGACGAGCTGATTGAGGCGGAGCTGGAGCGCACCCAGATCTATCGCCGCACGGCGCGGTTTTTCGAGCGTTACGATGCCCTGCTGTGCCCCGCCGCCCAAGTGGCGCCCTTTCCGATCGGCGAGGAGTGGGTGCGCGAGATCAACGGCCAGCCCATGCGCACCTACATCGACTGGATGGCGGTTTGCTGCGCCATCACGGTCCTCGCAGCGCCCGCCCTCTCCGTGCCCGGCGGCTTCACCGCGGACGGCTTGCCGGTGGGCCTGCAGATCGTCGCCGCGCCGGGCCAGGATCTCAAGGCGCTCCAGACAGGACGCCTATTCGAGCAAGCCACGGGACACGGCAGGATTCGGCCCCCGATTGTCGAGGAGCGGCCCGCGCCTCAGGCGGAGTAGGCGGCTCGCCTTTCCCGCACATGAAGCGATGCGCCCAATCGCTCCGCCTCGCGCAGTCGCGACAGGGCTTGCGCTCGGGAAAGCAGTGATGCGGCTTTTGGCAATCCTGCTGTTGCCCGCCCAACCCAATTGGCCCGTTGCGGCTCAAAAAAAGTGAGCGTTCCCTCTTGTGCAACAGCCGCGAGCCGATGCTGCATTCCGGAGTTGTCCAAGAAATAGGCGGCATCGGCGATTCGGGCCACCTTGGACGCATTTTCGAGCGAGCGGTGGAAGCGTCGATCCTGAGCCGCCTCGGGGATGTCATGGCCACCTGATACAACGCGCAAGGCGACTCGCGTCTTGGTTGCGGTGGTTGAGCCAACGGCCACAAACACCATCACCACACGGTAGCCGGCCTCTTCAGCCGCCGAGACGCTGCGCAGGATCTCCCGGCTGGAGAGGGTCGTTTCCCGCACGAAGGAGCGTCTGGCCTCAATCAGAATGCGGTTGCGCAGGATGACTTCGCGCCCCGCCCGCAGGTCAGTGACTTTCGGCGCATCGAAAGCCGCTGCAATCTCTTTGGCGATGTCGTCTGGGTTGAGGTACTCACCCGCGTCGTAGCCCGCATCTAGAAAACGGAGGTAGGCGGTGGATTTGCCGGACCCATTCGGCCCCGCGAAGATCGTGAAGCGCGGCCGATCAGTGATATCGCAGACCATTCAGGGATACCTTATGCTGGCTGAACAAAGCCATGACAGCCTCCTTGTCGTAGGGGTCGGGCATCGGCGTGTGCGATCCGTCGGGGTGGTAGAGCACCACCTGCCCGTCGAGCTCGATCACCCGGGAAATCCCCAGCCGGTCGCACTCCTCGTTGAACTTGCGCCCGCCTTCTTCGATTACGCCGATGAACTCAAACGGATCGAGTTCCTCCATGTAGCGCTTTTTGGTTGCTTTCGCCGAAAACTGTGACATTGACTGCCTTCCAGTCGTCAAGTTGATTTTCCGGGGATGATAGCGCGGATCGAGGCGATGTTTGGTTTCACTTCACCGGCGGGTGGGAGCAGCACCGAGCGGCTCAGTCGGGCCACTGCCCGCGGCCGGCGCTCCCGTGGCTGAAGTCAAAGGCGCCCAGGCGTGGCGATTCGGCGAGAAGTTAAGCGCTCGACGACTGTTCGGAAGCGGGGTCGCCGTCGGTGCCGCGCACAAGCGTCTGAAACTGGGCGGTGCTGTTGACGCTGGGGAAAGGCCCATCCGGCTGCGGGCAGCCAAGGAACTCAGACAGCGGCGACCAGCCTTGGGCTGGGTTGAAGACCAGCAGCTTGTCGCTCGGCAGCAGCCGCTTCACCCGCTCGTTGTGCGCGAGGTAGCGGCCAATCACATGATCCCTATCGTCCATTCGGCCGTCAAACACGCCGTCCCAGATCACCTCATAGACCATCGCTGAGCTTGCCAGGCCGGCGGGGTCGGCGCTTTCGCGAGCCTTCTCCCGGGCCTCGGCCGAACTGGGGTAAATGGTGTTCATGACGCTGGCGTACCAAGCTTCCGGATCCCGTTCCGAGAGGATCACCTTGGCGTCCGGGAACGCCGCCAACTGTGCTTCCCAGTAGTTGCAGGAGGGCCAGTCCACAGTGGCCTGGTAGTCCTTGAAGAGCGTTGCCCAGTCCACCGACCGGCCGGCTGCGGCTCGGCGCCAGACGGCGACATGCTCCGGGTTCCGGCGCACTTCCAGCATGTGGTAGCAGGGACCGAAGCCGATTTGCTCCAGCGCCAGCTTGAGCGACAGGGTTCCGTTGCGCCCGAAGCCAGCGCCGATGACTTTCAGCCCAGATTGGTCTCCAAGCCGCTCATCCATGACTCAGGCGCCCCTCAATTGCGACGCATGACGTTTGGCTCACGCCGGCTGTTCCGCAAGGGAGCCCAGACGGTACGCAGTGGCGGCGGCGTCGTGAAAGAGCCAAGCCTTCTCCGCCTCGGATGCATCGGCCACCAGCTTCTTGAACGAATTCCACAGCACGGCGTATGAGCAGCTGGCCTTGTCCACCGGGAAATTGCTCTCGAACATGCAGCGGCGGACGCCGAAGCTGTCGATGGCGTGGCGGTAGTAGCGACCAGTGGCAGCCACCAGTTCGTCGGATGTGGCCGGTCGCTCCCGCTTGTGGAAGCCGAAGCCGTTGATCGGCATCACCAGCCCGCCGAGCTTGGCGTACACGTTTTCGCAGCTGGCCAGCTCGGCCACGTCCTTGCGCCACTGCGCGAAGATCGCCTCCCGCTGGTCGGCATAGGGGCCGATGCCCAAGGGGCCGCCGAAGTGGTCGAAGATGATGGTGGTGCCCGGGAAGGCGCGGGCCAGGTCGGTCAGTTCCGGAATCTGGCGGTGATAGAGCCACGCGTCGAACGACAGGCCGCGCCGGTCGAGTTCGGCGAACCCTTCGCGGAACTTGGGGTCGGCCAGCAGGTGCTCGCTGGGATGGGTGTGCGAGTTGCGGACGGCGTCGCTGGCATCCCAACCCGCCGCGTGGCGAATGCCGCGAAAGCGCGGGCTGGCGGCGACGTGGGCGTCAAGCACCTCGCCGGCGGCGCTGCCCAAGGTCAAGTCCGCGTAGCTGACGATGCCCGCGCAGACGCGCATGGCCCCGTAGCCGCCCGACGCCGACATTGCCGCCACGCCGTTGACGAATTCGGTTTCGCCCAGCGGCCGCAGCGCTTCCGGGCCATCGGCCCGGTACATGCTGGCGCATTCGACGAACACGGTGCTGACGATGTTGTGGCCGCTGCCGGTGTCGGCGATGAGTTCATCGATCAGGTAGCGGTGCTGCGGACGATCCCAAAGATGGTGGTGCGGATCGCAGACCGGGCGTTCCGGGTCGATGATGTCCTCGCTGACTTGGGCCAGCCAATCGGCTTGATTCATGTCCGCTGCCTCCTCAATACACCACGACCGAGCGGATGCTCTCGCCCTTGCGCATCAGGTCGAAGCCCTCGTTGATGTCCGCCAGCGCCAGTTGATGGGTGATCAGGTCGTCGATGTTGATCTTGCCGTCCATGTACCAATCGACGATGCGCGGCACGTCGGTGCGGCCCTTGGCGCCGCCGAAGGCGGTGCCCCGCCACACCCGGCCGGTCACCAGCTGAAAGGGCCGGGTGCTGACTTCCTGCCCCGCGCCCGCCACGCCGATGATGATGCTCTCGCCCCAGCCCTTGTGGCAACACTCCAAGGCTTGGCGCATCACCTCGACGTTGCCGATGCACTCGAAGGAGTAGTCCACGCCGCCGTCGGTGAGGTCGATGATCGCCGCCGCCGCATCGTCCACGTCCCGGGGGTTGATGAAGTCGGTCATGCCGAACTTCTCGGCCAACCCGCGCTTGGCGGGATTCAAGTCCACGCCGATGATGCGGTCGGCGCCGGCGATGCGCGCGCCCTGAATGACGTTCAGGCCAATGCCGCCCAAGCCGAACACGGCCACGTTGGCGCCCGGCTCCACCTTGGCCGTGTTCATGACCGCACCGAGGCCCGTGGTGACCCCGCAGCCGATGTAGCACACCTTCTCGAAGGGGGCATCCTCGCGGATCTTGGCCACGGCGATTTCCGGCAGCACCGTGTAGTTGGCGAAGGTGGAGGTGCCCATGTAGTGGTAGAGGGTCTGGTCGCCCAAGGAGAAGCGACTGCTGCCGTCGGGCATCACCCCGCGGCCTTGGGTCTCGCGAATGGCGCCGCAGAGGTTGGTCTTGCCGGACAGGCAGAACTTGCACTGGCGGCACTCCGGCGTGTAGAGCGGAATGACGTGATCGCCCGGCGCCACGGAGCACACGTCCGCCCCGACCTCGACCACCACGCCAGCGCCCTCATGGCCCATGATGGCGGGGAACAAGCCCTCCGGATCGGCGCCGGAGAGGGTGTAGGCGTCGGTGTGGCAAAGGCCGGTGGCCTTGATCTCCACGAGCACCTCGCCAGCCTGCGGCCCCTGCAGTTGCACGGTCTCCATCTCCAGCGGCTGGCCCGCCTCGAATGCCACGGCTGCGCGCACGTCCATTGCTGTACTCCCTGTTTCGCTTGTTTCGGCGAATTCGGCTGCGTATCCGCTGAGGCTAAGTCTTTGCGCAGCGATGCTCAAGGGGGAAGTGCGTTTGATCACCTCGGAGCGAACATTGCCGCCCCCGCGGGCTGGTTCAAGCGCGTAAGCAGTTTGGACCCTTCCACGAGGCGGAGAGCTTTGTGGCATCAAACGAGCCCAAGGCCCCCAAGGAACCTTGGGCTCGTTTGTGCGGGCGCGGAAACATATCGAACTCAACCCATGCAACGGGTGCGGAGTTTCACGCCAGCGCAACTCCTGCATGGTCCGTCCCGCTTCGCGGGCGCGCGATGACGGCCGACGCTCCATTCGGCGATAATCCCGCTTGATGACCTTCAAGCCACGGTTGACGGCAGCGCATGAACATCGGCGGCATCGACATTCCCCCATCCGCCATCGCTTGGAAGTTCGTGCGTTCCCGGGGGCCGGGCGGCCAAAACGTCAACAAGGTGGCGACGGCGGTGGAGTGCCGCCTGAGCCTGAAGGAGACGGGCATGGACCCCGGCGTCTGCGAAAGGCTCAAGGCGTTGGCGGCCAGCCGCCTGACCGCGGCAGGCGACATCGTCATCTTTGCCGACACCCACCGAACCCAGCAGCGCAATCGGGAGGCTGCCTTGGAACGGCTCGGCGCGCTGATCGAACACGCCCGACGGGTTCCCAAGCGCCGCATTCCCACGGTGCCCGGTGCAGGCGCCAAGGCGCGGCGCAGGGACGACAAGCGGCGGCGAGCGGGCGTCAAGGAACTGCGCGGTCGGTTGCGGCCTTCCGATGACATCTGAATCCGCTAATGCTCAAGCGCTTTGAGGGGGGTCAGTGGGTAAGTCAGGTGGCTTCCCACAGAAGTGTGCCCTGAAGCTATCCCCCAATGTGCTACGATTGGGGTACACAAACCGGAGGCGGCCACATGGGTGTGCCCCACACCTTCAGCGTTCGAGAGTTGAGACAGCGTTCCGGCGATTTGCTTCGTAACGCCGAGGACGGGCGGTTGGCAATCGTCACCAAGCACGGGCGGCCGACCATCCTCGCCGTTCCCTTCGATGATCGCCTGCTCGATGTCGGCGTGCATCGGTCGCTTGCGCTGCACTTGTTTGAACAGCACCAGCTGACCTTGGCACAAGCCGCCAAACTGGCCGACTTGAGCGTGGAGGACTTCATGAGCCTGCTCGGCAAGGCAGGCATCCTGGCGGTGGACTATCTGCCATCGGAACTCGAAGACGAGTTGCACAGCACCTTGTGAGCAGTCCCGGCCGGCATGCGACCGGCGCGAGGGGGAAGGCCAGCCCCGGCGAACAGCCCCCATTTGTTGCAGACGCCGGACCTCTAATCGCCCTCGCCAAGGTCGATGGACTTCAACTGCTTAAAGGACTGTTTGGCTACGGTGTCATTCCGCCGGCGGTGCATCAGGAGGTCCGGCCCCATTCGGGACTGCCTGGGGCCACACGGATCCGGCAGGCACTCGCCGCTGGTTGGCTGCAAGTCGCACCGCTTGAGGACGACACGCTGGCCACCGAGCTGCTCGGCCTTGTCGACGCAGGGGAGGCCGAAGCCATCGCTCTGTGTCGGCAGCGGCAGGCAAGAGTCCTATTGATCGACGACGCCAAAGGCCGCAAGGTGGCTCGACGTGCGGGTCTGCCCCTGGTGGGTGTGGCGGGGATATTGCTCGCTGCGAAGTCGCGAGGATTGCTGTCCGCGGTGGGTCCGGTACTTGAGGACTTGGCAGGCGCAGGTTATCGCCTGTCCTACCAGCTCATGGACGCCGTGCGCCGCACTGCGAACGAGTGAGGAACGAAGCTGGGCGGAGTTCCCCCGGTTCAGTTCGCGGGTGGGATGCCCTCGATTGGAAATCCGCAGGTACAACATGGCGGGTTTGCGCACCCAGTCCACTTTCGGCTGAAACATGTTGAGAGGCGTGCTGGAAAGAAGCGCTGTAGGACAACAATGGCGCCGACGGCAGGCATCATGATGCCGTGTCGCCCACCTGTCTGAATTGTCAAAGCGGCCAGAGGCTTTGAGTTTACAGGCCAATGGAATTACAGTGCCTGCCCCCGCCAACCGGCGATTGGGGTTTCCCGTGAGCAAACTGAATTGGCCCTTCTCCCGGGACGCGGCACTGAACGTGGTGAAGGCCGAGGGCGCCCATCTGTTCACCGCCACGGGCCAGGCGGTGCTCGATGCCGCTGGCGGCGCGGTGGTCGCCAACGTGGGCCATGGCCGCCAGCGGGTGGTTGACGCTTTGGCCAAGGCCACCGCCGACACCACCTATGTGGTGCCGCCTTGGGTCACGCCGGGGCGTCAAGCCATGGTCGAGGTTCTGGAGCGGGATTGGCTGCCCGAGGGCATCACCCGCATGCACATCACGTCCGGCGGCTCCGAGGCGGCGGAGGCGGCGGTGAAGCTCGCCTTCATGCACCACGCGGCGCGGGGAGACTTGGGTCGGCGCAAGATCCTGTCCAGGGACATCTCCTATCACGGCGCAACCCTCATGACCACCGCCATCAGCGGCCATTGGGCACGGCGGCAGGGGCTGGAGCAGGCGCTGCCCGACCACCCCAAAGCGCCGACCGCGCATCCGCTGCGCTGTCCCTTGGGCACCCACCACCCGCAGGCGGGCGACCACTATGTTGCGGCCATGGCCGAAGTGATTGAGCGGGAGGGGCCGCAGAGCATCGCCGCCCTGATCGTGGAGCCGATCACCGGTGCGTCCGGTGGGGCCATCGTGCCGCCGGAGGACTATTGGCCCAAGGTGCGCGACCTATGCGATGAGCATGGCATCCTGCTCATCTTCGATGAGGTGATGACGGGGTTCGGGCGCACCGGGCTGCCGTTTGGCCATCAACATTGGCCAGTGGCCCCGGACCTTCTGGTTGGGGGCAAGGGCATGGCGGGCGGCTATGCGCCCTTGGGGGGCGTGTTTGCCACCGAGGCCATCGGCACGGCGATTGACGCTGCGGGCTACAACGTCATGTACCACACCTACGGTGCCCATCCCGGGGCCTGCGCGGCGGCCGCGGAGGTGCTTTCGATCATGGCGGAGGAGAATCTGGTGGAGCGGGCGCGTCAGCTTGGCGACCGCTTGGCGACGCGGCTCAAGGAGGCGTTCTCCAACCATCCCCATGTCGCCGAGTCGCGGGGGCGGGGCCTGTTGCAGGGCATCGAAATCGTTGCCGACCGCGGCACCTTGGCGCCCTTTCCGAAGACCGATCAGATCGCCGCCCGGGTCGTCCAGGCAGCGCTTGGGCGCGGCGTGTTCTTCTATGCGGGCGGCACCGGGGAGTTCCGCGACGCCATCCTGTTGGGACCGCCCTTCATCGTGACGGAGAACGAAATCGACACCATGGCCGAAGTTCTGCGCGAGGCCGTGGACGAGGTGGTTGGCTGCTAGCAGCCTGCCCCTAGAGCGCTGGCGTTGAGGTCGGCCGTGGCGCCAAGCTCCGCAGCTGGCTCTCGATGTTCGAAAGCCGGGTGTTGACTTGGACGCGGTAGGCATCGATGGCGGCGATGGCCTGTTCGTTCTCGGCCACCCGGCTGCTGGACGCGGCTGCGGTCTGGGTGGCGGCGTTGACCCGATCCACGAGGTCCCGCTGGCCGCGGAGCACTTGCTGAAGCTGCAGTTCAATGCTGGCCAGTTGGTCGATCAGCGTCTGCTGTTGGTTGAACGCCTTGTCGTGGCGGTCCACGGCGCTCTTTAGGGTGCGATCGGAGCTTTGCAAGCTGGCGATGGCGGTCTTCTGGGCTTGCAGCAGCTTCTGGTTGTCCTGAATCCAGTTCTTGTTGCGCTCGTTGGCCACGGCCCAAAGCTTGCGGACTTCGGATTCCCAGAAATTGATCTCCTCATCGGTTTCGGCTTCGGTCTCGCTCATGACCTGATCGGTCATGCGCAAGCGATCCTCCAAGGCCCGCAAGCGGCTGTCGGCCTCGGCCGCCTTGGCTTGCTCCTCGATCAGCAGCCGGTGTTGGTTGGCGATGAACCAGCCGGCGACGCCGAGGCCGACGACGAGCGCGGCAACCACCAAACTGAGGGCGATGGAGCGGCCACCGCCCCCGCCGTTGCCACTCGGGCGCGGCCGACCGCCGCTCGCCGGACGCCGCCGAGCGTCATCAGGGGCGGTGGATATGCTGGAGACGGACGAGGGCTCCGACATCGGCTGCTCCTCGGTGCCCCTTTCCTGCTACCCGGTGACCGCTAATACGCCGAGCATCACGGCCCAGAGCGCGAAGCCGGAAGCGATGACGCCCTTAACGGTGGTCAAGGGGCCTTGCTTGCCGAAGATGGCGTTCAACTCCAAGGCGGCGATGATGATGAGCAGGATGATCAGCGCGGTCATGTTCCCGCCGATGAAGGGACCGTTGGGCAGGTGGGCGCTCGAACCCATGAAGTAAAGCATGGGAATCGAAAACAGGGTGTTTGTGCGGGAGGCCAAGGCCGCCTTCGGCGCGGCGCCAGCGGCTTCCGGCAGGGCCTCCCCGCCCGCCTTGATCTGTTCATTGGAGGCAATGACGATCTTCTGGTTCGGCCAGATGATGAGCCAGACGTTGAGGAACATGAGAATGCCCAAGACTGAGCCGATGAAGATGTCCATCGTCAGCCCCGCCCCGCGGATGCCGAGCATGACCAAGCCGGTGAGCAGGGTGAACATCGCCCCCCAGCGGAACCACCACAACGCCCTAGGGGCCAGCTTGGTGAAGGCGTCCACCCGGGCGTCGGGGTCGGCTTCCTTGAAGTACTCGGTCTGCACGAAGTTGAAGTAGTACAGCAGGCCAATCCAAGTGATGCCGACAATGAAGTGCAGCCACTTCGCCAAGTAATCAATGACCAACATTTCCTCGGACATAGTGCGCTCCTTTCAGCCAATTCAGACGTATCTGAGTTACTTCAAAATATAGCCCGGCTGCGCGGGGATTGCACCCCTTGGCGGCGACCTGTCGACAGCCGTTTGGCCACCCACAAAAAACCCCGCCAATGGGCGGGGTTTTTCGTTGCGCTCATGGCGCAAAGGCGCAAGCCTTGGAGGCGGCTTACATCATGCCGCCCATGTCGGGCATGCCGCCGCCGCCACCGGGCATCGGGGGCGGGTTGTCCTCCGGCAGCTCACTCACCATGGCTTCGGTGGTGATCATCAGGCCGGCCACGGAAGCGGCTGCCTGCAAGGCGGCGCGGGCCACCTTGGCCGGGTCGAGGATGCCCATCTCAAGCATGTCGCCATACTCGCCAGTGGCCGCGTTGTAGCCTTGGTTGCCGTCCAGGGCAGATACCTTGTCGAGCACCACCGCGCCTTCGACGCCGGCGTTGACGGCGATCTGGCGCAAGGGGGCGCTCATGGCGCGGGCGGCGATGGAGATGCCAACGTTTTGGTCCTCGTTGTCGCCGGAGACCGCGTTGACGGCATCCAGCGCGCGCACCAAGGCGACGCCGCCGCCAGCGACCACGCCTTCCTCAACGGCAGCGCGGGTCGAGTGCAGCGCGTCCTCGACGCGGGCCTTCTTCTCCTTCATCTCCACCTCGGTGGGGGCACCCACCTTGATGACGGCCACGCCGCCGGCCAGCTTGGCCAAGCGTTCCTGCAGCTTCTCGCGGTCGTAGTCGGAGCTGGTGTCCTCGATCTCCTGCCGAATCTGCTTGATGCGGCCTTCGATCTCGTTCTTAGCGCCGGCGCCATCGACGATGGTGGAGTTCTCCTTGGTGCAGGAGACCCGCTTGGCGGTGCCCAAGTCGTCGAGGGTGGCGCCCTCCAGGGTGAGGCCGACTTCCTCGGAGATGACGGTGCCGCCGGTGAGGATGGCGATGTCCTGCAGCATGGCCTTGCGCCGGTCGCCGAAGCCGGGCGCCTTGGCGGCGGCCACCTTGACGATGCCGCGCATGTTGTTGACCACCAGAGTGGCCAGCGCCTCGCCTTCAATGTCCTCGGCGATGACCATCAGCGGCTTGCCGGACTTGGCGACGTTCTCCAGCACCGGCAGCATGTCACGGATGTTGGAGATCTTCTTGTCGCACAGCAGGATGTAGGGCTCCTCAAGGTCGGCCGACATGGAGTCCTGGTTGTTGATGAAGTAGGGCGAGAGGTAGCCGCGGTCGAACTGCATGCCTTCCACGACGTCGAGCTCGTTGTCGAGGCCGGAGCCCTCCTCCACGGTGATGACGCCCTCGCGGCCCACCTTGTCCATGGCGTCGGCGATGATTTGGCCCACCGCCGCGTCGCTGTTGGCGGAAATGCTGCCGACTTGGGCAACGGAGGTGGAGTCCTCGCAGGGCTGCGACCGGTCCCCGATGGCGGAGACGGCGGCAGTCACCGCCTTGTCGATGCCTCGCTTGAGGTCCATCGGGTTCATACCCGCAGCGACGGACTTGAGGCCCTCGGTGAGAATGGACTGCGCCAGCACGGTGGCGGTGGTGGTGCCGTCGCCGGCCTCATCGGAGGTCTGACTGGCGACTTCCTTGACCATCTGGGCGCCCATGTTCTCGAACTTGTCCTTGAGTTCGATTTCCTTGGCGACCGAAACGCCGTCCTTGGTGACGGTGGGCGCCCCGAAGGACTTGTCGAGCACCACATTGCGGCCCTTGGGCCCCAAGGTGACCTTGACGGCATCGGCTAGGGTGTTCACGCCCTTGAGCATGCGGCTACGCGCGTCATCCCCGAATTTTACGTCTTTCGCACTCATTGCCTGTTTCCTCGTGTGTCTGTCAGTTTTTGGTGGGTTGGTTTGGAGCGGGCGCTAGCCTTCGAGCACGCCGAAGATTTCGCTCTCGCTGAGGATCAGCAACTCCTCGCCATCGATCTTGACCGTGCTGCCGCCGTATTGGCCGAAGATGATCTTGTCGCCGACCTTCACGTCGGGCGCCCGCACTTCGCCGCTGTCCAGAGCCTTTCCGGGGCCTACGGCGAGCACTTCACCCTGCGAAGGCTTCTCGGCGGCCGAATCCGGCAGCACGATGCCGCCGGCGGTGGTGGTCTCCTCTTCCAACCGGCGCACGACGACGCGGTCATGTAGGGGTCGAATTTTCATGGACTGGTTTCTCCCGTTTTTTCCTTGCCGCCTTGCGGCAAGCGTCTGGTTGCATCACTACCCGGCTGCGCTGCCGTCCGGAGATTGGACAACGCCGCAGCACCCGCTTAGCACTCTCGCCATGAGAGTGCTAACCCAAGGGCGGCTTATCATAGGGTCGTTCCCTCCGGTTTCAAGTCTTCATGGAAAAAAAGTGAGCCCATTTGAAGAAAAATGATGTAGTTGACGCCCCGCAAGGCGACGATCCAACCCCCAAGGAGCGCATTTGGCAGGTTGTGTCGATGATTCCGCCGGGCAAGGTGGCCTCCTATGGGCAAGTGGCGGCGCTGGCGGGCCTGCCGGCCCACGCCCGCTATGTTGGCGCCCTGATGGCTCGGTTGCCGCCTGGCACCGCGCTGCCTTGGCATAGGGTGGTCAATGCGGGCCTGCGCGTCTCCACCCGAGGCGACCCCCACGGCGAGGCCGAGCAAAGGCGGCGCCTTGAAGCCGAAGGCGTCTGCCTGATCGGGGGCCAGGTGGCGGCCGAATGTCGTTGGGAGGCGCGCTCGGGCTTTCCGTGATCCCAGTTGAACCACAAATTAGAGTGATTATTCGGGGTCGTGTCGGCCCCCGGCTGCGTTGCTCGTCCTTATGTGGGGTGTGGGTCCAACGCGTCGAAGGGTGTGGGGAGGCGCACTCCGTCCCGGGCGTGTCGGGCTGTGGACGCATCGCGCCACCACCGCGCGGGGTGCCGGTGAGTGCAGGAAAGAGGGCGATCCGAAGATCGCCCCTCGTGTGTTCAACCGGTGCGGGTCTCGGCCAAGCCGTCAGTTGGCGCAGCCCCATTCAGTCGCCAGCATTCGGATCCGCCGCCGTCCTGAAGCAAATAATTGAAATGGGCTTTTCCCGATTCCCGGCATGCTGAACGGCCGCGTAGGGCGTATCCGGCTCCAAGTCCGTGAATTGTTCGATCCCGAACGGCAGATCGCGTCTGGGAGCGTAACTGACCTGTCCGAGGGACCGTTGCGTGACCGAAGCGAGACCGTTTTGCAGCAGATCGAGAGAGACGTCATATTCGTTTTGGTCCCAGGAGAAGTTGGCAGATCCGTATTGCGTGGATTGGACCAAGTAAAAGCTAATGGGCCTGACCTGAATTGATGCCCCGTTGCTATTGGGTCCGTCCGAGACGTACAGAAAGGAGGGGTTGTACTGCCCGTGGTTCGCGCAGGCACCCGATCCTGTCGCGCCCGCCGATGACGCCTGCGCGCCAAGCGGCGCTGCGAGCAGGAGGGCGGCGACCAGCCTGATGAGGTGGGGAATAGGTCGGGTCAGTCGTTCCATTGCTTCCTCCAAGGGTGATTGACGTGCGGACACAATTCTACACCGGTTTCCCCTTCCGCACACCCGCGCGACCTGACGGTCGCGGATGGAGTTTCGCTGCGCGAAACTCCGCGCTCGTCACTTGGGTCGGATTCCGATATTTTCTGAGCTCGCACACACAGGATAGTTCCCAAACCGGGTCACCGCCAAGTTTTCGGGGCCGGGTTTCGGGGCCGGGCCGATTAGATAGGTCAGGTCGGCATTGGCGCAACGGAGGAAACCGGGACGCTTTGGGGGCGGTCCTTCCATTTGGCGTTTCCCAACTCCAGTTCCCACATCGTCCCACCATCACGGTTCAGCCGGCTTCATGATCAGCGGCGGCCGGCCGTCGGCGGGCGCGCGCCGGTCGCCAGGTTATTTGTGGTTCGGCACCCTAGCTTCGGACCGCAGCTTGGCCGCGCCGCGCGCGATCCAGACGAGGATCGCCAGGGACGGCAGCACCATCACTGAGGTCAGCACGAAGAACGCGGCCCAGTCGCCATCGAGCGCATCCACCAAGAAGCCGCTGGCAGCGGCCACGAAGTTGCGGCCGGCGTTGCCCAAGGAGGCAAGGGCGCCGTACTGGGTGGCCGTGTGCAGGCGGCTGGTGTAGTGGGAAATGAAGGCGACGAAGGCGACGGTGGAGAACGCCGAGGTCACGCCGTCGGCGATGACGGCCACCGACAGCGCACCCACGTCCGGCCCCGCCACGGCCACCCAGGCGAACAGCAGATTGGTCGCCGCCATGGCGATGCCGGCGATCAGCAGTCCGCGCACCACGCCAAAGCGGCCGGAGAAAAGACCGGCGGCGAGGGCGCAGATGATCGTCACCGGCAGACCCAGAGCCTTCGCGTAGGTGCCGATCTCGGCATCGCTGAAGCCCACTTCGTTGTAGAAGACCACCACCATGCGGCCGAGAAAGGCCTCGCCGATTTTGAAGAGAAAGACGAAGGCGAGCAGGCCGAACGCCAAGCGGGCGCCGTTGCGATGGAAGAACTCGCTGACCGCGCTGAGGTAGGTGCGGTTGAACCAGCCGACGGCGCCCTGCTGGCCGGAAGGCGGCAGCGCCCCGTTCGCGCCTCTCGGCGGCTCCCGGAACCAGCGCAGCGCCGGCAGCGACACTAGGGCCAAAAGGGCGGCCAGCGCCAAGTAGATCGGCGGCCAACCGTGGGCGTCGCTGAACTGGAAGGCCACCGCGCCCGGCAGGCTCACCCCGGTCCACCAGCCGCAGGTGGCCATGGCGGCCCCGTGGCCGATCAGTTCGGGTTCATCCTCGCCGATCACGGTGATGCGGTAGGCGTCGATGGCGAGATCCTGGGTGGCGGACGCCACGGCAATGGCAAAGCACAGGGCCACTGTGGCGGCGATGCTGACGTGGGGGCCGAGCGCCGCCAGCAACGCCGAGCAGGCCACTAGGACGGCGAGGCACAGCGAGATCCAGGAACGGCGCTGGCCCAGCCGGTGCAGGAGCGGAAGGCGCGCATGATCGATGATCGGCGCCCACAGGAAGTTGAAGGTCCACACGGAAAAGAGCAGGCCGAACACGCCGATGCTGGTGCGGGACAGTCCTTCGTCCTTGAGCCAAAGCGTCATGGCGGAGCCGACCAGCAGCCACGGGAATCCGCTCAGCGCCCCGAACAGGAATATCCGCCACAGGCGGGCGTCATTGAGGAAGGCATGGATGCCCAGTGGGGCGCGCGGCTGGCCTGCGGCGGTCACTTCAGGCCCGCGCCCCCGGATCGAGGGCGCTCCGTCCCCGGTCCGAATCCCAGCCGGTGTTTGCCGGAGCGGACTGCCGCAGAAGCCGGCTGGGTCGCTGCGCCGCGCCTTGCGGCCTGGGCTTGAGGGGGTTGATGATTCAGTCGCGGAAGTTGTCGAACTGCAGCGGAACCTCCAGCTCGGCATCCTTCAGCAGGGCGATGACCGCTTGGAGGTCGTCGCGCTTCTTGCCGGTGACGCGCACCTTCTCGCCGTTGATCTGGGCTTGGACCTTGCGCTTGGAATCCTTCAGCAGCTTCGTGATCCGCTTCGCCGAATCCCGGTCGATGCCCTGCTTGAGCCGGAACAACTGACGGCGCTGCTTGCCAGCGCCCTCTATCGGCTGCGCATCCAGGCTGGCGGCATCGATCTTGCGGCTGGCCATCTTGGCGCGCAGCATGTCCTCCATCTGCTTCAGCTGGAAGTCCTCGAAGGCGGCCAGTTGGATGCCGTGGTCGGAGAGTTCGAAGCTTGCGTCCACCCCGCGAAAGTCGAAACGCGAACGCAGCTCGCGGGACGCCTGATCGACGGCGTTGCGCACCTCCTGCAGATCCACCTCGGAGACGACATCGAATGCGGGCATGGCTTCACCTCCTGCCGTTCAGCTACCTATAATGACGCTGCGCGATTATAGCCAACAAGGCGAAGTCTCGGACCAGCGCCTCTCGCCCAGAGGGCGAGAGGCGGTTGGAGTTTCGCTGCGCGAAACTCCGCGCTCAGCGTCTAGGCCGGATTCCGAGATGTTTCTTCGTCGGCACGCCAGCAACAAGATGGCGGCGAGACGCAGCAGTCGATGCGTGCGACGGCTGGGTTCCGCGATCAGGAAAAGCCAACCCGGCGGGCGCCGCATCCCGCCCCATATAGGCCACCAGCCATGAATCAACGCAAGTCCAAGCCGCGCCACCGCATCAGCCGCGTGACCACCCGCCGGGGCGACGGCGGCGAAAGCCAGCTGGCCGACGGCAGCAAGCGGCCGAAGAGCGATGCGCTGTTCGCCGCCATCGGCGACGTCGATGAGCTCAACAGCCAGTTCGGCGTCTTGCTCACGGAGGTTGCCGACGTCGACTTGGCGGCCCAACTGCGCGAAATCCAGCAGCAACTCTTCGACCTAGGCGCCCACTTGGCCACGGTGGGCGAATTGCCCGCACCGGGCGTGGAACGCCTGGAGTCGGCCCTATCGGCGATGAATGAGGCCTTGCCGCCGCTCACGGAGTTCGTGCTGCCCGGCGGCAGCCGCTCCGGAGCGGCCGCGCACGTCTGCCGCAGCGTCTGCCGCCGCGCCGAGCGCAGCCTGTGGCGCGCAGATATGCCCGATGGCGGCCGCTACCTCAACCGCTTGGGCGACTATTGCTTCGTGCTGGCGCGGGCCCTGAACGCGGAAGACGACCTGCCGGAAGATCTTTGGCGTGGAGTCTGAGAGCGCTCGTCCCGACTAAGACGGCGTTCGAGGGAAAAAGCTGGTGCTGTTTCCGCATCGCCATCCGCAGACCAAGACCACTATGAGCGCTACGGGTTCAAGCCCCTAGTGTGCTCGCCGCACCGCCTGCTTCTGCCGCTGAAAACCTTCGAGTCGCTCGGACTGTAGCCGAAAGTGCGCATCGATCTGCCGAACTGGAACGGTCGCGAATTATACGCTCACGGTAGGCAGGTGCATGCTAAGTGCGCAACCTCCCTGCCGCCCCCTACTCCACCAACCCCATAGCCGCCAGGAAGAACGCGTACTCCTCAGCCACTTCGCGCAGCGAGTCGAAGCGCCCGGACTTGCCGCCGTGTCCGGCGCCCATGTTGGTCTTGAGCAGCAGCAGGTTGTCGTCGGTCTTCAGGGTGCGCAGCTTGGCGACGTACTTAGCGGGCTCCCAATAGGTCACCCGCGGGTCGTTCAATCCGGCGGTGACCAGCATCGGCGGATAGGCGCCGGCTTTTAGCTGGTCATAGGGGGAATAGGAGCGGATCAGCCGGAACGCTTCGGCGTCCTCGATGGGGTTGCCCCACTCCGGCCATTCGATGGGGGTCAGCGGCAGGCTGTCGTCCAGCATGGTGTTCAGCACATCCACGAAGGGCACGTGGGCGGCCACGGCGCCCCAGAGTTCCGGGGCTTGGTTGACCACGGCGCCCATGAGCTTGCCGCCGGCGCTGCCGCCGGCGATGGCGATGCGGCCCGCCTGGGCGTGGCCGGTGCCGATCAGGTGCCGGGCCACGTCCACGAAGTCGTTGAAGGTGTTGGTCCGGCGCGTGAGCTTGCCAGCCTCGTACCAGTGGTAGCCGAGGTCGTCGCCGCCCCGGATGTGGGCGATGGCGGCGATGAAGCCGCGGTCAAGCAGCGACAGGCGCGACGTCGAGAACGAGGGCGGGATGGCGTGGCCGTAGGCGCCGTAGGCATACAGGTAAAGCGGGGCGCTGCCGTCCGTGGGCACATCCTTGCGGCGCACGATGGAGACCGGAACCCGGGCCCCGTCGCGGGCCGGGGCGTTCAGCCTCTCCGTGACGTAAAGCGATGGATCGTAGCCGCTGGGAATTTGCCGAACCTTGCGCGCTTCGAGGTCACTTCGGTCAAGATGGTAGTCATACACGGTGTCGGGGGTGACCATCGAGGTGTAGTTCAGACGCAATGAGCGGGTCTCGAACTCGGGGTTGTTGCCCAGGCTCACGGCATAGGCGGCTTCGGGAAAGTCGATGTGGGCGCTGTCCCCTGCGCCGTCGATCAGGCGAATTTGGTCCAGGCCGTCCACCCGCTCCTGCACGGCGATGAAGTCCGCGAACGGCTGGAAGCCGCGGATGTAGAGCGCATCGGAGCCCTCCAGCAGGGATGTCCAAGCCTGCTCGGAAAGGTCATCGCCGGCGGCAACGGCCAAGCGGGTGTTCTTGTGCCGGTCGTTGGTGCGCATGATGAAGCGGTCGCCCTGATGGTCCACGGAATACTCGTGGCCAGCCCGGCGCGGGGCGACCAGGCGGGGCTTGGCATCCAAGTCATTGGCGGGGATCAGGTACGCCTCCGAGGTCACGTGGTCGGCGGCATGGATGATGACGTGCTGCTTGGATGCCGAAGCCGAGATGCCCACGAAAAAGCCCGGATCGGACTCCTCGTAAACGAGGGCGTCCTCGGCTGCCGGCTCGCCCAGCCGATGCCGCCGCACTTGGTAGGGACGCCAATTCCCATCGACCACCGTGTAGAGAAACGCCGAATCGTCAGCCGCCCATACCGGGCTGCCGACAGTGTCCTCGATGGCATCCTCAAGCAGTTCGCCGCGGCGAAGGTCCTTGACCACCAAGCGAAAGCGCTCCGAGCCGTTGGTGTCCGTGCTGTAGGCCATGAGCTGGCCGTTGTTGCTGACCGCCAATGCCCCCAGGCGAAAGTACTCAAGGCCCTTTGCCAATGCGGGCTCATCGAGAATGGTCCGGGCTTCCCCGGTCGGGGCCAGCCGAGCATCCGGGGCATCCGCAGGCCAGCGCGACCAGATGCGGTACTGTCCGTCCCGCGGGTAGCGCCACTGGTAGAACCAAGCCCCTTCGCGCACCGGGACGCTGGCCTCATCGGGCTGCTGGCGGGCCTTGATCTCCTCGAACAGGGTGTCCACCGAAGTCGCGTGAGGCGCCATTGCCGCCTCGAAGTAGCGGTTCTCCGCTTCGAGGTAGGCCAGCACATCGGCATCGTCCACCTTGGGGTAGCTGTCGTCCTTCAACCAGTGGAAGGGGTCCTCAACGGTGATGCCGTGGTGGGTGTAGGCGTGCGGACGCATGTCCGCCTTGGGCGGCTGCGGCAGCGGCTTCGAGTCAGGCATGGGCGTTTCCCGTTCGGTACAGGCGGCGATGGTGAGCAGCAAGAGCATTGCGCCGATATGAGCCCGGAAGGTCATCTCGGCGAGCCCTCCGGCTTAGGCAATGTCGCCTCACGAGGCGCGAATCCGTTGTTGCCGAAGGGCATTTCCCCCTGTGCCGGCGCGGGTTGGACGGTGTCCTCGGGCACTCGAAACCAGGTTTCCGTGATCGACTCGTGCAACTGACCGAGCTGCACTTGGCATTCATCAAGGAACCGATGCAGGGAATCGCGATCGAGGGTGCCCAAATCGGATGACGCCAAAAACCCGGCTGCTTGGTCGCAGGCGCGCAGCGGGGCTTCGTGGCGCGGCAGCGAGCGGATGTGGCGGCGGATGGCGTTCAGGCAGTAGGCATAGGAACGCGGCAGCCCCGGCTCCCGGAACAGGAATTCCAGCACCAACGGCCGCGTGACGGGTGCGCCGACGATGCCTTGGTAGGACTGGCGGGCATTTAGGGAGCCGAGCACGCTGCGCCACTGAATCTCCCGGAACGGGGCGAGGTCGAGGCCGGGCGGCAGCAAGTCGTTGGAGCGCACGTCAATGATGCGGGTGGTCATGTCGGCCCGCTCGATGCGGCTGCCGAGGCGCAGCAGTTGCCACGGGGCGCCGTGCAGCATGTTCTGCGACAGGAAGCCCTCCAGCCGCTGCACTCGGCTGCTGATGCCTTCGAGGGCGGCATGGCGCTTGATTCGGGACAGGTTCGGCCCGAGTGCTGCGTGAGCGAACAGATGCAGGTCGTTGACATGCTCGAAGGTGGGGCCAGGCATGGTTTCGCGCACCGTTCGGGCGTTCTCCCGCGCCGCCGAAATGGCGCTGGTGATCGCCGATGAGTGCCGGGCGTCGCAGGTGAGGAAGCGGCACACGTTGCGCTCGCTCGACTCGCCGTACAGCAGGTCGAACAATGCCTCCGAGCCGGTGATGTCGATCAGCGGCCGCCAGCCGAGGGCCACCCGGCCGGGCATGTCCATCAGCATGTTGGCGTTGACGCTGATCAGCCGCGCCGTGTTGTCGGCTCGCTCCATGTAGCGCCCCAGCCAGTAGATGCGCTCCGCGACTCGGGAAAGCAGCCGGTGCCTCATCTTGCCAAGTCCACGATCCAAGTGTCCTTGCTGCCGCCGCCTTGGGAGGAGTTCACCACCATGGAACCCTTGTTCATGGCCACCCGGGTCAGTCCGCCCATGGTCACATGGATGTCCGCCCCGGAAAGGATGAAGGGGCGCAGGTCCAAGTGTCGGGGCTGCAGCCTATCGGCGCTGCTCGGCGCACCGGCCAAGGTGGGCGCCGTGGACAGGGTCAGCATCGGCTGCGCCATGTAGTTGCGCGGATTGGCGCGCACGGCGCGGGCGAACGCATTGCGCTGCCGCTTGCTGGCCTTCGGGCCGATCAGCATGCCGTAGCCGCCGGACTCGTTGGCGGGCTTGACCACCATCTGGTCGAGGTTGTCGAGCACGTAGTCCCGATCGGCCTTCTCCACGCAACGGTAGGAGGGCACGTTGGCCAGCAGCGGCTCCTCGCCCAAGTAGTAGTGCACCATGTCCGGCACGTAGGTGTAGATCACCTTGTCGTCCGCCACGCCGCAGCCGGGCGCGTTGGCCAGCGCCACGTTGCCCGCCTGCCAAGCCCGCATCAAGCCGGGCACGCCGAGCACGGAATCGGGACGGAACGCCTTCGGATCGAGGAACAAGTCGTCAATGCGCCGGTAGATCACGTCCACCCGCACCCGGCCGGCGATGGTCTTCATGTACACGCAGTCATCAGCGCCAACCCTGAGGTCGGCGCCCTCTACCAGTTCCGCGCCCATCGCTTGGGCCAGGTAGGCGTGCTCGAAGTAGGCGGAGTTGTAGATGCCGGGGGTCAGCACAACGATCTGCGGGGCGTCATTGCCCTCGGGCGCCAGGGAGCGCAGGCAGCCCGCCAGCCGTTGCGGGTAGTCGTCCACTGGATGGATGACATAGTCCTTGAACAGCTCCGGGAAGACGCGCTTCATCACGGCGCGGTTCTCCAGCATGTAGGACACGCCCGAAGGCACCCGCAAGTTGTCTTCGAGCACATAGAGGGCGCCGTCCCGATCACGCACCAGATCGGTGCCGCAGACATGGGCCCAAATGCCCTGGGGCGGGTCGATGCCCACGCACCGGGGCCGAAACTCGCGGGATTTCTCGATGTACGCCGCAGGCACCACGCCATCGCGCAGGATGCGTTGATGGTGGTAAACGTCATCAATGAAGGCGTTCAAGGCCCGCACCCGCTGGGTCAGCCCCTGGGCGATTGCGTCCCATTCACGCTTACGGATCAGGCGCGGCACGATGTCGAAGGGCCATTCCCGGTCGATGCCGCCGGACTTGATCGGCTGAGAGGCGGCCTCCCCCCGGGCTCCCCGGCTGACGGCTCCGGTGTCGTACACCGTGAAGGTGATGCCCATGGTGCGAATCGCCAGCTCCGCGGCGGCGGCCCGCTCGGAAAGCGCCTCGTCAGTCAGCCGCGACAACACCCGCAGCAAAGGCCCGGCGCCGGGGCGGGCTCGGCCATTGGGCATGACCAGTTCATCCCAAAGGCCCGCGGCTTCGTACTGCTTCCAATCGATGGGCATCAGGGCGCGCCGATCAATCCGCCGCGTCCGCCTTGCCAATGCCAGGCGCCGCATGGGCGGACAGGGCCGACTTGGCCATGCCGGTTTGCGGCCCTTTGAGCGCTTTGGCGGCGCGTTCGTTGGCCTTGATCTTGCTCATGATGGCCGCGGAGGCGCCGAATTTGTGGCTTGGCATGCTTTTTTCCTTGCGTTGGGTGCCCAATTAGGTCGGCGTCGCCAGTGGATTTGCGGCAGAAGCTGGACTAAGGGGCTTTGGAATTTTGGCAGACGCCTCCCTGATGCACCGTGCGTACGGCCATATCAAGTCTGCCGATCGGTCACCGATTGCCTGATTCCTCTCCAAAGCGTCCCCCACCGTCAGCCGCCAGTCGCTTGGCGGGCGCGGCAGCACCGGCTCGCTGAACCTTCGGCACTCACCGGACGCTCAGTGCTCCTCGCGCCATTGCTTGATCGTTCGCGCCAGGCGGTTGCGCAGCCCAGCCTCGCCAACGGAGCCTCGCTGGGCCAGCAGGTACTTGGCAAGCGAGGGAATGCCTGCCCGAAACGCCGTGCCCTGTCCGGCTTCATCCCACAGAAAGCCCATGTCCGCAAGGATGTCTCTAGCGCAATCAACGCCATCCCAGCCGATGCCGAGCGCGGTTACGTGCGCTTCAAGCACAGTCTCGACCTCCCGTAGTGACAATTCCGTCTCGCCCAGGCCATGTGTGGCCAAGGCCTCGGCCGCTCCGACGACGCCCGCCCGCATCATCTCCTGCCAGCGGCGACCGTAATAGGTTGTTCGGGAAGCCATCACCGCGCGTTTCGCGGTCTTCAACTCGGCCTCGCCCACGACTTCCGCGCCCAAGGCCTCTATCTCGGCCCCCCACTTCTGGAGAAAGTAGGGGTAGCCGGCGCAGTCGCTGACAATTTCCTTGAGAGCGCCGCCGGTCATCTGGATGGGTGGCCGGCGCTGCGCGAGGGGTTCGACGAGACCACGCTCCACGTCGCGGCGCGAGATTCCGCCGACTCGCTCGAAGATGGATCTTTCGATGAACGTGGCGCTCCACTCGCCGAGCCGGCGGTCGAGGGCGGGCGTCCCGGCCAAGGTAACCAGCAGAGGGTGCGCGTTGGAGACGATCTGCGCGGCGTTCAGCAGGGCCCGAACGGCATCCGGCCTCGATTCGTGAGCCTCGTCCACCGTAATCACTAGGCCGGTGCCCTGTGCCAAGCCACCGAGCACGTCGACCAGTGCGCCATCCCGCCGCCGCGCAAACTTCACCCCGCCACCTACGCCGAGCAACTGGCCTTCAACGCTGGCGATACCCCACTTTTGCAGGAGGCCGGGTTGCGTCAGGGTGTCGATCAACCGATCTGTTGACTCGATTTCACCGCCGGTCAGAGTGACAACCCGAACGCCCAGATGATCGGCCTCCCGCTCGAGTTCCCTGCACAGCACCGTCTTCCCATTGCCCCGAGGGCCTATGAGCACAAGGTTCTCGCCCTTGCCGCCACGTTGCACCACGCCGAGCCGACGTTTCATCGCGCCCAGGATGCGGTCCCGCCCGACCACCAATGCGGGCACGCCGCCAGCGCTGGGCGCAAATATGACCCTATTGTTCGTATGTGCCTCCAAGACCCAACGGCGGTTCGAACATTGAGCGGATTGCTTCCCATCACAGCTCGTTCATGCGCTCAATAGTGCTTCAACGAGCTTGCCTTGTCACCTGCCTGAACGCCACGGGCTTGGCCTCAGAGAGAAGGCGGGGACTACAAGGATGCGCCGGTCTTGGTGTTGCTGGCAGCGTGGATGCATGAGGCATCCGCCGTCAAAGCTGTCGGCAGAGCTTCTCGCAGGGGATGCCGTCGCCATCGCCGTCCAATGCCAGCTTGTCGCAGGCCTCCAAGTGGTGGCGGGCTTCGGCGCAGGAGGCCATCTCCCTGCAATGTCGCTTCGCGGCGCAGGAAAACGCTTGGGAGCCAACCGCTGGCGAGGGGTTGGCGGCGGCCAGCTTACGTCGCTGTTGGCGTTCGCCGCGCCGCCACTCCCACGGCGGAACCGATGCGCCGACGCCCAGGGACCATAGGCCGCTGCCCAAGTCGCGCGCGGCTGCCTCGTCGGGGAGCCAGTTCTCGGTGGCGTAGCGCCTGTACACCCAAGCGTGGCCCTCGCGCACCATGTCCCGATTGACGTCGCGCCCGTCCAATTGGAGCCTTGCCAGTAGCCGACCGTAGCGGTCCTCGCCGCTTGGCGCCACCTGCACGGTGCGCCGAAACACCTTGTCGGCCAGGGCTTGGCGAGCGCGGGCACCCCATGGCTGGCCCCGCTCCGGGGCGTCAATCTCCGTCAGCCGAACCTTGACCTGCCTCGGCCCAGCGTCAGTTTGGCGAAGCAAGGTCACTGTGTCACCGTCGGCCACGGCGACCACATCGGCATGGAAGCACGAAGGCGCGATGCAGGTTTGGGCGGAAGCGCAAGCGGTGAAGAAGAATACGACGGCAAACGCGAGGCAACGAACCATGGGCAATCTCGCACAAACGGGAAGGCCAATATACTACAGCGGGTGGCGTGGCGATTGGCGGCATGGGCGAACATCGGGGTGCCGCGGCGCTCGAACCTCGGGGACATTTCCGCTTTGCGTTGACAGAGCGGCGCTCGAACTTGTCACGACAAAACCCGTGGAATATCCTTCGGACTTCATCACTGGAGGCGACCCGCTCGGCAATCCGGTGGCTCGGGCCAAAGCACCCAATCCCAGGCTGGCGTCTGTCAATGTGCGTTTGACTACCGGCGAACGCGCTGAGATGGAGGAGTTCGCCGACCGTAGCGGTTTCCGCACGGTGAGCGACTATCTTCGCCACCTCCACGACCAAGCCAAGATGAGCACAGTCGAAGCGGATGCCGACGGCAAAAAGCACCGGGAGGAGTTTCCGGCACCCAGCGTCAGCACCTACCACAGCACGCGCTTGGGCACGATGCTCTGCGGGGATTCGCTGGCTTACCTGCGCGACGACGCCAACAGGGGGTCCGTCGATCTCATCGTGACCTCACCTCCATTTGGCTTGGTGCGAAAGAAGACATACGGCAACGAGGACGCACATCTCTATTGCGACTGGTTCCGGCCCTTCGCAGAGGGATTTAGACGTGTGCTCAAGAGCAGCGGCAGCTTGGTGATCGACATTGGCGGGGCCTGGAAGCCAGGGCAACCAACACGTTCCCTCTATCACTTCGAGTTGCTGTTGATGCTCTGCGAGGAGTACGGATTCCACCTGTGCCAAGAGCACTATTGGTGGAATCCTTCCAAGCTTCCGACACCGGCGGAATGGGTCAACGTGCGTCGAGTGCGGGTCAAAGACGCAGTTAACTGCATTTGGTGGCTATCGCAGACGCCTTGGCCGAAGGCCAGCAATAGAAGAGTTCTGGCGCCTTACAGCGCGTCGATGCGTGATTTGCTCAAGAATGGATATCGGGCCAAGCTCCGTCCGTCGGGCCACGACATTTCGGAGAAGTTCAACAAGGACAATGGCGGTTCAGTGCCGCCAAATCTGCTTGCAGTCGCGAACACGGAGTCGAATGGGGCCTACCAGGACTACTGTCGGCGCCATGATCACCCGATTCACCCGGCGCGATTTCCTGAGCAGGTTCCCGAGTACTTCATTCGAATGCTGACGGATCCGCATGACCTGATTCTTGACCCCTTTGCGGGCTCCTGCGTGACTGGTGCCGTCGCGGAAGTGCTCGACCGTCGTTGGGTATGCTGCGAGTTGAACGAGGATTACCTGCACGGCGCCATGGGACGCTTTGATCCGATGCCAAGCGCGCTTAACCGGACCAAGTCCGTGACCTACTCCATCCAGCCGCCGTGCCGCGTCCCGGTTAGTGAAGAAGAGGTTCCGTTGGTTGAACACGGCGGCATCACCCGGGAGCCTCCCGGCACCGCCCGCAAGGTCCAACCTCCGGTTTGACCAAAGGATTGAACTGAATTGCCGCCGAGGCTGAACAAATCCCAATTGCTGGGCGTTGTCGAAGCGGCCATCCGCGACGGCGGATGGAACTACCTACATCTGACGGAGCCTGGGACTCATCCTGCACAGTATCAGGTGTACCGTGGAGACAGCAGCTACGCAGTAAGGGTTTACATTTGGAATCTGACGCACGGTGGCCGGAATCGCCCGGATGACGAGTGGCGAATACAAGCAACAGGCGTCAGCCGTTTCGCGCGCGAGCCGGGTGGCAAGACGTTGATCCTTGGTTGGCGACCCGACCTCGGCGTGTTTGCTGGATTCGATGCGGGGCGCCACAGTGAGCGATTGGGGGCCTCACCGTCGATCCAGTTGCGCGAGGCGGCGCTGAAGCAAGCAGCCGTTGACGGGCTCGCCGTATCCAATAAGGGTAGTGGGGAATTGGCGATCGCCTTTCGGCCAGATCTCCTAGCGGCGTACTTGGACAATCTGGAGTCGCTGCACGAGTGCGGTCGTCTTCCGGCTGACTTCCATGTGCTTACCCGGATTGCGCACGACCCCGACGGAGTTGATGATGACGAGGTGGTGCAGGAAATCGAAGACGAGCATCGTCGCTATGCGGTGCTTGCAACCAAGCGTGCGCTCAGGGACGGTGGCTTCCGCCATAGGGTTCTCACCGCGTACGGGCAGCGATGCGCGATGTGCGGCATTCAGCTAAAGCTCCTCGACGGCGCTCACATCCTTCCGGCCAAGCACCCGCAGAGCACTGACCGCACGCACAATGGAGTCGCGCTGTGCGCGTTGCACCATCGTAGCTATGACAACGCCTTGGTCACATTTGACGCGGGGTTCGAGACGCATTTGAACGACTCAATGATCGATGACTTGAGGACGGAGAACCTCGTAGGGGAGCTGGAACGATTCAAACGAGAGTTGCGCCCGATTCTGTGGTTGCCGCCGGATCGACGTGACCGGCCCTTGAAGCGCTTCGTCGAAATGGCGAATAGCTATCGTGGTTGGAGGCTTTGAAATGCTCCCCAGAGCTTGCTCCACATGAGTGTCTGACATTTGCTAACGCCCCCGCAGCCAGCGTCGCGGGGGCCTAATCCGGGTGTCGAGGAAGTCCTCCGTCAGCTTTCGATCCAGGGCAATCTGGCCTGCGGAGCTCGCGGTGTCGTCGAGCAGCCAATCGGGGATATCGGCGCGGGTGCGGCTGAATTCGATCGCGGAGACGGAGACCAGGATGCGGTTTCCGCTTAGGGTCCAACAGCCCGCTTCCGGACGCCGCGCCGCTTGGTGGCGGTCTGGGCCGAGCAGGTTGCGCAGGTACAGCCGCGGGCGCTCAAAAGCCCGCTCCTGGTAGCTGGCGAGGGTCATGGGGACGCACCAGTCAGGCTTGGGCGTGCCCGACGGCAAGTGCTCGTCGATCAGTTCGCACAGAATCGTTGATGAGAGATTGAGTGCGTCGATGGCATCCACCTCCGGCCTTTTGACGGATTGGGGTGTGCCTTCGGCATCGTTCTGAGTGCTTTCCAAGGCCGCTGTCGCCCGCTTCAGATAGGTTCTGTAGAGTGCTGTGCTCATCCGGTCGCGGATTTGCGCCACCGACCGCTGCAGGCTCCGCCGTGCTTGGGTGTTGTCGCCCGGCAACGCGGTTCGCGTGTAGATCATCAGGCAGCGCTTGACGATCTCCGGCTTGAAGCTGCGGGCATCGGCGTTCATCGAGAGCGCGAAGCAGGGGTACTCCGCGTAGGGAATGGTCTCATCCTTGATAATCTCGTCCGCATAGCGGTTGAAGCGGTCGCGGGTCACGTCGTCGAACACGACGGGAAAACGCTTGTAGGCCTGCTGCAAAGCCCGCAGTTTGCCCGGCGTGAAGTCCTGGGTGTCCACGATGCGCGGATAGCTGAACATGGATGCCATCAGGGCTTCCACCAAGCTGGTCTTGCCGCAGTTGCTCGAACCGTAGAGCACTGCGAACAGCGGCTGGTCGAAGCTGAAGGCGTTGGCGCGCAGGGCGGCGTTGCGCAGGTCGCACATGAGCGGGGCCATGTAGAACCAGCACATGAAGGCGAAGTAGTCGCGCTGCAGGCGCGGAACGTCGCCGACGAAGCCGTTTTCGTAGTTGGCGAAGAATGCCAGCCACTGTTCAACGTCGCTGCGCACTTGCTCCGGGTCGGCGTCGAGAAGCAGGGGTTCGTCGCAAAGCACAAAGCCGCGGTCGCGGCGCGACAGATAGGTGTTGGGCCCGGATTCCGCCTCTCGTGAGCGGACGATTTGCAGAATCTGCTTGACCAAGCGCGGCTTGATGCGCAAGCCGCCGCTGCGGTCCGGGCGAACGTCCGCAAGCCCTCGGCGGAAGACCGGTTTGAGCTTCTCCACGCGGGCGGTGATCTCCGGCACCGAATAGCCTGCCTCCTCGGCAGACTCAGTCGGCACGAAGAGCGTGGTGCCCGCCTCCTTCGATTGGGCTTCAACCAGTGCTGGCGTCTCCTCGATGCGTACGCTTTCGGTTTCCTGATCCCCTTGCGCGAGCTTCAGTTCGCTGGTGGCGGCGTCGCGCACCGCCTCATACTGCGCCAGATAGTGGTTCCACGCAGTCTTGTCGTCATCGAAAACCACCAAGGTCTCCGCCTGGCGCCCGGAGAAGGCCCGTTCCGACAAGTTCGCGGAGCCGACGATGACCCGACGCTTGCCATCGGCCTCAAGCAGGTAGATCTTGGCGTGGGCAATGCAGTCCTTGACCACAAAGAACCGCACTTCGCCTTCGGCAACGCGTTGGTAGATGCTTTGCTGAACGGCTGATCTGGTGGCGGCGCCCGATCCCCGGACGCCGATGATGGCGTTGGAAAGCCGCTCACGGGCCACGGTTTGAAAGGACAGGATGGAAGCGGCCTCCCTGGAGACAATACCGCCGTGGCCGAAGACGCACTCGAAATCCTCGAAGTCCTGCTGCGCCACGAGGTCGGCGATCATTGGGATGCTGGTCGTGTAGGTGAGCGCCTTCATGGACCGATAACCGGCGAAGTAGCTAAGGTCGAATGCAGCCACCGACTCCGCGTTGGCCCGCACCACGTTCAGCGCACGGCGTCTGACCGTGGACTCTGGGTCATCGAACATCAGGCTTTGATGATCATCCATGGTGATGCCGCCCCCGGGAACCTTTCACTGTGCCATCCACACAACCGTTGCCATGCGGCCGGTGGGGCCGTCCCGTCGGTGGGAATAGAAATGGGCGTTGGACCAAGTGCAAATGCGCTCACAGGCGATGCGCTCGACGCCAGCTTGGCGCAGCAGCCACTCCGCGAGCGCAAAAAGGTCCAAGCGCCACTTGTCCGGCTCGCCCGCAGCACGGAAAAACTGCTCATCGAGGGTTTCGGACGTGGCGGCGAGCACGGCGGCGTGGACATCCATCCCCACTTCGTAAGCCTTCGGGCCGATGGCCGGGCCGATCCAAGCGGCAAGCGTTGCGTCAGGGCTGACGCTGCGCATGGCCGCAGCCAAGTTCCGGATCACGCCGCCGGCCAGCCCGCGCCAGCCGCCGTGGGCGGCGCCGATGCATCGGCCATCGGCGCTGGCCAGCGCCACCGGCACGCAGTCCGCGGTTTGGATCGCCAGCCCAATCCCAGGCTCGGTGGTCCAAACGGCATCCGCTTCGGGTTGCGGGCCTATGGAGTCAGCATGGGCGCAAACGCAACGGTCGCCGTGAACTTGCTTGAGCCACTGCAAGCGGCCGATATTGCCGATCGTGGCGGTTTCGATCAAGCGTCGGCTGGCGGCCACGTCCGCCGGGGCTTGGCCACTTCGGTTGCCCACGTCGAAGCCGCGAGTGGTTGTAAGCGCGTGAACGCCGGGTGGTGCGGACCAATCCGCCTTGATCCAGCCAGCGCTTGGATCAGTGTTCATCGCCGCGAGTCTCCGCATCCAAGGTGAGCACGGCCAGCAGTTCGCTCATGTCCTTGGGCAAGGGTGAACGAAACTCGCAGCGTTCGCCAGTCTCCGGATGTTTGAAGGCCAGCTCGTGCGCATGCAGGGCTTGGCGCTGAAAGCCGCGAACGGTGAGCACCACTTCGGGGTGCGGCGCTCTTGGCAGTCGTCCCCGGGCACCGTAGCGGCGATCGCCGACCAACGGATGGCCGATGCTGGCAAGATGCACTCGGATCTGATGCGTACGCCCAGTTTCGAGCTCGGCGGAAACGTAGGTGTGCGCCCGAAAGCGCTGCTTGACGCCAATGCGGGTGCGCGCCGGACGGCCATCGCCCCGCACCCGTTGCCGAGTGCGGTGGTGGGGGTCGCGCCCGATGGGCTTGTCGATGGCTTGGCCACCGGTCATGACCCCCTCGGCGATGCCTAGGTAGCGGCGCGCAATCCGATGCTGGGCAACCGCTTCGGCCAGCCGCCGTTGCGCCAGCCGAGTGGCGGCGACCACCAGCAGTCCGGAGGTGTCCTGGTCAAGGCGGTGCACGAGGCCGCCGCGGGGCAGTTCGACCTGTCCCGGGCGATGGTGCAGCAGGCCGTTGACCAGCGTTCCGTCGGGGTTGCCGGCGCCGGGATGCGCCACCAGCCCGGCGGGCTTGTCGATGACCAGCAGTTGGTCGTCTTCGTACACCACGTTGAATGCCACCGGCTGCGGGGTGGCCCAGTCCTCAGCCGGGGTGGCTTCCGGCGTCAAGGTGAGGCGCTGACCGGCGCTGAGCTTGCGGTTCGGCTTGACGGCCTCGCCGTCCACCAGGAGCGCGCCGCTCTTGATCCAACGGCTCAGCAGCGCCCGGGAGTGCATGGCGAACAGCCGCGCGGCAACCCGATCGGCTCGCTCGCCGGCCAGTTCGCCGGGGACTCCCGCTTCCACCGCCTCGTCGGTCTGAACCTGATCCATCACGCCACCTCTCGATGGCCGGAGTATTCCACAGCAGGGAGGCGTGCGGGGTGGCCATGGTGCCTCTTGGCGACGCACGGTCTCGGAGAGGGCATGGAAATCATGGGGAAATAGGATAAATTAATGGCTTTTGCGGAGCCGCCGATCACATGCTGGCCAGTACCCTCGACCATCGTTTCACGGCGGGCTGTCGGCGCCTGTTCGTCCTTGGCGCCCTGCTGGCCGCGGTTGCCGGCTGCTCCTGGATGCCGTTCGTCGGCGGCAAGGACAAGGATGGGGGGGACGAGGACGTCAACGCCACCGAGCAGATGCTCTACCGCAACGCCCAGCGCAGCCTGCGGGCCGGGAACTACGAGCGCGCCATCACCGCCCTGGAGCGCTTGGAGGCCCGCTTTCCCTTTGGGCGTTACGCTGAGCAGGCCCAGCTGGAGTTGGTTTATGCGCGCTACCAGTCCTCCGACCACGACACGGCCCGCTTGGCGGCGGACCGCTTCATTCGCCTGCACCCGCAGCACAGCAACATCGACTACGCCTACTACCTAAAGGGCTTGGCGGCCTTCAACAAGAACCGGGGCCTGCTCGACCGGGTGTTCGCCTCCGATGTCTCCAAGCGTGACATGACCTCGGCCCAGGAGGCCTACGCGGACTTCGCCGAACTGCTGCGCCGCCATCCGCACAGCGACTACGCCAGCGATGCCATGCAGCGAATGATTTACCTGCGCAACATGCTGGCTGCTTCGGAAATCCACGTCGCCGACTACTACATGCGCCGGGGCGCCTATGTGGCGGCCGCCAACCGGGCGCGCTTCGTGCTCGAGAACTATCCCCAGGCGGAGCCCATTCCGGAGGCGCTCATCCTGCTCGTTGAAGCCCAGTACAAGCTCGAACTGCCCACCGCGGCGAACGACACCTTAAGGGTGTTGGCGGTCAACTACCCCGATCACCCGGCGTTCGACGAAAACGGCGATCTGATTCTTGCCGAGCGCATCCGCGGCCGTGATCGGTCCTGGACCAATCTCATGACCTTCGGCCTGATCGACCGTCCCGAAACGCCGCCGCCGCTGCGCCTGCAGCATCCGGAAGGGTTCGAACCGCCGCCCGCGCCACAACGCGCCGAAGGAGACGGACAGGCGACCGTTGCGCAAGGCAATAGAGGCCAACAAAAGAGAAAACGCGGCTGGCGCCGCTGGGTTCCCTTTCTGTAGCGGATGTGGCGCAGCGAACCCGCAGCTTGCCGGAGACCTGAAGTTGGAGGGCATCAACGAGGCGAAGGTCACCGCTTGGCTGGTCGAGCGCATCGACGGCCTGCAGCCCCCGCTGCAATTTTCGCTGATTGCCGGCGGCCATTCGAACCTCACCTATCGCTTCGTTGATCAAGCGGGCACCGCCTGCGTTTTGCGTCGGCCACCGCTCGGCAACGTGCTCGAAAGCGCCCATGACATGGGGCGTGAACATCGGATCATCGCCGCCCTGCAGGATTCGGAGGTGCCCGTTGCGCCCGCGCTGGCGCTTTGCACGGACGCGGCGGTGAACGGCGCTCCGTTTTACGTCATGGGCTATGTCGAGGGTGCCGTGCTGCACGATGCGGGAGGCGCCGAATCGGTTGCGGAGCCTGACCGGCGCCAACTTGGCCTGCACGTCATCGAAGTGCTCGCCCGGCTGCACGGCATCGACCCGGATCAGGTGGGCCTAGGCGATCTGGGACGCAAGGCGGCCTACTTGGCCCGCCAGCTGAAACGCTGGAACCGGCAGTGGGAGGCTTCCAAGACCCACGAAATCCCGGAAATGGAGGAGACCTCCCGCATTCTGGCCGAAACCATGCCGGAGCAAGTGGGCGCCGCCATCGTCCACGGCGACTACCGACTCGGCAACATGATCGTCGGCGGGGGGGCGATCCGGGCGGTGCTCGATTGGGAACTCTGCACACTTGGCGATCCGCTGGCGGACGTGGGCTACCTTCTGAACTCCTGGGTTCAGCCCGAGGAAGGCGTCGCTGATCCGGCCCCCCCGACCGCGGCCGGGGGCTTCCCGTCGCGGGAGGCCATCAGCCAACTCTACGAACGGCGCACCGGCCGGTCCCTCAGCGCAATCAACTACTACCGCGCCTTCTCCCACTGGCGCCTGGCCGCCATCGGCCAAGGCGTGTACAAGCGCTACTTGGTGGGCGCCATGGGCAGGCAGGACGGCATCGACTTGGACGCTTACCGGGAAAGCGTGCGCAGCCGCGCCCAAGCGGCGCTCGCCTTGCTGGGTTGAGGGGGGGAGGGCTTAGGAAGGAAGAAAGGCGTGTCAGCAAGGAGGAACGGAGGAACTGCTGAATGCAACTTCATTGCTTTTGAGGGAAGGACACTTGAAGGGAGGATCGCTTCAAAGTTGCTTGCACGCCTAGAAATGGGAACTGAGGCCATTTTGTACAGTACAAGTAGCTTGTCAAGCCTTTTTTGTCGTTTTGTAACGATTTTGTTCAGTATTTGCTCATTAAAATTGGCTGGCCTTGGAACGGCGATTCACTGGCGTCAAGGGCGCAGGCAGCCGATGGACGATCTCCCTTTGCTTGGCAGGTGGAGTCACGGCCTGTGAAAGGCTTCGAGTGCTTCTTCGAGCCGAGCCCGAGCGTGGGTGGCTTCGCGCTGGGCCTGCCGATAGAGGACGGCATTGGCCACCGTGGCGTCATCGGCCCCGCCGCAGTCCGCGGTGTAGTCGGCAAAGGCGTTCAATTGCGAGATCAGTTCCACCAGATGCTTCGGGCAGTGGCTGGGGTCCGTGCTGCCTGCGGCGATGGCGATCAGTTCCGCGTCGCTGAAGCGCCGTTCGGCCATGCCGTCAGCCTTTAGCGGCCGCCCGCTGGCGGGGGTGCAGGCCTGCTCGATCTCAGGCCAGGTGACGGGCCACCGAAGAATCTCCACATTTGCCTGCGCCGCTCGTCGCAGGTACTTCTCAGCAGCGAAGTGATAGACCACGACGATCTGGGCATTGCCCAATTTTTCCCTAATCACTTCAATGGATTGAGTGGTTAACGTCGGCAATTGAACGACGATGGCGTCGAGCTTCGGCAGACGCGCGGCAGCAGTGAAGGCGACCATGTTGGCCCATTGCGCAGCGAGCGCCAGTTGGGAGTCCTTGCCCCGCTGATGGGCGAGAACGCTTAGGTTGGGGCCAATGACGCCCACTCTGGGCAAGGGCGGCGCAATGGCAAGGGACTCGGTTTGCCGGGCACCGAGCTGCTCGTTGGTCAGGCGCGCCAAGCTCGAGATCGGCTGGCCTTGGTCGATTAGCTGCTTGATGCGCCGCAACCGTTCGAGCTGCTCACCGCTGTAGTAGCGCGTCCGGCCTTCACGATGCGCCGGGCTGAGACCGTAGCGTCGCTCCCACGCCCGAAGCCGCTCCACCGCAATACCCGTCAGGCTGGCTGCGCTGCCTATCCGGTAAAGATCGTGTTGAGCATCCACCCAATAGCGTCCTGGCGAGATTTTGAACAGGACGAATTGTACGCCGTCCAACGGATCTGTCCAGATTCTGTTCAGGTCAAGCGGAGTGGGCGCACAACGCCGGTATCCAGCGCCTTTGAGGCGCCTCCGTACGCCGTGATTCCGGAGCATCGCGCCCGCTCCGCACGCGCAGTACCTGCGGGCGGGTAGTGGCTCAGTTTGAATCACGTCGTCTTGATTCTGTCGAGGGCGGGACGCCCTCGCTCCGGGGGTCTCCACCTGAGGTGGGCACCTCGCCCCGGAGCGAGGGCATCTTGCCCTCGCAGTGACGCCTGTCAGAGCGCCAGCCGCTCAAGCCCAGCCAAAGTCAAACTGAGCCACTACCTAAACGCACTGGAACTTGATCCATGCAACGGGAGCGGGATTGAGAACATGTCGGAATCTGGCCCAAGCGACGAGCGCGGAGTTTCGCGCCAGCGAAACTCCATCCGCACCCGCCGAGCGGGTGCGCCTTGTGCAGCTTTAATTTGAGGTTAAAATACGCCGTTCACTTGGACCGTCTGGATGCGCGCCTTTTCGGGGTCAGGGCAGCATCTCGGCCCAACCTCCATCCGTTCAAACTGCCGAGGCGCCATGAGCGAACAGATTTCAAAGCAGCCGTCACGCCTAAAGGAGCTCATTGCCAAGGGCAAGGAGCAGGGCTATCTCACCTTTGCCGAGGTGAACGACCACCTGCCTGATGATCTGTCCGATTCGGATCAGATCGAAGACATCATCGGCACCATCAACGACATGGGCATCGAGGTTCACGAGAGCGCTCCTGATGCCGATGACCTGATGAGCGCCGAAGAGAACACGGTTGATGAGCTCGCTGCGGAGGAGGCAGCCGCCGCTCTCGCCGCGGTGGAGACCGAGGCGGGCCGCACAACCGATCCCGTTCGGATGTACATGCGCGAGATGGGCACCGTGGAGCTGCTGACCCGGGAAGGCGAAATCGTTATCGCCAAGCGCATCGAGGAGGGCATTCGCGATGTGCTTGCCGCCTTGGCCGCCTTCCCCGGCGTGGTGGAGTACATCCTCGACACCTACGCCGGCGTGAGCCGCGAAGGTCAGCTTTCGACGTTGCTCGTCGGCTACCTCGACCCAGCCGACCACGTTCCGAGGGCACCCCAGGTCATTCCCGCGCCCCAGCCAGCCATTGTGCCCCAAGCTCCGGAAAAGAGCGTCGAGAAGGCCAGTGAAGCGGACGGCAACCCCGGTGATGAAGCCGATGCCAACGGCAAGGCCAACGCCGACGCGGGTTTGGGGAACCTCGACACCGAGGCGACGGATTCCGACGGCGCGGCGGATTCGAACGCGACGACCGAGGACGGGAAGGCGGCGGCGCAAGGCGCGGATGCCAAAGCGGCCGACGGCAAGGCTGGGCCAGCCAAGGACGCTGACGACGCCAGCAAAAAACAGGCGGAATCCTCGGAAAACGACAAGGGCCCGGACCCGGTGCTGGCCAAGCGGCGCTTCCAGGCGCTCAGGCGCCAATACAACAAGACGCGCAAGCTCATTGATGACCGGGGCCGCAGCAGCCCTGAGTCGCGCGCCCAGTTGGCTGCGCTGGGCAAGAAGTTCCACTCCTTCAAGCTGACGCCCAAGCACTACGATGAGATCGTCGGCCGGCCTCGGAAAGTGCTTGAGGAAGTGCGCCGCCATGAGCGGGCCCTCTTGGACATCTGCGTGCGCGAAGCCCGGGTGCCCCGGGAGCTGTTCCGCAAGGTCTTTGTCGGCAAGGAAACCAGTGTCGCTTGGCTGAATCGCCTTATCAAGGCGGAAGAGCGCTATTCCGAGGCGCTTGCCGAGCGCAAGCCCGACATCGTGCGCGTTCAAAAGAAGCTTAAGGCCGTTTGCGCCCGCAGCGGCTTGTCGGTGACTGAAATCAAGGAGATCAACCGCGCCATGTCCTTGGGCGAGGCCAAGGCGCGGCGGGCCAAGAAGGACATGGTCGAGGCCAACCTGCGCCTCGTCATTTCCATCGCCAAGAAGTACACCAACCGCGGCCTGCAGTTCCTCGACCTGATCCAGGAGGGCAACATCGGCCTCATGAAGGCGGTGGACAAGTTTGAGTACCGGCGCGGCTACAAGTTCTCCACCTACGCCACTTGGTGGATTCGTCAGGCCATCACCCGGTCCATCGCCGATCAGGCGCGCACCATCCGCATTCCCGTACACATGATCGAGACCATCAACAAGCTCAACCGGGTGTCCCGGCAAATGGTTCAGGAGATGGGCCGGGAGCCGAAGCCGGACGAGCTGGGCGAGCGCATGGAAATGGTCGAGGAAAAAGTGCGCCGGGTGCTCAAGATCGCCAAGGAGCCGATTTCCATGGAAACTCCGATCGGCGACGACGAGGACTCCCACATCGGCGACTTCATTGAGGATTCAACGGTGGGCCTGCCGATCGATCTGGCTACCGAGGATGGCCTCAAGCAGTTGATCGGCAACGTCCTGGGCGGCCTCACCGCCCGCGAGGCCAAGGTGCTGCGCATGCGCTTCGGCATTGGCATGAACACCGACCACACCTTGGAGGAGGTCGGCAAGCAGTTCGATGTGACAAGGGAGCGCATTCGCCAAATCGAAGCCAAGGCGCTGCGCAAGCTGCGCCATCCCAGCCGTTCCGAGCACCTGCGCAGCTTCCTGGACGACAAGGTGTCGTCGAAGTCCTAGTCAACCAGCCGCCGAGGCTGCTTGGCAGGCTCCAAGGGCCTATAGCTCAGTTGGTTAGAGCAGTGGACTCATAATCCATTGGTCCCAGGTTCGAGTCCTGGTGGGCCCACCACTTCCCGCGATCGACCGTTCGACATGACATCCACCTTGAACGCCGCCGTTTCATTCGTCCGCGACCGCATTCGGTTGAATGCGCTGCTGATCGTGCTCTGCTTTGCGGGCGTGCTGGTGCTCGAATCCCAGAGCGCGGCAAGCTATGCGGCCTATCTGCTCGCCATCGTGATGCTGGCGCGCTTGCGTCAGTGGGTCGATGTCTTTGCCGTGCCGCTGTCGTGGTTGGTCGTGGCGCTGCTGGGCTACTTGGTCTTGACCGGTTTGTGGTCCGAGGGCAGCCAACCGGGCGATGCGCTGTCGATGCTGTCGCGGGCGACGCAGGTGCTGCTGTTTGCCGTTGCCCTCGCCGAATGCCAGATACGTGGCGAGCTGCAGCGCTGGTTGGGCCGGACGCTCGCGGTTGCGGGTGTCTTGGCCGCCCTGGCAGGCCTTGCCCTGTTTCTCATGGACAACTCGGAAAACGGCCGGCTAGTCGGGCTGGGGCAACTCGACAACAACGTGGTGGCGGCCTTGATCTTTGGCGTGGTTCTCATTTTGGTCGCCGGGGAGGCGCTGCGTGAGCCGGATGGCCTTTGGCGGCGCATCAGCGCGTTCGGCATCGTCGTTATGGCTGCCGCGGTGCTGCTTTCCGATTCTCGCAACGGCCAGATCAGCGCCATGCTGGGCGTCGGCATCTTGTTCATCGCCCATCGGGCGGCGGACCGGCAGCGCTTCGCAGTCGCCGTGTTGGGCCTGGGCGTGATCCTCATGGCCGTGCTCGCAGCCTTGACGGCCAATGAAGCCGCCCGAAACCTCGTGCTGCCCAGAGGCGACAGCTTTCGGCCCGCGATTTGGCTGGCTGCGCTGCACGCCGTCGCCGATGGCGGCTTGTGGTTCGGGCGCGGCATCCTCACCGACGACACGCTGGTCACCGCCGTCGGCGAGTTTCCGCATCCGCACAACATGTACCTGTCGGTTCTCTTCCAAGGCGGCTTGGTTGGCGTGGCACTCTTTGCCGCGTTGATTGCCGCTGTCGTGCGCACCCTGCTCGACCACTACGGGCATCGCGACGCCAAGCTGGCCTTGGGCATTCTCGGCTTGGCCCTGCCCGCTTGGCTGCTCGACGGCCACGAACTCATCGACAAGGTGGGCATGACTTGGTTCCTGTTCTGGCTGCCGGTAGCCATCAGCTTGGGCTTGGCTTGGATGGGTCGGCTGGACGCCAAGCCCCTGCTGGGGAAGGCGCAGTGACCGGGCTGTCAGTGGGCTTCGTCACTTGGCATACCCCAAAGGACTTGCTCGTCGGGTTTCTGGACAGCTTGGCGGAAGCCGTCGAAACGCTCCTTCGCGCGATGCCGATGCCCGTTTCCATCTACGCCATCTGCAATGACGCGCCCCAAGACGTCCAAGCCGTGGAAGCGATGATCCGGCCCCGCGCCGCAAATGCCGACGAGCTCACTTGGCACTTCGTTAAAGGCCATGGGAACATCGGCTACGGCGCGGCCCAGAACTTGGCCATCCGGCGCACTAGAGCGGACTTTCACCTGATGTGCAACCCGGATCTCGTCATGGCGCCCAGCGTCCTGCTGGAAACGGTGCGCTTTCTCGAGGCGCATCCCGGCGCGGTGCTGGCCGCTCCCCGGGGTGTTGACGCAGAGGGCCGCAACGCCCGGCTCGCCAAACGGCAGCCCACGTTGCTGGCGCTCGCCCTGCGCGCCCTCGCAGTGCGGCCCTCAACCGGCTTGCTGGGACGGCGAATCGCGGCCTACGTCTATGATGATGCGCTTCCGGCCGAGCAGCCCACGCCCATCGAATTGGCCAGCGGCTGCTTCATGGTGGCCCGAACCCCGGCGCTCCAAGCCATAGGCGGCTTTGATGAGGGCTACTTCCTCTATTTCGAGGACTTCGACCTTTGCCGCCGCCTCGCCCCCCACGGCCGCATCTACGAACTGCCCACGGCCAGCATCACCCACTACGGAGGCCGCACCGCCCGTCGCGGCTTGGCCGGAAACTTGCGCTTCATGCGCTCCGGATGCCGCTACTTCAACCGCCACGGCTGGCGGATGTGGTAAGGATTAGGAACGACATGAACGGACTTCAGGCAGTTCCAACTAGGGGTTTACAACGGTTTAGTTGGGCGTAGAATGCTTGCCTGACTATTGATGGTCGTTCCTCGGGGCGGCTTAGTGCGTTGAGGGGCCGAGTTGGCCCCTCTTTTATTTCGGGGCAGATTTTCAATTATGTCAGCATCTGCCGGAGCGCCCGCGCCGCGATGGAAGCGGGTGTGCGTTTTCGTGGACGGCGAGAACTTCCGCCACAGCTTGGCGGACTTGTTCCAAGGTGGCAAGTATAAATACCGGAAGGAGGACTATCTGCCGGAAGCGAATTGGCATCACTTCTTTTCTTCCCTCGTCAACCGGTCAGGATGGGAGTTGGTCAGGGTTTACTGGTACGTAATCGGAGACATTGACTTCCATCCCTACCGCATCCCCCATGACTGGGAGGAGAAGCGGAGATTCCTCGAAGGCAAAGGCGTTCTCCAACGCCTGAAGGATCAAGGCTACGCGGTGGATGCAAGTGAGCAAGGGTTAAAGGTGGCCCAAGATGAACTCAACAAGCGAAAACAGGCTTTTCGCCGACGAGCTGAAGGCTGGCAGAAGGTTCACGCTTCCATAGAGCGACAACACGACCAGATTCAATTCCAGCGCTTCGGCAGCAATCGATACGATCTGGTCTCCCGCTCCCTCGGAACCGAGAAGGGAGTGGATACTCAACTGGCCACCGACATGATCACGCTGTCAGACATCTACGACGTAGCGGCGGTAGTTTCGGGAGATGCCGACTACATACCTCCGGTCTCCGCAGTCAAAAACTTGGGCAAGCTGGTGTACAGCGTTTCGTTTCGGACTGCCAATGGAAGGAAACTGCCGGGTGGTGCGTGGCATTTGGAGCGACGCGTTGACGGCCAAATTGAAGTATCTTTCGAACGGACCCAGGAACTTTTGGAGATTGAGGAAGTTAGAGCCTGACCAGTTAACTCCCAAGCGGAAAGCAATCCGGTCTCCGATCAGTGGTTTGGTTCAACTTCTGGACCGCTACCGCGATTGCGACAAACCACCGCGATTTCTCGGAAGATAGCCGAGCCATTTGGGACGAGTGCTGGCTGGGCTAAGCCGCATGAAAATCATCGTTACCGGCGGCGCCGGATTCATCGGTTCGGCCTTGGTGCGCCATTTGGTCGGGGTGCGGGGCGACCAGGTGCTCACCATTGACAAGCTCACTTACGCTGGCAACCGGGCCAATCTCGCCGCAGTGGCCGGATGCGCCAGCCACCGACTCGAGGTGGTGGACATTTGCGATGCCGAGCGGCTGCGCGCGCTGCTGTTCGACTTCGGCCCGGATGCCCTCATGCACTTGGCGGCGGAGTCCCATGTGGATCGCTCGATCGATGGGCCGGCCAACTTCATTCGCACCAACGTCCTTGGCACCTGTGCGCTGTTGGAGGCCGTCCGGGAATACAACGCCGGCCGGACTGGAGAGCGGGCCTGCCGTTTTCTGCACGTTTCCACCGACGAGGTTTACGGTGCGCTGGGCGCTGAAGGCGCTTTTTCCGAGAGCAGCCCTTACCGTCCCAACTCCCCCTACTCGGCCTCCAAGGCGGCTTCCGACCATCTGGTCCGGGCATGGCGGGCCACCTATGGCCTGCCGGCCATGCTCACCAACTGCTCCAACAACTACGGGCCCCGCCAGCATGCGGAAAAACTCATTCCGGTCATCATCCTGGCGGCCCTGCGTGGCGCACCGGTGCCGCTGTACGGCGACGGTCAGCAGGTTCGGGACTGGCTCCACGTGGACGATCACGTCCGAGGCTTGGTGGCCGTGCTTGAAGGCGGCGCCTTGGGACGCACCTACAACATCGGCGGGGACTGCGAAAAGACCAATCTCGAAGTCGCCACCGAGGTGCTGACGGCGGTGGCCGACCAAACGGACGCCGACCCCGGCAGCTTGCTCGGGCTGATCGAGTTCGTCAAGGATCGTCCAGGCCATGATCGCCGTTACGCCATCGACACCCGTCGCATTCGGGGGGAACTCGGCTGGCGACCCCGAACCGGCTTTGCGGACGGGATCCGCCAAACCGTGGCTTGGTATCTGGATCACAAGGATTGGTGGCCAGCCGCCAACCTCCGGGGAGCGGGATGATGGAAGTCCATCAGACCAAGTTGTCCGGCGTGCTGATCATTGAGCCGGACGTGCATCGCGATGAGCGGGGGTTCTTCATGGAGCGCCATCACCGCCGCCGATACGGCGAACTGCCGGGGCTTGACCTGGACTTCGTGCAGGACAACCACTCCCACTCCCGGCAAGGTGTGCTGCGCGGCCTGCACTTTCAGCGGCGCCATCCCCAAGGCAAGCTGGTGAGCGTGGTCAGTGGCGCGGTTTGGGACGTGGCGGCGGACATCGACCCAGCCTCTCCGACCTTTCGGCAGTGGGTGGGGATCGAACTGAACGGAACCAATCACCGGCAATTGTACATCCCACCCGGCTTCGCCCATGGTTTTTGCGTGCTCTCGGCTTCGGCGGACCTTCTGTACAAATGCACGGACTTCCATCATCCGGAGGATGAGGCAGGAGTGCTCTGGAACGACGCCGAACTGGCCATCGAATGGCCGGTTGCGGACCCCGTCCTGTCTCCCCGCGATGCGCGCAATCCCGCCCTGCGCGACTGCCTGCGGGGGTGAACCCTGTTTAAGCGCATTCTTGTCACCGGCGGCAGTGGCCAAGTCGGCACCGCCATCCAAGCGCTTACGCCACCGGTGGTGGCCGTTCATGCGCCCCCATCGGCGCAACTTGATATCCGCGATGTCCGCAGCGTGGCCGCCGCCTTCGCTGACTTCCGTCCGGATGCCGTGATCAATGCGGCTGCCTACACGAAGGTGGACCAGGCTGAGGGCGAGTCCGAGGCGGCGTTTGCCGTCAACGCCGAGGGCGCGCGCCACATCGCCAAGGTTTGTGCCGCTGAGGGCTGTCCGTTGCTGCATCTCTCCACGGACTACGTCTTTGACGGCGCCAGGCGCGGGCCCTACGTGGAAGCCGACCCCGCCGCGCCGATCAACGCCTATGGCCGCAGCAAGCTGGCGGGCGAACAAGCGGTGGCCGAAGCCCTCGATGCCCACCTGATACTACGCGTCGCTTGGGTGTTCAGCGCCACGGGGGCCAACTTCGTCAAGACCATGGTGAACTTGGCTGGCCGCGATGAACTCAGGGTGGTCAATGACCAGCGGGGGGCACCCACGGCTGCCCGCAGCATCGCCGCAGCCCTATGGCGCATCATTGAGCAAATGGCCAGCAAGCCGCGTTTCGGCCTCTATCACTTCGCGTCCGAGCCGCCCACCAGTTGGCACGGCTTCGCGACCGTCATCTTTGCCGAACTTGCCGAACGGCGGGATGCGGGCGCGTTGCCCAAGCTTGTCCCCATTCCCAGTGCCGACTATCCGACCCGCGCGGCCCGCCCCGGAAACTCGCTGTTGAGCGGCGCCCGTCTGCATTGCCACTACGGCATCGGCCCCGCCGACTGGCGTGGCGAACTGAAACGAGTGCTTGCCACTCTCACGCCCCAAGCCGTTTAAGCACTCCGCCGATCCATCACCCAAGAGGGCAACGGGTAAACGCTAATCCGCGGTGGCGGTGGCGGTGGCGATGCGCTCGCCGAATTCGCTCAAGCGATCCAAGCCCCCGGGGCCGGCGAAAAAGAACGCCGGCACCATGATGCGGTTGACGCCAAGTTCCGCCATCTGCTCGACGCCGCGCACGGGATCAGCCATTTGCGCGCCGAATATGGCATTGATCTCAATGCTGGCGGGATCCCGGCCTGCTTCTTCGGCGGCGTTGCGCAGGCGGCCGAGCAGGGCGCCAAGACGTTGCGCATCGCCCTCGCCGGGGAAGTAGCCATCGGCGATGCGGACCGCGCGCCCGATGGCGGCGTCCGTATCCCCGCCCACATGCACCGGAATGTTGCCGTTGACCGGCCGCGGGCTGCAGGTGACCGGGGCGAAGTCCACGAACTCGCCGTGAAACTCCGCATGCGGACCCGCCCAGAGCGCCCGCATGGCGGCGACGTACTCGTCATTGCGCGCGCCTCGACGCTCCCAAGGGACGCCGAGCGCCGTAAACTCCTCCTTCAGCCAGCCAACGCCCAAACCGAGTTCCACCCGGCCTCCCGACAACTGATCGAGGGTCGCCAGCTCCTTGGCCAGCACCAGGGGGTTGCGCTGCGGCACGATGAGAATGCAGGTTCCCAAGCGCAGCGTTGGCGCTGCCGCAGCAGCGAACGCCAGCCAGATGAGCGGATCCGGAATCGGCGTGTCCGGCTCGGCGGGAATTTTTCCGTCGGGGGTGTAGGGGTATTTGGAGACGATCTCATCCGGCAGGATGACGTGCTCGCCGCCCCATACGGATTCAAAGCCCGCGGTTTCGGCGCGTCGGCAAATGTCCAGCGCCGTGGCGCCGTCTATGCCAACGCTGCTGGCGAAAGCGAGTCCTGCCTTCAAGTGACCTCCGTTCAATCCATGCCGCCCGCAGAGCGGGCGGCATGGATCGTCAGCCTACTGGAAGTTCATCCTCAGGGTGGCGCCAACCATTCTCGGCGGTGCCAAGAAGGTGCTGTAGCTGCCCCCTTGGAAGACTGAATTGAACACCAAGGTCTCGATGTGGTTGTCGAACAGGTTCCTGGCCCAGACTTGGAAGTCCCACCGATCGTCCGCAGCGCGAAGGCCGAGCTGCAGGTTGACCAGAACCTCGTCGGATACGTCCTTTTGGTTCCTGAGGTCGGAACCCGTGTTGTGCGCGCCTCGGAAGCCGACGTTCAGGTTGCCGTAGGCGAACAGGCGGTCGTTGAGGGGCTGTTCCGCAAACAGGGACGTGCTGCCTTGCCAGTAGGGCGCATGGGTGATCTGGCGGCCCTCAATGTTCTCCAGTGCGGCCCAATCCTCCATCAAGGCGAACTCCTGATCCAGGAACAGCTCGGTTTCGGTTCGCGAATCATTGAGGTCGTCGCCGTATCGGGTGTCCGCATAGGTAATGCCCAAGGACCACAGAATGCCGTCCGCCACGATCCAACTGCCCTCAAACTCGACGCCCTTGCTGATCATCTCGTCGGTGTTGCTGATCAGGAAGCCGGTGCCAGTGAAGGTGTTGAGCTGGAAGTCCTCGAAGTCGCTGTAGAAGACGGCGACGTTGGTGGTCAGGCGACCATCCAGGAACTGGCCCTTCATGCCAATCTCATAGGCGTCAACGAATTCCGGATCGAAGCGATGGTCGTCATCGAAGAAGGCGCAGTCCAGATGCGCGATGCTGGGATTGGTGATCCCGCCCGCCGAGCCGCACTCAAACTGCGTCAGGCCGTTGCGGCCCATTGGGTCGCCCGTGGCGTCTTGGACTGCCTGCGGCACGTCGCCGGCCAGTCCGCTCTCGGACAGGAAGCGGGCATCGCCGCCGGTGGCAATGAAGGTGGCGAAGGAATCCATCTCAATGGCCTGCTGGTCGAGGTTGAAGCCCCCGGCCTTGTAGCCCCTTGAGACGCTGCCGTACAGGTTCACCTCGTCGGTGACGGCCCAAGACAGGCTGACGGTGCCGGTCCACTCCTTCTCCGTCTCCTTGTCCTCCCAGGAGACGATGTTGCACAGGGAGCCGATGAAGACCAATCCAGTGCAATGGGCTTCGTTGAATTCATCGCGCAGCATGGCGGCCATCAGGTCGCGCTGCGTGCCCTGCACCGGTTCAACGCCGTTGATGCGGGTGATGGCCTCCTTGGTCTCATTCGAGTAGCGCGCGCCGACGGTCAGGGTCAGCGTGTCGGTCAGATCGAACGTATTGTGCGTGAAGATGGACCAGCCGTCCGTTTCCTGAGCGTAGTCGGCAGCGTAGCCGTCGTTCTCCTGGTAGTTGGGCCGCGCGGTGTCGTCGCCTTCGAGCATGCCGGTGGCTGGATTGTAGGTGCCCAAGCCGGCGCCGGTGGTCGTTCCAAAAGGTGCGCTGGTCACCGTGTACAAGTCGAAGGTTGGCACCAAGCCGACAATGTAGCGACTCAAGTACTCGGGGCCATCTGCGGCCAATCGAATCGCTTCGTCGGTGACGATGTCCTCGGTGTAGAAGTAGGCGCCCACCAAGTAGCTGCCGCGCTCCGTGTTGAACTGCAACTGCAGTTCCTGGGAGAAGTTCTCGAACGACTCGTTGGTGTACTGCGGCTGCGCCACGTCAGCGCCGGTGAAGTCGATGTCCTGACCGCGCTCCACGTCGAATTCCCGGTAGGAGGTGATGGAGCTGAGCGACAGATCGTCACTGAGGTTCCAGTTGAGCTGGTTCTGGATGCCTTTGTCCTCCACCAGCTCGAAGGGGTCGAAGTTGACGCCAACGTCCCAGGACTCGTCGTCGTCACCGCGTTCGGCGGGGCGGCCATTCGTCGCCAGGAGATCGTTGATGATGACGCCGGGAGCTTCCCCCAAGTTCAAGATGCCTCGCGTCGAGGCGCTGGGGCCTTGATCGGCAAAGTTCACTGAGTGGAAGTTGGCGGGGCAGCAGTCCTCATCCCGGTCGGTGTAGTCGAGGATCAGGCGGTTGTCCCAAGTGTCCCCCTGCCACAGCAGTTGGCCCTTGATGCTGTAGCGTTCGCGGCTGTCGTAGGCGTCGTCGGTGACGTTGTCCTCATAGTAGCCGTCCCGTTCGTGGTAGTTGACGCTCAGCCGGTAGGCTAGGCGGTCATCGGCCAGCGGGCCGGTGGCGGAGGCTTGCACCTTGATCGCCCCGAAGTCGCCGGCGCTCAGAGCCACCATGGAGGATTGCTCGAATTCCGGCTTCTTGGTGATGATCTGCAGCGCCCCGGCGCTGGTGTTCTTGCCGAACAGCGTGCCTTGGGGGCCGCGCAGCACCTCCACGCGGTCGATGTCAACGAAGTCGGAGAAGGCCTGGCCGGCCCGGCTTCGGTAAACCCCGTCAATGAAGGTTCCGACGGCCGCCTCAAGACCGGGGTTGTTGCCGGTGGTGCCCACGCCGCGGATGCGCACCGTGCCGCCGTTGGACGTGGAGTTGGAGCTATAGACGGAGATGGAGGGCGATACCTCCTGCAAGCCGTAGAGGTCCTGCACGCCCCTGGCGTCCAAATCCTCGCCGGCGAATGCCGACACCGCGATCGGGACGTCCTGGATTGACTCCTCCCGCCTGGTGGCGGTCACCAAGATCTCCTCGATGTCCTGAGCGGCGGCCGTGTCGGACTGAGCCAGCGCGGACGGCCCGAACAATGCGGCGAAACCCGCCCAAAGCAAAGCAATTGCGGTGCTGTTCCTAAGTTTGATCACTTCGATCCCTCCATAGTCCAAATGCTATTTCAGCCGCAGCGCTAGCGAAAGCGGCGCATCAATTCGCACCCGCCGACCGAAACCGGTACGGCGCACCAAGGCTACTTGGCGGATTTGAGCATAGATTCCTTCATGTTTCCAACACTTTCTTTACATAAAAAATCAATAATTCCCCGGAAGGGTACTGGCTTAGTTTGACTTTGTCTGGGCTTTAGCGGCTGACGCACTGACGAGCGTCACTGCGAGGGCAAGATGCCCTCGCTCCGGGGTGAGGTATCCAGCTCAGGTGAGACCCCCCGGAGCGAGGGCGTCCCGCCCTCGACCGAATCACGACGACGTGATTCAAACTGAGCCACTACTCCGGACGCGTTGGCCTGTCGGAATTCCGTAGCGAGGGCGGGATGCCCCCGCTACGGCGGAGACTGCCTCAGTTGCCCATCCGGTAGGCGACGCCGAACCGGAACATCCGCCCGAAGGGGTTGTGGACGAACGGGTCATAGTTCAGGTCACGGCCTGCGAACGGCGGATCTTCGTCCGCCAGGTTAATCACCGACAGAGTCAGGTTCACCTGGTCCTCCATGAGGCTGTAGTTCAGGTGCAGGTCGTGGGTGTCATGGCTTTTCACCTTGAAGGGCACTGCGCCGGACTCGTAGCCGTCCGTGAAATTCAGCATGTACCTGAGGTTCAGGGGGCCCCAAGCGTAGTTCAGGAAGCCTCGCGCCTTCCACTTGACCAAGGTGCGGGCCAGGGATGTTTCGTAGTTCATGTTGCCTAGGGCGTCATATTCGCCGCCCAATTCCCACGCGCTGATGTCATAGCTCAGAATCCGGGTTCCGCTCACGCCGAGGCTCGCCAAGCCGGGACCCGCCGGAATGGCGTACCGGGCCGTGAAGTCGATGCCATCGGTTTCGATGTCCGGTCCGTTGATGATCTTGACATCGATGATTTCCAAATCAGCCGACGCGGGGTTGCCGCCAAAGGTCAGCCGCTGGAAGTAGGGGCTGGTCGTGTCGCAAGGGTCGGCGGGGCCGCCGGGGCAGGCAGCGGCCAACACGCTGTTGAACGGCTCCGTCACCAAGGGCTTCTTGAAGTCGTAGGACCAATAGTCCACGGTGATGAACAGGTTGTCGCCGTCCGCAACCAAGCCGTCGTGATCGATCAGCAGGCCGACGTTGAAGGTGGTTGCCTCCTCCGGCTCCAAGTCCGGGTTGCCTTGGGTGTCTATGCGCTTGAACGCGCCGGTGGCGCCGACGAACTGCAGCGTGTTCGATGATGCGGAGGCAACGATCTGGTTCAAGGTTGGGCCCCGGAAGGTGGTTCCCACCGAGGCGCGCAGCCCGATGCTGGGCAGCATCTGCCAACGAACGGCGACCTTGGGATCCAAGCTCGAACCCGTGGAACCGCCATAGTCCTCGTAGCGCAGGGACAACTGCGCCTCCATCGTTTCGGTTAGAGGAATTTGGGTTTCCCCAAACAGCGAGTAGATGTCCCGGTCCTCGTCGATCTGGGATACGGGTGGCAGGAAGCCGAACAAGCCGTTCCGGTTGCTGGTGCAGTCCTTGATCTCAGGGCCGGCAGCGCAAGGAAACAGCGCGAAGTCGTTAATCTCGTAGGCGCCGCTCTCATAGGTCTCGCTGCGCCATTGGGCGCCGACGGCGAAGCCGATTTCGCCGGCGGCCATGCCAAACGGCAGGACGCCCGTCAGGATGCCTTCCATCACCAGCAGGGAGGCTTCGCCGTCCCCGCCATACTCAGTCATCATGTAGTCGAACAGATCCTGGTTGTTCAGGGCTGGGTTGAAGTCGGGGTTTTCGGCGATCCCGCCCGGCACCTGCGGGTGTGAGCCGGGCATGGAGTTGGAGAAGGGAATCCAATAACGGCAAGGCCCTTGGCCGGCATTGGCCATGACGGTTTCCAAGGAGAACGCCAAGTTGCCGTTCTCGTCATATTCATTCGGCACCATCTGCTCACATTCGAAGCCGCCGAGGCCTTGGCGGGCGCGCGCGTCCCGATAAACCATGGTGTCGCCGCCGCCGAAGTCCCGCTGGGCCTTGGAGTAGGTGGCGGAGGCTTGCCAGCCGTAGTCGCCCAAGCTGCCGTCCAAAGTGAAGTTCAAGCGCCACATGTCGGATTCCCGATGGTGGTCGCGCAGCGGGCCGTCCTGGCCGTAATAGCGGCCATAGAACCATGCCACTTCCTGCCAGCCTGCCGGAACGCCGGCAGCGGCTTGGGCGGGGTCGCCCTGCCAACGGCAGTGGTCCGCATCACACCATGCGTAGTCGCCGTAGATGTCGGGGTACTTGCTGGCCATGTCCACCAAGCCCGGATTGTTGGCGCGGATGGTGCGGTTTTCGTCCACTAGGCGGTTCGGCGGATAGGAGGGCGACGTGTTCCAGGCGGGCACCTCGCTGTCCGTCATCAGGAATTCGCTGGTCAAGGTGGTGCTGTCGTTGATTTCCCAGGAAAATTCCGTGAACCACTGCCAGCGTTCCGCCTCCTCGGCCAAATTGTCGAACGCCGTGTACTGAAAGCGGCAGAAGCCGCCGAGGGTGTTGCCCGCAACGCCGACGCTGGTTCGAGCGCCGCCCAGCTTTTCGCAATTGGGGTCAGTGATGCCACTGGCCAAAAGGCCTCCGAAGCCACCGGAAGTCGCTCCCCAGCGGTCCAGCGGCACGACAACCGATGGCCGGCCAACGCTGGACCAGCCGCCGGGCGTGGGGTTCTCGGCGAAAGACCGCACCGCCCAGTCCCGCTCGGGAATCTCGAGTTCGCTGCGCTTGATGTAGCTGAAGGAACTCACGATGTGGCCGCGGCCGCCGGCAAGGTCGGTGCCGAAGATCAAGCCCGCTTCGGTGTCGCCGCCCGAGTCCTCAATGGTCTTGTGGTTTGCGGAAACCTCGAAGCCGGTGAAGTCGCTGCGGGTGATGAAGTTCATCACCCCCGCGATGGCGTCCGAGCCGTAGGTCGCCGCCGCGCCGTCGCGCAGGATCTCGATCCGCTCCACGGCGATGGAAGGCATCATGTTCACGTCCACCAACAGTTGCGCTTGGGCGCCGATGGCGTGCGGCGACCAAGTGGTTCGCCGACCATTGATGAGCACCAACGAACGGCTTGGCCCGAGGCCGCGGATGTTCACCGTGGCCCGGTCGGCGCCGGCGCCGGCCTGAAACTGGTCGGTCTCGCCGTCGGCGCCTTGACTGAACGACAGGTTCTTGATCAGGTCCAAGGTGGTGGGTGACCCCTCCAAGGCTAGGTCATCCCGGCTGAGCGAAGTCACCGGCAAGGGCGCATCCTCCGGCGTGCCCTTGATGTAGGAGCCGGTGACCAGGATTTCCTCGATTTCGCCCCCTTCTTCGGCAGCCCATGTCGAAGGCCCCAACAGCATGAGGAACGGCAGCGTAAGGCAGGGAGCCAAGCGGCTCTGCAGCGAATGGATCATGGACACCTCCCCTTGGTCCAAATTGTCCGAAGCTCGGAGTGAAGTTCGCCCTTTGGTGCGATCACTGAGCACTGTTGGATGGAACTGTAGCAGTTATTTGGCCTACTGCCCAATGTCCGTTTCGGTGGTTTCGTGGGCGGTGCGCGATCGCAGACAAGTCACTGGGCGGGATGCCCGTGGGCCTTTGGGTTCAGCCTTCCGCCGAACCGGCATTCGGCAACTTACGGCTCATTAGCTCCCGGGCGCTTTCCCGCATCGCCCGCCATTCGCTGCGCTTGAAGCAGACCTGTTGGCGCATGTGGCTGCCAGTGACCTTGACGCGCTTGCAGACGACCTCGTCTGCCTCGTCCACACTCACGTCCGCCTGCGGGGGCTGTGCCGACGCGGCCGCTGTTGGCGCACCGACTTCCGCTCCGTCGGCCAGCGCTACGGTTGCAAGGCTTAGGCTCAGCATCAGAAGCATTGCCCTGCCGAGTGGTTGAGTCCCAAGCCGCACCGGCCAAGGCAGGCCGGCTGCGGCTTGGGAATGAGGGCGGTTGTTCAGAAACCGCCGCCCAAGCGGTGCTGGACGCCGACTTTGATGATGCGTCCGAACGGGCTGTGGGTGTAGGGGTCGTAGCTGAGGTCAAGCCGTGCGAAGGGCGGGTCCTCATCCGTGAGGTTGACGATGGAGAGGAACAGCCGGGTGCGGTCCTCGTTGAGGCGCAGGTTGTAGTTGAGGTCCAGGGTATGGTGGCTGTCGATGCCCCAGTCCGCGCCCGCCGGGGCGTCCGCATCGTCATAGTCCGCCGTGAACCAGTGGTCCAGCCGCAGGTTGTGCCGGCCCATGGCCACGTTGAGGTACAGGTTGTTCTTGAAGTCCGGCAGCGGCCGCACGTAGGTGAAGCGGTTCAGCTTGCCCACGGCTTCGAACTTGGATGCCCACTGCCAGCCATCCACATCGTAGTTGAGCACGTAGGTGCCTTGGCTGCCCAAGGTCCACAGCAGATCGCCCGCGGGAACGTCCCACTCCACTTGGTAGTCGATGCCGTCGGTTTTGACGTCCGGGCCGTTCTGGTAGTTCACGCCTACCCGCTGAATGCCTGCCGCCACCGGATTGGTCGGATCCTGAAAGACCAGCTTGGACGCCGCCTCGGCTTGCGCCGGATCGTTTGCGTCGAAGGCCACGTTGACGATGTCGCCGGCCGGTTCGATGACGATGGGGTCGGCGAAGTCGAAGATCCAGTAGTCGATGGTCGCGAACAGGTTTTCGGTGGGATTGAGCACCAAGCCGAAGTTCCAGGTGGTGGCGGACTCGGAGCTCAGCTCCGGGTTGCCGGTGGTGTCCACCGCCTTGAAGGCACCGGTGGGCGCCACGAACTGCAGGGAAGTGTTGCGGCCGCTCAACTGATTGAGGCCCGGGCCACGGAAGCTGGTGCCGACGGAGCCGCGCAGGGTCACCGCGTCAGTGACGTCCCAACGGGCGGCCAGTTTTGGATCCAGCGTGGAGCCCACGGCGCCGCCGTAGTCCTCGTAGCGAATGGCCGCCTGCACGTCGATGCGCTCCGACAGCGGTACCTGCAGCTCGCCGAACAGGGCGAAGATGTCCTGGTCGGTTTCGAACCTTCGGGTTCCGGCCAGGAAGTGATAGCCGCCCACAGGATCTGCCGGGCAGTCGAACTTGAACGGCAGCCCGAAGCCCTCCGCGCCCCGCGAGTAGCTCTCACCGGGCTGCAGGCCGAAGGCGCAGGGTGTCTGGGCGAGGTCGGTGTATTGATTGGGAACGACCTTGTAGTCCTCCCGCCGGTACTGCACGCCGGCGGCCCAGCCCACGCTGCCGCCGCCGAGCGTAACGGCGGCTTCGCCGTTGAAGATCAGGTCCGCAACGAGCAGCTCGGTCTCCACTTGGGTGCCGATGGGATCCTGCAGCCAGTCCTGCATCCACTCGGGATTGTTAAGCTGCGGGTTTTGGCTGCCGGGAGGCGGCACGTCAAGAGCCGTATGGGATTGGGAAACCGTATAGCCGCTGGTGAAGGGATTGTAGTAGTAGCAGTTGCCCGCCCCCAGATTGCCGCTGCCCGGCACCCCGGAATCGATGTCGCAATCCGGTCCGCCAAGGCCACGGTAGGCGAACGCCAAGCGGTCGATCGCGGTGTCGTCCGTGTTGCGTTCGCCGTCCGCCTTGCCGTAGGTCAGGGTGGCAATCAGGCCGATGCCGTTGTCCAAGGTGCCTTCCAGATCCACGCTCATGCGAAACTGCTCGTACTCGCGGAAGTTGCTCTGGGCGTCGCCGGCCACGCCGAAGATGCGTCCAAGCACTTGGGCGCCACCAGCCATGGATTCCGCCAAGTCGGGGTTGCGGGCGATGAAATCGTCGAAATGCGGCATGCCTGGGCCAACATAGCGTTCGCTGCCAAATATCGCCTGCGGCGGGTAGGATGGCGAGGAGTTCCAGTCCGGCACGTCGTCCTTGGCGTAGAGGAACTCAGCACCTAAGGTCCAAGCGTCGTTCAGGTCGAAGTCCGCCTCGACAAACGCTTGGTAGTGCTCCTCCTCCTCGGCGATGTTGAAGAAGTCCGTAAAGCGAAACCTGCAAGTGGTGCCGTCGAGGTGACCGCCTACGGTGACGCAGTCCGGATCGTTGACCAGCCCCGTGGGACTGAACGTGCTGGAAAGCCCAAGAAACCTCGACGGGTTGGGAATGCCCGAAAACCCGCCCCGCGGATTGGTCGCCGGCGTGTCGTCCAACGCCCAGGACTTCTCGCGGGTCGGCACCTTGCCTCTTGACTGGTAGCCGAACGAGGCGACGACGTTCAGGCGGTCCGTGCCGAACCCGGCGATGAAGCCGCCTTCCCAATCGCCGTCGTCGTTGCCGTCCATGTCCTTGCCGGACACCAGCAGTTCGAGGCCGCGGAAATCGGAGCGGGTGATGAAGTTCACCACCCCCGCCACTGCGTCGGACCCGTAGGTGGCGCTGGCGCCGTCCTTGAGCAGTTCGATGCGCTCCAGGGCGATGGCCGGAATGGCGTTGGTGTTGACGAACAGCTGGCCGGTTTCCGCAATCCCGTAGGGCGAATACTGCAGGCGGCGGCCGTTGAGCATCACTAGGGTGCGGGCGGCGCCCAAGCCACGCAGGTTGACGTTGGAAACGCCTTCCAGGCCGTTGGATTGGAACTGGTTGGTTTCCCCGTCGATGCCGGTGCTTGGCCCCATGTTGCGGATCATCTCCAGCACGTTGGGCGTGCCGCTGAGGTCCATGTCCTCCCGGGTCAGGACCTCAACCGGCGACGACGAGTCCTCCGGCGTGCCCCGAATGTAGGAGCCGGTGACGACCAGTTCCTCGATTTCGCCGTCGGCGTCACCCGCCTCCGCAGCAGTGGCGCCCCATGCCAGCAGCCCGAGCGGCAGGCCGGCAACCATTGCGAACGTTCTTGCTAACTTCATGGCTCTCTCCTCACTAATAGCCTTGCATGGCGCGGCTCAAGCCGCAACGACGCTGAGCGCACCGCTACCCGTTGCGCTCGCCCAATGACGCGCAAGTTAACTTACTTTTAGCGCTACGGTCAAAGTGTGCCAGCGCCATGCCGTCGGCGCGGTTGCGCATCCTTTCCGCTGCGCGGTGAATTGCGGGCGGTGCGATGCCGCCGCCACTCTTTCCATTGCCGGCGGCGCATCGCACAATGGCGGCCTGAAACCGACGAGGCGGGCGATTGGACACTTCATTCAGCGATGAGCACGAGGCGTTCCGCGAACAGGCGCGGGCCTTTCTGGACGCCAACCTCCCCGAAGACCTCAAGCGGGCGCAACGCCTCTGCCCCGGCATCTTCCTGGACTACGAGCACAACATCCGCTGGCACCGCATCCTGCATCGGCAGGGCTGGGTGGCGCCGGCTTGGCCGAAGGCGCACGGCGGGCCCGGTTGGGACTTGGCCCGCCGCTACCTCTGGTCAACCGAGGCCACCCGCGCCGAGGCGCCGAGCCTGGCGCCGATGGGCTTGGGCATGTGCGGCCCGATGCTGATCGGCCACGGCACGGCGGCGCAGAAGGCCGAGTTGCTGCCCCGCATTCTGTCCGGGGAGGACTATTGGTGCCAAGGCTATTCGGAACCCGGCTCCGGCTCCGACTTGGCCTCCCTCAACCTTAAGGCGACCTCCGACGGCCACTTCTACCGGCTAAACGGCTCCAAGATATGGACCACGCACGCCCATTGCGCCAACAGGATGTTCTGCCTGGCGCGCACTCGGGACAGCGAGCGTCCGCAGCGGGGCATCACCTTCCTGCTGCTTGACATGGATGCGCCCGGCATCCGGGTTGAGCCCATCGTCTTTGCCTCCGGTACCCACGAAGTCAACCAGGTGTTCTTCGACGACGTTCGGGTTCCGAAGGCCAACGTCGTGGGCCGGGAGCATGAGGGCTGGACCGTGGCCAAGTACCTGCTCGAGTTTGAGCGCGGGGGCGGCGGCGCGGCGGGCTACCAGACGGCGCTGGACCGGGTGCGCCGCTTGGCCGCCCAAGCCCCCCAGGCAGGCGGCGCACTCATCGACGACCCAGGCTTCCGCCGTCGGCTGGATGCCGCCGACGTCAAGCTGCAAGCCATCAAGGCCACCGAATTCCGCATCATGGCCGCGCTTTCCAAGGGACAGCCGCCGGGGCCGGAGTCCTCCATCATGAAGAACTTTGGGGCGGACATTGGCCAGACGCTGACCGAGCTGGCCTTGGAGGCGCTCGGCGTTCAAGCCGCCCCGCACCAGCCGGAGGCCTTGGTTCCGGGCCGCAACGTGCCGCCCGTAGGCCCGCCGGGCGGCGTGACCGTCTTTGCCCGCTACTTCAACCTGCGGGCCAGCTCCATCGCTGGCGGCACCAACGAAGTGCAGAGGAACATCGTCGCCAAGCTGGTGCTTGGTTTATAGCGGCACTTTCAAGCGGAGACCCTGGAGGCCATGGAGCGCTTGCCGCAGCCGGTCATCGCTGCGGTGCAGGGCCACTGCTACACCGGCTCGCTGGAGCTGGCCCTCGCCTGCGACCTGTTGATTGCCGCGGAGGATGCCCGATTTGCCGACACCCACGGCAAGTGGGCCATGTCGCCGTCCTGGGGCATGACCCAGCGCCTGCCGCGTCGGGTGGGGCTGCTGAACGCCAAGGAGATGATGTTCAGCGGGCGGGTGGTTGGCGGCGCCGAAGCCGTCACCCTGGGCCTTGCGAACCGCTGTGTGCCCGTCGGCGAACTGATGGATGCGGCCCAGGCCATGGCCCGTTCGTTCCTTGCCAATTCCTGGTTCACCCTGCGCGCCGACAAGATGCTGGTCAATAGCGGACTGGACCGGGGCTTAAGCGAAGGCTTGCGCTTTGAGCGAACCGAGGGCCCCGGCAGCGGGCCTGACATGGCCGAGCGGCTCAAGCAGTTTGGGCGCTAGTTTTCCCGATCGCGGGTTGAGGTTGCGCCATGAGCCAACCCATTCGCTCGGTCGCCGCGCTCGCGTAGGCCCGGGGCGCAGCTCCGTTAGCCGAGCTCATCCACGCTGTCGATGATCTTGCCGACCAAGCCGTACTCAACGGACTCCTCGGCGCTCATCCAGTAATCCCGGTCGGTGTCCTCGGCCACCTTCTTCAAGGGCCGCCCAGTGCGCTCGGCGATGATTCGGTTGATGCGCTCGCGGGTCTTGATGATCTCCCGGGCGTGGATTTCGATATCCGAGGCGTCGCCCCCGAAGCCGCCCGCCGGCTGGTGGATCAGAAAGCGGGTGTTCGGCAGGCAGAGCCGATCCTCCTTCTCCGGAGCCAAGTAGATGTGGGTGGCGATGCTGCCCACCCAGCCGGTGCCGACGATGCGCACCTTGGGCTTGATGTAGCCAATCATGTCGAAAATGGTGTCGCCGGACTCGACGTGGCCACCGGGGGAGCCCAAGTAGATGGTGATCGGATCGTCCGATTCGAACGACAGACTCAGCAGCTTCTCCGCGGTTCGCTGGGCGAGCCTCTGGCTGATCTCGCCAAACAGCGTCAGCGTGCGGTGCTTGAACAGGGAGCTTTCCAGCAGATTGAACTGCTTGGCGGCTTCGGTCAGGTCGTTCTCGGCGTCCAAGTTGTGCATGGCGGGCTCCTTATGGCGGGACAGGGGCGCAGAGCGGGGAAGGCATTGGCCCAAGTTGTGCGCTAGACTGAAAGGCGGCGAATTCTACACGAGGGGGAAGCCATGCCGTTAGTGCCGGAGTACCAAGCCATGCTGGAGGCGCTGGCCGCCGAACCCGGGCCGTCGATTCCTGAGATGTCACCCGAGGAAGCTCGGGCGCTCTACCGGATGATGCGCCCATTGAACGCCGATCTGACGGTGGGCGAGGTCATCGAGCGCAGCGTTCCCGGACCGGCCGGCGAGGTGCCGCTGCGCATCTATCGGCCCCAGGCGCCGGGACCGCATCCGCTGCTGGCCTACTTCCACGGCGGCGGCTGGGTGATCGGCGACTTGGACACTGCCGACGCCGCCTGCCGCGACCTGTGCGAAACGGCGGGCTGCGTGGTGGCGTCCGTTGACTACCGCTTGGCCCCGGAGCACCGCTTCCCCGCCGCAGTGGACGACTGCTACGCGGCTTTGGAATGGGTCTGCGGACACGCCGAGGAACTCGGCGGCAACGGACGCCTTGCGGTGGCCGGCGAAAGCGCCGGCGGCAACTTGGCAGCGGTTCTGTGCCTCAAGGCCCGTGATGAAGCCGGGCCGAAAATCGACTTCCAACTGCTCCTCTACCCGGTGGTGGACCACGACTTGAGCCGTCCCTCCTACGTTGACAACAGCGCGGGCTACATCCTGGAGACGGCCACCATGCGTTGGTTCTGGGAACATTATTGCCCGGACCCGGCCGGCCGCAGCCATCCCCACGCGTCGCCGCTGCGGGCCACCGACCACGGCGAGCTGCCCCCGGCCTTGGTGATGACCGCCGAATTTGACCCGCTGCGCGATGAGGGCAACTTGTATGCGGAAACCCTTGCCGCCGCCGGAACCCCAGCCGAGGCCGTTTGCTGCGACGGCTTGGTCCACGACTTCTTTGCCACCGCGCAGCAGTTCGAGACCAGCCGCGCGCCCTTCAAGGCCGCCTGCGCCGCGCTGCGCAAAGCGCTCCGCTGAGTAGGCAGGCCTGGCCCGCAGGGGCAAGCTCAGTCGAGTTTGACTTGGGGCATCCCGCCCTTGGACTGAGTGGAGGACTTCCGCCCAACATCGTTGGCTGAAGCAAGTTGAGAGGCATGTTGCGAAATCCGGTGAGCTGGCGCCGAATTGATTGTGGCATGGTTTTTGAAAATTGGCATTGACAGTCCTTTGTGCCACTATATGTATTCCTGTGAACGCTGGGAAATTGAATGCCAAACACCGAACTCCATGCCGATGTCCGGCTAGGTCCTCAGGGCAGGCTGCTGGTTCCGGCTGCCGTTAGAAGGGCGTTGGGATTCCAACCTGGCGATGCCCTCATCGCCCGAGTTGAGGCAGAACGCTTGGTGGTGGAAAAGGCTGCAGCCGTGGAGCGTCGTCTGCACGAGTACTTCCGAAAGTTTGAGGGCCGCAGTCTTGCCGATGAACTGATTGTGGAACGTCGGGAAGAGGCCGCTAGGAAAGGTCGCTCGTGACCGTGGCGCTCGATGCATCCGCTCTCCTTGCCTACCTTCAACGCGAGTCAGGCGCTGATTCCGTTAGGAGAGTGCTTCGGGGTTCCATAATGTCCACAGTGAATTGGGCGGAAGTTGTTCAGAGAGTTCCCAACCAAGATATGGGAAGGCTCGGCCTACGGGCTGACTTGGAGTCCCTTGGCCTGTCATTTGAACCTTTTTCCGCTGTCCAAGCCGAAATCGCAGGGCAATTGCGGGAGGCGACCAAAGCGCTCGGCCTCTCCTTGGGCGACCGGGCTTGCCTTGCGCTCGGGATGGACAGGGACGCGTTGGTCTATACGGCAGATCGTGCTTGGACGAAGTTGAGCTTGGGGGTTGAAGTAGAGTCGATTCGCTAGCAGGCCGCACTGCGGCTGGGCTTGCTGCGGAAAGCGCGTCAGCCACCGACCACGCCAACCCGCCTCGCCCCTTCACCTAGAGCAAGGCGGGTTTGATGCGGAAGCGCCGGTTTAGGTATCCACCCGAGCCGAAGCGTAGCCCGACACCACCACCTTGCCGTCCTGGTTGGTGGTCTCGACCTTCAGCTTCACGACCGGTTGGTCGTCCTCCACCGTAACCTCCTCCACCGTGGCGGTGGAGTGCAAGGTGTCGCCAGGCCAGACTTGGCTGGTGAAGCGCACGCCGAAGGCCTTGAGTCTGCCGTCGCCGACGTAGTTGGTCAGCATTCGGCCGGTCATGCCCATGGTCAGCATGCCGTGGGCGAAGACGCTGGGGTAGCCTGCCACTTGGGTGGTGAAGATCTCATCGGTGTGCAGCGGGTTGTAGTCGCCGGACGCGCCTGAGTACTGCACGAGCTGGGTGCGCTTGAGATCCTCCACCAAGCATTCCTTGTAGGTGTCGCCGATGTTCAAATTGCCTGCGCTTAGTGCCATGTTCAAATGCTCCTGCTGATCAGCGGGTTGCGGTCGCCGCGTCGAAGGCGTCGTGCTGGGGGGAATGACGTCATCTCGGTTCCCTCCTATTGATCCACGGGGCGCTCGGTGCGCACCCCCACGCCCCGGGCGGTGATGACCAGTTCGCCGTTCTGGTCGCGGTACTCGGTCACGGTTTCGCTGAACACCAGCTTGCCGGCCCGCTTGCTTTGCTTTTCCCACGTCTTGCCCGGCTTGACGGTGGCGCTGAGCACGTCGCCGGGGCCGATGTGCCGGTGGTACTCGAAGTGCTGCTCGGCGTGCAGGCCGCCGCCACCACCACCACCACCGCCGCCGCCGGAGCGGTCCCGCTTGATGCCGGTGGCCTCCTTGCCGGAGCCGAACCAAGGCTCGCCGATCTTCGGGCGCAGGAAGTAGTCGGGGTCGAACTGGGCGCTCGACTGCGCGAAGGTCGGCGGCGCGATGATCCTGCCCGGCTCCGTGGCGGCGGCGTAATCCTCGTCATAGTAAATGGGATTGGCGTCCGCCACAGAACGGGCGAACATCATGATGTGGCTTGCTTCCACAGGAAAGCGGTCAATGGCCATGGAGTCCCCCTTCGTCTATGTGTCTTGCGTCGGCGTACCGTGCTGATCGCACCAACGGCAACGTTTCAGCTGGCAGTATCGCTCAGCGGCAAGCCGGGTTCAACGGCCCTTGAACTGCGGCGGGCGCTTCTCCAGGAAGGCGCTGATGCCCTCGGTTTTGTCCTCCGTCTGCACCAGGGCGCCCTGGGCATACTTCTCCAGCATCAGGGCGCCGGCCAAGCTCGCCTCCATGCCGAAGTTGACCATCGCCTTCATGGTGCGCGGCACGAACGGCGCAAAGCTGGCCAGATGCTCCGCCATCCGCCGCGCCTCAGGCAGCAGCTCGCTCGGTTCCACGATCCGCGTGACCAGGCCGATCGCCAGCGCCCGTTCCGCGTCGATGGGTTCGCCCATGAGCAGCATTTCCATGCCCCAGCCGCGCCCCACGATGCGCGGCAGGCGAGCGGTGGCGCCGCCGCCGGGAATGATGCCGAGCTTGCCCTCCGGGGTGGCGAACCGGGCGTTGCGGGTGGCGATGCGCAAGTCGCAGCCCAAGGCGACTTCCAATCCGCCGCCCATGCAGATGCCATTGATCGCGGCGATGGTTGGCTTGGGCGTCCGCTCCAAGCGGTCCGCCAAGCCTTGGACGATGGGCTCCAAGGCCTTCTTGAAGTCCCGGTGCAGCACTTCGCCGAGGTCGGAGCCTGAGGCGAAGGCGCGGTCGCCCGCGCCGGTTAGGGTGATGGCGCGTATGGCATCGTCGGCCGCCGCCCGCCCGATGGCCTGATGCAGCTCCTCCAAGGTGTCCAGGGAGATGGCGTTGTGCTTGTCGGCGCGATCGATGGTGATGAGGGCCATCGGCCCTTGCGTTTCGTACTGAACGTTCACGCCACAGCCGGGTCTATTTCATTCTAATGACCATGCGGCTGCCGTCCGCCTTGCCGATCACGCGCCGGTTGCGCTGGCGCCCCTCCTCGGTGTCGTTGCCGGCAATCGGTTGGGACTCGCCGTACCCGGTCGCCGTGATTCGGCTGGCGGCGATGCCCTCCACGTCCACCAAGCGATCAAGCACTGCTTGCGCGCGCCTCTGGGACAGCCTTTGGTTGTAGCGGTCGGTGCCCATGGAATCGGTATGGCCCTCGATCATGGCGTCGGCCTCGGGATGCTCGCGCATGAACTCAGCGATGCGCCGCACGTCCCGGTACTCGCTGTCGCGCAGTTGGGAGGAGTCGAAATCAAACTCGATGGTCACTTCGGCGCTGACCGCCTCCTCGTCCTCAAAGTGGCAGCCCTTGGCGTCAACCGCGGCCCCGGCAATGGTGCCGAGGCAGTCGTCGAGGTAGTCCGGCACGCCATCGCTGTCCTCATCGAGGGGGCAGCCGTCGGCATCCACCGCCACGCCGGGAGGCGCGTTCGGGCAGCCGCCGCCGGGGTCGGCCCCACCGTCCCCGCCGTCCCCGCCGGAGTACCGGGATGGCGGCGGCGCCATCCTGCCGAGCGTTGCGGTCAAGCCGATGAAGGCGAACGGCTCGATGCCGCCCTCATCGGTCGAATGCACGGCCCGCACATCCGCGCGCACCGACAGCCGACGGTTGAGTTCGGTGAAGACCCCGGCGCCAACGTTGACTTCCGTATCGTTCGAGCCGCCGATCTCCGTGCGCCCGACGCCGAACAGGGCGAACGGCTGGAACTTGCCCGCACCGCCGATCTTGTAGAGCGCGTTGGCCCAGAAGAGTTCGGCCTTGCGGCCCTTGCCGCCGCTCGCATCCTGCCGGCTGGCGACCACGCCGTCGCGATCGACCTTCACGTCCGAGTAAAGCAGCTCAAGGCCCAGGTTGCTGTTGACCATGTAACCCAAGCCGATGGCGGGGCCACCGCGCAGGTCATCGCCGGTGGGCGCCCGGTAGATCGCCAGCCCTGGGGTCAAATAGACCTTGCCCGCGCGAGGGCCCACCGGCTCGTCGGCAACTGTCGGGCCGGTGAGGATCAGCAGGCCCAACATCGCGAGCCATTGGCTCATTGGCTTCATTTCCACTCCTAGTGCTCAGTGACGCATTCGTCGTTTGCAGGGTTCTTTTGGTAGCCGGTCGATATCCAGCAGCAGGCCCATAAACAGGCTTGAGCCGATGCTGAGTGGGCGTGCAAAGCCGCTGCGTTGTCCCGGCGAGTTTCCGGACGCCCTCGCTCCGGGAATCCGCTGGGTTCGGGCAAAGGGCCCACGGGGCGAGGGCGTCCCGCCCTCGAAATGAACCGAGGACTGCGCCCAACTTCGTTGGCTGAAGCTAGTTTGGCATGTCAAGCAATTGACTTTCTTGCGCACGGCGACCCTAGTGGCATGTGATTGCCATGCAAAGCAGGCGCTGAGGCCGTCAACCCGGCGGTTGCTTTTTTGCGGTCTGCGCACTTGCCCAGCAAGCTGTGAATGCTAAGGAATCTGAAGGCGCTTGTACAGGCGCGCCCGCGGAGCGGGCGCGTTTGAGTTTCGCTGCGCGAAACTCCGCGCGCCTCGTCGCGTGGGTCAGGTTCCGAGAGGTTTGTGAACCGGTGCAGGCGCCGCCCGCGGAGCGGGCGCGGATGGCGTTTCGCTGCGCGAAACTCCGCGCTCGTCGCGCAGGTCAGATTCCCAACTGTTTTTGACCCTGCGCGGCACAGCCTGCTTTTGCGCGGGCCCAAATAGAAAGCCGCCGGCCTGGAGAGGAAGCCGACGGCTTGAGGTGGCCACCGAAGTGGCCCAGGGGATAGAGATTGCCTCCTTGTTGGACCGGGAAGCTTTCCGATCCGGGAACCTAGGATGGCGGTTCGCTGTTACCCAGCAATTTCATGAACGGGGGAATTTGTGTCAGTTTGTAACCTCGACTGACGTTTTGTTGACGGAATCCGCCAACTCAGCCGTTCCCGCCAAGAACGCTAGACGCTGACGCAAACGTCGGTGCCGCCGCCCGGATGGCTGCTGATCGTGATGCTCCAACCGTGCGCCTCGCAAAGCTGGTGGGCGATGGCCAATCCCAGGCCGCTGCCGCCGGTGGCCGCGCTGCGTGAGCGGTCCAGACGAAAAAACGGCTGCAGCACGGCTTCGCGATGGGCTTCGGGAATCCCCGGCCCGCTGTCGATGACGTGGACCTGCCTGCCGCGCAGCCGCACCCGCGCATCCTGGCCGTGCCGCTGGGCGTTGTCGATGAGATTGGCCAGCACCCTGGTGAGCGCTCCCGGGGCGACGTCCACGACGGTCTTTGCCGACTTGCCGCAGTCAAAGGGAATGGTTGGATCCTGACGCTGCAGCAGATCGGCGACCAACGCCCGCAGCTCGGTCGGCTTGGTTGGCTCATGGGTGCCGCGCACGAACTTGAGCGCATCGGTGATGAGTTCGTCCATGGATTCAAGGTTGCGTTCGAGACGGGCAACTAGAACCGGATCCACCGTCTCCGGCAACAGTTCCACTGCCAAGCGCATGCGCGCCAAGGGCGTCTTGAGGTCATGGGAGATGCCGGCCAGCAAAGTGGTGCGGTTGGACAGCAAGGAGGAAATTTCCCGCGCCATGGTGTTCAGGTTGCGCGCCAGCACGACCAGTTCCTTGGGGCCCTTTTCCGGCAGGGGATCGAAGTCCACGCCGCCGCGGAACGCATCGGCGCGCTCCGCCGCCTGCACCAGCGGGCGGGCCACCCGCAGTACGATGATCGCTGAGGTGATGAGCACCACGGCGGCGCCCAGCCCAGCAATGATGAGGCCGACGTAAAGGGGCTGGATGTCGCGTCGGGCGCCGGAGAAGCCAACCTGCAGCTCGAAGCCGCCCATCGGCAGCGTCGCCCACAGCAGGTCATCGCCTCGGGTGATCGCCACCGGCTGGCCCAAGCGGGCGTTGAGCCGCTCCTCAAGTTGGGTCAGGAAGGGTGATTCGTCGAAGCGGGCGGGTGGGTGCGCAGCCGCTTGGGCGCTGATGAAGAGGTCGTGCTGCTCCGCCAGCTCCAGCTCGAAGAAGGGACGCGATTCGGGGGGCAGTTCAACCCAAGTCTGCGCCGTCAACACCAACAGCGCCGCCTGGTCGTCCGCCGACTGCTCGGCGGTGGGCTCCACCACGAAGAACTGCAGCGCCACCACGGCGATGGCCACGATCGCCAATGAACTGACCGCCAAGGTCAGGTTGGTGCGGACCAGCAGCGACATGGGACGGGCGATCACTGGCGGCTCCTAGTGTTTCGGTTCCCGCTATTGGCCATCCGGGCAGAACATGTAGCCCTTGCCCCACACTGTCTTGATGTAGGTCGGTTCGGCGGCGTCGGGCTCGATCTTGCTGCGCAGGCGGGTGACGCGCACGTCAATGCTGCGGTCGAAGGGCGAGCGTTCGGCGCCGGTCAGAAGGTCCAGTATGCGATCCCGGTGCAGCGCTCGGTTGGGATGGGTGGCCAGAATCCGCAGCAGGTCGAACTCGCCGGAGGTCAGCGCCACGGTGGCTCCCTTGCTGCTCAATCGATGCGCCGAGAAATCGAGCTTGAAGGGGCCGAACCGAATGACGTCGGCCTCGTCGGCCGCAATCGGGTGGGTGCGGCGCAGCACGGCCCGCACTCGGGCCAGTAGTTCCCTGGGGTTGAAGGGCTTGCCCAGATAGTCGTCAGCGCCCACCTCCAAGCCAACGATGCGATCGACGTCCTCGCCCTGGGCGGAAACCATGATGATGGGCAGCTTGCTCTCCGCCTTCAGCCGCTGGGCGATGGACAGCCCGTGCTCGCCGGGCAGCATCAGGTCAAGAATGACCAGGTCGGGCGTTGTCTCCGCCAAGTAGGCATCCATGGCGGCCCCGCTCTCCACGCAATCGACATCGAAGCCCTGTTGGGACAAGTAAGCCTGTGTCAGTTCGGAAAGCTCCGGGTCGTCGTCCACGACCAGCAGCTTAGTGCCCTCAATGTCCATGAGTGCTCCGCAAGCCCACTAACGAGTCAGCGCCTCAAGCTGACGAGTGGCCGGTCGCCGGGCGCGAATGCAATTCACTTGACAATCTTGTCCCGCAGTTAAGCAAAACGGGTTATCCGGGGTCAGACACCGATTGGGTCGAGGCCTTCTCCGTCGGCTGCGGATCGGCGGCTTGCGGCTGGCTGGCGCGCTGCTCGAAGCCGACCCCGAACCCTTTGGCGCCGGATTGCCCGGTTCCCACGCGAATGCGCAGCTGGCCCGCCGTCCGGCCTTGGGGAACGGCGCCGTAGCGCCTTGTCAGGCGGATGCTCAGAACCCCGTTGGTCCCCGCCTGGCGGCGGGCCATGCGCCGCTTCACTTCGGAGAGCAGGGCCCGCCGCTCGGCCGCCGCCAACTCGTCCCAGCGGGCCGCAAGGGCGGTGAGCTGCTCGTCGTTCGCATCCACGTAGCTCGCGGGCGGCGCTTGGGCATTGTCCGGTTCAGGCGCCGCCGCCAAGGCGCCGCTGGCGGCGCAGCACAGCGCTGCGCACAGGCCGACCAAGCGTCGCCGCAGACCGCCGAGGGAGCGGCCGCGCACGGGCTTCAGGAGCCTCCGGCTCATCGTCCTCGCGGTTTGGCAGGGCAAATGGGAGAACGGCGCGTCACGGGCCGGTCTCAGGCGGCCTCGAACAGGCCTGCGGCGCCCTGGCCGCCGCCGATGCACATGGTAACGACGCCGTACTTCTTGTTGCGCCGCTGGAGCTCGCGGAGGATCAGCCCGGTCATGCGCGAGCCGGTCATGCCGAAGGGATGGCCGATGCTGATGCTGCCGCCGTTGACGTTGTAGATGTCGTTGTCCAAGCCCAGCGCGTCGCGGCAGTAAACGCATTGGGAGGCGAAGGCTTCGTTGAGTTCCCACAGGTCGATGTCATCCTGCTCAAGGCCCGCGTTGCGCAGCAGGCGCGGAATGGCGAAGACCGGGCCGATGCCCATCTCATCCGGCTCGCAGCCGGCCACGCTGAAGCCGCGGTAGATGCCCATGGGCTCAAGGCCCAGCTGGCCGGCCCGCTCGCCGCTCATCAGCAGCGTCATGGATGCGCCGTCGGAGAGTTGCGAAGCGTTGCCGGCGGTGACCGTGCCGTCCTCCTCGAAGGCGGGCGGCAGCCCCGCCAAGCCGTCCAAGGTGGTGGTTGGCCGGTTGCATTCGTCCTTGTCCACCACCACGTCCACCAGGCTTTCCTCGCCGGTCTGCTTGTCCACCTTCTTCATGGTGGCAGGCATCGGCACGATCTCCTCGTCGATCCAGCCCGCCTGCTGCGCCTTGGCGTAGCGCTGCTGGCTTTGCAGCGCGTATTCGTCCTGCGCCTCGCGAGTGACTTGGTAGCGCCTGGCGACCACCTCGGCGGTGTTGCCCATGGCCATGAAAACGTCGGGCTTCTCCTCCAGCAAGGTCTTGTTCAACTCGGCCTTGCCGGGGTCTTGGCGGGTGCGCATGGAGATGGAATCGACGCCGCCGGCGATGGCCACTTCGGTTTGTCCCGAGGCGATCTGGTTGGCGGCCATGGCGATGGATTGCAGGCCGGAGGAGCAGAAGCGGTTGATGGTGACGCCGGCCGTGGTGATGGGCAGCTTGGAGAGCACGACCGCCAAGCGGGCGAGATTGCCGTCCTGCTCCCCGGCGTGGCTGGCGGCGCCCACAACCACGTCCTCCACCTCGTCCGGCGCGAGCTTCGGGTTGCGGTCCAGCAGCGCATCGATGCAATGCGCCAGCATGTCATCGGATCGAGTCAGGTTGAAGCTGCCCCGAAATGACTTGGCCAGCCCCGTTCGCACACTGTCAATGACGACGACGTCTCTCATGTTCCTTCCCTCAAGCGTTGTGATTATTGAAGGCGCTCATCGTCCAATGCCCTGAGCGCTGATGGACCGCGAATAGTAGCAAAAAACAAGCCTTGGAGGGTCAGTTGAGAAGGCCGGAAGCAGCAATTCCCATTCATGCCCATAAACGTGCTTCAGCCGACCCTGAGTGGGTGTGCAAACCCGCTGCGTTGTCCCTGCGGACTTCCAATCGAAGACGGACGCCCGCTCCGAGGAGTCCCTTGCCGGACAAGGGCGTCCCGCCCTCGAATTCTCGCTCTGCAGGGCGGTTTCAGCGTCAGGGCGTCCTCACGGCCAAGCGGTCACTGGCCGGAATGAGAATTGCTGGGCCGGAAAGCGGCAGCGCCCACTTTGCCGGCGGCAGCTCGATCGGTCGGCAGCCCGGCAGCTGGAAACGGCTTCGATCGCCAAGGAATGCCGGCCGGGCGCCCTTTCGAGAAATCCGGCCCGAAGCGGGCATGGCGAACCGACATGCATCGAAGGCGCGCGCTCGCACCCCGGATTGGGGAACGTCGGCCAAGCTTGACCGGAAATGCGAGCGGCTGGCTGGAAAAGCCCCGAAACGGGCTTTAGCAGCTTGCCGCGGCCACCTCCAGAACCTTCTTGAGGTAGCGGCCGGTGTGGGAGCCGGGCTTCTTCGCCACCTGTTCCGGCGTGCCCACGGCGACGATGCGGCCGCCTCCGGATCCGCCTTCCGGGCCCAAGTCGATGATCCAGTCGGCGGTCTTGATGACGTCGAGGTTGTGCTCGATCACCACCACGGTGTTGCCGTGGTCGCGCAGCCGATGCAGCACGTCAAGCAGTTGGGCGATGTCATGGAAGTGCAGGCCGGTGGTGGGTTCATCGAGTATGTAGAGTGTCTTGCCGGTGTCGCGCTTGGACAGTTCCCGGGACAGCTTCACCCGCTGCGCCTCGCCGCCGGACAGCGTGGTCGCGCTCTGGCCCAGCTTGATGTAGGACAGGCCCACGTCCACCAAGGTCTGTAGCTTGCGGGCCAGCATCGGCACGGGGTCAAAGAAGGCCCGCGCCTCCTCGACGGTCATTTCCAGCACTTCGTGTATGTTTCTGCCCTTGTACCGCACGTCCAGGGTCTCGCGGTTGTAGCGCTTGCCCTTGCACTGGTCGCAGGCGACGTAGATGTCGGGCAGGAAGTGCATCTCCACCTTGATGACGCCGTCGCCTTGGCAGGCCTCGCAGCGCCCGCCCTTGACGTTGAAGCTGAAGCGACCCGGCTTGTAGCCTCGGGTCCGCGCCTCCTGGGTTTGGGCGAACAGCTCGCGTATCGGGGTGAACAGCCCGGTGTAGGTGGCCGGATTGGAGCGCGGCGTGCGGCCGATCGGGCTTTGGTCGATATCGACCACCTTGTCCAGATGGCCAAGCCCCTGGATGCCCGCATGGCCTTGGGGGGACAGGGTGGTCGCGCCGTTCAGCTGCGTGGCGGCGACCGGGTAGAGGGTCTGGTTGATCAGCGTGGACTTGCCGGAGCCGGACACCCCGGTGACGCAGGTCATCAGCCCGCAGGGAATGTTGACCGTCAAGCCTTGCAGGTTGTTGCCTGAAGCGCCCTCCAGGCGCACCACCGCCTCCTTGTCGTAAGGGGTTCGCCGGGCCGGCACGGCAATCGACTGCTCGCCGGACAGGTACTGCCCGGTGATGGAGTCGGGCTCGCTTAAGATGCATTCGAGCCCGCCGCTGGCGACCACTTGGCCGCCATGCACGCCGGCCCCGGGGCCGATGTCCACGATGTGGTCGGCGCTGCGAATGGCCTCCTCGTCGTGCTCGACCACCAGCACCGTGTTGCCGAGCTGCTTCAGGTGGGTGAGCGTGCGCAGCAGCCGGGCGTTGTCCCTTTGGTGCAGGCCGATGGACGGCTCATCGAGGATGTACATGACGCCCACCAGGCCGGCGCCGATCTGGCTGGCCAGGCGAATGCGCTGCGCCTCGCCGCCGGACAGGGTCTCGGCGCTGCGGTCAAGGGTGAGGTAGTTCAGGCCGACATCGACCAGGAACTGCAGCCGGGCGCGAATCTCCTTGAGGATTTTCTCGGCGATGGCGCCCCGGCGCCCTTCGAGCTTGAGTTGGTTGAAGTAGGTCAGCGTGTCCTCGATGGCGCCCCGGGAAACCTGCGGCAGCGTGACGCCGCCGACGAACACGTTGCGCGCGGCCTGCCGCAGGCGGGCGCCGTCGCAATCCGGGCAGGCCCGCACCCGCAGGTAGCGCTGCAGGTTTTCGCGCACCATGGAGGAGTCGGTTTCCTGGTAGCGGCGCTCCATGTTGGGGATCACGCCCTCGAAGGCAAAGCGCCGCCGGATGCGGTCGCCCCGGTCGTTGGTGTAGCTGAAGTCAATGCGCTCGCCGCCGCTGCCGTGCAGAACCGCTTCCCGGTGCTTGCGCTTGAGGCTCCTGAACGGCGCTTCGACGTCAAAACCGTAGTGCCGCGCCAAGGACTTCACCATGTGGAAGTAATAGACGTTGCGCCGGTCCCAGCTGCGGATGGCGCCATCGGCCAGCGACTTGGCCGGATCCTGCACCACCAGTTCCGGGTCGAAGTACTGCTTCACGCCCAGCCCGTCGCAGGTCGGGCAGGCGCCGGCCGGGTTGTTGAAGGAGAACATGCGGGGTTCCAGCTCGCTGATGCTGTAGCCGCACACCGGGCAGGCGAAGCGCGCCGAAAACACCAGTTCCTTGGCGTTGGCGTCGTCCATGCCGGCCACCCGGGCGATGCCTTCGGAAAGGCCCAAGGCGGTCTCGAAGGACTCCGCCAAGCGCTGCTCCGCGCCTTGCTGAACCCGCAGCCGGTCCACCACGGCATCGATGCTGTGCTTCTTGTTCTTGTCCAGCGTCGGCGGATGGTCGAGATCGACCACCAGCCCGTCGATGCGGGCGCGGATGAAGCCGCCGGCCAGCAGTTCCTTGAAGACATGCACGTGCTCGCCCTTGCGCTCGACGATCACCGGCGCCAGCACCATGATGCGCGAATCCTTTGGCAGGGCCATGACCTGGTCCACCATCTGGCTCACGGTCTGCGCGTCGAGGGGCTCGCTGTGGTGCGGGCAGCGCGGCTCGCCAGCCCTGGCGTAGAGCAGGCGGAGGTAGTCGTGGATTTCGGTGATGGTGCCGACCGTCGAGCGCGGATTGTGGGAGGTGGACTTCTGCTCGATGGAGATGGCCGGGGACAGCCCTTCGATGTGATCGACGTCGGGCTTCTCCATCGTGGACAGGAACTGCCTTGCGTAGGCGGACAGCGACTCCACGTAGCGCCGCTGCCCCTCGGCGTAGAGGGTGTCGAAGGCGAGCGAGGACTTGCCGGAGCCGGACAGCCCGGTGATCACGATCAGTTGGTCGCGGGGCAGGTCAAGGTCGATGTTGTTGAGGTTGTGCGTCCGCGCGCCGCGAACGGAGATGGTGTCCAACGGAAAAGCTGTCCAATGCTGGTCTTTGGGGGATCGGCAACGAAGCCGCTAACTTATCGGCTATGGTCATTGGGGGCAACCTGCGCCTCTCGCCCTCTGGGCGAGAGGCGCAGGTTGCGTGAATCGGGTTGCGATCTGTTTCCGGATCCGCTCAGGGTTGCTGCACTTGTGCCGGCTCAGAAACACTTCGGAATGTGGCCCAAGCGCGGAGTTTCGCGCAGCGAAACTCCATCCGCGACCGTCAGGTCGCGCACTCGGATGGCCAGCGCGGCGGCGAAGCGTGGCTCCCCTAGGTCCACCAGCTGCCAGTAGTCTTCCGGCTGGTGCGGGAATTGAAAGCGGCCTGAGCGTTCGCCCCGCAGCATCGGCTCCGGCACCTCAAAGGTGGCCGGGTTCAGCCGGAAGCCGGTGCCCAAGGCCTTGATCAGCGCTTCCTTCAAGGTCCACAGCCGATAGAAGAGAGCCGCCTTGCGCGTTCCTTCGGCCTGGGCGAGCAAGCGGCGCTCGGCCGGGCCATAGACCCGCTTGCCAATCCCGTCAAAGTTGCGGACGGGCCTGCGTTCCTCAAGGTCGATGCCGAGCGGCTGATGAGCGGCAATCGCGATTAGCCCGTGCCCGCCGCTGTGGCTGAGGTTGAAGGCGATGGGAACGCGCTGGCCGTTCACTGCGGCGACCGGCTTGCCGTGCTCGAGGGTGTTGAACGAAAGCAGTTCGTTGCGGCAGTCGAGGCGCTCGCAGAGGTTGGCCCGCAGTGCCGCGCGGCACAGGGCGAAGCGGCGCCGGGGCGGCTCGACCACGAACCGCTGCGCCCGCCGGGCCTCCCGCGCGTCGAGCAGGTCGAAGGCGCGCGCCTCGCGCTCGGCGCATGGCGTTAAGTCCACATGCAGGATGGTCGCGCCCGCCGTCTCCTGCCACAAGCGCCACCAACGATCCTTGCTTGCCATCAGGGATGAGATTGACAACGCCCTTTCCCTGCCAGTACATTGCGCGCCCGCTCCCCGAAGCGGCCGCTTCCCGCCGAGGTGGTGAAATTGGTAGACACGCTAGCTTCAGGTGCTAGTGGGGGTAACCCCGTGGAGGTTCAAGTCCTC
>JAPOTD010000126.1:0-12560 GCA_026709365.1 Gammaproteobacteria bacterium
GAGGTCCGCCCGGCGTTTCGGAGTGTCCGGCAGCCCCACATGCAAGTCTTCCAAGCCCAAAGGTTCAGCGATGCGCTCCCGGATGAAAGATTGAAAGGACTGCCCGGCGCGGTGCTCGATGAGCTCCGCAATCACCCACATGCTAGAGGAGGGGTGGTACTCAAAGCGGCTGCCGGGCGTCCAGTTTAGCTTCCATTGGGCGTAGCGTTCGCGGCGCCGGGCGGGGTCGTTCCAATCCAGGGGCCGAAAGGGCGCGGCGGGAAGGCCGGCGGTGTGGGTGAGGAGTTGGCCCACCCGGATCACGTCTTTGCCGTTGCTGGCGAATTCGGGAATGATGTCCGCCACGACTTCGCCTTCATGCAAACGGCCCTCCTCGATGAGAATCCAGGCGGCTGCCGAAGTCACCGCCTTGGTGGCCGAGAACACGCAGAAGAGGCTCTCCTGCGAGGCGTCGCCGAAGGTGGCCAGCATTGCCAGCCTCCCATTGCGGGCCAATGCCACTTGAGCCGCTGACAGCAGCCCGGCATCGACCTCCCGGCGCGCCCGGGCCAGCAGTTCTTCCACCTTGCCGGGGTTCAGCCCAGCCTCCGCGATGCTGCACTTGAGCGAATCTGGAACCATGGAGCTCTCCGATTTGCCTTGGGGGTGGGGATGTTGGCCCCGCCAGGAAATTAGTGCAAGCGCACCCGCTTTGCGGGTGCGTTGGAGTTTCGCTAACGCGAAACTCCGCTTAGGCCCGATTCCGAAACCTTTCTGAGCCCCCACTTGTCGCGTAGGTCAGGTTCGATGGTTTCCCAACCCGAACAGTGTGCGTCGTCTGCGGCAAGTCAGCGGGAACTGGTGCGTTGGTTGCCGTTTTGCAAAATGCGGCTCCGCCGACGCAATGGCGCCAGCCAAGCAAGTTAGACTTAGCGTTTTTGTTCAGCGGACATTCTCCATGGAGATTAGGGAAGGCTTCGTCGGCAGCGTCGGCGACACGCCGCTCATTCGCATGGCGGCACTCAGCGAGGCCACCGGCTGCGAGATTCTGGGCAAGGCGGAGTTCCTGAATCCCGGCGGCTCGGTAAAGGACCGGGCCGCCTTGTGGATGGTGCGCGAGCACGAGAGGAGCGGGGCGCTGCAGCCGGGCGGCACGGTGGTGGAGGGCACTGCGGGCAACACCGGCATCGGCCTCGCCCATGTTTGCAATGAGCGCGGCTACCCCTGCGTCATCTACATGCCGGACAACCAGTCTCCGGAAAAAGTGGCCATCCTGAAAACCCTCGGCGCCGAAGTGCGGGTGGTGCCCACGGTGCCCTACCGGGACGAGATGAACTACCAGAAGCAGGCCGGACGCTACGCGGATGCGCTGCCGAACGCCGTCTGGGCCAATCAATTCGACAATCTGGCCAACCGGCTGGCGCACTACGAATCCACCGGCCCGGAAATCTGGGCGCAGACCGGCGGCGCGATAGACGCCTTCACCTGCTCGGTGGGCACCGGCGGCACCCTGGCAGGCGTCTCCCGCTACCTAAAGGAGCGCCGGGCCGACATCGAAGTGGTGCTGGCCGACCCCCACGGCAGCGCCCTGTACAATTGGGTGACCACCGGTGAGGCCGCCATGACGCCCGGTCCGTCAATCACCGAGGGCATCGGCAACAGCCGGATCACGGACAACTTGGCAGGCACCGAAATAGACGATGCGTTGCAGTTCGACGACCAGCAGATGGTAGCGATGGTCCATGGCCAGCTGCGCAGCCAGGGTTGGTTCTTCGGCTCCAGCACCGGCATCAACCTGTGCGCCGCCGTGGAAATCGCCAAGCGCCTTGGCCCCGGCCACACCATCGTCACGGTGCTCACCGACACCGGCCACAAGTACCAGTCAAGCCTCTACAACCCGGAATTCCTAGCGGAGCGCGGCCTGCGCGTTGACCTTTAGGGGATGGCCAAGCCCTGTGGGACATTGCCCCAAAAAACTGGAGGATGCGTATTACAGACGAACCGCATTCAACGCTGGACAATGGCGATTGGTCCCTTTCAAAATACTAGGGAAATGTCCATGAAGCACCAGTTCATCACCACCGTCGCCACTATCCTCATGGTCGGCATCACCACCGTCGGGGTCAACCTTGCCGTCATCAGCACGATGGGGGAGGCCAACGACGTCCGCTTCGCCCAAATCGACGCCCGATTTGCACAAGTTGACGCCCGATTTGCACAAGTTGACGCCCGGTTCGAGCAGGTTGACGCCCGATTCGAGCGGATGGACCGCCGCATGGACCAGATGGAGGTGCGCATCGAATCGCTGGAGCGGCGGGTGGAAGAAGGGTTCCGGGAGATGAGCGTGGCCATCGCCCGATTGGAGGGACTGATCCAAGGTCTCCGCGGCGCGTCCCAAGCTGCCTCCGGCCCCCAACCCCCGCGGCCCGATCATCCGACCTGACTCACTAGCTGCGGAACAGCAGGGGCCTTCCGAATTCAGCGGCCGGAAAACACCGGCCGCCGCTTCTCCACAAAGGCCTGTGCCGCGTTGCGGTGGTCCTCGGTGGATTGAAGTTCCTTGGGCCGAGGGCATCTTGCCCTCGATCTCAAACCGGGCGTCGCCGGGTTGCTCAATCCGTGTCACCCAGACGGGTCCGCGCAGCAGCGACCGGCAGCCCTGCCACATCGGTGCGAATGCGGAAAACCGCCCCAGCGCGATCGCTTTGGCTGCCCTCGGAGCCCGAAACGATGTACAGGTCGCGCCGGTCAGCACCGCCAAAGCATACGCTCGTACACATGGGCTGCGGAATCTCGATGAAGTCCTGCCGCACCCCGGAAGCGGAGTAAACGCCCACTCCGTTGCCCCCGGCCAAGGCCACCCAAACCGCTCCGTCCTCGGAAACGGCCAAGCCGTCCGGCGACCCGTCCTCGGTCTCAACGAACACGCGCTTCTCACCCAACCCCCCGTCGGCGGCGACGCTGTAGCAGAAGACCGTTTGGCGGCGGGAGTCGGAGTGGTACAAAGTGGCTCCGTCGGGGGAAAAGCCGAGGCCGTTGGTGAGCTGCACATCGTGCGCCACCACGCGGGCCGAACCATCCAGGTCAACCAGGTACAGATCGCCCGCCCGCGGCTCGCGGCCATCATCAAAAACCGGGCTGGCCCCCAAAGCGCCCGCGTAAACGCGCCCTGCGGCATCCGTGGTGAGGTCATTGAAGCCAATGACGCCTGCGGGCTCATCCTGCTCCAGCACGGTGACCGTGGCGCCCCCGGAAAACGGCTTGAAGGACAGGTTGCGTCCGCTGACGATCAAGCCGCCCGCCTCGTGCAGCGCCATGCCGCCAATGCCCCGGCGGTGCTCAAACACCGTTTCCACGGCGCCGTCCAGCCCCAGCCGGAAGACGCCGCCGAACAGCACGTCGCTGAATAGCAGCCCCTTGCTGTCCTCCCACACTGGCCCCTCGATGAGGCCGTACCCTTGCGCTAGTTGGTCCATGCCTGCTCCTGTTTTGGGGTAGTTTACTCGACTTGGGGAAATGCGATTACACTGCCGTTTGCGTCCAAGCCGCCAAGGCAGGCTCAAGAGGGAGTTCGGTTGGCCAATCAGGATTTGTTTGCTCCCGGCGCGGGCGGCGTCCCCAAGGTGGTCGTTGGGCGCGACGACATGCTCAACGACTTCGACTGGCGGGTGCAGGTGCTGCAGCGCGGGGGCAGGGGCGAGAACATCGTGCTTGTGGGGCCGCGAGGCAACGGCAAGACGGTGCTTTGCCGCAAGATCGAGATGATGGCGCAGGATCGGGGCATTCCCGCGCTGGCGTTGAGCGGCGGGGAGGTTCCGACGGTCCCGGACCTCCTGGGCAAGCTGGCCAAGCCGTCGCTCTGGCAACGTTGGGGCCTTGAGGAGCTGAGCCCCAGCATCCCGGAGCCGCCCCAGGTTGCCGGTGAGGCTGAGAGCGCGCTTGAGGAGGCGCTTCACAAGTGCGCCGCTCCCAAGGGATTGGTGGTCACGTTGGACGAGGCGCACGTTGCCGCTCCGCAAGTGGCGCGGGCGCTGCTGAACGCGGCTCAGATGGTGGCTAACGAAACCCGCCTGCTCGTCGTGGTCGCAGGAACGCCCGCGCTCGACTGGCGCTTGCGCCTGTGGAGCGCCACCTTCTCCGAACGGGCGGACTGCCGGCGGGTCCGCGGTCTGTCCACCGATGAAATCCGCGAAGGGCTGCGGCAGCCGTTTGCGCAGCGAACGCCCGAGATCACAGTCACCGAAGATGCCGTCACGGCGGTCGCGGAGGACTGCGGCGGCTACCCCTATTTCCTCCAGCAATGGGGCTATCGATTGGAGCAATTGCAGCGCCGCGTCATCGACCGCGAGGCGGTGGAGGCTGTTCGAGAAGCGGTGATGAGTGCCCGAAGAGCGCAGTACGGGCGGCGTTGGAGCGAGATGCTCGATGCTGGCGTTGTCGGGGCCGCCGAAGCCTTGGCCCGCGCCGGCTTGGCCCAACGCGGCTTACCGCTTAAGGCCGTTCAAAAGACGCTGCGCGAACACTATGCGGCGCTCGGCTTCGATGCGGCGGCGGCGCGTTGCGCGCTGGTGGAACTGGCCGACATTGGCTACATCTGGGATGAGTCCGGGGAGTCGGAGGCCTATGTGGCCGCCATCCCAACGCTGGCTGGCTACACGCTCGCCAAAGCGGAAAGCTATGACATGGATAGCGTCATGGCCAACTTCGGCTTGCGACTTGAGCACTGGCGCCAGGAGCAAGCCGCGGGCCTCTGACCAAGGGGCTTGAGGCTTGCGGGACACACGCCATGGCGACGAGTGACGACTCGACCACGGTTTGGTTTCATCGCCGCTTCCTGCGCCTGACCGGGGGACACCTGAAGCACGCCCACTACTTCGACCACGTCCGGCGCCTGCCCGGATTCGAGCCGCGCATCAGCTTCACCGCCGAACCCGGCGCATCCGTCCATCCCGACCAGCGCCGCCTGTGGCCTCCCCGAAAGGAGGCGTACGCCGACCGTTGGCAGCCCGGCCGCCGCGACGTCCTGTTTCTGGCCGGATTGGACTGGCGCTACCTGATCGACAACGATCTCGATGCCCTACCCAATCCGCGCATCAATTTGATTCAGCACTTTCATGCTCGCAAAAACGCTGAGCTGTCCAGCTACCTGAAGCAGAAGGCAGTGCGCATCTGCGTCAGCGAGGAGGTGGCGCAGGCACTGCGCGACGCCGGCCAAGCCAACGGCCCGGTGTTCACCATCGCCAATGGCATCCGCCTGCCGCCCGCGGTCGCCCTGCACCGCTTTGCGGCCGATTTGCTGCCGCGCCGGCGCCGCTCCGTCATCGTGGTCGGCTACAAGCGCCCGGACCTGGCCAACGCCTTGTCGGAACGCCTTGCCGATGCCAAGGTGCCCCATCACCTGCTGCTGGACTTTCTGCCCCGCGCGCAATTCCTTGCCGCCTTGGCGGGCGCGGAGGTGACCGTCTGCCTCTCCGACGCGGAAGAGGGGTTCTACCTGCCCGCCTTGGAGGCGATGGCCTGCGGCAGCATCGCGGTGACCTTGGACTGCGTCGGCAATCGGAGCTTCTGCCACAACCGCCAAAACTGCCTCATCGCCACCGAGGAGCCCAACACCCTGGCCGCCGCCACGATCCACGCCTTGACGCTCTACCCCGAAGCCCGCAAAGCGTTGCGCCAACGAGCCGACGAAACCGTCCGCAAGCACAGCTTGGCAGGGGAGAGGCAGCGCTTCCATGAGATTCTCAGCGACATACGCAGCATCTGGTGAGTCCAAGGAGACTGCCCCACCGGTTCATCAACGGAATTCAGCCGTCTGGCATTCAATGGCGGGCCTTCTGCTGGAGGATCTCGCCAAGCGGGGCGAACTGGACCAAGGCCCCCAAAGTCGAACCCCGCCCCTATTGCATCCGGTGGTGATATACAGCGGCTTGCGCCCTTGGCGAAGCCCAGTCAGCCTAGCCGCCCTTGCACCGGACGGCGCAAGTGGCTGGCTCAATGACACTGGATTGCCGGACGCCGAACGAGTACCTTGTCGCGATCGAGGATGCTGCCTGATGCGGCGGGCACAAAGTTCCGAAAGGTTCTGAGCCGGCACAGCTGATGGACGCCTGGGCGGGGTTTTGTTATGGATAAAGCAGGCGGGAGCCACTGCGCCATGAGTGAAATCTTCAACGTTTACTGCGATGAGTCGTGCCATCTGGCGCATGACCGCCAGAAGGCCATGGTGCTCGGCGCTGTGTGGTGCCCCTTGGATAAAAGGCGGGAGATTGCGGTTCGACTGAGGGAGATCAAGCGGAGGCACGGGCTGGCGCCGGAGATTGAATTGAAGTGGACCAAGGCTTCCCCCGCCAAGATCGGGTTGTACATTGACGTGGTGGATTACTTTTTCGACGATGATGATTTGCACTTTCGGGCCTTGATCGTGCCGGACAAGTCGAAACTCCGGCATGACGAAACACCGGGGCGGGATCACGACACCTGGTATTACAAAATGTACTTCGATATGCTCAAGGTGATCTTCCGCCCCGATGCCCGCTACCGGGTCTATCTCGATATCAAAGACACCCGGGGTGCGGAAAAGGCCGCTAAACTGCACGAAGTACTCTGTAACAACATGTACGATTTTTCACACACTATCATCGAGCGCTTGCAGCTCGTCCACTCCCATGAAATCGAGCAATTGCAACTGGCGGACTTGCTGATCGGCGCGGTTTCCTACCTCAACCGGAACTTGCGCGGCAACCGTGCCAAGGAGGCTATGGTGGACAGAATGCGGGAGCGGTCCGGTTACAGCCTGCTGAAAACCACCCTCTACCGGGAAGAGAAGGTTAATCTTTTCCACTGGCAGGCGAATGGGTTTCGGGGATGAAAGAAGCACCGGACTGGCTGCCGCCGCTGGTTTTGTTTTCCAGCCATGGCGGCGATTGGGAATCCTATCTTGCCGCCATCTATGGCTGCTTCAAACAGGATTTTGTCGATAGCAGGCCAGTGTTCCAAGGGCGGCGTCTAGGTTTGAAACGGCACCCTTGGGCGCACGGGAAAGAAGCCACATTCTGGCATATGATTCAACGGGGAGACAATGAAGAAGAACGGACCCCGGATTTTCGCCGCTGCGAGCGAATTCGCTGGCCAAAACCGATTATTGAGCATGATTCCGACCCGGCGATAAAGGTTTGGGTGAACCGGCGCCGGGGGCAACAGCGAATCTGTTTGTGGTTCGAGCCGGAAAGCTATCTGGTGATTCTGGCGGACCGTGGCAAGTACATCCTACCGTGGACAGCCTACCCGGTCGAGCAGCCCCACCGGCGGCGCAAGTTGCAAAGGGAATATGAGGAATTTTGCCAGCACAGGGACTAGAAAGGCTGAAGCCGCCCCGAAGGACGGCCTCGTTACTCCTTCTACACATGGCAGATGAGCTGCGCTTATTGTCGGTATTGGGCTGTATAAGTCAAGTCAGTCAGTTACGACGACGTCACGAGAGACCCCAACTACCGCAAGGACGCCGAGGTCAAGGCGTTCATCGATTCGAACCGTCCCCCCTTTGCAATCGAGCAAACCGATATCGGAGCGTACGAGAGGGCGAGGCGCAAGGCCGGAAAGCCAAGAAAGCGCAACGTCGGCGAGTTGGCGATGATGGATTTCATCAGCGATGAAGGGGGCGTGCGGCGGTATCTGGACGCCGGCGACCCCTTGCTGGTGCTCTACGAGGATCAAGGGCTGCGGGTGTTCCGAAAGCCACCGAACATGCACCTACTATCCACCGTCGGGCTTCTCAGGGGCATGGAGAAGGTTGGCCTGATTCGCTCCGCGGACTCCGTGCTCGCTGAAATGACCAACCCCACCCAACGCGGCCAGCGGAGCCAGGATCGCGGAGCGTTTCCGGACCTTCCCAATGCTTAGGTTTTGCGGGCCGCCTGATGCCGATGCTTCCAATCCCTTCAAGGGGGCAAGCGCAAGTACTCTTCCGCCAGCCGATGAGCATGAAACTTGCCCACGCAGTCCTGCCTAGCCTTCGCTCCTAGGCGCAGCCGCAATTCGGCATCGTTTGCCAGCAGGTCGATGTTCGCCGCCCATTCGTCCTCCGAGTGAGCCAACAAGCCGTTCTCACCGTGCTGGATCAGCTCTTCGTATGTCGGGTTGGCTAGGGCAATGGACGGGACGCCGACCAGAGCCGCCTCAAAGTACTTCAGCGGACTCTTGGCATCGCAGAAGGGGCTGGACTGCAGCGGGATCAGATTGATGTCGAACCGCGCCAGTTCGTAGGCGAGGTTGACATGTTCAACCAGCGGCCGCCGCTCCACCTGCGAATTGGGCAGCAAACCCTCGTAAGGCGCTAGATCCAGGCTGCCTATCAAGGTAAAGCCTAGTTTCGGCTGCCGATTAAGTGCCTCCGCAAGAGGTTGCACCAGGGTCGCGAAGTCCGCTTCATGGGTGGCGGTGCCGCTCGCGTAGCCTAGGCGGACACCATCATTGGCGGGGAGGTGGCGTGAGGAGCGCCACACGTCAGACAGCGCCAAAAGCTCCGCGCAGAAGCCGTTTTCGACTACCCGCACTTGCCGGTTGACACGGCGGGCCTGCTCAGCCAGCGCCTGTGTGGGCGTTAGGCAGAAGTCCGCTGCCGCCATTAGGCGCCGGTGTCCTAGGGCGCCTTCAAACCAAGCGTCCTGCTCCGCCTTCGGCAGCCTAGCGATGAAGTCAATGCCGCCCTCACACATGATCTCGGCATCGAAAATCAAATCATCGATGTCGTAGCCGATGGGCATTCCCCGCCTTTGACACCAATCAAAGAGCGCGTCGATAGCCTCATCCTCGGCGCATCGGTGCAGGATGACGCAGCGGGCGTTGATGCGTTTCACGTCGAAGCGCTCCAGCATTTTGGCTGACATCCAGCAAGCGGGGACGCCAAGGTGCCGCAAGCCTTCGATCGGGTTCCTCACCCGGTAGAGATGGCTCCGCGCAGCGGGATTGCCGGAAATGAAGAGGAACGGCGCATCATCAAGCCGCAGCCTGCGGTAGCGCCGAATGCGGCGCAGAACTCGATCCGCAGCCTTTCGCAGGGATGAGACGTTGGGAAACTGAGGCGCGTATTCGCACAAGCTGACAAATCGCTGCAGCCGCGCCGAGTGGAACACATTGACGTCGGAAAAAGTGTCGAACGTTTGGTGTGCCGCCGGCACCGGCGCCTGCAGTTGCTCCCAAGCCGCTTCCAAACAGTCTCTAGCGCCTTCGTCCTCGTCTTGCGCACTCAAGGCTTGATAGATGCGCTTAAGCACTCGGTCGCGGTCGGAAGGCAGCGGCTTAGCCACACTCGGCATCGTCGGCAATCCGGGTGCGTCGAGTGCCGGCAGCGCCCGATCCAACGCCTGTTCAAGCGCCAAGAGCAGGCGGCCAATGCCCTCCTGCGAAGACTGTGCGAACTCATGGCAAGCCAAGACCAGCCGCTGTTCGCCGCGTGTCCAACGCTCAAGCTCTAGATTGCAATGCAGCCACAGCAGATCAGAGTAAGCGGGGGAGGTGATGGAGGGTGATTCGGCATCTCCCAAAGTGCCGAGTGACAACGCTTGGAAGGCTGCATCCGCCCGACTGAGAACCTGCACGATCACAACCGGCTCAAAACGCGCCTTGATTTCTTTCAGCCATAGTGGCCCCAATCGGGCCAAGGCCATGTTCTGGAGCAGGACATCGCCGCCCGCATCCGCTACCTGATCGAGCAACGTTCCGATTTCAGTTTGCGCCTCGAGAGCCATCGAGCTTGAGAAACAGTCATCGGGAAGTGGTTCGGGACTCCACCAACGGCGGTCGAGAGCGGAAAGCAAAGCCTCGTTTATATATGAAGCAGTATCTAGCAGGCGGCGAGGCGGCGTACGGAATCCAGAGTCGACAAGCCCCTCGATTAGCCAATCCCGTAATTCGCAAGCACCGGATCCGCCAGCCCCGGTGACCACTACGCAAGCTGATCGAGCAACCGTCAAAGGCTTGTACCTCTACATCTAGTCATTGAACAAAATTGTTCAGCATTGTACTTTAGCCTCATGCAAGGCTTTCAACGGTCCCAGGTTGACACGCTGGTCAGCCGACTCAACGAACAACCGCGCCGCATCATCGCCGTCTTTGGCCCGCGGCAGACGGGCAAGACCAGACTCGTTCATCAGGCGCTTCACCGCACTGGGCGCCACCCGCTCTACTACACGCTAGACCAGATGGACGCTGCGGAGCCAGAGGATTTGGTCTTCGCCGGACAGACGTTGGCCTTGGCTGAACAGACCTTGCGGATGCCCAAGATGCCGGATGCGGAATGGCTCGTCAGGGCTTGGCAGCAGGCCCGCCAAGCGGCGGAGCGCCACCCCCACGGGGCCGTGCTTGCGCTCGACGAAATACAGACGCTCCCGCAGTGGTCCTCCGCGGTCAAGGGCCTTTGGGATGCCGACCGCGCCGTTGGCCGCAACCTGCATGTCATCATCCTTGGCTCCGCGCCCCTACTCATGCAGTCCGGGTTGACGGAGAGTCTGGCCGGCCGTTTCGAGCCCATCGACGTCCGCCACTGGTCTTATCAGGAGATGGCGGACGCGTTCAACTTCGACTTGGCGGAGTACATCTACTTCGGCGGCTATCCCGGCGGCGCGCATCTCATCCGCGAGGAGGAGCGCTGGCGCAACTACATTCTCAACGCTCTGATCACGCCAAACATCGAAAGGGACATCGTGGCCATGACGAAGGTCGAAAAGCCTGCCCTGCTCAAGCAGCTTTTCGAACTTGGCGCGGACTACTCCGGGCAAATCCTCTCCTACAGCAAGATGCGCGGGCAGCTTGAAGACGCGGGCAACGCCACCACGCTGGCGCGGTACCTGGACCTGCTTGCCACGGCTGGCCTCATCTCCGGCCTCGCCAGATACTCAACCTCATCCCATCAAGTGCGCGCCTCCAGCCCGAAGCTCAATGTCCTCAACACCGCCTTGGCGACCGCCAAATCCGGCTACACCTTCACCCAAGCACAAGCGGACCGCACGTTCTGGGGCCGCCTTGTCGAAAGCGCAGTTGGTGCCCATATCCTCAACTCCGCCCCGAACAACGTGCATGCCTACTACTGGCGACAGAGCCATCTTGAAGTGGACTTCGTCCTCAGCCGCGGGCCGTTGACGATAGCCATTGAAGTCAAGAGCGGCCGCAGACGGCCATTGCCGGGCATGGACGCCTTTTCCCGCCAGTTCAAACCACACCGCACGATGCTCATCGGCGACGGCGGCACGCCATTGGATGACTTCCTAACCTCGTCTCTCGACCGGTGGTTCGGCAAAGACCCATGATCATCGTGCCGCGAACCTGCACGGAGCTTCGTGACGAGGAGGCAACCGTCGGCTCGCGCCCAACCTCCAGCCAGCCGCTCTCCGCGTTTCGCGATCGGTCCGCATACGTTCTGCTGGGGGATCCGGGCATGGGCAAGAGCACGGCCCTTCAAAAGGAGGCGGATGATCTCGGCCCGCATGGCATGTTAGTCAGTGCCCGCGACCTAGCGGCCCTTGACGCCGACAGCCATCCGGAATGGAAGGGCAAGACACTGCTGATCGACGGCCTGGACGAGATTCGGGCTGGCGAGGCCAGTCCCCGAACGCCCTTGGATCGCATCCGACGCAACCTCGAAAAGCTCGGCAAGCCGCCTTTCCGGCTGTCGTGCCGGCATGCCGACTGGCTCACCACCGACCAGAGGAGCCTTGCCTCATCTTCGCCGTCGGGCAAGATGATTGTGCTTAACCTCGATCCCCTCGAGGATCGGCAGGCCAAAGCGCTCCTGCAGGCTGATCCCAACGTCCACGACGCTGGCAAATTCATGACGGAGGCACGAGACCGTGGCATGGCGGGCCTCCTCCGCAACCCGCAGACCCTTCGCCTGCTCGTGCGCGCCGTCCATGCTGGGGCATGGCCCGCCGGGCGCAAAGATGCATTCGACCAGGCCTGCCTCGCCATGGCCGACGAGTTCAACGAAGAGCACCTTGGCGTGAGAACGCTTAAGGATCCGAACCGAATCTTGGACACCGCAGGCCGCATGTGCGCCGTGCTGCTGGTCTCCGGGGCATCCGGATACGCCACGTCCGCCGCCAAAGCCGATTCCGACCACCCCTGCATGACCGTTTGCGGACGCTTACGCAATGACTGTCGGGAAGCGGTTTCATCAAGCCTGTTTCGCCATGTGGTGGGGGGCCTTGCCGAACCTGTCCACCGCCAGATCGCCGAGTACGTCGCCGCTCGGCACATCGCCGAACTCATCCGGGACGGGCTTCCCGCGCTAAGGGCACTTGCCCTCATCTGCGGCCCTGACGGCGGCGTGGTCTCCCAACTTCGCGGTTTGTCGGCTTGGCTCGCCGTCCACTCAGGGTACTGATCCACATTTTGTATGCCCTTTGAAAAATGGACAGCTTCTTTGCTTTAGTGTACAAGGAGAACCTGATTTCATTTTCAACCTTTTCAGTGACGCAAATGTTCAGGTGAATGCCAAGTTTTCTCTTCCTCATCCAGATGAAAGCCGTGCTCTAATGAACAGCTCCACATTCATTCAAGAACTAGGCTTAACATTTAAGGCAGCCAAT
>JAPOTD010000126.1:12570-22714 GCA_026709365.1 Gammaproteobacteria bacterium
TGGCTCGCCGTCCGCCCAGGGTACGCCCGCCCCCACCTGATCGAGCGCGACCCGGTGGGCGTGGCGCTATATGGGGACATTCAAGCGTTCTCCGCCGATGAACGCCGCACCTTGTTCGACTCGTTGGTCCGCGAACCCCGAAAGCTGGAACCCACCTACCGAACCGCCCCCGCCTTCGCATCCCTTGCTACTCAGGCCATGAAGCCGGTCCTGGAACAGAACATACGCACTCCCCCGGACGGCCCCGACGGTGAGCTCGTCGCCGACTTCGTGTTGCGGCTCCTTGCGGAGGCGCCCCCACTGGCCGGCCTCTCCGACGCCCTGCTGGAGGTCGTGCGCGACGACAGCAGGTGGCCCCGCGTCAGGAATGCCGCGATGAAGGCCCTCATCCATTACAACAGGGATGCTGAAAGCGCAACGGACCTTCTCAGCTTGCTTCGGGACATTCGAGACCGCCACATCGCCGACCCGACGGACGATCTCCTCGGACAACTCCTGGCCGCGCTCTATCCCCAACACATCTCTGCCGATTCGGTTTGGGACTACATCAAGGAATCGTCGGAGCTCCACTTCGGGGCGTACATGCGCTTTTGGGTATCGCACCTACCCTTGGTTGCGTCCGACGCGGCCATTGCCCGGCTCCTCAACCGCTGCTGCGAACGCTTAGGCGATATGGAGCAAGCAAGCCACTCCACTTTAGCGTCCTGCCTTGCCAAGGTGCTCCTGCGCGGATTGGAAATTCACGGCGACAACATTGACACCGCCCGACTCTATGACTGGCTTGATGCCGGCGTTCGCCTGCGCGTGGGCCAACTCGCAAGCGGCGACCAAGCAATCGGAATACGAAGCTGGATCGAAGCCCGTCAACACCGGCACCTGGAACTGCTTATGGAGGGAATGCGGCGACTTGCGGACAACTTCTGGTACGCGCCGTACGAAGCGCTCCAACGGCTTTTCGGCGCTCGCGTTTCCTCGGAGTTCTTCTGGGAATGCGCCGCTTCGGCGAAGGCAATGCACGTCGAGCATCCCGTCCGCGCGGAGTCCTTGCTCAGGTTCGCCGTGCAGTCCAGCGACCTTGATCACCAGCGATTTGAAAGCCTGGTTGCGGACAACCCCGAGCTGACCGCCTTGCTGCAACGCTTACTCAATCCACCACCTACCCCGCCAGAACTCGACAGGCTCGAAAGGCGCGGGCAGGAATGGCAGCAAGAGCAGCAGCGCAAGGCACGGCGCGAACTGGAGGTCGTGCAAGCAAACGAGGACGCGCTACGCAGCAACACGGCCTCCCCAGCGCTACTCCACCGCCTAGCTCAAACGTACTTCGGCGACTTCATGCAATTCACGCCCGACTCAGCCACAAGGCGCCTCCAAGAACTCCTCGCACCGCACGACCGCTTGCTCGATGCCGTCCTAACTGGGTTGCGTCTGGCCCCGCAGCGTCAGGATGTCCCGGACGCCGACGGGATTCTCGAGCAACGCCTGGAATCCAGGATGCACCCTATGTGTTGGCCCTACCTCGCGGGGCTGGCTGAGGCCGAACGAACGGAAACGGTCAAGGACTCTTGGTGGACTGACGCCCAGATCCGCAAGGCGCTGGCAATCTATTTCGGCTATGCCCGTGGAGACTACGAACCGTCCTGGTACGGACACCTCATTGCCGAGCACCCGGCAACCGTCGCCGAAGTTCAAATCCACTTGACGGGCGCTTTGTTCCGGAAGCGTGCAGACATTGGCAACACAAACGTCTGGCATCTGGCCTTCAACCGGCAGCACGCCAACGTCGCGAGGCATGCGAGCTTGCCGTTGCTCCGGGCGTTTCCCATTCGTGCCAAGGGCCGCCTCCTGGATACGCTCGAATACTTGCTGCTCGCCGCGCTTCAACACGCGGACCAAACCGGGTTCGAGCAGCTGGTCGCTCGCAAACTCAAAAGCAAGAGCATGCCTCCCCGTCAGCGCGGTCGTTGGCTAGCCGCAGGCTGCACCATCGCGACTGGCAAGTTCGCAACTTCCGCCCGGGAATTTCTTTGTGGCGGGCGCCGGCAAGCGCGTACGCTGCACTTCGCCAGCTTCTTCTGCCCGCAGGAGCGCAGCGTCTTTCCAGTGGAGCGTGCGGGCACCGAACTGGCCGCGTTCCTCGTCCGTTTTGTGGGCCGAGTCGTCGATCCGAACGAGTTAAGCGAAGGCTTGGTGACGCCCGCAATGGAAGCGTCCACGCTAGTCAGCCACTGCATCCGCCTTCTGGCGCACGACACGAGCGGCAGCGCCTCCGACGCACTGGCTGATCTCGTCAAAGACCCGGAGCTCTCGCACTGGCAGCACACCTTGTCCCGCGCTGCGGATGATCAGCGCGTAAATCGCCGTGATCACGAGTACGTCCATCCAACCGCCGAAGAGGCGACCGAGACGCTTCAAGGCGGCCGGCCAGCCAGCGCCGCGGACCTCGCCGCTCTCGTACTAGACCGCCTGACGATCTTGGCCCATAGGATGCGATCCGGGAGCACCGACGACTGGAAGGAATTCTGGAACGAATCCGGCCATGGCCGACCAACCTGTCCCAAGCCCGAAAAGTCCTGTACGCAAGCGCTTGTGCGTGGGCTTCGTCGCATCTGCCCCGAGTACCTGCGCATCGAACGTGAGGTGACCTATCCAACTGACGCGAGGCCCGACATTAGCGTTTCCCATGGCGACTTCCGAATCCCCATCGAGGTGAAGCGAAACGACAACCGATACCTGTGGCGCGCCGTCGAGTCCCAACTCAGGGCCAAGTACACCATCGACCCCGCCACGAACGGCTATGGCATCTACGTCGTTCTATGGTTCGGTTCCCAGCACACGCAACGCTCACCGGATGGCAAACGGCCCTCTGCGCCCGCAGAGCTGCAAATGCGATTGGAAGCCGCTCTTGCCGATCACGAGCGGCAAACCGTTTACGTCAGGGTGATCGATGTTGCCGCACCGTAACTGTTTTACCGGCTGGTCATAGCTCGTAAAGCCCCCGCGCCCGCCACCTTTCGGCCAGATAGCTCAGTCGAAGCAGCGAGGAAAGAACGGGATGCCGACGCTTGCCGTGCCGTTCCCCGGGCAGAGCGGTGCGCCTCGGCGTGTCCACGTTTTCGGCAACTCCCAGAAAGGCAAAGACCCGGCGCAGCACGGCCTCGTGGTCCTGCCGCAGGTCGCGGCTGCGCACGATGAGCACCTGACGGCTAGGGAAGTGCCGATGCAGGTTGCGCAGTTGAAGGCTGTACAGGCCCCGGGCGCGGTAGCTGAAAACGCGGGTCGCTGAACCCCAGTCGCGCGGGTTGGCGCAGCGCCTCAAGCGCCACGGCTCCGCCAGCAGGGCCAGCCATAGAGGCGCTTTCTCCTTGCCCCTGGCCCGCTCCATGTAGTAGTTGGAGATGGCCCGCTCCGCAGCGTCCCGCAGCAGCACGATCAGCTTCAAGTCCGGGTTGTAGCGCTTCAACTGCGCGGCCACTTCGGGAAAGAAGAGGTAGATCGGCGTCACCTCGCCGCGCACCGCCGCTTCCGGGCAGTGGCGGAACCAAGGCGCGTAGCGTCGGTCGATCTCCTGGGGCGACCACTCGGATGAGTAGTCGGGGCCGCTGAACAACTGCACTTCCTTCGGAGAGGACATCCCCACTTGGGGATGCGCGCCAAGATACTCCCAGAGCGCCGACGTGCCGCACTTTTGCGCACCGACAATCATGAAGCCCACCTTTGGCTGATAACCCGCTGCTGAATCCGCGCCCACTACTGGCTCTTCCGCGCCCTGCGGCGCCACGGGCCGCCTTTGATAGTGACCCAGAAGCGCACTGACTTCAGCGGGTTCATAGACCCGCCAGCAAGCGTGGCCGCGGTCTTCCAGCAGCGCTTCGGCATCCGCTTTCGCTTCCGCCGCTGCACCGTAGAGCAGGTTCTCATTGCGGCCCCCAAGCGGTTCCCGCAAAAAAACCGGGAGGTCGCTTGCCGATGGCAGCACCTCGGCCAAGCAGCTGCCGTTGGAGGCCATGATGTCCTCATAGCGTTGGATGCGCTCCGGCGCAAGAAAGTCCGTGAAGCGCCGACAGTACCAGTCGAGCAGCGCCAAACGGCGCTCGCGACCCTCTTCGATGCTGGCTAGACGCTCAGCGAGCCGCTCATCAAGCGCCTCCGCCACAGGCATGTGGCCGCGCCCCATGGGATGGTCCAGCGTATGCCAGGACGCCAAGGTCGCCAACGGGTTGCGCACCAAGGCAAAGCAATCAAAGCGATGCCGCAGCTCGGGCAACAGGGCGGCAAAGGCGTTCAAGTGCTTCAGGGCCAGCCAATAGCCGATTGGCAGAACCTTGCCCAAGTCGGTCAAGGCACTGCCGAGTTTTGCCGACTTGCGCCCGGTTGAAGCGTCGGAGAGAAACATGTTGCCCTCGGACCCGGCAACCCGAAGCTGGGGCATCTTGCCAGTCTGGTCAATGATCCGGCGGGTTTCGGAAAAATAGTCCGCAATGGCCTGTGCTCGGGAATCGGCATCCGGAAGAGCAAGCAAGCCGCCGACGTTCATGGTTTCATTGAGGGCGACGACGTCGGGCAGGCGGTTGAGCAGGTAACAGGCCAGGGTGCTGCCGGAACGCGGTATGCCCGTGATGATGAGGTTTCGATTCATAGCTTCTCTGAGCGAAGCGCTCATTCGGTCCTGCTAATCCAAGCACCCTCGAATTGCGAATGGCATCGCCACACCCTTGGTGAAACTGAAACCTTGAGGGAACCGCAGCCATGTGTGAATACACGGTCAACTACGCCCCCGGACCCACTGCTCTACCCCAGCGCCTGCCGTCGCTCCTGCCAACGTTCATAGTCCGACAACCGCTACCCGTAACGCGCCAGGACGCCTTCGTGCAACCGCCGCAGGTCGTCGATCACATGTGCCCGAACCAGAGCGCGGCGATCCGCTCGCATCTGGCCCAGACGAGCATCGATCCATGCCAAGCCGTCTTTCGGCAGGTTGGTGACCACGCCATGCACAGTATCCTTGATGAGCGCCCGGTACGCCAACCGCGTGGGGTCTGGGTCCGCGAGATTCTGCTTGATGGCCAAGTACTCCTGTGCGGAGCGTTCGTAAGCCCAAGTGTAGAGGTCGCGCAGCCGTTCAGTGCGGGTCAGTTCGTAAACGCCGAGCACCGCGCGGGTGTACGGCGGTTCGGGCACATCGAGAAACGTCAAGCCTTCCTTCGGCCGCGTCACCGCGTTCGATTAACGCCCGCGTATCCAGCCAAGTGTAGGTGTTGCCCTCCATGCGGCTCGACGCCCATGACAGGTCGATCAACAGCCGGTTCAGGATGCTGCGGCCAAACGTTCCCGCCGGGGCGGGCTTGCTGTCGGCGGCTGTGGGTTGACCCAGCATCCGGAGCCGACGCCGCAACGGTTCCGGGAGGTAGTGCGTGTCGTTCGGCCGGTATGCCATCAGGAGTTCGCGTTTGCGGGGGCGGGGCCGGTAGAGGACTGGCTTGGCGGCAACCGGGTGTCGTCCTGGGCGCGGCTGCTTCGGGCGCGCGACTCGAAGGAGTTGCTGAGGCGCCTCATTGAGGGCTTTTGGGCGTTCCCGGGGGTGGCGGACGAGGGCTTTCGGGCCGCGCTGCACGCTTGGGCGCAGGCGCTTTGGCGGCGGATAGTGCCGGACGCTGGCGGGCTGCCGCCGCGCTCGGAGTTGGAGATCAGGCGAGGAGAGTTGGAAGTGACGACGTTGCTCGAGGCGAACCTAGGCAAGCGGAAGGCGCGGCTGGTCCGGCAGGGCATCTCCCAAGGCATGGAGCGGGGCCGTTCGCAGGAGCGCGAGCGCCTGCGCGAACTGGCGCGGCAGCTAGATCCGGAGACGGCCGCCAAGGTTTCCAGGCTGCTCGACCAAGCGGACTGATGAGCTCAAGCGCCGCCGCTTGAGGGCTCCCCGCCCCGAACCAAGCCCAGCACCCCAAGCCCAGCCGTCCGCCTGCGGGCCATTCTTGCCGCCACCCTCTCCCTCGCCTTGGCGTCCACCCTAAGCGGCTGTTCCACTTTCGGCGTCGCCCCCTTCCCGGAACCCATCCGCCCGCCCTTCGAGGCCGAGGGCGGGACGCCCCCGCCCCGAAGGCCCAAGCGGAGGAGGCCAGCCGCTACAGCCCCACCCGCGGCGTGTACATCACCCGCATCCGGGCGCGCGGCGTGGCGGACGACTCGGGCGCGGACCTTGAGGGCCGCCCATCGAAGCCGCCTTCAACGGCGCGCCCACGGCACACCTCATTAATGAGGTGTTCGGCACCGAGCTCGGCATGTCCTTCGTCATCTCGCCGGGCCTGCAGGAGAAGACCACCCCGGTCACCGTGACCAGCAGTGCGCGGTCGCACACGCTCCTCCAATTGGCAGTTAAATCCCATTTGCCGCTCAAGACCGCCTAACGGATAAGGGCGCCCGCCCTCGAAACGGCCACCTCCAGCCACTCCGCTTGCAACGGCGCGGGCGCGCAGTTCTTGCCCGACAATCCCACAGTTCCCATAATAAGCAGACGCCCAGCGGATAGGCCCCATGCCCTTCAACCCAGCCCTCGCGCAAGCCATCGCCCATGAGCGCCCACCCCGCGATGAGGCCCACTACTTTGAGGGGCGCCAGCGCGAACTGCAGGCCATTCGGAATGCCTTGCAAGGCGCCAGGAGTGCCCCGGCCGCCGTCTTCACCGTCTTCCAAGGCCCCCCGGCAGCGGCAAGACCTCGCTGGCCCACCATGCCGGCCGCCTGCTTCGCGAGGAGGCGCCCTTCATCAAGCTCCGCCACGCCGACTTGGAAAGCCGGGGCGCCCTCCTGCGCAGAATCGAGGATGTGGCCTTGGCCCAGCACGGAAAGGCTCAAGTCACGTTGGGCCATTGGGCCGCAGCGGCGATGGCCAAGGCCACCGGCAGCGCGCTCTCGGACAGGGCGGCTGACGCCCTCACCGACAGGGCCTTAAGCGGCCTGGCGGTCATCCTCCACGTTGACGAAGCCCACAGCCTCCCCCACAAGGCCCTGGACACTCTCAAGGACCTGCACATCGCCGGCATTGAAGCCGGAAGCCCACTGCCTTGCCTCGTGCTGCTGACAGGGCTTCAGCGCACACTCACCCACATCACCGCCCGCCCTGGATTAACACGCTGCGCGGACGGCGCCACCTACCACCTGATGCCGCTCACCGAACCCGAGTGCAAGGCATCCACCGCCCGAATGCTTGCGGATCTCCTCACGGAATCCGCTCCCGTCCGCCAAACCGACTCCATCGCGGCCGCCAGCGGCCCTTGGTCCTTCGGCCATCCCCGCCACCTGCTGACCGTCCAGCAGGCCATTTGCAGTGAATTGCTCCGCGTGAACGGACAAGCCTCAAAAATGGACGCCCGCCGTATTGAGGCGGACACCGCTGAGCGACGCTTCGCCTACTACAGCCGGAGAGTCAACGAGGTCACCGCAGGTCCAAGGCGAACCCAAGCCGTTCTCCGCACGCTCATTGAACTGGCCGAACACCCCATCCCAGCCGACCCCGAGGCAGCCGCCGCGCTGATCGACCAAGCCATCAACAGCGGCCAGACGCCCGAAATCCCCTTAAGCGAATGCCAAAGCCTGGTCAGCAACATGGCGGCCAAGGGCCTCATCGAAAACGCCCTCGAACTCTGGGTCGTTGCCATTCCCTCGATGGCCACATGGGCAGAGGAGCGTCTCGACTCCCAACCAAGCGCCGAAGTTGAACCCTAACCTTTCCGGATAAACACCCCGCTCTCTCACGTGCTGTGCGGGGCGGGGCCGTTGGAGGATCGGCCCGATGGCAACCGGCTGACCTCGTGGGCGCGTCTGCTGCGGGCGGGCGATGCCGATGACTTGCTGCGATGCCTCGTGGAGGGCCTTTGGGCGTTTCCGGAGGCGTCGGACGAGGGCTTCCGGGAAGCGCTGCACGCTTGGGCGCAGGCGCTGTGTGCGAGAGTGATGCCGGGCGCGGTCAAGCTGCCGGCACGATCGGTTTTGGAGAGGAGGCGAGAGGCGCTGGAAATGACGACGTTGATTGAGGCGAACTTCAACAAGTGGAAGGCGGGGCTGGTCCAGCAGGGCATCGCCCAAGGCATGGAGCAGGGCAGGACCGAGGGCATCGCCCAGAGCAGGACCGAAGGCGTCGCCCAAGGCGCTGAGCAGGAGCGTGAGCGACTGCGCGAACTGGCGCGGCAGCTTGACCCGGAGACGGCCGCCAAGGTCGCCGAGCTCCTGGACCAAGGGGATTGATGAGCTTCAGCGCCGTTTCCGCTTGAGGGCATCCCGCCTGCGTCCCAAGCCACGCGAAACTCGAGGGCGGGACGCTCTCCGCTCCGGGGACTACGCCCGGACAGGACGGGCAACCCGGGCCAAGGGCATCTTGTCCTCGCACGGCGTGAAGCGCCGTTCCTCCCCACCTCCAACCGTCTCTCGCCCTATGGGCGAGAGGCCCTGCGCAACCGCTTGCCGTTTCCGCCCATTCGTCGCACTATTGCGCCACCCCGGCAATCTGGAGGCGTCGTCTGGCCGCGCACCCGCAACTTCGCACTCAAAACACGCTCTCCAAACCTATATAGATGTGAGTAAGTTCCCATGGCCATGCGCACTGTCATGAAACCAGATGCAGCCGCACCACGGCGAGCGAATTGCCGTTCCCAAACGGGACGGATGCCCCGTGGGGAAGTGCCCGTTCCCCGCACGTCCCAATCGAGGGCAGGACGCCCTCGCTCCGGGTGGCCGCTAGAATCAGGCGTCCCACCCTGGAGCGAGTTTCCGCCCTCGAATGGCGCGCAGCGCCGTCCTTCCCCGCCCCGAACCGGGCCAAGCGCCCCAAGCCCAGCCGCCCGCCTGCGGGCCGCTCTTGCTTCCGCAGCCTGCCTCACCTTGGCGGCCACCCTAAGCGGCTGCTCCACCTTCGGCGTCGCCCCCTTCCCGGAACCCATCCGCCCGCCCATCGAAGCCGAGGGCGAGGACGCCCCCGCCCCGCAGGCCCAGGCGGAGGAGGCCAGCCGCTACAGCCCCACCCCCGGGTGTACATCACCCGAACCCAAGCGCGCGGCGTGGCGGACGACCTCGGCGCGGACCTTGAGGGCCCGCTCATCCAGGCCACCTTCAATGGCGTCCCATCGTACACTTCATTAATGAGGTGTTCGGCACCGAGCTCGGCATGTCGTTCGTTATCTCGCCCGGCCTGCAGGAGAAGACCGATCTGGTCGCCCTGCGCCTCACCAGCCCGGCGCCGCCGCGCATCCTGCCGGTGGTGGTTTACGAAGGCGAGCGCCGCTGGCGGCACGGCGGGGGTTCGCCGGCGGCCTTGGGGTCTCTGGGGGCCCCTTGAGCCAAGCGGCTGCGCAGCGCTTGCCGTTTCCGCCCATTCGTCGCACTATTGCGCCACCCCGGCAATCTGGAGGCGTCGTCTGGCCGCGCACCCGCAACTTCGCACTCAAAACACGCTCTCCAAACCTATATAGATGTGAGTAAGTTCCCATGGCCATGCGCACTGTCATGAAACCAGATGCAGCCGCACCACGGCGAGCGAATTGCCGTTCCCAAACGGGACGGATGCCCCGTGGGGAAGTGCCCGTTCCCCGCACGTCCCAATCGAGGGCAGGACGCCCTCGCTCCGGGTGGCCGCTAGAATCAGGCGTCCCACCCTGGAGCGAGTTTCCGCCCTCGAATGGCGCGCAGCGCCGTCCTTCCCCGCCCCGAACCGGGCCAAGCGCCCCAAGCCCAGCCGCCCGCCTGCGGGCCGCTCTTGCTTCCGCAGCCTGCCTCACCTTGGCGGCCACCCTAAGCGGCTGCTCCACCTTCGGCGTCGCCCCCTTCCCGGAACCCATCCGCCCGCCCATCGAAGCCGAGGGCGAGGACGCCCCCGCCCCGCAGGCCCAGGCGGAGGAGGCCAGCCGCTACAGCCCCACCCCCGGGGTGCGCATCACCCGCACCCAGGCGCGCGGCGTGGCGGACGACCTGGGCGCGGACCTTGAGGGCCCGCCCATCGAAGCCGCCTTCAACGGTGTGCCCATCGTGCCCTTCATCAATGAAGTGTTCGGCACCGAGCTCGGCATGTCCTTCGTCATCTCGCCTGGCCTGCAGGAGAAGACCGACCTGGTCACCCTGCGCCTCACCAGCCCGGTGCCGCCGCGCCAGTTCTTCAACAC
>JAPOTD010000077.1 GCA_026709365.1 Gammaproteobacteria bacterium
AGGTGGCTTGGACGCTCGCCGTGTCGGACCTTACGCGCCTGCGCCGCGGGCGCTTCGCCAATCGCATCATGACCAGCATGATGGAGAGCAACGACCAGGCCCGTTCGCAGCCCGAGTACCTGGACACCTGGGCGGCCACCTACGCCGCCACCGGCAACTTCCCCGAAGCGGTGCGCCTGCAGGAAATGGCCGTGCAGGAAGCCGTCCAAGCCGATCGGGACGACGTGCTTGACATTCTACAGCAGCATCTCGATCTCTTCCTGAACGGCAAGCCGGTCATTGAGCAAGTGCCCTAGGCGCGCTTGGCACTGAGCTGACGCGCCCAATCGATCCATGACGCCATCCGATCTGCTGGTCAACGACGTGCCCCTGATCGACCTCCGGGCACCGGCGGAGTTCGCTCGGGGCGCCTTTCCAAGCGCCGTCAACCGGCCGCTGCTGACCGACGACGAGCGCTCGGAGATCGGCACCCTGCACAAGCGCCACGGGCGGGATGCGGCCATTCGCAGGGGTCACGAACTGGTCACGGGCGAGGTCCGCGAGGCTCGCATCAAGCGTTGGACGGACTTTCTCGCCCGCCAGCCGGACGCCTGGATCTACTGCTGGCGCGGCGGACTGCGCTCCGCCGTCGCCCAGTCCTGGCTGCGCGAATCCGGCTTGTGCGTGCCGAGGGTCGAAGGCGGCTACAAGCAGCTGCGCCAAGCCTGTCTGGACGTGTTTGAAGCCTTGGGGCCAGCTGACGCCGAAGCGTCGGCCGGCGCCGCGGCATCGGGCGCGGAGCCGATCCACGCCAAGCAGTGGCTGGTGTTGGCTGGCCGCACCGGCGTCGGCAAAACCAAGGTCATCGAGAGGCTGCCGGAAGCGATCGACCTTGAGGCCCTGGCTCGGCATCGCGGCTCCGCCTTCGGTGGCCGCGAAGGCGGGCAGCCCACGCCCATCGCCTTCGAGAACGCCTTGGCCATCGATGCCCTCAAGCATCGCGGCCACCGCTTGATCGTCGAGGACGAAAGCCGCACCATTGGGCGCTTGGCGCTGCCCCAGTTCTGGCACGCGCGGATGCAGCAAGCCCCGGTGGTGGTGCTCGAAGCGCCCTTGCCCGTGCGCATCGCCCGCATTCGCGCTGAGTACGTGGATGAACCCTTGGCCAACGGCGCCTCCGAAGGGACGCTGCTCGCCCGGCACCAAGCGGCGCTGGACCGCATCGAGCGGCGCTTGGGCCACCGGCGGCACGCGGAAGTGGCCGACGCGCTCAAGGCGGGCTTCCGCAACGGCAACCACGAAGGCTGGATCGAACGGCTGCTGATGTGGTACTACGACCCGATGTACGACCACCAGCTCAAGACCAAGCGGCGACGCATCGAATTCCGGGGCGACCGGGCGCAGGTGAGCGCCTATCTTCGAACCGGCGCAGCAAGGCCCTGCATCGGCAGGCACACCACGTGAAGGGAAAGTGAATTGGCCCGCCGCCTCCACTCACGCCAATTTCACATGGCGTTTTCCACAATTGACGGCAACGCAATCTCGACGGGGCGCGCATGAGGCGCATCTCCAAGCCTCGCTTGGCCGGCTCGCCGCCAGTGGCTGCTGATGAGTCGGTGGCCTGGCTGCGAATCACGCCGTTCATCGGCCTGCATCTGGCGTGTCTTGCGGCAATCTGGGTGGGGATCAGCCCAACGGCCGCCGCAGTGGCCGTGCTGTCCTACTTGGTTAGGCTGTTCGCCATCACCGCCTTCTACCACCGCTGCTTCGCCCATCGCGCGTTCCGCGCCAATCGAGCGGTGCAGTTCGTGTTCGCCGCACTGGGCGCTTCCGCCACCCAGCGCGGGCCGCTCTGGTGGGCGGCGCAGCATCGGGCGCATCACGCCCACACGGACACCCCCGACGATCCGCACTCGGCGCAGCGCGGCTTTTGGTGGTCGCACATGGGCTGGTTTCTCTGCGATGCCAACTACCAAACGCCGATGCACCGGGTGCGTGACTTGGCGCGATTCCCCGAGCTGCGCTGGCTGAACCGCTTCGACCTGGCACTGCCCATCGCCTACGCAGCCGCCATGTTCGCCTTGGGCGAGGCACTGCATCCGTTGGTTCCGGACACCGACGGCTGGCAGATGCTGGTCTGGGGCTACGTCATCTCCACGGTCGCGTTGATGCACACCACCTTCACGATCAACTCGTTGGCGCATCGCTTCGGCAAGCGCCGTTTCGCCACCGCGGACTTAAGCCGCAACAATGGCTGGCTGGCGCTTCTGACCATGGGCGAGGGGTGGCACAACAACCACCACCGCCAGCCCACATCAGCGCGCCTGGGCTTCTACTGGTGGCAGCTCGACCTCGGCTGGCTGGGCCTGCGGCTGCTGGCTGCCTTGGGGTTGGTTCGGGACATGAAGACCCCTTCAAAGCAGGTTCTTGCCGAGGGCAGTTAGTGCTCCATCAGGCTGATGATTGCGGTTCAGTGGCTGCGGGGACGTTTCGGGCCCCGCGCCACCGCGCGGGCAGGCGCGGTCGCGCAGACGTAGGCGCACTACTTCAAGCGGGCGCAACGCGGCCCGGGGCGCTCCCGCTGCCACCCGAAGGGCGCGCCCGCAAGCGCCCATCTGCTTTGTTGTCGGCCCTTGACGTGTGGCGGGATGCGACTGCGGGCCTCCGCCGCGCATCTGAGCGCTTGCGGACGCGCTGATCCGCAATTGTCAGTCTGATGGAGCACTAGTGCCTCGCGTGGCGATCATCGGCGGCGGCATATCGGGCATCGCGGCTGCGCACGCCTGCCAGGACTTTGCCGAGGTCACGCTGTTTGAGGCCAACAGCCGCTTGGGCGGCCACGCCAACACCCACGTGTTGCTGGTCGATGGCCGCGCCCAGGCGGTGGATTCCGGATTCATCGTCTTCAATCGACGCAACTACCCGCTGTTCTCCGATTGGCTCGATGCGCTGGGCGTGGCGACCCAGCCCACCGAAATGTCATTCGGGGTGGCAACCGCCGACGGCTTGGAATACGGCACGTCCAGCCTCGGCGCCCTGTTCTGCCAGCGCCGCAACCGGATTCGGCCCGCCTTCGCGCGCATGCTCCGGGACATCGTTCGATTCTACGGCCAAGCGCCGTCCATCATCGACTCGGATCCACGCCCCCTGGCCGGGTTCCTGCAGGCTGAGGGCTACTCCAAGACGTTTGCGGAGGACCACCTGATGCCCATGTGCGCCGCGCTCTGGTCGGCGCCGGCCGAGCGGGCTTGGGAACTGCCCATCGGCCATGTCGCAGCGTTCATGACCCATCACGGCCTGACACGGCTGCGCAACCGCCCTCAGTGGGAGGTCATCGGCGGCGGCTCGCAAGCCTACGTCACGGCCTTCCGCAGCGCCTTCAAAGGCGAGTTGCGCACCGGCCATGCGGTGGACGCCGTGCGCCGCGATGCCCTAGGCGTCACGGTGGCCGCCGAACGGGGCAACGAGCGGTTCGACTACGCAATACTCGCGTGCCACAGCGACGAGGCCCTGGCCCTGATCGATGCGACCGCCGACGAACGGTCAGTGCTCGGCGCCATTGCCTATCAACCGAACCGCGCCGTGCTGCACTCCGACGCCTCGGTCATGCCGGAGCGCCGCGCCGCTTGGTCAAGTTGGAACGTGCGCGCCGACGCCCAGGGCCGCTTGACGTTCACGTACTGGATGAATCGCCTGCAGGGCCTGGACGCGCAACGACCCTTCCTAGTCACTTTGAACCCCATCGGGGAGCTGCGCGACACTTGGCTTGCGTGCGAGTACCGCCATCCCATCTTCAGCGTCGGCGCCCATGCGGCCAAGGCCCGCCTCAGCGAAATCAGCGGTCGCCAACGCACCTTCTACTGCGGCGCGTATTGGGGCTGGGGCTTCCATGAGGACGGCTTCCGCAGCGGCTTGCAGGCCGCCCGCCAACTGCGCGGGCAGTGCCATGCCGACAGGGCGCCCATCCAGTGCGGGACAGCGCCCTGATGCTCGCGGAAATGAGTTGCCCCGGCACGGTGGTCCATGCACGGCGGCAACCCCGCCGCCACGTCTTTCGATACCCGGTTTGGATGCTGTACCTGGACGCCGAACGCCTTGGGCATCCGGTGCTGCCGACCCGCTGGCCACCGCTGTCGGCGGACCGGGGCCACCTGCTCAGCGTCGCCGAGGTGCGTCGGCGGCTCGCCGCCAACGGCCTTGCGGACGCCTTGGGCGCAAGCAGCCGCACGTTCGCCCTGACCCAGCCCCGTTCGCTGGGCTTCTCCTTCAATCCGGTCAACTTCTACTTCTGCTTCAGCAGCGACCAACTCGTCGCCCTGCTGGCCGACGTCAACAACACCCCTTGGGATGAGCGGCACTGCTACGTCCTTGACGCGCAAGCGGCGCACAGGGGGGAGGGATGCTACGACTTCCGCTTCGCCAAGCGGCTGCACGTCTCGCCATTCCTGCCCATGGACGGGCACTATCGGCTGCGGCTGCGATTCTCCGAAGGCCGGCTGCGCATCGCCATGCGCTTCAACGACGGCAAGGGTCCGATGTTCGCCGGCCTGTCGCTGCGCACCCGCCCGCTGACGCAGGCGCAAGCCACATGGGGCGCGGTGCGTTGGCCGGCGCAGAATGCCCGAACCTTGGCCCGCATCTACTGGCAGGCGGCGTTGCTGTTCCTGAAGCGCACGCCCTTTCACCCGCATCCATTGGTGGATGCGCGGAATCCGCTGGTGGACGCGCCGAATCCGCCAGAGGATGCGCCGCATCCTGGAACAGATGCGCCAGCCGCCCAAGTTCGGCAGCAGCATCCCCCCGCGGAAGAGGCGGCGCGGCGGCGCGGCGGCCCTAAGCCCGGCAGCGCCCAGCCCACCGGCCGGGAACCCGCATGACGCAGGCCCACGAACCGCTGGCCCAGCGCTTGGTGCAGCGCGCCCTCGGCGCGGTTCAGGGCGGCTCGCTCAGAGTCTCGACATCCGGCCAAGCCCGGACCTACGGCCAAGGCGAACCCGAGGTCCGCCTGACCGTTCACGACCCGGCGTTTTACCGACGCTTGGCCCTGCAAGGCTCCATCGGCGCCGGCGAGAGCTACATGGACGGCCTTTGGGACTGCGACGACCTAGTGGCCTTGGTGCGCATCATGGCCCGCAACCGGCCCGCCCTGGAGCGGCTCGAGGGCTGGGCCGCAGCGCCCGCGGCCTTGGCCGACGCCTGGGGCCACTGGCGGCGGCGCAACAGCAAGCGCGGCAGCCGCCGCAACATCAGCGCCCACTACGACCTCGGCGACGGCCTCTTCAGGCTCTTCCTGGATGAGCGCATGATGTACTCCGCCGCGGTGTTCGACTGCGGCGACGAGACCCTGGATGAAGCCAGCGAGGCGAAGTTGGCGCGCCTGTGCCAAAAACTCGAATTGCAGCCGGGCGACCATCTGCTGGAGATCGGCTGCGGCTGGGGCGGCCTCGCCCTGTTCGCCGCCCAGCGCTTCGGCTGCCGGGTGACTGCGATCACCATCTCCGAAGCGCAGCACCAGTGCGCCAGCCGGCTGGTGGCGGAAAACGGGCTCGCCGACCAAGTGGAGGTCAAGCTGTGCGACTATCGGGACCTGCGCGGGCGCTACGACAAGTTGGTGTCCGTGGAAATGATCGAGGCGGTTGGCCACGAATACCTGAACGCCTATTTCCGCGCCTGCGCGCGCCTGCTGCGCCCCGATGGCCTGATGGCCATGCAGGCCATCGTCATTCGCGACAGCGCCTACCGCCGAGCGCTGCGCCGGGCGGACTTCATCAAAAAGCACATCTTTCCCGGCGGCTTCATGCCCTCGGTGTCGGTGCTGACCGCAGCGGCGGCCAAGGCCGACCTGTCGCTGGCCAACCTTGAGGACTTGGCCCTCGACTACGCCCTGACCCTGCGCGAGTGGCGCCGCCGCCTGGACGCCAATGCCGCGCGCGCCCAAGCGCTTGGCTTCGACGAGCGCTTTGTGCGCCTTTGGCGCTTCTACTTCGCCTACTGCGAAGGCGGCTTCCTGGAGCGGGCGATCAGCGACGTGCAGATGCTGTTCACGATGCCCGGCCGACGCGGACCGGTCTGGCGCGTGCCCTTGGAGAAGCCATGAAGCTGCTGCTGCAAGCCGCTGAGAGCGGATTCCTGCCGGATGCCCTCATTCGCCTCGGCATCCGGCAGCTGCTGAGCGCCCGGCTCCGCGAGGAGGGCGCCCGCAGCGTGGAGACGGCCTCCGCCCGCTACGCCGACGTGCTCGACCGACTGCGGCAGGCGCCCGTCGCCATCAACACCCGCGAAGCCAACCAGCAGCACTACGAAGCCCCAACCGCGTTTTTCGCCGAGGTGCTCGGACCGCGCCTGAAGTACAGCGCCTGCCACTGGCCCGAGGGCACCCAAAGCCTGGCCGACGCCGAAGACCGGATGCTGGCGCTCTATGCCGAGCGGGCCGGGTTGGCGGACGGCCAGAGCATGCTCGACTTGGGCTGCGGCTGGGGCGCGTTCGCGCTCTGGGCGGCGTCCAAGTACCGGCGCTCGCGCGTCTTGGCCATCTCGAACTCAAGCTCTCAAAAGGCGTTCATCGACCGCCGGGCCCTGGAGATGGGCCTTGACAACCTGACCGTCCGCACCGCCGACATCAACCAACTGGCCGACGGCCCAAGCGGCTCCCGCAGCCAGGCCATGCCCGGCAGCGACGGGGGGCCGCAGAGCGGGATGGATGATGAGCTGGCCCGGCGCTTCGACCGCATCGTGTCGGTGGAGATGTTCGAGCACGTGCGCAACTACGCGACCTTGCTGGCCAGCGTCGCCCGATGGCTGAAGCCGGACGGCAAACTGTTCGTCCACATTTTTGGCCACCGGCAGCTGATGTATCCCTTCGAGACCGACGGCAGCGCCAACTGGATGGGGCGCCACTTCTTCACCGGCGGCCTGATGCCGGCCCAGGACACCTTGCTGCACTTTCAGGACCATTTGCGCATCGAGCGGCGCTGGCTGGTCTCCGGGCGCCACTACCAGCAGACCGCCCGGGCTTGGCTGCGCAACCTTGACGCCAACCGCAAAGCCGCGCGCATGGCGCTTGAGCACGCCGTTCCGGCGAGTGGCGAGCAGCCGGCGTCCAGCCGGCTCCAGGCGCAACGCTGGCGCATGTTCTTCATGGCCTGCGAGGAGCTGTTCGGCTGGAACGGCGGCAACGACTGGCTGGTCTGCCACTACCTGTTCGGGAAGCGTGGCTGAGGGACGTGCTCGGCTGGGCTTAAGCGCCCGCCTAGGCCGGCTGTTCGCACTACAGCTGACCGTCATCGGCATCGCCACCTTGATCGGCATCCACATCACCCAACTGGTGGTCGAGGATCTGCTCACCCGGCGGGCGCTGGTGCTGGAGGCAGCGCACTTCTGGAAGCGGCACGCAGCCAATCCCGACCAGCCCCTGCCCGACACCGCCAACATGCGCGGCTACTTGCGTTCAGGCGCCGGAGGCCCCAAGGGCGGCAGCGTCGTTCAGGCGGCGGGCGCCGAGGTGGCCGGGATTCCGGCAGCCCTGCTCAACGAGGAGCCCGGCTTTCGGCGCATCGAACTCGATCGGCGCAGCCGCATCATCCATGTCTCGGACCGCGGCGGGGCGCGGCTGTATCTGGTGTTCGACGCGGACCGCGTGTCCGATCTGGCCTTCTACTTCGGCACCGTGCCGTTGTCCATCGTGCTGCTGCTGATCTATGCGGCGCTGTTCATCGCCTATCGCTGGTCGCAGGCCGCGCTGTCGCCCATCGTCCGCTTGGCGAAGCAACTGGAGGCAGTGGATCTGGATCGATCCGGGAGCTTCCAGCTGGAACTCAGGGCCCTGGGCGACAGCGCCGACGGGGAGGTCGCCACCATGATCGATGCGCTCGTTGAGTTCACCGAACGTCTCGATGCCGCCTTGGAGCGGGAGCGGGTGTTCACGCGGGACGCCGGCCATGAGCTGCGCACTCCGGTCGCCGTGTTCAAGGGTTCCCTTGATCTTCTGGAGCGCTACGCCCAGCGTCCCCAGCAGGACCGCCTCGCCTTGGCCCGCATGCGGCGCACGGTGCAGGACATGGAATCGCTGCTGGAGACGCTGCTGCTGCTGGCCCGGGAGGAAAGCTCCGTCTTCAGCGGCAAGGCCACCGAAATCCGGCCATTGATCGAGGGGGAGGCGGGGGCCCTGGAGGCTCTTGCCGAACAGCGCGGCAACCGCGTTGAGCTGCGTTGCGACATCGATCTGCGGGTCGAGGCGCCGGCTCAGGTGATCCGCATCGTGATCGGCAACCTGTTGCGCAACGCCCTCACGTACACCCAGGATGGGAAGGTCGAGGTGGTGGTTCTCCCGGCGGGCGTTCGCATTGAGGACACCGGCAGCGGCATGACGCCCGAGGAGCTCGACAACGCCTTTGAGCCCTTCTTTCGATCGGAGCCCAGCCGCAAGGCGGCTCACGGCCACGGGCTGGGCCTGTCCATCGTCCGCCGCCTTGCCCGGCACTACGGCTGGACCGTTGAGGTGAGCAGCGAACCCGGCCGCGGCACCTCCGTCACGGTGGGCTTTTAGCCCTCCATCAACCGACGATTCATCAGTGGGAGCGTCAGTTTCGGTCGTCGGCTGCGCCGGGTTCGTCGCCCGGAAGGCGCAAGGTGTAGCCCCGACCTGGAACGGTGGTCACCAGCGCGTGGGCGAAGGGCCGATCCAGGGCTTGGCGGAGGTTGTAGAGGTGGCTGCGCAGGGCGTCGCTCTCCGGTGGGTTGCCGCCCCAGATCTCGCGTTCCAGATCGCGCCGCGGCACCACCCGTGGATGTTCCCGCATCAGCACCCTGAGCAGTTCGAAGGCGGTTTGCGACAAACTGATCGGGACGCCGGCGCGGCGGACTCGGAAGGCGTCAGCGTCCAAAGCGAGTTCACCGATTTCGTATTTGGAATCCAAGCCCTTGGCCCGCCGCGCCAACGCCTCGATGCGGGCCGCCAACTCCGGCATGTCGAAGGGCTTGACGAGGTAGTCGTCCGCGCCGGCGCCAAAGCCCGCCAGCTTGTCGGCCAGCTCATCGCGGGCGGTCAGCATGATGATGGGCGTGGCCACCTTGGCATCCTCCCGCAAGCGCCGACAGACCGCAAAGCCGTCCAAGCCCGGCAGCATGATGTCCAAAACCACCACATCGTAGCTCTCGGTCACGGCCAAATGCAGCGCGAGCAGGCCGTCGGCGGCAAAATCCACCTGGTGGCCGCAGGCCTCCAGATAGGCGGCGGTGGTTTCCGCCAAGGTCTGATGATCCTCAACCAACAGGACGCTCAGGCGCTCCATCAAGTCGCTTCCTTGGCGTCAAGTTGCTTATCCTTGAGTCGCCAGCGCTCCTCTAGCCACAGCCGGGGGTCCGCCTCGATTGCGCTGCTGGCGGGGAAGCTCTGCGCCGCCATCGCCACGGGCCCGCTGGCGCCGCCCAGAAAGGCCCAAAAGGCGGCGGAGCGCGGGTAGCGGATGGTCAGGTCAACAAGGGACGGGCGCAGCGGTGCCAAGGCCTCGACGATGGCCGTGAAGCCACCTGCACGGGGGGGCAGCAAGTGCTGGTGGGGACTGCTTGACCGCTGTCGCTTGGCCTCGCTGAACCGGGTGCCTTCGGCGAAGGTGAGCATCGCCGCCGGCGCCTCGAACAGCCCGGCGCAGGCTTGGCGAACCCGCTCGCGATCCTGGTGACGCCGCTCCTCGACGGAGCCGCTGACGCGGCCGCGGCGACGCATAATGGGAAAGTTGAAGGCCAGCATGATCAGCCCCAACACCGGTATGTAGGCCAGTTCCCGCTTGCAGAGGAACTTGATGACCGGTCCGCGCCGCGCGATGGCGCTCTGCAGCAGGAAAATGTCCGCCCATGATTGGTGGTTGGCGATCAGGATGCAGGCGGCCTCCGGGTCCAACGCCAATTCCGGGCAACGCCAACGGGCGCCGGACACCCGCTGGAGCCACCAGTCGTCAAACGCCACCGCACGGCGGTATATGGCACAGCTGATGCGGTGGGCGGCTGGCCGGGCCTTGGGCGCCAGCAGGCGAACGGCGAGCACGACGAGCAGCGGCCCGCACCAAAACAGCAGGTTGAGCGACACCGCCGCCAAGGCCGCGAGCGCCTTGAGATGCTGCCCCGGGGTCACGCCGAGGGCTTGGGCCTTGGCCGTCGTGGCGGGCGCGGAATCAAGGCCGGGGTGCGGGCCAGGTAGTCCCGATACTCGGGATCATCGCCCCAACGCCGCTGGCCGCTCGCCTGGAGCATGCGCACGCCGCTGATGCGCGTCAGCAGCAGGACGATGAACAGCGGTGAAGCCAGCGTCAACAGTGCCCAACCCTGGAGTGCGGGCCATGCCGCCACGGCGATGCCCGTCCAAAGCAGAATTTCGCCGAAGTAGTTGGGGTGCCGGCACCAGGCCCAAAGCCCGCTGGCGATGAACCGCTCGGCATTGGCGGCTTGGCTGCGAAAACGCCGCTTTTGCTCGTCTGCTGCCACCTCGATGGCGAAGCCCAGCGCCCAGAGGACCGCGCCGGCGGCAAGAAAGCCGTCCGCGGGCACGCGCGATGAGGCGGTGATGGCGGCCAGCCCCGGCGCGAAGGAGACCGTCACCCAAGCCCCTTGCAGGCTCCATGTCATCAGGAAGACCGCAAAGTCCTTCTTGATGCGGTTTAAGCGGCGGTCAAAGCCATCCCGGCGAATGCGCGCGCTGAGAAACCACCCCAAGCGCACCGCCCAGCAGGCGACCAGCAGGGCGATGATGACGGTCCGCGCATCCGGCTGCTCCGAGACGGCGAGCGCGAACAGGGCCAGGCTCAGAAAGGTGAACGAGCCGGTCAAGTCAAAGTAGCGTTCGCTCTGCGCCAAGTACGCTGGCACGAAGGCCAGCCACTGAATGGCGAAGGCCAGCGCAACGCAAAGCGCGAACACGGGAATGCCGGCCAAGCGGCCGCCACCGTCGCTGCCCGCCAGCGCCAGCAAGGCGCCAAGGCCCACAGCGCCCAGCACGCCAACCCAAGGAGTGGCTTTGTTCATCGGAGAAGCTCGGCTCCCTGTCGTCCAACCAAAGGTTGGCGAGCATATCATCAACCACCGCCGAGGCGCGCCGCGTTGTCTCTCAACGCCGCCTGCACATGGTCCACGAACACCCGCACCCGACGGATGCCACGGCTTTCCGGGGCCCTAAGCAACCACAGCGGCACCGGCTCCACGCCAGCGCCGGGCAGGCGCTCAAGCCCGGCATCCGCATCCCCGACCCAGCAGGGCAGTGCGGCAACGCCAACGCCGGCCCGCAGCAGCGGCAGCAGGTGCGTCAAGTCCGGGCAGCGGGCCGCCGTCGGCGCACCGTCGAGATGGCGCGACTTCAATCTGGCAATGGCCGCGTCAGATGCCTTGTCGCCGGCCAGTCCCGCCGCCTCGATCCACTTGAGGGCGGATCCGGGGCGGGCCAGCAGGCTTCGACGGCCGTACAGCGAGAAGCCCACCGCACCGGCCTCCCGGCCAATCAGGTCCAAGGCGGGCGATGCGGTCAGTTCCAGGGCCACGTCGAAGGACGCAGCGGCAGGGCCGCCGCCCAGCCATTCGATTTGAATGTCGTCATAGGCGTTGAAGAAACCGTCCAAGGCGTCCGCCAACCCGCCCAGCAGCAGGAAGTCGGGCACGGCCGCGCGAACCGGTCCGGCCAACTCATCGCCGCTGCGCTGGAGATTGCGCTCAATGCCGGCGATGTCCCGCTCGATGCGCTGCAAGCCAGCGGCGGCCGATTCGCCCGCGGCGGTCAGCGCCAAGCCCTGTCCGCGGCGATTGAAGAGCTTGACGCCCAAGCGGGTCTCCAAGTGCTCCAAGCGGCGGGTGACCGTCGAAGGGTGAACGCCCAGCGCTTTGGCGGCGGCGCGCACGGTGCCGCTGCGCACCACAGCTGAAAAGAACTTGAAGTCATCCCAGTCCATGCCTTCCCACTCCGCTTCCGCTAGTGGTCCGGCTGCGCTCTTCCCGAAGCGCCGCGCCCGGAGAGCGCGGTTGCAAGGCATTCGGGGTTGCGCCCACCGAACCCTCTTCCCGGGACGGGCGCCGCCACGAGGCGACGCGCACACAATAAATTTGAACTTTCACGCCCCGCCAGAGTCCATGACGTATCGGCATTCTGCGATCAAGCGTTGCAATTTTGCAACACCCTGTTGCGTTACTTATGGTTGCATTTGACGTTACCGAAAGTAACATACCGGCATCGGTCGCGACGCATGGCTAGCGTAAAGCAGCCAAGCAAGGAACAGATTCACTGGTTGAGTGAATAGCGCCGAAATGAGGGATACCCGGCTTCCTCCCTCCCCTCCCCCTTCCCACGGGTATCCCTCTCCTTTTCCCTTCCGCCGCCCATTGCCCAAGCCGCCAGCACTGTCCGGGTTCAGAAAGATATCGGAGCCTGACTCACGCGAACGTCAGTTCGCGCCTCTTGCGGGGCCTACGCCTGCGCAAGTAGGGTTGCGGCCATGAACTATAGCCATCTCAAGGTCGAGCGGACCGCTCCGGCCATCGCCACGGTCACCTTCAGCCGCGCCGCCAAAGCCAACGCCTTGCACTACGGACACTTGGAGGAAATCGAGGCCGCCGCGCTGGCCTTTCGCGACGACGCCGAGACTCGGGTGGTCATCTTCACGGGCGCCGGCAGGCACTTTTCCTCCGGGGCCGACCTCACCGACGAAGGCAGCGCCTATCGCGCGCCGCTGGTGCTGCGCCGCCGCCGAATGCGCATCGGCGAACGCTGCATCAGCGCACTGACGCAGATGGACCAGATCACCATCGCCGCTTGGAACGGCGCGGCCATGGGCGGCGGCGCCTGCATCGCCACCGCGCTCGATTTCCGCATCGGCGCCGACGATTGCTTCATGCAGTACCCGGAAATCGACATTGGCGTGAACTTGATGTGGCGCAGCCTGCCCCTGCTGGTGCGCTTGGTCGGCGCCGCGCGAGCCAAGCGACTGGTGATCGGCGGCGAGCGCATCCCAGCCAACACCCTGCTCGCCTGGGGCGTTCTCGACGAGCGGGTGCCGAGTACACGCCTGCTCCAAGCAGCCCGGGCGATGGCGGAGCGCTACGCGGCCAAACCGCCCGTCGCCGCGCAGATGATCAAGCGGAGCGTCAATCAGCTCGCCGGTGCCCTTGATGCCGCCATCATGCACATGGACGCTGACCAGAACCTGCTGGCCGCCGGCAGCGATGACCGGCGTGCCGCCATCGAGGCCTACCTGGCCAAAACCACGCCCACCTTCACGGGCAACTGACAGCCTTCAGTTGTAGTACACCGAACGGGTCATGGAGAAGCGCAGCGCCATCCCGTCGATCTCCACCTCGATGGGCGCGTCGGCGTCGCCGAGCTCGACCCGGTCAAAGGTGGTGCACAGGGTCTCCCCCATGATGTAGTCCCGGTGCTCGTCGGCGGCCTGCGCCAAGGCCTCGGCGGCTTCATAGCGCAGCACGATGCGGTCCGACACCGCGAACCCGCGCTCCCGACGCGCCCGCTGCACTCGGTTGACCAGCTCCCGGGCATAGCCGCCGCGAATCAGGTCATCGGTCAACGCGCAGTCCAAAACCACGCTGATTTCGCCGTCGGTCGCAGCGCCGGAGCCGGGCAGCGGCTGGTGTTGCACGGCGATCTCCTCGGCACCGAAGCGTTCGCCGTCGAGCAAGAGCTCGCCATCGGCCTGAAACTTGGCAATTTGCTCCGCTGACAGCGATCCGATGGCCGCGGCAAAGGCCTTCATGCGCTTGCCAAGGCGCTTGCCGAGCACCCTGAAGTTGGGTTTGGCGGCCAGTTCGATGTAGCGCGCCTCGTCGCTGTCGAAGGTCAGCGCCTGAACGTTCAGCTCGGCCTTGATGGTGGCGCTGAGCTTGCCGATCTCATTGAGCAGATCCGGATCCCGATGAATGACGGTGAGCCGCCTTAACGGGGTGCGCAGACCGATCCTGGCCTCCTCGCGCTGCGCCCGTCCAAGCAGGATCACCTGCCGCATGCGCGCCACGGCGGTTTCCAGGGCTGGCTTGACGAAGACCTCTTCCGCCATGGGGTAGTCGCACAAATGCACCGATTCCGGCTTCGGCTGCCCGCTGCCAAACTGGGCAAGCGCTTGGTAGAGGTGCTCGGAGAGAAACGGCGCAAAGGGGGCCATGACCAAGCTCAGCTCCTGCAGGGCGGAGTGCAGGGTGGCGAAGGCAGCGATCTTGTCGGCGGTGATCCCCTTGCCCCAGAAGCGGCTGCGGTTGAGGCGGATGTACCAGTTGGTCAGGTCCTCGATGAACTCAAACAGCTTGGGCACGACGTTGTAGAGCCGGTAGGCGTCCATCTCCCGGGCCACGCCCGCCTTCAGCGTCTGCAGCCGGGACAAAATCCACTGGTCAAGCACGGTGTCGCCAAGGTGGCTGCCTTTTTCCGGCGACCAGCCGTCGATCTCGGCGTAGGTCTTGAGGAAGGCGAAGGCGTTGACCCAAGGCAGCAGGGCGCGCCGGGTCATGTCGCGCACCCCGGCGTCGGCGAAGCGCTGCTCCTCGGCGCGAACCAGACCGGAGTTGATGAGGTACAGCCGCAGGGCATCCGCGCCGAAGGTCTCCATCAGTTCGTCCGGCGGCGTGTAGTTCTTAAGCCGCTTGGACATCTTCCTGCCGTCCGCCGCCATCACCATGCCGTTGACGATGACGTTGCGAAATGCCGGCTTCTCGTGGAGCGCCGCGGCCAGCACGGTGAGGGTGTAGAACCAGCCCCGGGTCTGGTCCAGGCCTTCGGCGATGAACTCGGCCGGAAAGCCCGCCTCGAAGATGTCCTGGTTCTCGAACGGGTAGTGCAGCTGCGCATAGGGCATGGAGCCGGATTCGAACCAGCAGTCAAGCACCTCCGGGATGCGGCGGTAGGTGCCCTCCTCGCCGTTGATGGAAAAGGTCAGCGGGTCCACGTGCTCCCGGTGCAGGTCTCGCGGCCGCACCCCGGTGCGGGCCTCAAGCTCGTCCAGCGAGCCGATGCAAACCGCGGCGCCGGTCACGTCGTTGATCCAGATGGGAATGGGGGTGCCCCACACCCGGTTGCGGGAAATGGCCCAGTCCGCAGCGCCCTTGAGCCAGTTGCCGAAGCGGCCGTCCTTGATGTGCTCCGGCACCCACCGCACTTGGGCATTGGCCGCCAGCAGCTTATCGACGATGGCCGTGACCCGCACGTACCAACTGGGCACCGCCCGGTAGATCAGCGGGGTGTCCGAGCGGTAGCAGTAGGGATAGGCGTGGCGCACCGTCTCCTCGCGGTACAGGGCGCCAGCATCCTTCAGATGCCGAATGATGGCTCGGTCGGCGTCCTTGACGTAAAGGCCTGCGAAGTCGCTGACCGCCTCGGTGAATTGGCCCTGCATGCTGACGGGGCACGCGAAGGCCTCGATGCCCGCCGCCTTCAGCACCCGAGCGTCGTCCTCGCCGAAGGCCGGTGCCTGGTGCACGAGGCCGGTGCCTTCATCGGCGGTGACGTAGTCATCGACCAGCACTTGGAAGGCGCCCCGCTTCCGCTCCTCGGCGAAGTAGGGGAAGGGGGGATCGTAGGGCCGTCCCAACAGATCGCTGCCGCGCAGCCGGGCCTTCACTTCAAGACCGCCGTAGGCGGCCAGCCGCGCCTCGGCAAGGTAGATGTGCCTGCCTGATGCGGCGTCCAAGGCCTTGACGTAATCCAGGCCGGCGTTGACGCAGACGGCCAGGTTGGACGGCAGGGTCCAGGGCGTGGTGGTCCAGACTGACAGGTAGGCGTCCTCATCGCACAGCTTCAGCAAAACCGTGACCGCTGGATCCTGCACCTCCACGTAGTTGGCGCTCGCCTCGAAGTTCGACAACGGCGTCTCCAAGGCCGTCGAAACCGGCATGACCTTGCGGCCCTGGTAGATCAGCCCGCGTTCCCAAAGCGCCTTGACCACCCACCAGAGGGACTCCATGTACCAAGCGTCCATGGTCTTGTAGTCGTTGTCGAAGTCCACCCATCGGCCAAGGCGGGTGATGGTCCGCCGCCATTGGGCGACGTAGCGGCCGACGATGGCGCGGCACTGGTCGTTGTAGCCGGCCACCCCAAGCTCGGCCACCGCCTGCTGGGCGGACATGCCCAACTGCTTGTCGATCTCGTGCTCGATGGGCAGGCCGTGGCAGTCCCAGCCGAAGCGGCGCAGCACATGGCGCCCCTTCATGGTCCAGTAGCGCGGCACGATGTCCTTGATGGTGCTCGCGACGATGTGGCCGTGGTGCGGCAGGCCGGTGGCGAAGGGCGGCCCATCGTAGAAGATGTAGGGTTTCTTGCCCTTGCGCTGGTCCAGGGAGCGCTCGAAGACCTTGGAGCGGTCCCAAAGCTCAAGCACTTCGTGCTCCATGCGCACGAAGGAGAAGGTGCCCGTCGCTGCTGCCGGTTCCGCCATGGCTAATTGGATATGGGGGAAGGAGGAATCATTCTAAGGCATCGCCGATGCGCCTTTGAACGGGCGCGACCTGACGGCCGCGGCGGACCTTCGGTCCATGTCGTTTGCTGGCGCGAATCTCCGCATCCGTCGCTTGGGTCAAGTTCCGACACTTTCTGAGCCTGCGCACCGGTGACGCGGCGGTGCGCCATGCGGTCACTCACCGCGAAGTCGTCGCTCCAGCTCCGCGACCCGCGACTCGGCGACGCGACGTGCGTCCTCCGCCTCCCGCTGCGCCCGCTCCGCTGCTTGCTGAGCGCGCTCCGCCGCCTGCCGGGCCTCGGCTTCCTCCTCGTGACCATGCAGGTAGCCGTGGCGCGGATCGAAGAAGCGGAGGTTGCCGTCCTGCAGATGGAGTTCGAGGCCCAGCAGGCTCGGCGCCAGCAGCAGCCCGCCACGCCGCTCGAACGCGACGGGCTCGAACTTGCCGCCGGGGCCTAGGCGATGGCCCTTCAACTCCGGCTTCAGGTAGTCCGCCGTTGGGTCGTACTGCCAGTACTCGCGAACCCCAAGCTCTTCGTAGATCCGATGCTTGCGCCCCTCGTCGTGCCTGCGGGTGGACTGGGAGGTCACCTCCAGCACGAAGTCCGGGCCGTAGCCGCCCTCCTCCCAGATGCGCCAAGTCTGGCGCTCCGCATCAGGACGCGGCTGGACGCCAAGCGCCACGAAAATGTCCGGCACCAGGAATTTCCTGATGTTGTCCTGCTCGTAGTACATGAGCTGGTCGCACCCGACAATGACGTCATCGCGGCCTTTGTGCGCAAACAGGAGTTCGCCGAACAGACGGAACGTCACCAGAACGTGAAGACGGGTCTCACCCACGGGCTTGCCGTCCGATTCCGGGTAGTCGTCCCGGGTCAGGACCGGGCGCCGGCGCGGCTTGGCCAAGGGGCGCCGGAAGTCCGGCGGGCCGGTGGCAGGCAACGGTTGGACTTGGTTCATGGCAAGCTCCTTCAACTGGCGGCTTGAGGCGCCGACGGCGGAAACGGAAGTTAGCACAGCATGGAACCGGTTGGGCGACAACCGGCCGCACGGCGGATTTCGGCTTGCGGGACATGGCCCCATCATCAGGCCTGCAACTCGAGAAATCCGCACGTCATTGCCTACGCGACTGTGGGAAATCGACGCTTTGCGACCGCCGACGCCCAATTGCCAAGGCACCGATGTGGTAGGTTGGCGCCCCTTTGATGATCCAAACCAATAGCGGAGACCAACCATGCAAATCGGCGCCGTCCTGCCCCACAACGAAATCGGCACGGATCCGGCAGCCATCAAGGCCTATGCCCAGGGCCTTGAGGCGCTGGGCATCACCCACCTGCTGGTCTATGACCATGTGCTGGGGGCTGACCGGAACCGGCCCGGCGGCTGGAGCGGCCCCTACGACAAGGACATCGCCTTTCACGAGCCCTTGACCTTCCATGCCTTCGTCGCCGCCGTGACCACCCGCCTGGAGCTGGTCACCACGGTGCTGATACTGCCCCAGCGGCAAGCCGCCTTGGTGGCCAAGCAGGCTGCGGAAGTGGCGCTGCTGTCGAACAACCGGCTGCGCCTTGGCATCGGCACCGGTTGGAACGCGGTGGAGTACGAAGCCCTGAACGAGGACTTCAGCAACCGCGGCAAGCGCCAGGCGGAGCAGGTCAGGCTGATGCGCCGCCTGTGGCGCGAGGACGCCTTCAGCTTCGAGGGCGACTACCACCGCGTCACCCAAGCCGGCATCAACCCGCGCCCGTCCCGCCCGGTGCCCATCTGGTTTGGCGGCAGCGCGCCCGCCTTGCTCAGGCGCTGCGCCGAACTCGGCGACGGCTGGATGCCGCTCGGCGGCCCCAGCGCCAAGAGCCAGGCCTGCATCGATGCCATGCGCGCCCATCGCGAGGCTGCGGGCCGGACTTGGGACGGCTTCGGCATCCAAGCCCAAGCCCAGTTCGCCGGCGGCACTCCCGACCGCTGGCGGGCGCATGCCGACAAGTGGCGGGCCTTGGGCGCAACCCATCTCGCCGTCGCCACCCACAATGCGGGCGATGCGGACGTTGACGGCCATCTGGCCCGCATCGAATCCTACCAGGTGGCCGTGGCGGGATAGCCCGGCGCTCCCTGCACGGGGCGAACTCAGCGGAGCTGGGCGCTCGACAGGCTTCCAGGCGAACCGAGCGCTCGCCGGTCCGCCTCAACCACGCACCATGCGCAGCAGCGCCTCCATGCGCGGCTTCAGCTTCTCCAGATTGGCCGCCATCAGCGGCACGATGACCTGGTCGGCGCCGTGCGCCTCGAACTGGGCAAGCGCCTCAGCGTTCAGCGAATCCCGGTTCGGGCCGACATAGATGCGCACATCGGCCCGGCTGCGCCCGGCTTCGGCAAGCAGGGCATCCAGTCGGCCGAGCCGCTCCGCAAACGCCTCCGGGCGGAGATTGAAGCCGTACCAGCCATCCCCATGGCTGGCAACGCGGCGCAGGGCCGGTTCGCTTTCCCCGCCGAAGAGGATCGGCGGATGGGGCGACTGCACCGGCTTGGGATTGAAGTGGCAGGGCGCCAGCTGGTAGGTCTCGCCTTCGTAAGCGGCCAGCCCCGGGCTCCAGAGAGCACGCATCACTTCAATGTACTCCACCGTGCGCCGGGCGCGGGTGCTGAAGTCCATCCGCAGGTTGTCGAACTCCTCCTTGAGCCAGCCGATGCCGACGCCGAAGTCCACCCGACCGCCGGAGAGGTAGTCGAGGTCCGCCACCATGCGCGCGGTATAGATGGGGTTGCGTTGGGGCACCAAGCAGATGCCGGTGCCGAGCCGAACGCGCTTGGTGTGGGCAGCGATGTAGGTCAAGGCGGAAAAGGGGTCGAGAATGCCATCCGGCTCACCGGGGATGCGGCCGTTCGCCGAGTAGGGATAGCGGGATTCGTACTCCGGGAAGAAGATGACGTGCTCCGGCAGCCAGATGGCGTCGAAGCCCGCAGCCTCGACCGCTTGGGCGGCCTCGCCGATGAAGGCGGGCGGCGTGATGTGGTTGAACGCCATGGCAACACCGATTTTCATGCTTTTCTCCTTTATTCGCATTCGTCTGGGTCATATGGCCATGCCGCCATGATATTTGCTTTCAGGTTGGAAGTGGTGGATGATTTCAGGCCAACAGCAACCAACATCGTCCGAGGGAGAGGGCAGAGTGAGCAATCCTACGGTTTCAAGCTTTCCGCTAAGAGGCTACGCGCCACGCCGGGGAAAGGGCAGCGCAAGCGCTGAATTGCTTCCAAATTTTGGCTTTGGGGACCGCTTAATGAACCAATTTGAGCGTCTCTTCGGACAGCCTTCGAAGCGCTTTAACCTTGAAAATTCAAGCCAGTTAGCGCTTGCGATCCCCCCCCCCCCCCCCCCCAACACCGGCTCTATCGCGGCTACGACCCCTCCTGCTGAGCCTAGCGCTGGCCTGTGGCCTGCACGCCCCGTCGCTCGCCGCCCAGACCACTTGTTTCCATAGCGCCCCAGCGGTTACCGAGGTCATAGGCACCGACCCCGACGATGCCCTAGAGCGAGTAAACCTGGCCGAAAATTGCGATGCCCTGCTCAGCGTTAAGGCCACCCTTGAAGGCTCGGGAAGGAAGCTGAATTGGGCGATCGACCTCAGCATGAAGTCGTGGGCCGGGGTCACCGTAGCGGGGGATCAGGTCACCCGCCTTAATCTCCCAGGCAGAGGGCTAAGCGGAACAATCCCCGATCTGAGCAAGCTTGCCAGCCTCACTCGCCTCGACCTCCGAGGCAACACGCTCAGCGGAAGCCTCTCGGCCAGCAACCTGCCGGCCGACATCGCCCAAATCTATCTCAACAACAACGCGCTCAGCGGAGCAATCCCCGACCTAAGCGGGCTCGCAGCTCTCACGACCCTTGGGCTGGCCTACAACGACCTGAGCGGAACCCTCGCCGTCGGCAACTTCCCGGCCAGCATCACCAACCTCTACCTGAACAACAATGGGCTCAGCGGGGCTATCCCCGACCTGAGCGCGCTCACCGCGCTTCAGATCCTCAATCTCGGCGACAATGGCCTCAGCGGATCTCTTGATGCCAGCCACTTCCCAACCGGCATCACCCAGCTCCTGCTCGAAGGCAACCAACTCAGCGGGGCTATCCCCGACCTGAGCGCGCTCACCGCGCTTCAGATCCTCGATCTCGGCGACAATGGCCTCAGCGGATCCCTTGACGCCAGCCACTTCCCGACCAGCATCACCGAACTCTATCTCAACGGCAACGCGCTCAGCGGCGCAATCCCCGACCTGAGCGGGACCAGCCTCAACACAATCTGGCTCAACCAGAACCAACTCAGCGGACCAGTCTCCGCCGGCCACTTCCCGGCCAGCATCACCAACCTCTTCCTCAACAACAACGAGCTCACCGGGCCAATCCCCGACCTGAGTGCGCTCACCGCGCTTCAGATCCTCGATCTCGGCGACAATGGCCTCAGCGGATCCCTTGACGCCAGCCACTTCCCGACCGGCATCACCCGGCTCCAACTCAACGGCAACCAGCTCACTGGGCCAATCCCCGACCTGGGCGGGACCAGCCTCGACGCAATCTGGCTCCACCAGAACCAACTCAGCGGAACAATCTCCGCCAGCCACTTCCCGACCGGCATCGTCTCGCTCCAGCTGGCCGGCAACCCCCTCACCGGCGGCATTCCCAGTGCGCTCGGCAACCTGTCGGCCCTTGAGATTCTCTCCCTGTGCAGCACTGACCTTGACGCCAGCGCCATCCTGCCCAGCGGGTTGGCGGCGCGACTGGCGGACGGAACCCTGACCCTGTTCTCGTGCCTGCGCATCGAGGACGCCCAAGCTGCTGAAGGCAGACCCTTAAGCTTTTCCGTGGTGCATGACGCCTATCCGGTGCGTGGATCAAGCGACGCCGCCGGCTTGGCGTTGCGCTACGAAACCGCCGCCGACACGGCCACGCAAGGCGCTGACTACACCGGCGCGAGCATGGGCAGCGTCATCATCCCGGCCAACACCGACCGCAACGCCACGAGCAGCAGCACGTCCATTAGCGTGGCCACGACCGCTGACTCCGTCGATGAACCCCCTGAAACCCTGACCATGACCCTGAGCCCGACCAATGATGAAGGGCAATGGGGAACGGTATTGCCGCTCAAAACAACCGCTACGGGCACCATTGCCGACGAGCCGATCGTCAGCGTCCGACCCGCGGACGAGGCCGTCGTCACCGAGGGCGAGTACGTGCTCTTCACGCTGACCGCGAGCCCGGCGCCAGCGGCCGCTATCCAGGTGCTGGTCAACGTGGCCCAAGACGGCAGCTTTGCGGAGAGCAACGATCTCGGCGACCGCGGGGTGTCGATAGGAGCCGGCCGCGAAGCGGCGACCCTGAGGGTGATAACGGACGACGACAGCACGTCCGAGCCGAGCGGCGCCATCAGCGTGACAGTGTTGGACGGCACCGGCTACTCGCCGGCGACCGGCAGCGGCGCGACGGCCTCCAGGGCGATCCGCGACAACGATGGCGGCTCACCGCCGCAGACCCCCGTGAATCCGCCGCCAAGCGGCGGCGGCACTGGCGGAGGAGGTGGAGGTTCCGTCGGTGGGGGCGGCGGAGGCGGAGGTGGCGGCTCCGGCGGCCAGCGGCCGGAGGTCTCAGTTGCGCTGGAGGCCCGCGGCCTGCCCTCGGGCGGGGCGCTGTCGGTGGACCTGTCGGAGGCCTTCCGCAGCCCCGGCGGGAGCCGCCTGGCGTTCACGGCCACGTCCTCGGACCCGACGGTGGCCTCCGTGTCGGTGGAGGACGGGACGCTGGCCGTGCGCGGCCTGCTGCCCGGGGAGGCGGAGATCACCGTCACCGCGATGGACGGGACGGGCCGCTCGATCAGCCAGCGCTTCGCGGTCACGGTGGGCGCCCCGGAGGCGGCCTGGCTGATGCCGCCGGCCTCCGACCCC
>JAPOTD010000144.1 GCA_026709365.1 Gammaproteobacteria bacterium
CGACCATGGCACGAAACAGCCATTAATTCAATCGAATTGTGGCGCAGCACACTAGGCCTTTTCAAACGGTTACAATCCTGCTCCACGAACTTGCTAGCCCAATAGTCTTTCTCGCGGTTCATTCCCTGCTCCGATACGCCATTTTCAGCACCATACAGGCGAAAGCTGATCTTGTCTTCTATAATCCAAATGGCGAACTTGCTTCCTCTGCTTGTTTCACTCGGCTCGATCCAAAGGCCATTGTAGCCTCCAACAAGACTCCCAAGCGCTCCCCATTCATCGTCTAGTTTCTTTAACCAATCCTCTTCGATAAATCTGTAAAAGCCTTCCCAACCATGCTTGGCCCGTCGGCTTTTCTCGCTCCTTTCATAACCATCCGTCTTCCATTCCTGACTACCCTTGGTCCAATCCAAAAAGCTATTCGTTTCCTCTTCCCAGCGCTTCATATGACGGCGAAAGTCAATCAGGATTTCGCTAGTGCCGCGGTACGTTTCGAGAACTCTGAGAAAATCGCAGCGCTTAAATACCGCGTACCCGCTTTCCTCCGCCTTTTGTTCTTCCTTGAACGAGTGGTTACCAGTTCTAAAGTAGATCGGCCACAGGCTGTCCTCCGCCACTTCCCCCAAGCGTGTCCTGCCACTCGCCACCAATGACCAATACTCTTCCAGCTGGTTGCCGTGTGCTCCCGTGTTAGTCTTATCCTCGATCAGCAAGACATGGTGGCCATTCACGCGTGCCAAAATATCTATCCTGTGCTCCTGAGGCCAAACCTCTGTGCGAATAACCTCGTCTAATTCGACTTCATAACCCCAATCGCGCCATTTCTGAAAAAGCGCATCGACAAACGCCCGACCGAACTGACGCAATTTCTCCTTCTCTGAATCGCCATCCGTCTCGGTGCCCGCCCAATCAATCAACCAGCAAATCATGGCGTCTTGGGAGAGTTCCTTGGTCGCGTAATCGAACAGATTCGGTGACGTCATATAGTGCCCCCCGGTCAACTGAGAGCTTTCAGTAAGGCGCTAAGTCGTAATTTTAGTGACGACGCCGGCGCCGACGGTGCGCCCGCCCTCGCGGATGGCGAAGCGCTGGCCCTCCTCCATCGCGATCGGAGAGATCAGCGAAACCGCCATGTTCACGTTGTCCCCAGGCATCACCATCTCAACACCCGACGGCAGCTCAACCGTGCCCGTCACGTCCGTCGTCTCGAAGAAGAACTGCGGGCGGTACCCCTGGAAGAACGGCGTGTGGCGCCCCCCCTCGTCCTTCGACAGAACGTAAACCTCCGCGTCGAAGCCAACGTGCGGCGTGATGCTCCCCGGAACCGCCAGAACCTGGCCCCGCTCAACCTCGTCGCGCTTCGTGCCCCGCAGCAGAACCCCCACGTTCTCCCCCGCACGGCCCTCGTCCAGCAGCTTGCGGAACATCTCAACGCCCGTGCAGGTCGTCCTCTGGGTCTCCTTGATCCCCACGATCGACACCTCGTCGCCCACCTTCACGACCCCGCGCGCGATCCGGCCCGTCACCACCGTCCCCCGGCCCGAGATCGAGAACACGTCCTCGATCGGCATCAGGAACGGCTGGTCAACCGGCCGCTCCGGCTCCGGGATGTAGCCGTCCAGCGCGTCCAGCAGCGCCTGGATCGAACCCACGCCGTGCTCCCCCTCGTCGCCCTCCAGGGCCTTCAGCGCGCTGCCCACGATGATCGGCGTCTCGTCGCCGGGGAACTCGTACTGGTCCAGAAGCTCCCGGACCTCCATCTCGACCAGCTCAACCAGCTCCTCGTCGTCAACCATGTCCGCCTTGTTCATGTAAACCACGATCCGCGGAACCCCCACCTGACGCGACAGCAGGATGTGCTCGCGCGTCTGCGGCATCGGCCCGTCCGCCGCCGAGACCACCAGGATCGCCCCGTCCATCTGCGCCGCGCCCGTGATCATGTTCTTCACGTAGTCCGCGTGACCCGGGCAGTCAACGTGCGCGTAGTGCCGGGCGTCGCTCTCGTACTCGACGTGCGAGGTGGCGATCGTGATGCCCCGCTCGCGCTCCTCCGGCGCGTTGTCGATCTGGTCGAACTCGCGGACCTCGCCGCCCCGCGCCGCCGCGCAGACCTTCGTCAGCGCCGCCGTCAGCGTCGTCTTGCCGTGGTCAACGTGCCCGATCGTCCCCACGTTCACGTGCGGCTTCGTCCGCTCAAACTTCTCCTTCGCCATGATGTTCTTCTCCTTGATTTCAGTAGAGCTTTTGGTTGTTCCGTTGCTGGGGCGCGGTGCCAGGCTCCCAAGAGCCCGCTGGCGTCATCGCTTCATAATGCCTTCAGCGATGCTGTCCGGCACTTCGCTGTACTTGTCGAACTCCATCGTGTAAGTGGCGCGCCCTTGGGTGGCGGAGCGCAGGTCGGTGGAGTAGCCGAACATCTCCGCCAAGGGCACGTCGGCGCGCACGATCTTGCCCGCCGGGTTCTCGTCCATGCCGCCGATGATGCCGCGGCGTCGGTTGAGGTCGCCCACCACGTCGCCCATGTAGTCCTCCGGCGTGACCACCTCGACGCTCATGATGGGTTCGAGCAGCACCGGACGGGCCTTCATGGCGCCGTCGCGCAGCGCCATGGAGCCGGCGATCTTGAACGCCATTTCCGAGGAATCGACTTCGTGGAAGGAGCCGTCATAGAGGGTGGCGCGCACGTTGATGAGCGGGTAGCCCGCCAGGACGCCGTTCTGCATCTGCTCCTGAATGCCCTTGTTGACCGCTGGGATGTACTCCCGAGGCACCACGCCGCCGACGATTTGATCGACGAACTCGTAGTGGCTCTCCTCATCCTGGTAGGGCTCGAGCTTGAGCCACACATGGCCGTACTGGCCGCGGCCGCCGGTCTGGCGAACGAACTTGCCCTCCACCTCCACGCCGGCGCGGATGGTCTCCCGATAGGCCACCTGCGGCTTGCCGATGTTGGCCTCGACGCTGAACTCGCGGCGCAGGCGATCGACGATGATGTCCAGATGCAGCTCGCCCATGCCGGAAATGATGGTCTGGCCGGACTCCTCATCGGTCTCGACCCGGAAGGAGGGATCCTCTTGGGCCAGCTTGCCCAAGGCCACCGACATCTTCTCCTGATCCGGCACCGACTTCGGCTCCACGGCGACGGAAATGACCGGCTCGGGGAACTCCATGCGCTCCAAGGTGATGACGTCGGTCTGCGCGCAGAGGGTGTCGCCGGTGGTGAGATCCTTAAGGCCGATGGCGGCGGCAATGTCGCCGGCCCGCACTTCCTTGATTTCGTTGCGGTGGTTGGAGTGCATCTGCACCATCCGGCCCACCCGCTCCCGCTTGCGCTTGACCGGGTTGTACACTTGGTCCCCGGAACTTAAGACGCCGGAATAGACGCGGAAGAAGGTCAGCGTACCGACGAAGGGGTCGGTGGCGATCTTGAAGGCAAGCGCTGCGAAGGGGGCCGTGTCGTCCGCCGGGCGCGTGGCGTGGGTCTCCTCATCCGCAAGCACGCCGTCGATCGCCTTGACCTCCGTTGGGTTCGGCAGGTAGTCGATCACCGCGTCGAGCATCGCCTGAACGCCCTTGTTCTTGAAGGCGGAGCCGCACAGCGCCGGCACGACTTCGTTGGCCAAAGTGCGGATGCGCAGGCCTTCGCGAATGTCGGCCTCAGAGAGGTCGCCTTCCTCAAGGTACTTCTCCATGAGCTCCTCGTTGGCCTCCGCCGCCGTCTCCAGCATCTCCTCGCGCCACTGTTCGGCCTCCGCCTGCAGATCCTCGGGAATGTCGGCCAGATCGTAGGTCAGCCCCTGGTCCTCGTCGTTCCAGTAGATGGCCTTCATGCGCAGCAAATCGACCACGCCCTTGAAGTTCTCCTCCGCGCCGATGGCTAATTGGATGGGCACCGGGTTGGCCCCCAAGCGGTCGCGAATCTGCTCCACCACGCGCAGGAAGTCGGCGCCTGCGCGGTCCATCTTGTTGACGAACACCATGCGCGGCACTTCGTAGCGATTGGCTTGCCGCCACACCGTCTCCGACTGCGGCTCGACGCCGGAGGTGCCGCAAAACACCACCACCGCTCCATCGAGCACCCGCAGGCTGCGCTCCACCTCGATGGTGAAGTCCACGTGGCCGGGGGTGTCGATGATGTTGACCCGATGGCGGTCGTACTGCTGGTTCATGCCCTGCCAGAAGCAGGTGGTGGCAGCCGAGGTGATGGTGATGCCGCGCTCCTGCTCCTGCTCCATCCAGTCCATGACGGCGGCGCCGTCGTGGACCTCGCCGATCTTGTGCGACAGGCCCGTGTAAAACAGCACCCGCTCGGTGGTGGTGGTTTTGCCGGCGTCAACATGGGCCACGATGCCGATGTTGCGATAGCGGCTGATAGGGGTTTCACGAGCCATTCGTGCTCTCCGTCGTCTTCAATGGGATCAAGGGACCGGGGCCTGCCGCTCTCTGGGCAGGCGCGGTATCAATAGCGGTAGTGCGAGAAAGCCCGGTTGGCCTCAGCCATGCGGTGGGTGTCCTCGCGCCGCCGAACGGCCGCGCCACGTCCGGCGGATGCGTCCATCAATTCCCCCGCCAAGCGCAGGGCCATGGACTTCTCGCCCCGGGAGCGGGCGCTCTCCACCAGCCAGCGCATGGCCAGCGCCTGACGACGGGAGGGCCGAACCTCCACGGGCACCTGATAGGTTGCGCCGCCGACCCGGCGGGACTTGACCTCCACCACCGGCGCCACCGCCTCCAAGGCCTTCTCGAAGACTTCCACGGGATCGCTGCGGTCGCGCTCCTCAATGCGAGTCAGAGCGCCATAGACGATGCGCTCGGCAACGGACTTCTTGCCGCTGACCATCACGTGATTGATGAACTTGGCGACGGTTTGGTTCTGGTACTTGGGATCAAGCAGGGCTTCCCGTTTGGGAACGAGTCTGCGTCTGGGCATGGTTTGGCTCCTTGCTTCAGGGGGTTCCCCGAGGGCTTGCGCCGCATGGGCTCAAGCGCCGGGGCCTTACTCCAGAAGGTTGGTAAATGGCGCTAACGAGGCAGTTTGGCGCCGTACTTGGAACGGGCCTGCTTGCGGTCGGACACCCCGGACGTGTCCAAGGTGCCGCGCACGGTATGGTAGCGCACGCCGGGCAAGTCCTTCACTCGGCCGCCGCGAATCAACACCACCGAGTGCTCCTGAAGGTTGTGCCCCTCACCGCCGATGTAGGAGGTGACTTCGTAGCCGTTGGTCAGGCGCACGCGGCACACCTTGCGCAGCGCCGAATTCGGCTTCTTGGGGGTGGTGGTGTAAACCCGCGTGCAGACGCCGCGCTTCTGCGGGTTGCCCTGCAAGGCGGGAACGATGTTCTTGCGCGCCTTGCGCTTGCGCGGCTTGCGCACCAATTGGCTGATGGTGGCCATGACTGCTCCGTTAATCGACGCCCCGGAACCTGCCGGGGCGCGGCATTCTAAAACTCATTGCGGCTCCAATCAATGCACATGCGCACCCGCTTTGCGCGTGCGTTTGACGGAGTTTCGCTAACGCGAAACTCCGCGCTCGTTGAGCGAAAGAGACTCCGACATGCATCTGAACCCGCACCCCTTCTTCGACACGCCAGAGTTTGGCGCCAGCCAAACTCCAACGCGGACGTCAGTCCGCGCTGGCGCTCAGCGCCTCCGACAGCTTGGCGTCGATGTCGTCCAATCCGGCCGACGGCGCAGCGGGCGCCAACGCGGAGGCCCGTAGGTTGGCCAAATCCTCGGCCCGACGGCGTTTGCGGTCGTTGTGGTAGGTGAGCCCGGTGCCCGCGGGAATCAGCCGTCCGACGACAACGTTCTCCTTCAGGCCGCGCAGGGAGTCCTGCTTGCCGGTGACTGCCGCTTCGGTGAGCACCCGAGTGGTCTCCTGGAACGAAGCCGCCGATATGAAGGACTCCGTGGCCAGGGAGGCCTTGGTGATGCCAAGCAGCACCCGCTGGTAGTCCACCGGCTCCTTGTCCTCCTCGAGGAGCGCCTCGTTGACTTCGCGAAGGCGCGTGTACTCGATCTGCTCGCCGCGGATCAGGTCCGAATCGCCCGGCGCCATCACCTCCACCTTGCGCAGCATTTGCCGCACGATCACCTCAATGTGCTTGTCGTTGATCTTGACCCCTTGGAGGCGGTAAACCTCTTGGATCTCGTTGATGATGTACTTGGCGAAGGCCTCGACGCCGTTCAAACGGACGATGTCGTGGGGGCTCAAGGGGCCGTGGCACACCACCTCGCCCTTCTCAACCTGCTCGCCCTCAAAGACATCGACGTTGCGCCACTTGGGAATCAGGGTCTCCACGGGGTCGCCTTCGGCAGGCGTGATCACCAGCCGCTGCTTGCCCTTGGTGGGGCGGCCGAAGCTGACCACGCCCGACGCCTCGGCGAGCACCGCCGGCTCCTTGGGCTTGCGCGCCTCAAAGAGGTCCGCCACCCGCGGCAGACCGCCGGTGATGTCCCGCGTCTTGGAGCCTTCCTGGGGAATGCGGGCGATGATGTCGCCCACATGCACCGCGTCCTTGTCCTCCAGATTGAGGATGGCGCCCTCCTTGAGCGGATAGGTGGTCTCCTTGGACGCATCCCGTTCCCCCGAAGGATCGATCAGCACCAGCGCTGGACGCAGATCCTTGCCCGAGGTTGAGCGATCCTTCGTGTCGCGAACCGTGATGTTGGTCAAGCCGGTCAACTCGTCGGTTTGGCGATCGATCGAGTGGCCCTCCTCCATGTCCTGGAATTCGACGATGCCCTCCACCTCGGCGACGATCGGGTGGGTGTGCGGATCCCAACGGGCAATGACGTCGCCGGATGCGACGGCATCGCCTTCAGCCACCGAAATGACCGCGCCGTAGGGAAGTTTGTACCGCTCCCGCTCCCGGCCGTGGCTATCGGCCACGGCGATTTCGCCAGATCGGGAAATGGCCACCAGTTCGCCGGAGGGCCGAGTCACCGTCTTGAGGTTGTGCAGGCGAACGGAGCCGCCATGCTTGACCTCGATGCTGTCAATGGCCGTCGCCCGGGAAGCCGCGCCGCCGATATGGAAGGTGCGCATGGTGAGCTGGGTGCCCGGTTCGCCAATGGACTGCGCCGCGATCACGCCCACCGCCTCGCCGACGTTGACCCGGTGGCCGCGAGCCAAATCGCGTCCGTAGCAGGTGGCGCAAACCCCGAAGCGGGTCTCGCAGGTGATGGCGGAGCGCACGGTAATCTCGTCAATGCCGAGACTGTCGAGCCGCTCCACCCCGGTTTCATCCAGCATGTCGCCGGCCGCGAAGAGGATTTCCCCGGTTTCGGCGTCCACCACATCGGCCGCCACCACGCGGCCGAGCACGCGGTCGCCCAAGGGCTCCACCACGTCGCCGCCTTCAATGATGGCGGACACCTTAAGGCCGTTGCTGGTGCCGCAGTCGATTTCGGTGACCACCACGTCCTGAGCCACATCCACCAAGCGCCTGGTCAAGTAGCCGGAGCTGGCCGTTTTCAGGGCCGTGTCCGCCAGCCCCTTGCGGGCGCCGTGGGTGGAGATGAAGTATTCGTTGACGTTCAGCCCCTCGCGGAAGTTGGCGGTGATGGCGTTGGCGATGATCGAGCCGTCCGGTCGCGTCATCAGGCCGCGCATCCCAGCCAACTGGCGAATCTGCGCCGGAGAGCCCCGGGCGCCGGAGTCGGCGTAGATGAACACGGAGTTGAAGGAGTTCTGCTCCTGCTCCTCGCCGTCGCGATCGACCACCGACTCCTTGGAGATGCTGTCCATCATCGAGCGCGCCACCTTGTCGTTGGCCCAGGACCAGATGTCCACCACCTTGTTGTACTTCTCGCCCTCGGAGAGCAGGCCGGAGACGTACTGCCGCTCCACCTCCTGCACCTCATCCCGAGCCTCTTCGATGATCTGGGCCTTTTGGTCAGGTATGACCAGGTCATCGACGCCGATGGAGGCGCCGGAGGCCGTCGAGTGGCTGAAGCCCGTGTACATGAGCTGGTCGGCGAACACCACGGTGTCCTTGAGGCCGACGTTGCGATAGCAATCGTTGACCAGCCGGGAAATCGCCTTCTTGTCCATGGTCCTGTTAACCGAGGAGAAGGGCAGTTCGGCGGGCACGATGTCGTAGAGCAGCACCCGGCCCACCGTCGTGTCAACGATCTCGCCGCCGCCGATGCCGGGCGCGCGCACCCTGATCTTGGCATGCAGATCCACGTGCCCGCCGTGATAGGCACGATGCACTTCGCGGGAATCGGCGAAGACCATGCCCTCGCCCTTGGCGTTGATCCGCTCACGGGTCATGTAGTACACGCCCAGCACCACGTCCTGGGAAGGCACGATGATCGGCTCGCCGCTGGCTGGCGACAGGATGTTGTTGGTGGACATCATCAACGCCCGGGACTCCAACTGGGCCTCCAAGGTGAGCGGCACGTGAACCGCCATCTGGTCGCCGTCAAAATCGGCGTTGTAGGCGGTGCAGACCAAGGGATGCAGTTGAATGGCCTTGCCTTCGATCAGCACCGGCTCGAAGGCCTGAATGCCGAGGCGGTGCAGCGTCGGCGCCCGGTTCAGCAGCACCGGGTGCTCGCGGATGACCTCGGCCAGGATGTCCCAGACTTCGGCGGTCTCGCGCTCGACAACCTTCTTGGCGGCCTTGATGGTGGTGGCCAGCCCGCGATCCTGGAGCTGGCCGAAGATGAACGGCTTGAACAGCTCCAGGGCCATCTTCTTGGGCAGGCCGCACTGATGCAGCTTCAGCGTCGGCCCGACGACGATGACCGAGCGTCCCGAGTAATCGACCCGCTTGCCGAGCAGGTTCTGCCGGAAACGGCCCTGCTTGCCCTTGATCATGTCCGCCAGCGACTTCAGCGCCCGCTTGTTGGTGCCGGTGATGGCCCGGGCGCGGCGGCCGTTATCGAGCAGCGCATCGACCGACTCCTGCAGCATGCGCTTTTCGTTGCGCACAATGATGTCCGGCGCCGAGAGGTCGAGCAGACGCCGCAGGCGGTTGTTGCGGTTGATGACCCGGCGGTAGAGGTCGTTCAAGTCCGAGGTGGCGAAGCGGCCGCCGTCCAAGGGGACGAGCGGACGCAGGTCCGGCGGCAGCACCGGCAGCTTCTTGAGGATCATCCACTCCGGCTTGTTGCCGGAATTCATGAACGCCTCCATCAGCTTGAGGCGCTTGGAGAGCTTCTTGATCTTGGTTTCCGAGTTGGTGGCCGGAATCGCTTCCCGAAGCTCCTGGATCTGTCCATCCAAGTCCATCGACACCAGCAGTTCCTGGATGGCCTCCGCACCCATGCGGGCGTCGAACTCGCTGCCGTACTCCTCCAGCTTCTCGTAGTACTCCTCGTCGGTGAGCAACTGGCCTTGGGCCAGGTCCGTCAGGCCGGGATCAACGACCACATGGGACTCGAAGTAGAGCACCCGCTCGATGTCTCTGAGCGTCATGTCGAGCAGCAGGCCGATGCGCGACGGGAGCGACTTCAGAAACCAGATGTGGGCGACCGGGCTGGCGAGGTCGATGTGCCCCATGCGTTCCCGGCGCACCTTGGTTAGCGTCACCTCCACGCCGCACTTCTCGCAAACCACGCCGCGATGCTTCATGCGCTTGTACTTGCCGCACAGGCACTCGTAGTCCTTCACCGGACCGAAGATGCGGGCGCAGAACAAGCCATCCCGCTCCGGCTTGAAGGTGCGGTAGTTGATGGTCTCCGGCTTGCGCACTTCGCCGAACGACCAGGACTTGATCATCTCCGGCGACGCCAACCCGATGTGAAGCGCATCGAATTCGGTCGCTTCCCCTTGATCCCTCAGAACGTTTAGTAGGCCTTTCAAGGTTTCCTCCGGCTGCTCTTAATGGGTTTTGTCTATTGGTTCCGACTTTGGTTTCAAACCGCTGGTTTCACGGGCGCCGTCGGCGCATTGCCACTGGCGACGGGGCATCGCCATTCGCGATGCCCCGTCACTCGGTCTCCATCTCGATGTTGATGCCGAGCGATCGGATTTCCTTGACCAGCACATTGAAGGACTCCGGCATGCCCGCCTCCATGCGGAAGTCACCGAGAACGATGTTCTTGTACATCTTGGTGCGTCCATTCACGTCGTCCGACTTCACGGTCAGCATCTCCTGCAAGGTGTAGGCTGCGCCATAGGCCTCCAAGGCCCACACCTCCATCTCGCCAAAGCGCTGGCCGCCGAACTGCGCCTTGCCGCCCAAGGGCTGCTGGGTCACCAAGCTGTAGGAACCCGTGGAGCGGGCGTGCATCTTGTCGTCAATCAAGTGATTGAGCTTGAGCATGTACATGTAGCCAACGGTCACCGGCCGGTCAAAGGCCTGCCCCGTGCGCCCGTCGTACAGGGTGGTCTGTCCGCTCTCCGGCAGCCCGGCGAGCCGCAGCATCTCCTTGATTTCCGACTCGGCAGCCCCGTCGAACACGGGCGTGGAGATGGGCAAGCCCTGACGCAGGTTGCCGGCCAACTCCAGTATCTCGCCATCCGAGAACCCGGCAAGGTCGATCTTGCGCTCACCGACGGCGTTGTACACCTTGTCAAGATAGGCGCGAAGCCGCTCAACTTGGCCAGCCTCGCGCTGTTGGCGCTGCTCCTCAAGCAAGGCATTGATCTGATCGCCGATGCCCTTGGCAGCCCAGCCGAGGTGGGTTTCGAGCACTTGGCCGACGTTCATGCGGGACGGCACCCCCAATGGATTGAGGACGATGTCCACTGGCTCGCCGTTGTCGTCAAAGGGCATGTCCTCAATGGGCATGATCACCGAGATCACCCCCTTGTTGCCATGCCGCCCGGCCATCTTGTCGCCGGGCTGGATGCGGCGCTTGATGGCCAGATAGATCTTGACGATCTTGAGCACGCCCGGGTTGAGGTCGTCGCCGCTCTCGAGTTTCGAGCGCTTGTCCTCATAAATCTCCTCCAAGCGCTTGGCCCGCGCCTTCAACTGCTTTTCCGCGCCTTCGATCTGCTTGTTGAGGCCATCGTCGGCCATGCGGATTCTGAACCAGTCCTCGAAAGGCGTTTCATCCAAGTAGGCGGCGGTGATGTCCGCTCGGCCATCCACCCCCGGCAACTGCGCCGCTTCCTGGCCCGTCAAGGCGCTGCGCAGCCGCTCTTGAGTCGCCGCCTCGACGATGCGGTGCTCATCGTCAAGGTCTTTGCGGATCTGCGCCAGTTCGGCTTGCTCAATGGCCTTGGAACGCTCGTCCTTCTCCACGCCATCCCGGGTGAACACGCGCACGTCGATCACCGTGCCCTTGACGCTGGTGGGAACCCGCAGGGAGGTGTCCTTCACATCCGACGCCTTCTCGCCGAAAATGGCCCGCAGCAGCTTCTCCTCCGGGGTGAGCTGGGTTTCGCCCTTGGGCGTCACTTTGCCCACCAGGATGTCGCCTGCGGCGACTTCGGCGCCGATGTAAACGATCCCCGACTCATCGAGCTTGGACAGCGCGCCAACCCCGACGCTCGGAATGTCGCTGGTGATTTCCTCCGGACCGAGCCGGGTGTCGCGCGCGATGCAGGTCAGTTCCTGGATGTGAACGCTGGTGAAGCGGTCGTCCTGCACCACCCGCTCCGAGACCAGAATGGAGTCCTCGAAGTTGTAGCCGTTCCAAGGCATGAAGGCCACCCGCATGTTCTGGCCGAGAGCCAGCTCACCCATATCGACCGACGGGCCGTCGGCCAGAATGTCGCCCGGCTCAATCTGATCGCCCGGCGCAACTAGGGGCCGCTGGTTGATGCAGGTGTTTTGGTTGGAACGGGTGAACTTGATCAGGTTGTAGATGTCCACGCCAGCCTCGTTGGCCTCGGTTTCCTGCTCCGACACCCGCACGACGATGCGCCCGGCATCCACGCTGTCCACCACGCCGCCCCGGCTGGCGGTGACGCAAACCCCGGAATCCCGGGCCACATGGCGCTCGATGCCAGTCCCCACCAAGGGCTTTTCGGTGCGCAGGGTGGGCACGGCCTGGCGCTGCATGTTGGATCCCATCAGCGCCCGGTTGGCGTCGTCGTGCTCCAGAAAGGGGATCAGCGCAGCGGCGATGGAGACCACCTGCTTGGGGGAGACATCCATGTAGTTGACGTTGTCCGGCTCCATCTTGGCGAACTCGTTTTGATGGCGCACGTCAACCAAGGATTCGGCGAAGGCGCCGTCGCCGTCCAGCCGGGAGCTGGCTTGGGCGATGACGTACTCCGCTTCGTCAATGGCCGAAAGGTACTCAATTTCATCCGCCACGCGGCCACCCACCACCTTGCGGTAGGGGGTCTCCAAAAAGCCGTACTCGTTGGTGCGGGCGTAGGCCGCCAAGCTGTTGATCAGGCCGATGTTCGGACCTTCCGGGGTCTCGATGGGGCAAACCCGCCCGTAGTGGGTGGGATGCACGTCGCGAACCTCGAACCCCGCCCGCTCCCGGGTGAGGCCGCCCGGCCCCAAGGCCGATACCCGACGCTTGTGGGTGACCTCGGAAAGCGGGTTGTTCTGATCCATGAACTGGGAGAGCTGGCTGGAGCCGAAAAACTCCTTGACCGCCGCCGCCACCGGCTTGGCGTTGATCATGTCCTGGGGCATGAGCCCTTCCGATTCGGCCAGCGAGAGGCGTTCCTTCACCGCCCGCTCGACCCGGATCAGGCCGACGCGGAACTGGTTCTCGGACATCTCGCCCACCGAGCGCACCCGGCGGTTGCCGAGGTGGTCGATGTCATCCACCGACCCGCGGCCATTGCGGATGTCGATTAGGATCTTAAGGACGTCAATGATGTCGTCCTTGGACAGGACGCCCGCGCCGGTGGTCCTGCCCCGTCCGAGACGGCGGTTGAACTTCATGCGGCCAACCGTCGAGAGATCGTAGCGCTCCTTGGAGAAGAACAGGTTCTCAAACAGGTTCTCGGCGGCCTCCTTAGTGGGCGGCTCGCCCGGGCGCATCATGCGGTAGATTTCCACGAGCGCCTCAAGTTGATTGGACGTCGGGTCGATGCGCAGCGTATCGGAGACATAGGGCCCGCAATCGAGTTCGTTGGTGTAGATGGTCTTGATCGTCGAGACCTCCATCTCCAGCAGCTTCTCGAGCACCTCCTCGGTGATGACGGAGTTGCACGGCAGCAGAATCTCGCCGGTTTCATCATTGACGACGTCCTCCGCCGTCACCCCGTCGAGCAGATACTCCCGAGGCACGTCCAAGCGCTTGATCCGGCTTTGCAGAAGCTGGTTGACATGTCGCTTGGTCACGCGGCTGCCGGCCTCGACGACCACTTCGCCTTGGCGGGTGGTGATGTCAAACGACGCCACCTCGCCAAGCAGCCGGTCCGCCTCCAAGTCGAGCGAAAAGCCGTTCTTCTTGACGTGGAAGACGTTCATGTCGAAGAACATGCCGAGCATTTCCTCGCTGGAGCAGCCAAGCGCCCGCAGAATGATCGTCGCCGGCAGCTTGCGCCGACGGTCAATGCGCACGAACACGCAGTCCTTGGGGTCGAACTCGAAGTCGAGCCAGGAGCCGCGGTAGGGAATCACTCGGGCGGAGTAAAGCAGCTTGCCGGAGCTGTGGGTCTTGCCCCGGTCATGGTCGAAGAACACGCCCGGCGAGCGGTGCAGCTGGGAAACGACGACCCGTTCGGTGCCGTTGATGACGAAGGTGCCGTTGTCGGTCATGAGCGGCACTTCGCCCATGTACACCTCCTGCTCCTTGATGTCCTTGATCGCCTTGCTGGAAGACTCCCGGTCATAGATGATCAAGCGCACCTTGACGCGCAGCGGCGCAGCGTAGGTGATGCTGCGCAGAATGCACTCCTTGACGTCGAAAGCCGGCTCGCCGAGCTGGTAGTCCACGTATTCGAGGGCCGCGTTGCCCGAGTAGCTGACAATGGGAAACACCGAACGAAACGCGGCGTGCAAGCCCACGTCGCGACGCTTGCTGGCGGGAACGCCGCGCTGCAGGAACTTGCCGTAGGACTGCACCTGGATGGCCAGCAGGTAGGGCATTTCCATGGACTCGGCAATCTTGCCGAAGTCCTTGCGAACGCGTTTTCTCTCGGTAAAGCTATACGCCATTCGAATCTCCCGGGATCTTAAAGTTTTTCACACAACGACAAACGGCCGGAACCCGCATACCGGGGCCGGCAGGGTGGCGACGAGGGTGCCAGTCGCGCAGGCAGGGCGGCGCCGGTGCCCAATCGAGCGCCGGTGCCGCAGTTCCGCTGGACTGGGGCGGCCAAGCTACTTCAACTCGGCTTGGGCGCCCGCTTCCTCAAGCTGCTTCTTGATTTCCTCGGCCTCCGCCTTGGCGACGCCCTCCTTGACCGTCGAAGGCGCACCATCCACCAAGCCCTTGGCGTCCTTCAAGCCAAGCCCGGTGATCGTGCGCACCACCTTGATGACGTTGACTTTCTTGTCCCCGATGACGCTCAGCACGACATCGAATTCGGTCTGCTCCTCGGTGGCGACCTCAGCGCCGCCGTCGCCGGCGGCTGCCGCCGCAACCGCAACCGGCGCCGCGGCGGAAACGCCGAACTTCTCCTCCATGGACTGAACGAGCTGCACCACCTCCATGACACTCATGTCGGCAATGGCGTTCAGGATGTCGTCTTTGGACAAAGCCATAGTTTTATCTCCTTCTTAGGGTTTCCAGCCGTTTGGTTGCCGGCAGGTTCTCGTTTCGAAACCGATTGCGGCTGGCGTCAGCCTTCGCCCACCACTTGCGGGGGCTCGGCGAGCGCTTCCGCGACGCCGCCCGTTGACGTCTCCTTCGCCTCCCCAACCGCGGCCAAGGTGCGCACCAGCTTGGCCGGAACCTCGTTCAGGGTTCGGGCCAATTTGCTGATTGGCGCCAGCATGACGCCCATCAACAGGCCGAGCGCTTCGGGACGAGTGGGCAGGTTGGCGACGCGGTCGATCTCGCTGGCAGCGAGCAGGGTGCCGCCGATGGCCAGCGCCTTCACTTCAAGCGCTTCGTACTCATCAACGCACGCCCTCATCAGGCGAGCCGCCGAACCCGGTTCGTCCAGCGACAGCGCCAGCAGGGTCGGGCCCTCGAGCGCGTCGTTCAAGCACTCGAATTCGGTGCCTGCCACGGCGCGGCGCGCCAGGGAATTGCGAACCACCCGGAGGTACACCCCCTCGCGGCGCGCCTTGACGCGCAATTCGGTCATGTCAACCACGGTCAAGCCGCGGAAGTCCGCCAGTACCGCCGAGTGCGCCTTGCGCGCCTCAGCGCCGACTTCGGCGACGATCGTTTGCTTTTGTTCGAGCCTGAGAGCCACTTGATTCCGCCTTATTCTTCCGCTTGATGGTTTCGCGTTTTGGCTTGGGCCAGCGCTCCGCTCCGCGTTCGACCGCGACCGGCGCCAACGGTGGGCCGCTAGATCTCCAACGACGCCTGGTCAATGGCGAGACCCGGCCCCATCGTTGTTGAAAGGGTGATTTTCTTAAGATAAACGCCCTTCGCCGAAGCGGGACGCGACTTCTTCAAATCCGCCACCAGCGTCTCCAGATTCTCCTTGACTTGGGTGGCGGAGAAGCCCACTTGACCGACGCTGCCATGGACGATGCCGCCCCGATCAGTGCGGAAGCGAACCTGCCCCGCCTTGGCGTTTTTGACGGCCACCTCCACATCAGCGGTAACGGTGCCGGTTTTCGGGTTGGGCATCAGCCCCCGGGGCCCCAGCAGCCGACCCAAGGGGCCAACCACCCGCATGGCATCCGGCGTGGCGATGACCACGTCAAAATTCAGGTCGCCGCCCTTGATGCGTTCGGCAAGCTCGTCAAGACCCACCGCATCCGCCCCGGCGGCTTCGGCCAGGCTGGCGCTCTCTCCTTGCGCAAAGACCGCCACCCGCACCGCCTTGCCCGTGCCGTGGGGCAGCGTGCTTGCGCCCCTGAGCGTCTGATCCGACTTGCGCACATCGACGCCGAGGTTTACCGATACGTCAAAGCTCTCCTTGAACTTGGCCTTGGACAACTCGGAAAGCAGGCCCACGGCCTCATCAATGGGGTAGAACCTGCTTTGGTCCACGGCTTCGGCAATGGCCTGCCGACGACGGCTCAGCTTGGCCATTCTACGCACCCTCCGCAATCGCCGCATCGCCGGTTTCGACGACTTCGATGCCCGCGCTGCGGGCGCTGCCAGCAATAGTGCGCACTGCGGCGTCAAGATCAGCGGCGGTGAGGTCTGGATCCTTCAGCTTGGCAATTTCCTCGAGTTGGCTACGGGTCACGGTTCCCTTCTTGACCGTGTTGGGCGTGGCGCTGCCCTTGTCGATGCCAGCCGCCTTTCTCAGCAGCACCGATGCCGGGGGCGTTTTGGTGATGAAGGTGAAGCTGCGGTCGGCGTACACGGTGATGACCACAGGGATCGGCAGTCCCTGCTCAAGACTCTGGGTCTGGGCGTTGAAGGCCTTGCAGAAGTCCATGATGTTGACGCCATGCTGGCCCAGGGCAGGGCCTACAGGGGGGCTGGGGTTGGCCTGTCCCGCCGGCACCTGCAGCTTGACGTAGGCCATGACTTTTCTTGCCATCCAACTATCTCCTCGGGTGCCAGCGCCCTGAACGCGGCCACGCGGCCGCGCCTTGGGCTCCCCGTTTGCGTGGGCAGCGAACCACCCTTTTCTTCCTAATGGCAGGGCGACCTTGCCGAACCGCCAACCTTGCGACCGGCGACCACCCTGCCATTGCTTCGAGGCGTCGCCTCGCTAGCCTTTCTCCACTTGCCCGAAGTCAAGCTCCACCGGCGTCGAGCGGCCAAATATGGTGACCGCCACGTGCAGCCGGCTTTTTTCGTAGTTCACTTCCTCAACGTAGCCGCTGAAGTCATTGAAGGGCCCATCAACGACCCGCACCACCTCGCCCGGCTCAAAGACCACCTTGGGCGCCGCCTTGCCGGTGCCCGCTTCAACGCGAGCGAGTATCTCGTCAGCTTCCTTGGGCGACAGCGGTGCGGGATTGTCGGCGGTGCCGCCGATGAATCCCATCACCCGGGGAGTCTGCTTGACCAGATGCCAGGTTTCCTGGGTTAGCTCCATCTCCACCAAGACGTAGCCGGGGAAAAACTTGCGTTCGCTGCGGCGCTTCTGCCCGGCACGCATTTCCACCACCTTCTCGGCGGGTACGAGTATGCGCCCGAAGTGGTCCTTGAGCGGCGACAGTTCAATGCGCTCCCCAAGCGTCCGCGCAACATTATTCTCCAGGCCGGAGTATGCGTGAACGACGTACCACCTTTTACTCATCAACACCACCCATGAACGGCACGGCACCTGTGAACGCAGCTCGACCCACTAAAACTATCCATGAACGGCTCTTCATCCGGCTCTTCATCCGATATGCCGCGTTAGCCGATAACCGAGGAGACGAACCAACTCAGCACTGAATCGAGCATCCACAAAATCAGCGCGAACACCAACACCAGCGCCAAGACGATGACCGTGGTCTGCAGGGTTTCGTCACGGGTGGGCCAAACCACCCGCCTAATCTCGCCGCGGGCCTCCTTGAGCAGAGCCCAGATCGCGGCGCCGCGTTGGGTTTGCAGCGCAATGCCGACGGCAACGGCGGCGACGGCAATCAGCCCGATGACGCGCATCAACAGCGACTCGTCCTGGTAGTACCAGTTGCCGAACACGCCCAATGCCAACAGCGCGACGGCAATCAGCCACTTCAGCCAATCCAGCCCGCCACCCACGGTCGCGCCAGCGCTGACGCCCGCCAGCTTCCTGCCTTCAGTCCCTGAGGCTCTCTTTGTCAATCCTTGCGCCATCAGACCTCGCACCGCCACGCACTGGACGGCCTGTGTTGATGTGCCAACCACGCTCGCCGATTCATCGCGGCGAGGCATTGGCAGGCCAGGAGGGAATCGAACCCCCAACCTGCAGTTTTGGAGACTGCTGCTCTGCCGATTGAGCTACTGGCCTTTCGTTCGTCAAAATATGGACCGTGTCGTGATCAAGCTATCGATCTTCGGTTACCCAAAACGCATCAGGTCGTGATTTTGGTGACAACGCCGGCGCCGACGGTGCGCCCGCCCTCGCGGATGGCGAAGCGCTGGCCCTCCTCCATCGCGATCGGAGAGATCAGCGAAACCGCCATGTTCACGTTGTCCCCAGGCATCACCATCTCAACACCCGACGGCAGCTCAACCGTGCCCGTCACGTCCGTCGTCTCGAAGAAGAACTGCGGGCGGTACCCCTGGAAGAACGGCGTGTGGCGCCCCCCCTCGTCCTTCGACAGAACGTAAACCTCCGCGTCGAAGCCAACGTGCGGCGTGATGCTCCCCGGAACCGCCAGAACCTGGCCCCGCTCAACCTCGTCGCGCTTCGTGCCCCGCAGCAGAACCCCCACGTTCTCCCCCGCACGGCCCTCGTCCAGCAGCTTGCGGAACATCTCAACGCCCGTGCAGGTCGTCCTCTGGGTCTCCTTGATCCCCACGATCGACACCTCGTCGCCCACCTTCACGACCCCGCGCGCGATCCGGCCCGTCACCACCGTCCCCCGGCCCGAGATCGAGAACACGTCCTCGATCGGCATCAGGAACGGCTGGTCAACCGGCCGCTCCGGCTCCGGGATGTAGCCGTCCAGCGCGTCCAGCAGCGCCTGGATCGAACCCACGCCGTGCTCCCCCTCGTCGCCCTCCAGGGCCTTCAGCGCGCTGCCCACGATGATCGGCGTCTCGTCGCCGGGGAACTCGTACTGGTCCAGAAGCTCCCGGACCTCCATCTCGACCAGCTCAACCAGCTCCTCGTCGTCAACCATGTCCGCCTTGTTCATGTAAACCACGATCCGCGGAACCCCCACCTGACGCGACAGCAGGATGTGCTCGCGCGTCTGCGGCATCGGCCCGTCCGCCGCCGAGACCACCAGGATCGCCCCGTCCATCTGCGCCGCGCCCGTGATCATGTTCTTCACGTAGTCCGCGTGACCCGGGCAGTCAACGTGCGCGTAGTGCCGGGCGTCGCTCTCGTACTCGACGTGCGAGGTGGCGATCGTGATGCCCCGCTCGCGCTCCTCCGGCGCGTTGTCGATCTGGTCGAACTCGCGGACCTCGCCGCCCCGCGCCGCCGCGCAGACCTTCGTCAGCGCCGCCGTCAGCGTCGTCTTGCCGTGGTCAACGTGACCGATCGTGCCCACGTTCACGTGCGGCTTCGTCCGCTCAAACTTCTCCTTCGCCATGATGTCCTATTCCTTCTTGCTCCTTGAGTCGGGTCGGCGCCAGCGGCGGCCAAAACAAACGCCGCTGCGCGATGCTCAGCTACATGTGGTGCTCACAATCGGATTTGAACCGATGACCTCTTCCTTACCAAGGAAGCGCTCTACCGACTGAGCTATGTGAGCATTCAGCCAACCAAGCAGTGCGCTTTGGAGCGGGTAGCGGGAATCGAACCCGCGTCATCAGCTTGGAAGGCTGAGGTTCTGCCTCTGAACTATACCCGCGCGACCGTCTCCGTTTACTCCAAGCCTCCAATGAGGCCGCATCGATCCCTAAAGTCCCGCCTTGAGGAAGCCTCAACCTCGGACGAGATGCAGCGTCGAATCCTGGTGGTGGGGGAAGGATTCGAACCTTCGAAGGCTAAGCCGTCAGATTTACAGTCTGATCCCTTTGACCACTCGGGAACCCCACCCGATTTCGACACGGGAAACCATCCGCTGCGCCCTCGGCGCATGCACGACCACCCTGCTCATCTGCCCTCATGCCAAGGGGCCAAAGCCCGCAACGCCACTTCAACCGGTTGTTCCGCCGCTCCTGCCGTCACCCGTCCACAGCCCCCACTCAAGCCAAAGTCATGCCGAAGGCTCTGGTGCCGCCACAAGGAATTGAACCCTGGACCTTCTCATTACAAGTGAGTTGCTCTACCTGCTGAGCTATGGCGGCGAAAAGCGGGAGCGGCATTCTATAGAAGGCGATGTGCTGACGCAATGGGCCAGTGCGCGTTCTTTTCGGAAATGTTCGACAGCCGAGAGCCTACGGTGCCGGCCCCAAGTTCGCGCGAGGTTGCCCGCGCAGCGACTCGGTCACGCCGCCGAAGGTTGCGCGTCCGTCCCGCAAGGCGTCGGGGGCAGCGCGAAGGCCGGCACGTTGCGGGGCGACTGGGCGCGCAGATGGTAGGCTTTGCGGGGACGGTCAAGAGTTTCCAACCTGACGCGGTAGCCCAATGTCGCCAACTCGGATCGAAAGGCCGCAGCGGCGCTTGAATCGGCGAAGACGCCCACGGCCAAAGCGGCGGTGAATCGTGCATCCTCAGGGCAATCGGAGACGCCCCCCCCGCTGCGACTCGGTTGATCCTCCGGCGTCAACGGCGCGCCGCAATCGGGTGGACCAAGGGCTTCACCGATCAGTTGGCTGGGGATCGACTGCGAACGCAATTCATCGCGCAGCCGACGCATTGCCGTCGGGGTGGCAACCGGGCCAATGAGCACGAGATGGTCGGGCTCGCCAGCCACGCGGGCCTCCATGATCTCAACGCTGCCGCCCCGAGCTTCAATGCTCTTCGTCAAGGACGCAAAAGCGGAGGGATCGCCCAACGGGCCCCAGCGTCGGCAAACGAGGTCCGACAAGGCTGCATCGCCACTCGCGCCGGGCAGCGGGAGCGCGTTCACGTCCCCTCGCGCCGGTTCCGGAACCGGAAGCTGGGGCTGGGGGCCGGGCAGGGAGAAGGAAAAGGCTGCAACAACGCCATTAAGCAGAAGCGCCAGCGCGAGCAGTGCCTTTCCGTTAATGAGCAAAAGCACGATTGATCTCCGGATACCCTGGCTGTTTCTCAGTTCGCGGAGGCATCCTGTCTGGGTTCCCGCTTCTACCTCGGCTTGGAGGCAACGCGAAGCGAGACTTCGCCCCCGGTGACCTCAATGGTTTCACCCGCACAGCGCATTCGCAACGCGCCTTCGCCGGTCACGCCAAGAACCAAGCCATCCAGGATTTGGTCGCCCTGGATCATGCGGCACTCCCTGCCTTGGCAAACATGCAGCCGATCATAGGCTGAACGACGAGGGGAAAAGCCTTCGCGGCCAAAGCGGCGCACGGCCTCCACGACCCCCGACGCCAAAGCTGCGGCAATTTCATTGCGGTCCATCGACAGCCCGTGGGTCCTCAAATCCGTCACTTCACGGTCGATGGCCGTGCGGGCAGCCACAGGCAGGTCCACATTCAAGCCGATGCCGACAATGCAGGCGCAGCGTTCGGCCTTAGCCACCACTTCCATGAGAATGCCGCACACCTTGGCGCCGCCAATGTAAACGTCATTGGGCCATTTGACGGCTGCCGCCACAACGCCCTCATGGCGCAGAAACTCGGCCACCGCCAAGCCAACGGCCAAGCTGAGGCCTCCGAGCCCCCCGGCGGGCAGGCCAAGCTCAAAACCCAAGCTTAGCGCGATGTTGCGCCCAAAGGGCGTGAGCCAGTGGCGTCCGCGCCGGCCCCGGCCAGCGGTCTGCAGTTCCGCAAACCAGGCCAAGCCGTCTATCGACGCCGACTGCGCCAGTTTCACCATACGGGAATTGGTGGAGTCCACGGTGGGGAAAACCGTCACGCCACGCAGCCAATGAACTGCCTGCGGTGCGAGCAGCGCGCTTATGGCCTCCGGGTCGAGAGCGGCCACGCCCGCAGGAAGCAGAACCTTGCCATTCCTGACCACCAAGCCCAGCCGTTGCGGAGCAGCCTCTTCCGATTCAAATTGATGGGCAGGCACCTCGCCATGGTCGAGCAAGCGGCGCAGCAGCACGGAAAGCTCTTCGCTCATGCCGACTCCAAACTAGCCCGCGGGCACAAAAAAACCCCGCCAAGGGCGGGGTTTCGCTATTAAAGCCTGACGACGACCTACTCTCACATGGGGAGACCCCACACTACCATCGGCGCTGAGTCGTTTCACTGCTGAGTTCGGGAAGGGATCAGGTGGTTCCAACACGCTAGTATCGTCAGGCAAACCGTTTCTCACCTTGGCTTGCCGATTGGCAAGCACTGCGGAACTTCGCAGCCGCAAGACGAGAGCATTCAAAGAACATGTAGCCAACAACGCGGTTGTGATGCGTCTTACGCAAAAAGTTGCAAAACCAATTCAACGCAAATCCGTGCCAACGTCGATGCGTTCGATTATATGGTCAAGCCGCACGGGCAATTAGTACAGGTTAGCTCAACGCCTCACAGCGCTTACACACCCTGCCTATCAACCTCGTAGTCTTCGAGGGCCCTTCAGAAATCGTAATGATTTGGTGAGATCTCATCTTGAGGTGGGCTTCCCGCTTAGATGCTTTCAGCGGTTATCCCGTCCGAACATAGCTACCCGG